>NZ_CP031356.1:1240215-1860323 GCF_003355475.1 Brachybacterium saurashtrense | reverse complement strand
CCCACCCCCCGACCGCCCGCCGTGCTCCCCGCCGGCACCGTCACCACCACAGAGGAGATCTCATGAGCACCACCCCGCGACCCACCCGCCGTACCGTCACCGGCCTCGGCGCCGCCGCCGCCCTCGGCCTGCTCGCCGCCTGCGGCCGCTCCGAGGAGGGCGGCAGCGGCGCCGCCGAGCCCGCCGCCCCGATTGCCGAGGGGGAGGCCACCGGCTCCCTCACCGTCTGGGCGATGGGCGCCGAGGGCGAGAAGCTGCCCGAGCTGATCAAGGGCTTCGAGGAGGCGAACCCGGACGTCTCCGTCGAGGTCACCCCCGTGCCCTGGGACAGCGCGCACGACAAGTTCACCTCCGCGATCGCTGCCGGCACCGCGCCGGACGTCGCCCAGGTGGGCTCCACCTGGATGGCCGAGTTCGTGGGGCTGGGAGCGCTCGAGCCCACCCCCGAGGAGATCGCCACCGACGACTACTTCGCCGGCGCCCTCGACTCCGTCACGGTGGACGGCACCGTCTACGGCGTGCCGTGGTACGTGGAGACCCGCGTGGTCTTCTACCGCACCGACCTCGCCGAGCAGGCCGGCATCACCGAGCCGCCCAGCGACTGGGAGGGTCTGCTGGCCCTGGCCCGGGCCTACCAGGAGCAGGCCGACGCCGACTGGGGGCTCTCCCTGCAGCCCGGCGGCACCGGCTCCTGGCAGACCGTGATGCCGCTGATCTGGTCCAACGGCGGCGGGGTCGTCGACGACTCCGGTGCCGAGTTCACCTTCGAGTCCTCGCAGAACGAGGAGGCGCTGGCCTACTACCAGTCGTACTTCACCGACGGCGTCTCGGACCCGGCGCCGGCCGACGGCACCACCGAGCAGGACTTCGTCTCCGGCCGGGTGCCGATGTTCATCTCCGGACCGTGGATGATGAGCGCCGTCGAGTCCGTGGGCGGCGAGGACTTCGCCGACAAGTACGGGGTGTTCGTGATGCCCCAGAAGGAGACCAGCTCCAGCTTCCTGGGCGGCGCCAACCTCGGCGTGTTCCAGGGCAGCGAGAACCGGGACGCGGCCTGGAAGCTCGTGCAGCACCTCTCCACCCCCGAGGTGCAGGTGGAGTGGTTCGGGATCTCCACCGACCTGCCCGCCCTCCAGAGCAGCTGGGAGGACGAGACCGTCTCCGCGAACGAGAAGTTCGAGGTGTTCCGCACCCAGCTCGACACCGCGCAGGCCCCGCCCACGGTCGCCACCTGGGAGCAGGTCGCCGCGAAGTTCGACGCCCAGATCGAGGAGGTCTGCAAGAACGACCTCGCCCCGGCGGACGCCCTCGCGACCATCCAGTCCGAGGCCCAGGGCATCGGCACCGGGGCCTGAGATGAGCACGCTCACCACCGACGCCGGCCGGAGCGCGGGGACCGCACGCCCCCGCCGCTCCCGCCGCGGCGCCGCGGAGGCCCGGGCGGGCCTCCTGCTCGCGCTGCCCTTCGTGGTCCTGTTCCTGGTGTTCACCGCCTGGCCGGTGCTGCAGTCGATGATCATGTCGTTCACGGACATGCGCATCACCGACATCCGCACGCCGTTCGCCGTGGACTTTGTGGGCCTGGAGAACTACCGCACGGCCTTCGCCGATCCCGTGTTCCGCCGCGCCGCGCTGAACACCGGCATGTTCGTGCTGCTGGGCGTGCCGCTGACGATCACCGCCGGCCTCGCCGCGGCGGTGGCGCTGAACCGCGGGGTGGGCCGGCTGCGGGCCGTGTTCCGGGTGGGCTTCTACACCCCGGTGATCACCTCGATCGTCGCGGTCGCGGTGGTGTGGCGCTTCCTGCTCCAGCCGGAGAACGGCCTGGTCAACACCGTGCTCTCCTGGGTGGGCGTGGACGGTCCGCACTGGCTCGGGGACGAGCGCACCGCTCTGCTGTCCCTGGTGATCATGGCCGTGTGGCGCAACTTCGGCACCTCGATGGTGATCTTCCTGGCCGGGCTCCAGGCCGTGGACCCGGGGCTGCACGAGGCCGCGGCGCTCGACGGCGCCGGCCGCTGGCGCCGGTTCGTGAGCATCACCCTGCCCTCCATCCGGCCGACGATGCTGTTCGTTCTGGTCACCACGTCGATCGGCTACCTGCAGTTCTTCGAGGAGCCCTTCGTGATGACCGGCGGCGGGCCGCTGAACGCCACCATCTCCGCCTCCATGTACACCTACAACCAGTTCGGCTTCGGCAACTACGGCGTGGCCGGGGCGATGGCGTACCTGACCTTCGTGGTGATCGGCATCGTCACCCTCGTGCAGTTCCGCCTGATGAGGGAGAAGTGATGATCGAACAGCGCCGCCCCGTCCTCACCTACATCGTCCTCACCGTGTTCCTGCTGCTGGTGATCACGCCCTTCGCGTGGATGCTGCTGGGGAGCCTGAAGACCCAGGGCGAGCTGCTGCGGGTGCCGCCCACGTGGCTGCCCGAGGAGCCCACCTGGGACAACTTCCGCCGCCTGTTCGAGCGGCCCTTCGCCCGCTTCTTCGGCAACTCGGCGCTGGTGGCCGTGGCCGTCACCGCCGGGAACCTGCTGTTCAGCTCGATGTTCGGCTACGCACTGGCGCACCTGCGCTTCCCCTTCAAGAAGCTGCTGTTCGTGCTGGTGCTGGGATGCCTGATGATCCCGGGCCTGGTCACGTTCATCCCGCAGTACGTGCTGATCGTGAACCTGGGCCTGGCCGACACCCTGCCAGCGCTGATCCTGCCGTTCCTGGTCCAGCCCTTCAGCGTGTTCCTCATGCGCCAGTTCTTCCTGGGCCTGCCGCGGGAGCTGCTGGAGGCCGGGCGGATCGACGGCGTGGGCGAGATCGCGATCTTCTTCCGCATCTACCTGCCGCTGGCGGGCCCCGCCTTCGCGACCCTCGGGATCCTCACCTTCCTCGGCTCCTGGAACAACTTCCTGTGGCCACTGGTGGTCTCCTCGAGCGAGTCGACGTACACCCTGCCGGTCGCGCTGGCCCTCATCTCCACCGGCCAGAACCAGACCGATTACGGGCTGCTGCTCGCGGGCGCGACCGTGATCGTGCTCCCGATCCTGGTGGTCTTCCTGTTCTTCCAGCGGTACTTCATCCAGGGCATCTCCGCCACCGGCATCAAGTGATCGCCCGGCGCCCACACCCCGTGGGCGCACCCCACCCACGCCTCGAGGAGGCATCATGCACACCGTTCCCCGACGCACCCTGTTCACCGTCCCTCTGCTGGGCGCCGGCGCCCTGGCCGGCGCGGGCTCCGCCGCCGCGGCCCCGGGCGGGGGAGGGCCCGCCGCCCCGGTCCCCTCGGGCGGCGACGAGGCCCTGCTGCGCCGCTGGGCCGCCGACACCTGGCGCAGCCTGGACGCGATGACCGTGCCCGGCACCGGGCTGATCGCGGACAACATCCCGGCGGATCTCTCCGGGTACTCCCACCACACCTCGCCCACCAACATCGGCGGCTCGCTGTGGTCCGCGCTGATCGCGCGCGAGCTGGGCCTGCTCACCCCCGGGCATGCCCGTCGGCGGATCGCCCGCACGCTCGAGACGCTCGAGACCCTCGAGCACCACGAGCCCTCGGGAATGTTCTACAACTGGTACGACGAGACCGACGGCTCCGTGGTGCGCGCCTGGCCCGGCACCGGCGCGCCCGTGGTCCCCTTCGTCTCCAGCGTGGACATGGGCTGGCTGGGCGCGGCCCTGCATCTGGTCGCCCAGGCCGATCCCTCGAACCGGCGCCGTGCCCGCCAGCTGTTCGACGCGATGCGCTGGGACGTGTTCTTCGACGTGGACGTGGACGCCCAGCCCGGGCAGACCGTCGGCGGGTTCTGGGTCGAGGACCCGAGCCGAGAGGACGCCGAGCTGCGCGACCTCTACCACGACATCCCCGGCGCGCAGGTCTGGTACCACTCGGGCCACCACTACGACACCGCCGTCTCCGAGGCTCGGATGGTCACCTACCTGGGCATCATGACGGGGCAGATCCCGGCCGGTGCGTACTTCACCACCTTCCGCACCTTCCCGCCGGAGTGGACCTGGCCGGAGATGCCGCCGGTGGGGGAGTGGGCCGAGTACGAGGGCGTGCGCGTGTTCGAGGGCGCCCACACCTACCGCGGCATGCAGATCGTCCCCGGCTGGGGCGGCTCCATGTTCGAGGAGCTGATGCCGGACCTGTTCGTGCCCGAGGCGGAGTGGGGCCCGCGCAGCTGGGGTGTGAACCATCCGCTGCACGTGCGCGCCCAGCGGGAGCACGGGCTGGACGAGGCCGGGTACGGCTACTGGGGCTTCTCCCCGAGCTCGGACCCGCACGCCGGCTACCGCGAGTACGGGGTGGACGCCCTGGGGCTGAACCCCGTCGGCTACTTCTCCGACGCGGCCGGCACCGACTGGGTGCCCGGGGAGCCCTACCCGCAGGGCCTGGACGGGGTGGTCACCCCGCACGCCGCCGCCCTCGCGCTGCAGTACGAGCCCGCGGAGGCCACCGAGAACCTGCGCCGCATCGAGACGGAGCTCGGCGCCTACGGGCCCGGCGGCTTCCACGACGCGGTCGCCGTCGGCACCGGCGTGCGGGCCGAGCGCCACCTCTCCCTGGATCAGTCGATGATCATGGGGGCGCTCGGGAACGTGCTGCTGGAGGGCCGGATGCACGACTGGTTCGCCACCGACGAGGTCGCCGCCGCGCTGCGTCCCGTCATCGCGCAGGAGGTGTTCGGTGCCCACGGCTGATCGCTCCCTGCCCCGGCTCGACCTCGCCGAGGACGGCACCCGCTACCGGGACCTCAACGGCAACGGCGTGATGGACCCCTACGAGGATCCGCGTCTGTCCCCCGCGGAGCGGACCGAGGACCTCCTTTCGCGGCTCTCCCTCGCGGAGAAGGCGGGGCTGCTCTTCCACACGGTCATCGAGACCGGGGAGGACGGCGCGCTGCTGGAGACCCCCGGCGCGATCTCGAAGTCCCCGACCACCACGGTGGTCGCCGAGAAGCTGATGACGCACTTCAATGTGCACGGCCTCGAGAGCGCCGAGGCCGCCGCCCGCTGGCACAACCGCCTCCAGGAGCTCGCCGAGACCACCCCGCACGGCATCCCGGTGACGGTCTCCACCGATCCCCGGCACGGCGGCGCGCAGAACGCCGGCACCGCCTGGGCCACCTCGTTCTTCTCCCTGTGGCCCGAGCCGCTCGGCCTCGGCGCCCTGCGCGATCCGGAGCTCGTGCGCGACTGGGCGGACACGGTGCGCCGCGAGTACACGGCCGTCGGGATCCGGGCCGGGCTCCACCCCGTCGCGGATCTCGCCACCGAGCCGCGCTGGGCCCGTCAGCGCGAGTGCTTCTCCCAGGATCCGGAGCTCACGGCGCGGCTCGTCGTCGCCGCGCTCGACGGTCTCGCCGGAGGGGAGGGCGAGCCGTCGGTGCAGTCCACCGTCAAGCACTTCCCCGGCGCGGGGCCGCAGAAGGACGGGGAGGACGCGCACTTCCCCTACGGGCGCGACCAGGTCTACCCCGGCGGTCGCTTCGAGGAGCACCTGCTGCCCTTCCGCGCCGCGATCGAGGCGGGGACCGACGCGATCATGCCGTACTACGGCAGGCCCGTCGGCCTCGAGCGCGACGGCGAGGAGATCGAGGCGGTGGGCTTCGGCTTCAACCGCCAGATGCTCACCGGGCTGCTGCGCGGCGAGCTCGGCTACGACGGCGTGATCCTCAGCGACTGGGAGCTGGTCAACGACAACCACGTGGGCGAGCAGGTGCTGCCCGCCCGGGCCTGGGGCGTCGAGGAGCTCACCCCCTCCCAGCGGATGGCGCGGATCCTCGAGGCCGGCGCGGACCAGTTCGGCGGCGAGGAATGCACGGACCTGCTCCTGGACCTCGTGCGCGAGGGCGTGGTGAGCGAGGAGCGGATCACCGACTCCGCGCGGCGCCTGCTGCAGGTGAAGTTCCGGCTGGGACTGTTCGACGACCCCTACGTGGACGAGTCCGCGGCCGCCGCGAGCGTCGGCACGGACGAGGACCGCCGGCGCGGCCACGAGGCGCAGGCCCGCAGCGTCGTGGTGCTCCACGACGACGGCGGCCTGATCCCGCTGCGGCCGACGGGCGAGGGCCGTCCCCGGCGGATCTACGCCGAGGGGCTGTCCGAGGAGGTCGTCGCCGCGCTCGGCGAGCAAGTGGCGCGTCCCGAGGACGCGGACCTCGCGCTGGTGCGGATCGGCGCCCCCTTCCAGCCGCGCGACGACCTCTTCCTCGAGGCCTGGTTCCGCCAGGGCGATCTCGCCTACCCGCCCGGGCTCGCGCACCGGCTCGCGCGGATCCGGGCGGCGTGCCCGCTGGTGCTGGACGTGGATCTGGACCGCGCCGCGGTGCTCACCGACATCGCGCCTGTCGTCGACGCCCTCACCGGCACCTTCGGGGTCTCCGGCACGGCCTGGACCGATGCGCTCACCGGGCGGATCCCCGCCCAGGGCCGGCTCCCGCTGGACCTGCCGCGCTCGATGGCGGCGGTGCGCAGCGCCCCCGAGGACGTGCCCGGCGGGACCGAGGATCCGCTCTACCCCTACGGGCACGGGCTCGAACTCGAGGCGCGGCCTTGTGACTGAGCGGGGATCTGGGCGGCGCGATCACAGGTGGGTGTGATGGCCGGAGGGAGGTGCGATCTTCAGATCGAACCCGAGTGCTCGGCCATCGTCGCCGTACTCGAGGTCGACCTCGACCTCACCGTTTCGGGATCTGCCTCTGCGTGGAGGGAGGTCATCCACCCCGACCTTGGGACGCGCCGGGGGACCTTCGACGGATGAGGGGTCGATGTGCACCCTCCACCGTTCGCCTGGGCCGTGGGCGGCGTCCGGTCCGGAGGCATCGAGGCGTTCCAAGCGGGTCCGCACATGACCTCGGCCCAGGTACCACGAGGGGCTGAGCAGGGTGAGCAACACGAGACGGTGATCGGTGTCGATCTCCGGCTCGATCCACCATAGTGCGGTGCCCAGGGAGGTGACGAGGGTGGTGGAAGGATCGGGTCCAGGGGCCTTGACCCTGAAGTGGATCATTCCTGATCCTTCGACGTCGACCTGCTCTTGAGGCATCGTCGCGTTGACTATCGGGTCGCCCGTGTCGACGAGGTACTCCCCGTGGACGGCTGCGCAGCGCGTGCACACTTCAGACTCCCCTCACCGGATGGTCGCCGTCCTGATGTTTCCTGAGCCGGTCATCACTATCACCTCATAGGGCGCGCGAATCGCGGAGGGGTGCTGTCCGAGCAGGGTCAGCGGGCAGTGTCGTCTCCTCGTGGGGGCTCGGTGGCGACCTCGATCCGTGCCGTCGTGCGCTCGCCGCGGGTGAAGAACAGCGCCACGGCCCGCCAGCCGAGCATGCCCACGGCGGTCACGATCGCGGTGACGATCACGAAGGAGACCTCGGTCCCCGCCCCGAACAGGGTGCGCACCGCCATCCCGGTCGCCAGCGTGATCGCCCACACGAACACCCCGTGCGGCCAGAGCCGGAACGGGGCGCGCCAGGCGCGGATCGCGAGATGGCCCAGCAGGGTGCCGACGGCGAACGGCCACCCCACCAGGAACAGGTTCATCGAGGTCAGCGGCGTGCCGTGCTGGAGGAAGCCGATCGCGACGAAGAGCAGCACGACCAGCAGATCGCCCACCAGGGCACCGAGGGAGCGGAACATCCCTCCACAGTAGACGGCGCCCCTGGACGTCCCGTCGAGGCCCGGGGTGATCCGCACGACCCGGTGACATGTGCCCCGCGGGGTGGACGGCGCGATCGCGGCCCGGCCAGGCGAACTAGCATGGAGGCCATGCCCGCGAACACCCCCTCGGCCCCCGAGCCCTCCGCGCTGCCCGTCCCCCGGGACGGCATCGTGGGGGAGGCCCCCTACGGCGCCCCCCAGCTCGAGGTCGCGCATGCGCTGAACGTGAACGAGAACCCCTTCGGCCCCTCGCCGGAGCTCGCCGCCGCGATCGGGAGTGCGGCCTCCGAGGCCGCGACCGGGCTGCACCGTTACCCGGACCGCGAGGCGCTGGACCTGCGCCGCGAGCTCGGCCAGTTCCTCGCCGAGGAGTCCTCCGTGCCCGCCCCGGCGGCGGAGGCCGTGTGGGCGGCGAACGGCTCGAACGAGATCATGCACCAGCTGCTGCTCGCCTACGGCGGGCCCGGCCGCACCGCGCTCGGCTTCACCCCGCACTACTCCATGTACCCCGAGTACGCACGCGACACCTACACCGCCTGGGTCACCGCCGAGCGCGGCCCCGGCCCCGACTTCGCGCTCACCGCCGAGATGGTCACCGCCGCGATCGCCGAGCACACCCCGGCGATCGTGGTGCTCACCTCGCCGAACAACCCCACCGGCACCGCGCTGGGGCTCGACGTGGTCGAGGCGGCCGCGCGCGCCCTCGCCCCGACGCGCGGGATGCTGGTGGTCGACGAGGCCTACGGCGAGTTCCGCCGCGACGGGGTGCCCAGCGCGCTCAGCCTGCTGGACGTGCACCCGAACCTCGTCGTCACCCGCACCATGTCCAAGGCCTTCGCGCTCGCCGGCGCGCGGCTCGGCTATCTCGTCGCGGACCCCGCGATCGTCGACGCCGTGCGCGTGGTGCGCCTGCCCTATCACCTCTCCGCCGTCACGCAGGCCGTGGCCCGCACCGCCCTCGCCCACCGCGAGGAGCTGCTGGGGCGCGTGGCGCTGCTGCGCTCCGAGCGCGACGCGCTCGCCGCCCATCTCGCCGGGCGCGGCCACGAGGTCGCGCCGTCCGACGCCAACTTCGTCCTCTTCCGTGCCTTCGCCGATCGCGACGACGTGTTCCAGGCCCTCCTGGAGCGCGGGGTGCTGATCCGCGCCGTGGGGCCCGCCGGCTGGCTGCGCGTCAGCGTCGGCACCCCGGAGGACAACGCCGCATTCCGCACCGCCCTCGAGGAGGCAGACCCCCGATGACCACCGCTCCCGCGCGTCCGCCGCGCACCGCCACCCTCTCCCGCACCACCCGGGAGTCCTCCGTCGAGGTCACGCTCGACGTGGACGGCACCGGCCAGGTGGACATCTCCACCACCGTGCCGTTCTTCGACCACATGCTCACGGCCCTCGGCACCCACGCCCGCTTCGACCTCACCGTGAAGGCGACGGGGGACATCGACATCGACGCCCACCACACCGTCGAGGACACCGCCATCGTGCTGGGTCAGGCCCTGCGCCAGGCGCTCGGGGACAAGAAGGGCATCGCCCGCTTCGGCGACGCGATGGTCCCGCTGGACGAGTCCCTCGCCCAGGCCGTCGTGGACCTCTCCGGCCGGCCCTACTGCGTCCACACCGGGGAGAGCGAGGCGCAGGCGCTGCACCTGATCGGCGGGCACTTCACCGGCTCGCTCACCCGGCACGTGTTCGAGTCGATCGCCCACCACGCCGCGATCTGCCTCCACATCCGCCTGCTCGCGGGCCGCGACCCGCACCACGTGGTCGAAGCGCAGTTCAAGGCGCTCGCCCGTGCGCTCCGCGCCGCCTGCGCCTACGATGACCGCGTCCTCGACGTCCCCTCGACCAAGGGAGCACTGTGAGCACCGTCGACCCCGAGGAGCCCCGCCAGGACGGGCCCGGAGACCCTGACGGCACCGGCCGTCCCGCCGATGACATCGACGCGGAGTTCGCGCGCCTCACCGAGGGGCTCACCCTCGACGACGCCCCGCTCACCGTGGAGGACGTGCTCACCGAGGACGCCGGCGAGGAGCAGGAGCCGGCCGTCGCCGTGGTCGCCACCTCCGTGGTGACCGCGAAGGCGCTCGCCGGCGTGATCCGCCTGGGGCGCGAGGCCCGCACCGACGGCATCGACATCCCCACCGGCACCCGCACCCTCGACACCGGCACCGGCGCGATCGCCGTGGGCCCGCACGCCGAGACGGCCGCACATGACCTCGCGGCGATCACCTCCGCGGCCCTGCAGCGCAACGGCATCGTGCTGTTCTGGCGCCGCGGCGACCGCATGACCGCCACCCGCTACAAGAACGGCGAGCGCGGCGAGGACATCTCGCCCGCGATCGTCCTGGGCGCGGTGGACGACGTCGTCGAGGAGCTGCTGCTGGGCGCCACCGATCTCGCCGAGCTGGGTGAGGGCCTGGACCCCTCCGCGCTCACCCGGGCGGAGGCGCTGGAGTGGATCGCCTCCGGGAAGAAGCGGAAGTGACGGCGGGATCGGCCCCGGGGGCGGACGCCGCGCAGCGCGCGCCGCGCGTGGTGGTCCTCGACCACGGCTCCGGCAACGTGCGCTCGGTGGTGCGCGCCCTCGAGGCCGCCGGCGCCGAGGTGGAGCTGACCGCGGACCGCGAGAAGGCCCTGGCCGCCGACGGCCTGGTGGTCCCGGGGGTGGGCGCCTTCGCCGCCACCGCCGCCCAGATCCGCGCCGTGGGCGGGGACCGGCTGGTGGAGCGCCGCCTCGCCGGCGGCCGCCCGGTGCTGGGGATCTGCGTGGGCCTGCAGGTCATGTTCGACACCGGCGACGAGCACGGCGAGCGGACCGACGGTCTCGCCCAGTGGCCGGGCGCCGTGACCCGCCTGCAGGCGGAGATCGTCCCCCACATGGGATGGAACACCGTCGAGGTCCCGGAGGGCTCGGCCCTCTTCGACGGCGTCGACGCCGAGCGGTTCTACTTCGTCCACTCCTACGCCGCGCGGCGCTGGGAGATGGAGGCCATCGGCCCGATGACGCCGCCGCTGGTGACCTGGGCCGAGCACGGCGGCGACCGGTTCATCGCCGCGGTCGAGAACGGCGCCCTGTGCGCCACCCAGTTCCACCCCGAGAAGTCCGGCGCGGCCGGTGCGGCGCTGCTGACCAACTGGCTGCGCACCCTGCCGCGGTACGCCCAGGAGGACGCCCCGTGATCGTGGCCTGGCTGATGCTGTTCGTGGGCGGGATGCTGATCGGCGGCTCGTGGTCGTTCTTCCGCGCCAGGAAGCCGTGGTGGTCCTCCCTGGGCCTGCTGCTGCTGGGCCTGGCCTGCTTCGGCATCTCGATCTGGCGCCTGCAGACGGGCTGAGCGCCCACCCGCCGCCCGCCCCGCAGGGCGCGGCACCCCAAGTCACCCCCGTCGGGCACCCGCCCGCACCACCGCTTCCAGGAGGCACCCCGAATGACCGCACCCGTGCTCGAGCTGCTGCCCGCCGTCGACGTGCAGGGCGGCCAGGCCGTCCGCCTCGTCCAGGGCGAGGCCGGCTCCGAGACCGCCTACGGCGCGCCGCTCGAGGCCGCGCTCACCTTCCAGGAGGGCGGCGCGAGCTGGCTGCACCTGGTGGATCTCGATGCCGCCTTCGGCCGCGGCTCCAACTCCTCGCTGCTGTCCGAGGTGGTCGCCGCCGTGGACATGAACGTGGAGCTCTCCGGCGGTATCCGCGACGACGTCTCGCTCGCCTCGGCGCTCGCCACCGGCTGCCGGCGCGTGAACCTGGGCACCGCGGCGCTGGAGAACCCGGAGTGGACCGCCGAGGTGCTCGCCGAGCACGGCGACCGCATCGCCGTGGGCCTGGACGTGCGCGGCACCACCCTCGCCGCCCGCGGCTGGACCCGTGAGGGCGGCGACCTGTGGGAGACCCTCGAGCGGCTGGACGACGCCGGCTGCCAGCGCTACGTGGTCACCGACGTCACCAAGGACGGCACCCTGCGCGGCCCCAACCTGGAGCTGCTGCGCGAGGTGTGCTCCCGCACCGACGCGAAGGTGGTCGCCTCCGGCGGCATCTCCTCGCTCGAGGACCTGCGCGCCCTGCGCGAGCTGGTGCCCGTCGGCGTCGAGGGCGCGATCGTGGGCAAGGCCCTGTACGCCCGCGCCTTCACGATGGGCGAGGCGCTCGACGTCGCGGGACGTCCATGACCTCCCCGCAGGACGATCCGGCGAGCGGGGCCCACCGGGCCCTGCCCGCCCACTTCCGCGAGAAGTCCCCGCTCACCGACACCGCCGGCGTGACCTGGGAGGGGCGCGACTACACCGTGAGCCCCTTCCCGGGGGACGACGGCACCGCCCCGGCCGAGGTCGCCGCCGCCCTGGCGGCGCACCACGCGGGGGAGGACCCCCACCGGCGCCGACTGGTCGCGGCGCTGACCACCGCGCGGGTACTGGTGCCGATCATGGCCGTGGCCACGGAGACGGGCACCACCGCGCACGGGCTCACCGGCGACAACGGCGCGGACATGGCGATGGTGTCGATCACCGCCCCGGACGGCACCTCGGTGCTGCCGCTGTTCACCTCCGTCGCGGCGCTCAGCGCCTGGCAGCAGACGGCGCGCCCGGTGCCGGTGATCGCCCCGCAGGCGGCGCAGGCCGCCGTGCAGGAGGGCTGCACCGCGCTGCTGCTCGACCCCGCCGCCCCGGCGGAGGAGGGCGGGCCGGTGCTGCTGCCCCGCTCGGTGCTGTGGGCGCTCGCCCAGGGCCGTGAATGGATCCCGCCGCACGAGGACCCGGAGGTGGCCGCGACCCTGGACAGGGTGGCGGCGCAGGCCCCCGGCGAGGTGCTCGCGCTCGAAGCCCGCGCGGGGGAGCGGGCCGAGGTGGACCTCCACCTGCGGCTGCGCCCCGGCCTCACCGCGCCCCAGGTGCGGGCGCTGGTGGAGGAGGTCTCCACCCGGCTCGGCGCCGAGCAGCTCGTGGCCGAGCGGATCAGCTCGCTGAAGCTCGTGCTCGGCTCCTGAGCCGCTCCGCGGCGGCGCAGGAGCCGTCGCTCAGGAGACGCGGCCGGTGTACTTCTCGCCCGGGGCCTCGCCCGGGGCGTCCGGGAACGGCAGCGCCTCGGCGAACGCCAGCTGCAGCGAGCGCAGGCCGTCGCGCAGCGACCGCGCGTGCTCGTTCCCGATCTCCGGCGCGGCGGCGGTGACCAGCCCCGCCAGCGCGGTGATCAGCTTCCGCGCCTCGGCGAGGTCCTGGTACTGCCCGGTCTCCTCGTCCTCCGCGAGCCCCACCTTCACCGCCGCCGCGCTCATCAGGTGCACGCAGGCGGAGGTGATGATCTCCACCGAGGAGACCTCGGCGATGTCCCGCAGCTGCTGGGCGGCGGCCTCCTCGGCCGTCTGCGCGTCGTGGGCGTGGTGCGGATCGTGCTGGTGATCGGTCATGGTTCTCCTTCGAGGGGCGCGCGCCGGGGCCGGTGCGCGGGGACTGTGTGCTCCGCGGGCGGAGCGAGGGCCGGTCAGGGCGCCAGGGGCAGGGTGCCGCTCTCGCCGAGGGACTCCAGATCGATCTCGAGCCCGGTCACCTCGGCGCCGAGGGGCACGTCGAAGACGGCGTGGAAGCTGCCGGACTCGCCCGAGGCCAGCAGATCCCGCGGGACGCTCTGGGCGCTGTAGGCGTTGGTGGCGGCGCTGTCCGCCCCGTGGGTGCCGTCGGCGGTCACCAGGGCCATGCCCTGGGGGATCTGGAGGGTGTCCGCGCTGCGGTTCTCCACCGTGAAGGCGACGATCACGAACTCGCCCTCCGGCTCGAGGGCGAGGCCGCCGCTGCCCACGGAGCGCACCCCCACCACGGTGCTCACCTCGGTGACCGTCACCTCGCCGATCTCCACGGCGCCGGGGCCCGTGGCCGTGCCGTCCTGGGAGCCGGTGGCGACGGGCGCGGCGGGCTCCGCCGCGTCGTCGAGGGCGCGGAGGGTGAGGACCCCGCCGCCGATCACCGCGGCCAGCGCCAGCGCCCCCGCCGCGGTGAGCGCGACGACGAGCGGGCCGCGGCGCCGCGCGGGGGGCTCCGCGGCGGGAGGTGCCGGCCGACGGTTCGGGCGGGCCGGCCGGGGCGGAGGCGTGGGGAACCCCTCGGGGACCGGGCGCAGCATCGCCCGCGGCGCGGTGAGGCCCGACGACGGCTGCGGCGCGTCGGCCGCGTCCGCAGCGTCCGGCACGGTCTCCGCCGGGGAGGGGCCGGACGACGGGGCCGGGGTCGAGGCGGCGCGATCGGTCTCGCCGTCGGGGGTGCCGTAGGCGTAGGCGTGGGCCGCGCCGGTGATGTCGGGGGCCGGGGTCGGTGGTGCGGGGTCGCCCGCTGCGCGCGTCCCGTCGGGGCCGTCCCCCGCGGGCGTGTGACGGTCGCCTGCCACCCGAACTCCTCGCTGCTGCTCGCTCTCGAGCGCGACGCACATCACCTGGACGGCGGGCGCTCCGGTGCTAGGATAGACGACTGGAACAGGTCGAACCCTCGTCATCCGTTCCTCAAGTGGAGTCCCTTCCCACCTTGCGGCCCCCGGCCGCCGGGTCAGTATCGCAGCCGTGCGCGAGCACGGCGAGCGGGCCGCCGTGCCCGCTCGGTGCTTCGGCGCATGCACCTTGGGGCCTCCGCATGACATGCGGGGGCCTTCGTCGTCTTCCGACTCGAACCAAGGTGAGGAGCCAACATCAGCGAACAGCGCATCAACGGTCAGATCAGGGTCCCGAAGGTCCTCCTGGTCGGGCCCGCCGGCGAGCAGGTCGGCGAGGTCCGGGTCGAGGACGCCCTGCGTCTCGCCCAGGAAGCAGATCTCGACCTGGTCGAGGTCGCCCCCGGTGCGAACCCGCCGGTCGCTCGTCTCATGGACTACGGCAAGTACAAGTACGAAGCCAACCTGAAGGCCCGTGAGTCGCGCAAGAACCAGGCGAACACGGTCCAGAAGGAAATCCGGATGGGCCTGAAGATCGACACCCACGACTACGAGACCAAGCGTCGCAACGTCGAGAAGTTCCTCGACGGCGGCGACAAGGTCAAGGTCATCATCCGCTTCCGCGGGCGTGAGCAGTCCCGCCCGGAGCGCGGTGTCAAGCTGCTGCAGCGGATGGCCGAGGATGTCGCGGACTATGGCTTCGTCGAGTCCCACCCGCGGCAGGACGGCCGCAACATGGTGATGGTCTTCGGGCCTCACAAGAAGAAGGCCCAGGCCATGGCCGAGGCCCGCAAGCGCAAGACCGATGCTGAGAAGGCTGCGGCCCGGGGCAAGGACGAGCAGTCCGCCGGCGGCGAGGCCGAGACCGGCGCCGAGTCCTGAGAAACGTCAGAAGGAGAACAGGCAGATGCCGAAGAACAAGACCCACTCGGGTACCAAGAAGCGCGTCCGCGTCACCGGCTCGGGCAAGCTCATGCGCGAGAAGGCGAACGCCCGCCACCTGCTGGAGCACAAGTCCTCCACCCGCAAGCGCCGTCTGGGCTCCGACACCGACGTGTCGAAGGCCGATGCCAAGCGCATGAAGAAGCTGCTGGGCCGCTGATCGCCCACGCGGGAGCCCAGCTCCCGCGCCCCTGAACTCACGATCGAAGGAGAATCACGTGGCACGCGTGAAGCGGGCGGTCAACGCCCAGAAGAAGCGTCGGGAAATCCTCGAGCAGGCCAGCGGCTACCGCGGCCAGCGCTCCCGCCTGTACCGCAAGGCGAAGGAGCAGGTGCTGCACTCGCAGACCTACAACTTCCGCGACCGGAAGAAGCGCAAGGGCGACTTCCGCCAGCTCTGGATCCAGCGCATCAACGCTGCGTCCCGCGCCAACGGCCTGACCTACAACCGCTTCATCCAGGGCCTGGGCCTGGCGGGTGTCGAGGTGGACCGTCGCATGCTCGCCGAGCTCGCCGTCAACGACGCGCCGGCATTCGCCGCCCTGGTCGAGGTCGCCAAGAACGCCCTCCCCAAGGACGTCAACGCCCCCGCGGCCTGACATCGCTGACATCGCAGCGATGACAGACGCGTCCGAGCGCCCGGATCAGTCCCCGCTCACCTCCCCCCGCTCCGAGCGGGTGCGGAAGGTGGCGGCGCTGACCGGGCGCTCCGCGCGTCGCAAGCAGGGGCGGTTCCGCATCGAGGGCCCGCAGGCGGTGCGTTCCCTGCTCACGCACCGTCCCGACCTGGCGCTCGAGCTCTTCCTCACCGAACGCGCCCGCGAGGCCCATCCGGAGCTGGCCTCACTGGCCGCCCGGCACCGCCTCCCGGTGCGCGAGGTCGACGAGAAGATCTTGCGCGCCCTGGTCCGGGAGAGCGGGCCCGCCGCACCGCGGAGCGCGGACGCCGACGCCGGCACCGCCCCGCCGGCCGGCGGCGCGCCGGTCACCCCGCAGGGCGCCGTCGCCGTCGGCCGCCTGCCCGCGGAGGAGCCCGCACAGGTGCCGACTGCGCTGCGCGCCCTCCCCGCCGACGGGCCGGTCACCGTGGTGGTGCTGCACGAGGTGCGGGACCCGGGCAACGTGGGCACCCTGGTGCGCACCGCGGACGCCGCCGGCGCCGATCTCGTGCTGCTGACCCGCACCAGTGCCGACCCCTACTCGCCGAAGGCCGTGCGCGCCTCCGCCGGCAGCCTGTTCCACCTCCCGGTGCTCACCGGCGCCGCGATCGAGGAGGTGCTGCCCGCCCTGCACGACGCCGCCCTCACCGCCGCCGCGACCAGCGGCTACGCCGAGGCGGAGCTGTTCACCGCGGAGCTGCCCGCGCGCCTCGCCTGGATCCTCGGCAACGAGGCCCACGGGCTCGACGACGCCACCCTCGCCGCCGCACCGCTGGCCGTGCGGATCCCGCTGGCCGGGCACGCCGAATCCCTCAACGTCCACACCGCCGCGACGGTGTGCCTGTACGAGACCCTGCGCCGCCGACGGCTCGAGGCATGACCGATCTCGCCCGGCGCACCAGCGCGCTCGCCGTCCCGCTGCTCCTGCTGCTCACCGTGGTCGCCGCCCTCACAGGGCTCGCGGCCACCGGCGCCCTCGCCCGGTCCGAGCTGGTCCCCGCCTCACCGCTGGTCACCTGGGGCCTGCCCGTGGTGCGCAGCCTCCACCACCTGGGCCTGCTGCTCGCGATCGGGGCCGGCGGCACCGTGGCGCTGCTGCTGCCGGGGCCGGGACGCCGCGAAGTGACCACCCTGGACCCGCTGCGCCGGCGCACGGCGAGGCTGGCCGCCGCGGGCGCGCTGCTGTGGGCGCTCGCCTCCCTCGCGCTGATCCCGCTGGGCGGCCTCGAGGCGACCGGCGCCGGCACCGCGCAGAACGTGTGGCAGGTGGCGCTGGCCGGCGAACTGGGCCGGATCCAGCTCAGCATCGCCGTGCTCGCCGGCCTCGCCGCCGCCTGCTACGGGCTCGCCCGCTCCACCGTGCTCGCCTGCTGGGGGCTGGCCCTGGCCGGGATCGGCGCGGCCTCGCTGGGCCTGGCCGGGCACGCCGGCGCGAGCCTGGACCACATCAACGCCGTCAACGCGATGGCGGTGCACCTGGTGGCGGTCTCCGTGTGGGCGGGCGGGCTGCTGGTGCTGTTCCTGCTCGGCCCCTGGATGACCCAGGAGCAGGCGGCGACCGCGATCCGACGCTTCTCGCCCTGGGCCCTCGCCGCCGTGGCGGCCCTCGCGCTGAGCGGTGTGCTCAGTGCGCTGATGCGGATGGACTCCTGGGGCGAGCTGGTCACCACCGGATACGGACGCCTGGTGCTGGTCAAGGCCCTCGGGCTGGTGACGCTCGCGATGCTCGGCGCGCTGCAGCGGCGGCGGCTGGGGGACAGGGTGCGGTTCCGCCACCTCGCGGCCACCGAGGGACTGGTGATGGCGCTGGTGATCGGCACGTCGGTGGCGCTGGGCCGCACCGCCCCGCCGGTCCCGCAGGACGTCCCCGCCGTGGGCGAGCTGCGGACCCTGTCCCTGGTGGGCTTCGCCCCGCCGGAGCGGCCGTTCTCCCCGAGCACGCTGTTCACCGAGTTCCAGCCGGACTGGGTCTCCCTCGCCCTGGCCGCGGTGATGGCGGGCGCCTACACCGCCGGCGTGGTGCGCCTGACCCGCCGCGGCGACGCCTGGCCGTGGCTGCGCACCGCCTGCTTCCTCGCCGGCGTGGCCGCGTTCGTGTGGGTGATGAACGGGACCGCCGCCGCCTGGGGCAAGTTCCGCTTCGACGCCCACATGATCCAGCACATGGCGATGATGATGATCGTGCCGCCGCTGTGGGTGCTGGGCGCACCGGTCACGCTGCTGTCCCGCGCGGTCGCTCCCCGCACCGACGGCTCCCGCGGGATCCGGGAATGGGTGCTGGCGGCGCTGCACTCGGGGTACTCGCGGGTGATCTCCAGCCCGCCCGTGGCAGGGCTGATCTTCGTGGGCTCGCTGATCCTGTTCTACTTCTCGCCGCTGTTCGAGATGGCGATGTACCACCACCTCGGGCACGTGCTGATGGCCGTGCACTTCCTGGCCTCCGGCTACCTGTTCGCCTGGGTGCTGATCGGGATCGACCCCGCGCCCCGACCGATCAACCCCGTGCTGAAGCTGATCACGCTGCTGGTCACTCTCGCGTTCCACGCCTTCTTCGGGGTGGCGATGGTCTCCGCGACCTGGATCGTGGCGCAGGACTGGTACCTGGAGCTGGGCATGTACTCGCTGGACCGCCTGGAGCTGATCCAGCAGCGCGGCGGCACCATCATGTGGGCGATCTCCGAGGTGCCCACCGTGGGCTACGCGATCATCGTGGCCGTGCTGTGGATGAAGTCCGAGGACCGTCGCGCCCGCCAGTTCGACCGCAAGGCGGAGCGGGACGGCGGCGCCGAGCTCGCCGCGTACAACGCGTATCTGGCGAGCCTGCGGGGCGGGGGCGGGAACGACGCCGAGGAGGCCGCAGCGACGTCGAGCGATCCCGAGGGCTCCGCGAACGACACGCCGCGCAGCGGGCCCTGAACGCGACGATCCCCGCCGCAGCCCGGGACCGGGTGCGGCGGGGATCGCGGGGGTGCGAGGGCTCAGAGCCAGTCGCCCTGCGCCGCCCGCTTCTCGGTGCCGATGGTGGTGTCCGGGCCGTGGCCGGTGTGCACCACCGTGTCCTCCGGCAGCGCGAACAGCCGCTCCCGCACGGACTCCTCGATGCTCTCCCGCGAGGAGAAGGAGCGTCCAGTCGCCCCGGGCCCGCCCTGGAACAGGGTGTCGCCGGTGAACACGGCCCCCAGCTCCTCGGAGTAGTAGCAGGTGGAGCCGGGGGAGTGGCCCGGGGTGTGCAGCGCCTCGAGGTCCACGCCGGCGATCGTGAACATGTCCCCGTCGGCCACGTCGTCGTCCCAGGGAAGATCCCCGTGGGTGAGCTGCCAGACCTCGCGGTCGGCGGGGTTGAGCAGGATCGGCGCCTCGAGCGCCTCGGAGAGTTCCGGCGCGAAGCGCACGTGGTCGTCGTGCGCGTGGGTGAGCAGGATGCCCACGCACTCGCGGTCGCCCACGAGCTCCTCGACCTTCTCGACGTCGTGCGGGGCGTCGAAAACGACGCACTGCTCGTCGTCGCCCAGCACCCACACGTTGTTCTCCACCTCGTGGGTCTCGCCGTCCAGCGAGAAGGTGCCGGAGGTCACGGCATGGTCCAGTCGCGCGGTCACTTGGCCACCTCCACCACGGTGCGCAGGATGTCGCCCTCGTGCAGCGAGGACAGCGCCGCGTCGGTGCCGGCGAGATCGGTGCGGCCGGTGACGAAGCGGTCCAGCGGCAGGCGGCCCTGCAGGAACAGGTCGATCAGGTAGGGGAAGTCCCGCTCGGGCAGGCAATCGCCGTACCAGGAGGACTTCAGCGCCCCGCCGCGGCCGAACACGTCCAGCAGCGGCAGCGTGAGCTCCACGCCCGGGCGCGGCACGCCCACCAGCACCACGCGCCCGGCGAGGTCGCGGGCGTAGAACGCGGTCTCGTAGGTCTGCGGAATGCCCACGGCGTCCACGACCACGTCCGCGCCGAACCCGCCGGTGAGCTCCTGCACCTTTTCCGCCACCTCCTGCGGGGACATCCCCGCGGTGTGCACCGTGTGGGTGGCGCCGAGGTCCTTCGCGGCGGCGAGCTTCTTCTCGTCCACGTCCAGGCCGATGATGGTGGTGGCACCGGCGAGCGTCGCGCCCGCGATCGCGGCGCAGCCCACACCGCCCAGGCCGATCACGGCGAGGGACTCGCCGCGCTGCACCTGGCCGGTGTTGAGCGAGGCGCCGATGCCGGCCATCACGCCGCAGCCCAGCAGGCCCGCGACCTCGGCCGGGGCGTCCTCGGAGACCTTCGTGCACTGGCCCTCGTGGACCAGGGTCTTCTCCGCGAAGGAGCCGATGCCGAGGGCGGCGGTGAGCGCGGTGCCGTCGGTGAGGGTCATGGGCTGCGAGGCGTTGTGGGTGTCGAAGCAGTACTGCTGCACACCCTTCTTGCAGGCGCGGCACTCGCCGCACACGGCGCGCCAGTTCAGCACCACGTAGTCGCCCACCTGCACGTGGGTGACGGACTCGCCGATCACGGAGACGCGGCCGGCGGATTCGTGGCCCAGCAGGAACGGGAACTCGTCGTTGATGCCGCCGTCGCGGTAGGCGAGGTCGGTGTGGCACACACCGGTCGCCTCGATGTCGACGACGACGTCGTGCGGCCCCGGATCGGGGATCACGATGTCGACCAGCTCGGCGGGCTGCTTCTCGGCGAGGGCGACGACGCCCTTCACGGTGGTGGGCATGAAGTGCTCCTTCAACGGTGTGTGGGACGTGACCAGCCTATCGACTCCATCGGCGGCTCGCGGCCATGCTCCTCCTACAATGGTCCGCGGTGCCCGGGCTCGAGACCGGGCCCCTCCCCACCCGACGGACGAAAGCGAACCCCGTGTCCGAGACATCACCCGCGCCCGGCGCGTCCGCGATCGACGAGCAGGCGATCACCGCCGCCGTCGACGCCGCCCTCGCCGCGATCGCCGCGGCCGCCTCCACCGACGAGCTCAAGCAGGTGCGCATCGCCCACGTCGGCGATGCGAGCGTGCTCACCGGCGCCAACCGTGCCATCAAGGACCTGCCCAAGGAGCAGAAGGCCGCCGCCGGCAAGCTCGTCGGCCAGGGCAAGGGCCGGGTGCAGAAGGAGCTCGCCGCCCGCCAGGCCGAGCTCGCCGCCGCCGAGGAGGAGGCGGCGCTGGCCGCCGAGACCGTGGACGTCACCCTCCCCGCGGACCGTCGGCCGCGCGGCGCCGCGCACCCGCTGTGGACCCTCACCGAGCGGATCGAGGACTTCTTCGTCGGGATCGGCTGGGAGATCGCCGAGGGCCCCGAGGCCGAGTCCGCCTGGCTGAACTTCGATGCGCTGAACGCGGACGAGGACCACCCCTCCCGTTCCCTGCAGGACACCCTCTACCTCGCGCCCGAGGACTCCGGGATGCTGCTGCGCACCCAGACCTCCCCGGTGCAGATCCGCGCGATGCTCGAGCGCGGCGCGCCCCTGTACGTCGCCTGCCCCGGCACCGTCTACCGGGCCGATGAGATGGACGCGACCCACTCGCCGATGTTCAACCAGGTCGAGGGCCTCGCGATCGACAAGGGCCTCACGATGGCGAACCTCGTGGGGACTCTCGACGCGCTCGCCGCGCACCTCTTCGGCGGCGCGCCGATCACCCGCCTGCGCCCCAACCACTTCCCCTTCACCGAGCCGAGCGCCGAGATGGACTTCCGCTGCTTCGCTTGCGACGCCCGCCTGGGCCTGGAGCACGACGCGGACCTGGAGTGCCGCGTCTGCGGCGGCACCGGCTGGATCGAGATGGGCGGCTGCGGCATGGTCCATCCGAACGTGCTGCGCGCCGCCGGGGTGGACCCCGAGGAGTACCAGGGCTTCGCCTTCGGCCTCGGGATCGAGCGCATCCTCATGCTGCGCAACGGCGTGGCGGACATGCGGGACATGGTGGAGGGCGACGTCCGCTTCTCCCAGCACTACGGGACGGAGATCTGAGATGCCGCGCATTCCCCTGACCTGGCTCGGCGAGCACGTCGAGCTGCCCTCGACCGCGAGCGCGCTCGAGGTTGCCACCGATCTCTCCCGCCTCGGGCTCGAGGAGGAGGCGATCTTCGGCGCGCAGGTGACCGGCCCGCTGGTCGTCGGCCGCGTGCTCGAGCTCGTGAAGGAGCCGCAGAAGAACGGCAAGACCATCAACTGGGTGCGCGTGGACGTCGGCCCCGAGCACAACGAGGATGCCGACGACCCGAAGGATCCGCAGCCCGGCGAGGAGCGCCCCAGCCGCGGCATCATCTGCGGCGCGCACAACTTCGTCGAGGGGGACCTCGTGGTCGTCTCCCTGCCCGGCACCGTGCTGCCCGGCGACTTCGCGATCGCCGCGCGGAAGACCTACGGCCACACCTCCGACGGCATGATCTGCTCCGGCGAGGAGCTGGGCCTGGGCCCGGACCCCGAGGGCGAGGACGGCATCATCGTGCTGGGCCGCGGCCACGCGACGGGCCTGGCCGCCGAGCCCGGCGATGACGCGATCGCGCTGCTGGGCCTGGCGGACGAGGTCGTCGAGATCAACGTGACCCCGGACCGCGGCTACTGCTTCTCCATGCGGGGCGTGGCACGCGAGTACTCCCACGCGACCGGCGCCGCCTACACCGATCCGGCCGCCACCGTCGAGACCACGGCGCAGGCCGGTGGCGAGGTCGGGGTGCGCCTCGAGGACGAGGCCGGCTGCCGCCGCTTCGTCGCCCTCGGCGTCACCGGTGTGGACCCCGCCGCGCAGACCCCGCGCTGGATGGCGCGCCGCCTCACGCTCGCCGGGATGCGCCCGATCTCGCTGATCGTCGACGTCACCAACTACGTGATGCTCGACCTCGGCCAGCCGCTGCACGCCTACGACGCCGCGAAGCTCGAAGGCCCCATCACCGTGCGCCGCGCCCGCACGGGCGAGACGCTCACCACCCTCGACGACGTCACCCGGACGCTCGATCCCGCGGATCTGCTCATCACCGACGCCGGCGGCGCGGGCGATCGCGTGCTCGGCCTCGCCGGCGTCATGGGCGGCGAGGACACGGAGGTCTCCGGGACCACGACCGACATCGTGCTCGAGGCCGCGACCTTCGACCCCGTCACCGTGGCCCGCACGGCGCGCCGTCACCGCCTGCCCTCCGAGGCGTCCAAGCGCTTCGAGCGCGGCGTGGACCCGCAGCTCCCGCTGATCGCCGCGCACCGCGCCGCCCAGCTGATCGTCGAGCACGGCGGCGGCCAGGTCTCCGCCCACGTCACCGACGAGGGCTCGGTCACCGCACCCGCGCCGGTCGTGATCGGGCTGCGTGATGCGGAGCGGGTCGTCGGCATCGCGTACACCGACGCGCAGGTCATCGACTCCCTCGAGGCGATCGGCTGCACCGTCGAGCGCGAGGGCGAGGACGCTCTGCGCGTCACCCCGCCGTCCTGGCGCCCCGACCTGACGATCCGCGAGGACCTCGTCGAGGAGATCGCGCGCCTGGTCGGCTACGCGGAGATCCCCTCCGAGCTGCCGACGGCGCCCGGCGGGCGCGGGCTCACCGTCGCCCAGCGCGCCCGCCGCGCGGCCCGACGGGCGCTGGCCGAGGCCGGGCTCACCGAGGTGAACTCCGCCCCGTTCGTCGCCCCGTCGATCCATGACGCGCTGCGCTACGAGACCGGCGACGCGCGCCGCGATGCCGTGCGCGTGCTGAACCCGCTCGCCGAGGACGAGCCGCTGCTGCGCACCGCGCTGCTGCAGAGCCTCCTGCCCGTCGCGAAGCGGAACCTGGGCCGCGGCGAGGAGTCCGTGGCGATCTTCCAGCGCGGCTCCGTGTTCCTGGCCTCCGAGGCAGCGATGGCGGCGCCCGTGCCCGCCCCGGCCGAGCGCCCCTCCGAGGCGGAGCTCGCGGAGATCGAGGCCGCGCTGCCCGCGCAGACCACCGCGCTCGCCGCCGTGCTCGGCGGCGCCTCCGGCCCCGACTCGTGGCAGGGTGATCCCGGCCCGTGGGGCTGGGCCGATGCCTTCGAGATGGCACGCCGTGCGGCCGCGGCCGTCGGCGCCGCGCTGGAGGTGCGCCAGATCGAGCGGGCGCCCTTCCACCCCGGCCGCGCCGGGGAGCTGCGCGTCCTCGCGGCCGACGGCGAGAGCATCGTGGTGGGTGCGGCCGGCGAGCTGCACCCCTCCGTGCTCAAGGAGTTCTCGCTCCCGGCGCGCACCGCCGCGTTCGAGCTCGACCTCGAGGCCGTGATCGCCGCGGCCCCGGCCGTGGTCCGCGCCGAGCCGGTGCCGACCTATCCGCCGGCGAAGGAGGACTTCGCCTTCGTGGTCGAGGACTCCGTGCCCGCGAGCGCGGTCGAGGCCGCGATCCTCGTGGGCGCCGGCGATCTCGCGGAGAGCGTCCACCTCTTCGACGTGTTCACCGGCGAGCAGATCGGCGAGGGGAAGAAGTCCCTGGCCTACGCCGTGAAGCTCCGCTCGCCCGAGGCCACCCTCACCGCCGAGCAGATCGGTGCGACCCGCACGGGCATCATCGCCGCGGTGGAGTCCGCCGTGGGCGGCGTGCTGCGGGCCTGAGCACCGGCTCCGCGCTCCGCTCCGGACAGGGCGGCGCGCGGAGTCCCGGTCGGCGGAGCGCGGAGTCCCGGGCCGGCGGGCCTCTCGCAGGAGGAGCCCGTCGCCCGCGGGGCCGGCCTCATCGTTCCCGCCCCGTCGTGTCGTGATGCCTTGCACTAATGCGCTTAAGTGTCTAGTGTCGTCGCGCCGGCGCATCGTGGCGCCGGTCGCCCGACGCACCGGGTGCCAGGCTCCAGGAGGACATGACATGACCACCGTCTCCCGCAGGACCCTTATCGCCGGCCTCGGCGGCATCGCCGCCGGTGGCGTCGCCGCGAGCGCGGTCGCCGGCCCCGCCGCCGCCGAACCCGCGCGACGCGGCGACCGCATCGCCTCGATCGCCTACATCGAGGTCAACGACACCTCGATCCTCAATGTCGGGGACTACCTCCTCGAGGACGGCTCCGCGGCCTACGACATCGCGATCATCTTCGCCGCGAACATCAACTACGACGGCGAGCGGGCCTACCTGCACTGCAACGAGAACGTGCAGCACGTGCTCGACAACGTGGACACCTACGTTCGCCCGCTGCAGGAGAAGGGCATCAAGGTGCTCCTCTCCGTGCTCGGCAACCACCAGGGCGCCGGGTTCGCGAACTTCCCCGACGCCGCCGCGGCGGACGCCTTCGCCCTCGAGGTCTCCACCCTCGTGCGCCGCTACGGCCTGGACGGTGTGGACCTCGACGACGAATGGGCGAAGTACGGCGAGAACGGCACGGCGCAGCCCAACGAGCACTCCTTCGTGCACCTCCTGCAGTCCCTGCGCAAGCGCCTGCCCAACCGGCTGCTCACTTTCTACGTGATCGGCCCCTCGGCCGAGCACCTCGAGCTCGACGGAGTGCGCGCGGGCGATCTGCTCGACTACGCGTGGAACCCCTACTACGGCAGCTTCCGCTACTACGACGTGCCCGGCCTGCCGCGCGAGCGGTACGGGGCGGCGGCCGTCGATCTCAGCGCCGCCTGGGCCACGCCGGAGATCGTGCGCTCCCTGGCCGAGCGCACCGTGGAGGAGGGGTGCGGCGCCTATGTGACGTACCAGCTCCAGGACGGTGACCAGACCGAGCTGGTCTCCGCCTTCACCGAGCCGCTCTACGGCAGCGCCGCGCAGCGGCGCTGAGAGCGCCGGCGCCGCGCGGGTCGAGGGGCGCTCGTCGGCGCCGGACCGGCGTCGCGGCCGGTCGGGAGCCGGTCATCACCACGATGCGACGGGCTCGTGTCCGCGGGATGGACGGTTTCCCCCTGCGGCTGGCTGTTCATGCATCGCACTGTATATACTTCCGGCATGACGTCCGCGAGCACTGCATCCCCGGCCCGCACCATGTCTGATCCTGCGTCGCGCCGCCCCCGCGTCGCGGTGGTCGGCGCCTCCGGCTACGCCGGCGGCGAGACGCTCCGCCTGCTCGCCGGGCATCCCGGGGTGGAGGTCGCGACCGTCACCGCGCACTCCAGCGCCGGCAGGCCTCTCAGCGAGGTCGCCCCGCACATCGACCTCGGCCACGACCCCGTGCTGCAGGAGACGAGCGTCGAGACCCTCCGCGGGCACGACGTGGTGGTGCTCGCGCTGCCCCACGGCCAGTCCGGCGCGATCGCCGCCGCCCTGCGCGCCGAGGATCCGAGCGTGCTCGTGCTCGACCTCGGCGCCGATCATCGGCTCGAGTCCGCGCAGGACTGGGAGGACTACTACCGCAGCGAGCACTCCGGCACCTGGACCTACGGCATGCCCGAGCTGCCGCTCGCCGACGGCACCCGGCAGCGGGACCTCCTGCGCGACGCCCACGAGATCGCCGTGCCCGGCTGCAACGCCACCGCCGTCTCCCTGGCCCTCGCGCCGGTGGTGCGCGCCGGCTTGGTGGACCCGGCCGCGCTGAACGCCGTGCTCCCCGTCGGCTACTCCGGCGCGGGGCGCGCCGCCAAGCAGCATCTGCTGTTCAGCGAGGCCGCCGGCAGCGCGTCCCCGTACGCCGTGGGCGGCACCCACCGCCACGTGCCCGAGGTGCTCCAGAACCTCCGCCGCGCCACCGGCACGGACGGCCAGCGCCTCACCTTCACCCCGGTGTTGGTGCCGATGAGCCGCGGCATCCTCGCCGTGTGCACCGCCCGCGTGGCGGAGGGCACCACCACCGGCGACCTGCTCGACGCCCTGCAGCGCGACTACGCCGAGGAGCACTTCGTCACCGTCCTGCCCGAGGGAGCGTTCCCCACCACCGGCGAGGTGACCGGGGCGAACACGCTGCGCATCGGTGCCGCCGTGGATCGACGCAGCGGCCAGGCCACCGTGATCTCCGCTCTCGACAACCTCGTCAAGGGCACCGCCGGGGCGGCGCTGCAGTCGCTGAACCTGGCGCTGGGTCTGCCGGAGACCACCGGGCTCACCCGCACCGCGCTCGCCCCCTGACGGTCCCGTCGGCCCGGCCGCCCGCACGGCGCCGACCGCGCCCCCGCCCCGTCGACGCCCCCGTCGGCGCCGCACCTCCCACCCGCTCTCACTCTCAGGAGCCCCCGTGTCGATCACCCGCCCCCGTGGCTTCCGCGCCGTCGGCCTCGCCGCCGGTCTCAAGGCCAGCGGCGCCCCGGACCTCGCCGTCGTCCTCAACGACGGCCCCCGCGACACCGCCGCCGCCGTGTTCACCGCCAACCGCGTCCAGGCCGCCCCCGTGCTCTGGTCGCGCCAGGCCGTGGCCGACGGCCGCGCCCGCGCCGTGATCCTCAACTCCGGCGGCGCCAACGCCTGCACCGGCCCCGAGGGCTTCGCCGACACCCACCGCACGGCCGAGCACCTCGCCGCGGAGCTCGCCGTGGACGCCCAGGACGTGCTGGTGTGCTCCACCGGACTGATCGGGGAGCGGCTGCCGATGGAGCCGCTGCTGGCCGGCGCCACCGCCGCCGTCGCCGGGCTCGACGCCGGAACGCAGGCCGACGAGTCCGCCGCCCGCGCGATCATGACCACCGACACGGTGCCCAAGACCGCCGAGGCCACCACCGCCTCCGGCGTGGTGGTGGGCGGGATCGCCAAGGGCGCCGGGATGCTCGCCCCGCAGCTCGCGACCATGCTGGTGGTGCTCACCACCGATGCCGACGTCGACGCCGCCACGGCGGAGGCCGCGCTGCGCGCCGCGACCGCCACCACCTTCGACCGGGTGGACTCCGACGCCTGCATGTCCACCAACGACACGGTGCTGCTGCTCGCCTCCGGCGCCTCCGGGATCGCGCCCTCGCTCGAGGAGCTCACCGAGGCGGTGCGCGTCGTCAGCGCGGACCTCGCCCGCCAGCTCGTCGCCGACGCCGAGGGCGCCAGCCACGACGTGCACGTGGTGGTCCGCGCCGCGAGCACGGAGCAGGCCGCGCTCGCCGTGGCCCGGGAGATCGCCCGCTCCAACCTGGTCAAGGCCGCCGTGTTCGGCAACGACCCCAACTGGGGCCGGATCGTCGCGGCCGCCGGCTGCGTGCCCGAGGCGATCGCCCCGTTCGACGTCGCTGAACTCTCCGTGCACGTCAACGGCGTGGAGGTGTGCCGCGGCGGCGGTGCCCACCGCGACCGCTCCGAGGTGGACATGACCCCGCGCGAGACCCTCATCGAGGTGGACCTCGGCGCCGGCACCGCCACCGGGGACATCTGGACCAACGACCTCACCCACGACTACGTCGAAGAGAACAGCGCCTACTCCTCATGAGCCCTGACCAGACCGCCCCGACCCCCGAGGGCGCCCCGCCGGCCGAGACCCCGCGCGTGGGCAAGAACCCGCTCGCGCAGCTCGACGCGGCCCGCACCGAGGCGCGCGAGAAGTCCGGTGTGCTCATCGAGGCGATGCCGTGGATGCAGCGCTTCCGCGGCAGGATCGTGGTGGTGAAGTACGGCGGCAACGCGATGGTCGACGACGAGCTGCGCCGCGGCTTCGCGGCCGACATCGTGTTCATGCGCCTGGCCGGCATCCATGTGGTCGTGGTGCACGGCGGCGGGCCGCAGATCAACGCGATGCTCGAGCGGGTGGGCAAGGAGTCCACCTTCCGCGGCGGGCTGCGCGTCACCGACGCCGAGACGATGGACATCGCCCGCATGGTCCTGGTGGGCCAGGTGGGTCGCGAGCTGGTGGGGCTGATCAACCAGCACGGGCCCTTCGCCATCGGGATGTCCGGGGAGGACGCGCGCCTGTTCACCGCCACCCGCCGCGGCACCGTGGTGGACGGCGAGGACGTGGACCTCGGGCACGTGGGCGCGGTCTCCTCGGTGAACATCGAGTCGATCAGCGACCTGCTCGAGGGAGGGCGGATCCCGGTGATCTCCTCGATCGCCCCCGAGGTGGACGCCGCCGGCACCCCCACCGGGGACGTGCTGAACATCAACGCGGATCTCGCCGCCGCCGCCCTCGCCGAGGGCCTGGACGCGGAGAAGCTGGTGATGCTCACCGACGTGGAGGGCCTGTACCGCGACTGGCCGGATCGCGCCTCGCTGATCCCCGAGATCTCCGCGAGCGAGCTGCGCGCCATGCTCCCGAGCCTCACCTCCGGGATGATCCCCAAGGCCGAGGCGCTGCTGGGCGCGGTGGACGCCGGGGTGCGCACCGCCGCGATGATCGACGGACGCATCGAGCACGCCGTGCTGCTGGAGGTGTTCACCACCAAGGGTGTGGGCACGATGGTGAGGAGGGACGACTATGTCTGAGCGGAACGCCACTGCGTCTGAGCACAACGCCACGACGCCCGCGACCGGTGCGGCGCACGCGGCCGACGGGGCCGACGACTACGCCGCCCGCTACGGCGAGGCGCTCCTGCCCGTGTTCGGCGCCCCGCAGAAGGTGCTCGCCCGCGGCGAGGGCGTGCACGTGTGGGACACCGAGGGGACCCAGTACCTCGACCTGCTCGCCGGGATCGCGGTCAACACCCTCGGGCACGCCCACCCGGCGCTGCTGGCCGCGCTGAGCAAGCAGGCCGAGACCCTCGGGCACGTCTCGAACTTCTTCGCCTCCGCCCCGCAGATCGAGCTGGCCGAGAAGCTCCTGGAGCTCTCCGGCGCCCCGGCCGGCTCCGGCGTGTTCTTCGCGAACTCCGGCACCGAGGCCAACGAGGCCGCGTTCAAGATCGCCCGTCGCACGGGCCGGCCCCGGATCCTCGCCCTGGCGAACTCCTTCCACGGCCGCACCATGGGCGCCCTCGCCCTCACCTCGAAGGAGGCCTACCGCGCTCCTTTCGAGCCGTTGCCCGGCGGGGTCGAGTTCCTCGAGGCGGGGGACGAGCAGGCGCTCGCCGACGCCCTCGCGCCCGGGGACGTCGCCGCCGTGTTCGCCGAGCCCATCCAGGGCGAGGCCGGGGTGCGCCCGCTGGCTCCCGAGTACCTCCGCGCGCTGCGCCGCCTCACCCGGGAGCACGGCACCCTGCTGATCCTCGACGAGGTCCAGACCGGGATCGGCCGCACCGGGCACTGGTTCGCGCACCAGGCGGTCGAGGGGGTGCAGCCGGACGTCATGACCCTCGCCAAGGGCCTCGGCGGCGGCTTCCCGATCGGTGCCGTGATCAGCATGGGACCGGCCGTGCACGACCTGCTGCAGCCCGGCCAGCACGGCACCACCTTCGGCGGCAACCCGCTGGCCGCCGCCGCGGGCCTGGCCGTGCTCGGCACCCTCGCGGAGGACGACCTCCTCGCCCATGTGCGCAGGGTGGGAGCGGGCTTCACCCGGGACGTGCTCGCCCTGGACCACCCGCTCGTCGAGGGGGTGCGCGGGGCCGGCCTGCTGCTCGGCGTCGCCCTGCGCGCCCCGCTGGCGAAGGAGGTCGCGGCCGAGGCGCTCGCGGCCGGGTTCATCGTCAACGCCCCCGACCCCTCGACCCTGCGCCTCGCCCCGCCCCTGATCATCACCGAGGCGGAGCTGGCGACCTTCACCGCCGCCCTGCCCGGCCTGCTGGAGGCGGTCTCCGCCCGCGCCGCGGCCGACGCCGACCCCGCCCTCGAAGGAGAGCACTGAGATGCCCCGTCACTTCCTGCGCGACGACGACCTGAGCCCCGCCGAGCAGAAGGAGGTGCTGGCCCTCGCCCTCGAGCTCGCCGACGACCGCTTCGCGAAGCGACCCCTGGAGGGCCCCCGCACCGTCGCGGTGCTGTTCGACAAGTCCTCCACCCGCACCCGCATCTCCTTCGCCACCGGCATCGCCGAGCTGGGCGGCAGCCCGCTGGTGATGGAGGCGGGCTCCAGCCAGCTGGGCCGCGGCGAGTCCATCGCGGACACCACCGAGGTGCTCACCCGCATGGTCTCGGCGATCGTGTGGCGCACCTTCGGGCAGGAGCGGATCGAGGAGATGGCCGCGCACGCCACGGTGCCCGTGGTCAACGCCCTCACCGACGAGTTCCACCCCTGCCAGATCCTCGCCGACCTGCAGACCATCGCCCAGCACACCGGGGGACTGGCCGCCGGCGAGGCGGCCCTGGCGGGACGGTCCCTCGCCTATCTCGGCGACGGCGCGAACAACATGGCCCACTCCTACCTGCTGGGCGGCGTGACCGCCGGCATGGACGTGCGGATCGCGGCCCCCGCCTCGCACCGCCCCGATCCGGCGGTGCTCGCCCGCGCCGAGGAGATCGCCGCGCGCACCGGCGGCGCCGTCACCCTCACCGAGGATCCCCGTGCCGCGGCGGCCGGCGCGAGCGCCGTCATCACCGACACCTGGGTGTCGATGGGGCAGGAGGGCGAGCAGGGCCGCGGCGAGGCGACCTTCGCCCCGTACCAGGTCACCGAGGAGCTGATGGCGCTGTCCGGGGGAGTGTTCCTGCACTGCCTGCCCGCCTACCGCGGCAAGGAGGTCACCGGCGCTGTCATCGACGGCCCCGACTCCGTGGTGTGGGACGAGGCGGAGAATCGCCTGCACGCCCAGAAGGCGCTGCTCACCTGGCTGCTGGAGCACCCCGACGAGCACACCGCCGCCCACGCCCGGCCGGCGGGGGAGCGACGATGAGCGATCCCCGTCGGGCGCTCGCCCAGACCAAGACCTCCCGCCAGCAGCGCATCGTCCAGCTGCTCACCCACCAGGAGGTGTCGTCCCAGTCGCAGCTCGCGCAGCTGCTCACCGCCGAGGGCATCGAGGTCACCCAGGCCACCCTCTCCCGGGACCTGGTGGAGCTGCAGGCGGAGAAGGTGCGCGGCTCCGCCGGGAGCCTCGTCTACCGCCTGCCGCCCGAGGGCGGGACCACGCGTCCCGCCGTCACCACCGAGGGCGAGCTGCTGGAGGCGCGCCTGCCGCGCCTGGCCGAGGGTCTGCTGGTCTCCGCGGAGGCCAGCGGCAACCTGGTGGTGGTGCGCACCCCGCCCGGGGGTGCGCAGTATCTCGCCTCCGCCCTGGACCGCTCCGTCATGCCGGACGTGCTCGGTACGATCGCCGGTGACGACACGGTGCTGCTGGTCTCCCGGGACCCCGCCGGCGGCGACCGCCTCGCCGAGCGCCTGCTCGACCTCGCCGAGGGACGTCGGGACACCGACGGCCCCGAGGCCTCCCCGCCGGCCCCCTGACCGGGCCGGCCCCACGACCCGTCGGGCCCACCGCCGCCCGATTCCCGACCACGAACCCCCTCAAGGAGCAACTCCCGTGACCGAAAAGATCGTCCTCGCCTACTCCGGCGGCCTCGACACCTCCGTCGCCATCGGCTGGATCCACGACGCCACCGGCGCCGACGTCATCGCCTGCGCGGTGGACGTGGGCCAGGGCGGCGAGGACCTCGAGGTGATCCGCCAGCGCGCCCTGGACTGCGGCGCCGTCGAGGCGTACGTCGCCGATGCCCGCGACGAGTTCGCGAACGAGTACTGCATGCCCGCCCTGCAGGCCAACGCGCTGTACATGGACGCCTACCCGAACGTCTCGGCGATCTCCCGCCCGGTGATCACCAAGCACCTGGTCAAGGCCGCCAAGAAGTTCGGAGCCACCACCGTCGCCCACGGCTGCACCGGCAAGGGCAACGACCAGGTGCGCTTCGAGGTCTCCATCACCTCGCTGGCGCCCGAGCTCAAGTGCATCGCCCCGGTGCGCGACCTCGCCCTCACCCGCGACAAGGCGATCCAGTACGCCGAGCGCAAGGGCCTGCCGATCGAGACCACCAAGCACAACCCCTTCTCCATCGACCAGAACGTGTGGGGCCGCGCGATCGAGACCGGCTTCCTCGAGGACATCTGGAACGAGCCCACCAAGGACGTCTTCAGCTACACCGACGATCCGGCCTTCCCGCCGGTCGCGGACGAGGTGGTGATCTCGTTCGAGCAGGGCGTCCCGGTCGCGATCGACGGCCGCCCGGTCACCCCGCTGCAGGCCATCCAGGAGCTGAACCGCCGCGCCGGCGCCCAGGGCATCGGCCGGATCGACATCGTCGAGGACCGCCTGGTGGGCATCAAGTCCCGCGAGGTGTACGAGGCGCCGGGCGCGATGACGCTGATCACCGCGCACCAGGAGCTCGAGCGGGTCACCCTCGAGCGCGAGCAGGCCCGCTTCAAGCGCACCGTGAGCGACCGCTGGACCGACCTGGTCTACGACGGCCAGTGGTTCTCCCCGCTCAAGCGCTCCCTGGACGCGTTCATCGCCGACACCCAGCGCTACGTCTCCGGCGACATCCGCATGACCCTCCACGGCGGCCGCGCCACCGTGACCGGTCGCCGCACCGAGACCGGCCTGTACGACTTCCACCTCGCCACCTACGACGAGGGCGACACCTTCGACCAGGGCAGCGCCCGCGGCTTCATCGACATCTACGGCCTGGCCGCGAAGCAGGCCGCCGCCCGCGACGTCGCCTTCGGCAACGGCGAGGACTTCGACGCCGCTTCCGAGGACCGGGCATGAGCACCGATCCCTCGACGCCCGACGCGGCCGCGGATCCGTCGGCCGCCGCGGACCCGTCGGCCGCGCAGGAGAAGGCCTCCCTGTGGGGCGGGCGCTTCGGCTCCGGCCCCGCCGCGGCCCTCGCGGCGCTGTCGGTGTCCACGCACTTCGACTGGCGACTCGCGCAGTACGACCTGCGCGGCTCCGCGGCCCACGCGAACGTGCTGCACGCCGCCGACCTGCTCACCGACGACGAGCTCGCCGGGATGCAGGACGCCCTGGACCGTCTCGCGGCCGACGTCGCCTCCGGCGCCTTCGTCGCCGCGCCCGACGACGAGGACGTGCACACCGCCCTCGAACGCGGCCTCATCGAACGGGCCGGCCCCGAGCTGGGCGGCAAGCTGCGCGCCGGCCGCTCCCGCAACGACCAGATCGCCACCCTGATCCGGCTGTTCCTGCGGGACCAGGCGCGGGTGCTCGGCGACCAGGTGCTGGACCTCGTGGACGTGCTCATCGCCCGGGCGCGCGAGGTGCACGGCGCCCCGATGCCGGGCCGCACCCATCTCCAGCACGCGCAGCCGCTGCTGCTCAGCCACCACCTGCTGGCCCACGCCTGGCCGCTGCTGCGGGACGTGGAGCGGCTGCGGGACCTGGACGCCCGGGCGGACGTCTCGCCCTACGGCTCCGGGGCGCTGGCCGGCTCCAGCCTGGGACTGGACCCGGAGGCGGTCGCGCACGAGCTCGGCTTCACCGAGTCGGTGTGGAACTCGATCGACGGCACCGCCTCGCGGGACCTCACCGCCGAGTTCTCCTTCGTGCTCGCGATGATCGGCATCGACCTCTCCCGGCTCGCCGAGGAGGTCATCCTGTGGAACACCAAGGAGTTCTCGTTCATCACCCTGGACGACTCCTTCTCCACCGGCTCCTCGATCATGCCGCAGAAGAAGAACCCGGACATCGCCGAGCTGGCCCGCGGCAAGGCAGGCCGCGTGGTGGGGGACCTGGTGGGCCTGCTCACCACGCTCAAGGCGCTGCCGCTGGCGTACAACCGGGACCTCCAGGAGGACAAGGAGCCGGTGTTCGACCAGGTGGACTCGCTGGAGCTGGTGCTGCCGGCGTTCACCGGCATGATGGCCACGCTCGTCTTCCACACCGACCGCATGGCCGAGCTCGCCCCCCAGGGCTTCTCGCTCGCCACCGACATCGCCGATCACCTGGTGCGCCGCGGTGTCCCCTTCCGCAGCGCGCACGAGATCTCCGGCGCCTGCGTGAAGCTCGCGGAGAGCCAGGACAAGGAGCTGTGGGACCTCACCGACGCGGAGCTGGAGGGCATCTCCGAGCACCTCGATGCCTCGGTGCGGGAGGTGCTCTCCGTGGAGGGCTCCATCGCCTCCCGCGATGCGAAGGGCGGGACCGCGCCGGTCCGCGTGGCGGAGCAGACCGACGCCGCCGCCGCGACCCTCACGGCGCTGCGCGGCTTCACGCGCGACCGCGCCGACTCCTGAGGCCGGTCGGCCGGCTCCACGGCAGGGAGGGAGCCGGCCGGTCGGTCCGGCGGTCGGGCTGGGACCCGTCGGCCTGGGACCCGTCGGCCGTCACCGCCCCGCGAGCGAAATCGCGTGGCACCGGGTCCCCTGCGTAGGGGAGAATGACCGCGGCCCCGACCGGGAGCCGTACGACCTTTCGAGAGGAACCGATTGATGCATTCCGTCCTGGACGAACTCGCCTGGCGAGGACTCGTCGTGCAGACCACCGGGCGCGAGGCGCTCGGCAGCGCTCTGGCGGACGGACCGATCAGCCTGTATTGCGGCTTCGACCCCACGGCGGCGTCGCTCCACGTGGGCCACCTGACGCAGGTGCTCACCATGCGTCGACTGCAGCTGGCCGGGCATCACCCGTACGCCCTGGTGGGCGGCGCGACGGGTCTGATCGGCGATCCGCGGATGTCCGGCGAGCGGGTGCTGAACGATGCGGACCTCGTGGGCACGTGGGTGGAGAGCCTGCGCGGCCAGATCTCCCGCTTCCTCGACCTCGAGGGCGAGTTCGGCGTGACCATGGTGAACAACCTCGACTGGATCGGGCGGATGAGCGCCCTGGAGTTCCTGCGCGACATGGGCAAGCACTTCCGCCTCGGCACGATGCTCGCGAAGGACACGGTGGCGCGACGCCTGCAGAGCGATGAGGGCATCAGCTACACCGAGTTCAGCTACCAGCTGCTCCAGGGGATCGACTACCTGGAGCTGTACCGGCGGCACGGCGTCACCCTCCAGTACGGCGGCAATGATCAGTGGGGGAACCTGCTGTCCGGTGTGGATCTGATCCACAAGGTCGAGGGGCAGGACGTCCACGCCCTCACCACGCCGCTGGTCACCAAGGCAGACGGCACGAAGTTCGGCAAGAGCGAGGGTGGGGCCGTGTGGCTGGACGCGGAGCTCACCAGCCCGTACGCCTTCCACCAGTTCTGGCTGAATGCGGCCGATGCGGACGTGGTCAACTACCTGCGGTACTTCACCTTCCGCGGCCAGGAGGAGATCGCCGAGCTCGAGAGCGCGACCGAGACGGCCTCCCACCAGCGCGCGGCGCAGAAGGCCCTCGCCGACGACCTCACCACCATGGTGCACGGCGAGCAGGCCACCGCCCAGGCCAAGGCCGCGGCCGGCGTGCTCTTCGGGAAGGGGGACGTGCGCGACCTGGACGAGGGCACCGTGCGGGCGCTCGCTCAGGAGCTCCCTCATGCGGGAGTGGGCGGGACGACTCCGCTGGTCGAGGCCTTCGTGGAGGTCGGGATCTCGGGGTCGAAGGGTGCCGCGCGCCGCGATGCGGCCGGCGGTGGACTCTCGCTCAACGGCGAGAAGATCGACGCCGAGGATCTGGAGCGGGAGATCGGGTCGTTCTCGACCCTCCCCGGTCGACATCTCCTGCTGCGCCGCGGGCGGAAGAACGCCGCGATGGTCTTCATCGCCGACTGACCGCCACCGCATCTCCTCACCGCGGAGCCCCGGGATCCGTCCGCACGGACGGCCCGGGGCTCCGTCGCGTTCGCACGGCGGTGCAGCGGGGCGCGAATACCTGCCGCGGCGGATAAGTGTCAAGCCGACGAGAAGACCCGGTGACCCCCCTCTCAGACGTGGGTCACATCCCCGTGAACGAGCGCTTTCCCGGCACCCCTAAAGCACCTCTGACCTGGAAAGACATGCGATCTGGCGGGTGAACGACGGCTGAACTCGCGGGTTTGACGGCGCCCCGGCGGGGCCGTAGTGTTCTTTCTTGTCAGCAGCGAGAACGCAGACACGGCGGGCCGGACAGCTCCTCAGGGAGACGGGCGGACCACCGGGTGCGGGGCAGCTGAAGATGTCGGACCGGAAAACCGGGCCGGCGCGGGTGACCAGGTCACCGGCTCGATCACCTCGTGATCGGACCGAGACCCGGAACACACGCCGCGGAGTTGGACTGAGCCGCGAGGAACTGCTAGAGTAGTGACTCGCGCCGGGACGACGAAGCACAACTCGTCGGCGGAGAGATCCCCCGGCACTCCGAGCCTCTGACTCGACCCGCTGGCGCGGGGAGATGACGATGTGCGCGTGTTGCTTGATATCTCAATAGCGTGTCTGTTTATCGATGCCATTATTTTGAATGGCAATTTTGAAACGGATGATACAGCAGAAATGCTGGTTGTTTGTTTCTGTTGTCAGGATACTGTTTTTCATGTTTTTTCATGGAGAGTTTGATCCTGGCTCAGGACGAACGCTGGCGGCGTGCTTAACACATGCAAGTCGAACGATGACGGTGGTGCTTGCACCGCCTGATTAGTGGCGAACGGGTGAGTAACACGTGAGTAACCTGCCCCTCACTTCGGGATAACCTCGGGAAATCGTGGCTAATACCGGATACGAACACTCATCGCATGGTGGGTGTTGGAAAGATTTATCGGTGGGGGATGGACTCGCGGCCTATCAGTTTGTTGGTGAGGTAATGGCTCACCAAGGCGATGACGGGTAGCCGGCCTGAGAGGGCGACCGGCCACACTGGGACTGAGACACGGCCCAGACTCCTACGGGAGGCAGCAGTGGGGAATATTGCACAATGGGCGAAAGCCTGATGCAGCGACGCCGCGTGAGGGATGACGGCCTTCGGGTTGTAAACCTCTTTCAGTAGGGAAGAAGCGAGAGTGACGGTACCTGCAGAAGAAGCGCCGGCTAACTACGTGCCAGCAGCCGCGGTAATACGTAGGGCGCAAGCGTTGTCCGGAATTATTGGGCGTAAAGAGCTTGTAGGTGGCTTGTCGCGTCTGCCGTGAAAACCCGAGGCTCAACCTCGGGCGTGCGGTGGGTACGGGCAGGCTAGAGTGTGGTAGGGGAGACTGGAACTCCTGGTGTAGCGGTGAAATGCGCAGATATCAGGAAGAACACCGATGGCGAAGGCAGGTCTCTGGGCCATTACTGACACTGAGAAGCGAAAGCATGGGTAGCGAACAGGATTAGATACCCTGGTAGTCCATGCCGTAAACGTTGGGCACTAGGTGTGGGGGACATTCCACGTTTTCCGCGCCGTAGCTAACGCATTAAGTGCCCCGCCTGGGGAGTACGGCCGCAAGGCTAAAACTCAAAGGAATTGACGGGGGCCCGCACAAGCGGCGGAGCATGCTGATTAATTCGATGCAACGCGAAGAACCTTACCAAGGCTTGACATGCACTGGACGGCTGCAGAGATGTGGCTTTCTTCGGACTGGTGCACAGGTGGTGCATGGTTGTCGTCAGCTCGTGTCGTGAGATGTTGGGTTAAGTCCCGCAACGAGCGCAACCCTTGTTCTATGTTGCCAGCACGTGATGGTGGGGACTCATAGGAGACTGCCGGGGTCAACTCGGAGGAAGGTGGGGACGACGTCAAATCATCATGCCCCTTATGTCTTGGGCTTCAAGCATGCTACAATGGTCGGTACAATGGGTTGCGAAACTGTGAGGTGGAGCGAATCCCAAAAAGCCGGCCTCAGTTCGGATTGGGGTCTGCAACTCGACCCCATGAAGTCGGAGTCGCTAGTAATCGCAGATCAGCAACGCTGCGGTGAATACGTTCCCGGGCCTTGTACACACCGCCCGTCAAGTCACGAAAGTCGGTAACACCCGAAGCCAGTGGCCCATCCTCGTGAGGGAGCTGTCGAAGGTGGGATCGGTGATTGGGACTAAGTCGTAACAAGGTAGCCGTACCGGAAGGTGCGGCTGGATCACCTCCTTTCTAAGGAGCATCACCAATATTGGTGGCCGTCTGCCTGCCCGAGTGTGGTGGGGGCGGTTGCTCAAGGGTGGAACATCGATGGATGGGCACTTCGCCGGCACTGCCGGGTTCTAGTACGGCTCCTCTTGTGGGGGTGGGGAACGGACCTGTGGTGGTGTGGGTTCGAGGTGGAGGCACGCTATTGGGTTGTGAGGCTGCACGCGGCCCCTTTTCTGGTTTCTTCGGGAACGGGTGGGGGTGTGTGGCTGGTCTCCCCTGTCATGGGCGCCTGTGTGGGTGTGTGTGGTGGGTGTGGGGTTGTTTTTTGAGAACTGTATAGTGGACGCGAGCATCTTGTAAGCAATTTTTATAGCGCAAAGTGTCTTTGTGTTGCCGTAAGTTTTAAAGGGCGCACGGTGGATGCCTTGGCACAAGGAGCCGACGAAGGACGTGTGAGTCTGCGTTAAGCCTCGGGGAGTTGACAACAGAGCTGTGATCCGAGGATGTCCGAATGGGGAAACCCACCACGAGTCATGTCGTGGTACCTGCCGCTGAATGTATAGGCGGTGTGGAGGGAACGCGGGGAAGTGAAACATCTCAGTACCCGCAGGAAGAGAAAACAATAGTGATTCCGTGAGTAGTGGCGAGCGAAAGCGGAGGAGGCTAAACCTGGTCTGTGTGATACCCGGCAGGGGTTGCAGGTCAGGGGTTGTGGGACGTGTTGGATGGGTCTGCCGGCTCATCAGCGTGTACGTGTAGTGGTAGTCGAAGTCGTGGTGAGTGCGACGGCGTAGAGGGTGTGACCCCCGTAGACGAAACTGCTGCATGGCGTGACGCTGTTCCCGAGTAGCACCGGGCCCGTGAAATCCGGTGTGAATCTGCCAGGACCACCTGGTAAGCCTGAATACTACCTTGTGACCGATAGCGGACAAGTACCGTGAGGGAAAGGTGAAAAGCACCCCGGGAGGGGAGTGAAATAGTACCTGAAACCGTGCGCTTACAATCCGTCGGAGCCTTGAGGGGTGACGGCGTGCCTTTTGAAGAATGAGCCTGCGAGTTAGTGGTCGGTGGCGAGGTTAACCCGTGTGGGGTAGCCGTAGCGAAAGCGAGTCTGAACGGGGCGTTCAGTCGCCGGCTCTAGACCCGAAGCGAAGTGATCTATCCATGGGCAGTGTGAAGCGCGGGTAAGACCGCGTGGAGGCGCGAACCCACTTCAGTTGAAAATGGAGGGGATGACCTGTGGATAGGGGTGAAAGGCCAATCAAACTTCGTGATAGCTGGTTCTCCCCGAAATGCATTTAGGTGCAGCGTTGCGTGTTTCGTGCCGGAGGTAGAGCACTGGATAGGCGATGGGCCCCACCGGGTTACTGACCTTAGCCAAACTCCGAATGCCGGTACGTGAGAGCGCAGCAGTGAGACTGTGGGGGATAAGCTTCATGGTCGAGAGGGAAACAGCCCAGAACATCAGCTAAGGCCCCTAAGCGTGTGCTAAGTGGAAAAGGATGTGGAGTTGCTGAGACAACCAGGAGGTTGGCTTAGAAGCAGCCACCCTTGAAAGAGTGCGTAATAGCTCACTGGTCAAGTGATTCTGCGCCGACAATTTAGCGGGGCTCAAGCACACCGCCGAAGCTGTGTCACTCAGTCCTTGGGGCTGGGTGGGTAGGGGAGCGTCGTGCAGCCGGCGAAGCCGCGGGGGAACCCAGTGGTGGAGGCTGCACGAGTGAGAATGCAGGCATGAGTAGCGAAAGACGGGTGAGAAACCCGTCCGCCGATTGATCAAGGGTTCCAGGGCCAGGTTAATCCGCCCTGGGTTAGTCGGGACCTAAGGCGAGGCCGACAGGCGTAGTCGATGGACAACGGGTTGATATTCCCGTACCGATCGTAGGAGGACCCATACCGAGGCAGTCGATGCTAACCACCCGAGCTGTCTCCCTGCCCTTCGGGGCAGGGGTGATGGTGAGGCTGGGAACCAAGGTTGTAGTAGGTCAGCGTGTGGGATGACGCAGTGAGGCAGCTTCCGCGGAGTTAATGGAATACTCCGTCCAAGCGTGCAGCCCGATCCCGGGTAATGCTGGGGTCGTGTGGGTGAGACGTGATGGGGAGGACCCTTCGGGGAACAAGGAGAGTGATCCTGTACTGCCTAGAAAAGTCCCGGCGTGACGAATACGGTCGCCCGTACCCTAAACCGACTCAGGTGATCAGGTAGAGAATACCGAGGCGTTCGAGAGAATCGTGGTTAAGGAACTCGGCAAAATGCCCCCGTAACTTCGGGAGAAGGGGGGCCCGATCCGTGAGAGCGGGGAGGGCCGCAGAGACCAGGGAGAAGCGACTGTTTACTAAAAACACAGGTCCGTGCGAAGTCGTAAGACGCTGTATACGGACTGACGCCTGCCCGGTGCTGGAAGGTTAAGAGGACCGGTTAGACGCTTTCGGGTGTCGACGCTGAGAATTTAAGCCCCAGTAAACGGCGGTGGTAACTATAACCATCCTAAGGTAGCGAAATTCCTTGTCGGGTAAGTTCCGACCTGCACGAATGGCGTAACGACTTCTCCACTGTCTCAACCGCGAACTCGGCGAAATTGCATTACGAGTAAAGATGCTCGTTACGCGCAGCAGGACGGAAAGACCCCGGGACCTTTACTATAGTTTGATATTGGTGTTCGGGACGGCTTGTGTAGGATAGGTGGGAGACTGGGAAGCATTCACGCCAGTGAGTGTGGAGTCATTGTTGAAATACCACTCTGGTCGTTCTGGATTCCTAACCTCGGTCCGTGATCCGGATCAGGGACAGTGTCTGATGGGTAGTTTAACTGGGGCGGTTGCCTCCTAAAGAGTAACGGAGGCGCTCAAAGGTTCCCTCAGCCTGGTTGGCAATCAGGTGTTGAGTGTAAGTGCACAAGGGAGCTTGACTGCGAGACAGACATGTCGGGCAGGTGCGAAAGCAGGAACTAGTGATCCGGCACCTCATTGTGGAATGGGTGTCGCTCAACGGATAAAAGGTACCCCGGGGATAACAGGCTGATCTTGCCCAAGAGCTCATATCGACGGCATGGTTTGGCACCTCGATGTCGGCTCGTCGCATCCTGGGGCTGGAGTTGGTCCCAAGGGTTAGGCTGTTCGCCTATTAAAGCGGTACGCGAGCTGGGTTTAGAACGTCGTGAGACAGTTCGGTCCCTATCCGCTGCGCGCGTTGGATATTTGAGAAGTCCTGTCCCTAGTACGAGAGGACCGGGATGGACTGACCTCTGGTGTGCCAGTTGTTCTGCCAAGGGCATGGCTGGTTGGCTACGTCGGGAAGGGATAACCGCTGAAAGCATCTAAGCGGGAAGCCTGCTTCGAGATGAGATATCCTTGCACCCTTGAGGTGTGTGAGGCCCCCAGTAGATGACTGGGTTGATAGGCCAGATGTGGAAGCACAGTAATGTGTGGAGCTGACTGGTACTAATGGCTGATGACTTACAACAACATGGTGTTTTGTGTTGATTGTTTGCTGTGTGTGTTCGCGTCCACTGTGCGGTTCTCGAGGAGCAACCCCGCTGCGTACTGGCGTGTGCTGGTGTGTGGGGGCTGGTTGAGTCTCGTCGTGTCACGGCGGTCATAGCGTCGAGGAAACGCCCGGTTCCATTCCGAACCCGGAAGCTAAGCTCGATAGCGCCGATGGTACTGCACTCGGGAGGGTGTGGGAGAGTAGGTCGCCGCCGGACATCTTTCACTGGGAGTGGAGGAGTTGCTGAACCCCGATATGTGTCGGGTGTTCGCCTCCTCCACTCCCTTCTTTCATGCCCGGACGCTGCTGGCCCCGATCCCGCGTGCGGCGCAGTGTGCGCGGTCGACGACTCGGCGCAGGGCTCCGACGGTGCTCGGGCGGGACGGTGCCGCCTGCCGTCCGAAGTTGCTCGGGCGCGTGCAGGCCCTCTCGTCGGCAGGACCGTGCCCGAGGAACGTCTGCCCGCTCACTGCGGGACACTCGTCAGCGGCCCCCGGCCCCCGCCCCCGGTAGACTCAGCAGTCGGATCGATCCTCCGCCGCCGTGCGGCAGCGACGATCCCGGAGAGTCCACGACCTCTCCGCGCACGCAGTCCGTACCGCGGCGCCGCTCCGCCCGCGTCCCGCTAGTTCCAGGAGAGTCATGCCGTCCACGCTGCCGGGTGTTCCCGACATCGACGAGAGCCTTGCGACGAGCATCGTCGAGCGACTGGCGGAGATCGAGAGCCGACTCCGGGACTCCGTGGCCACCTCCGACGACATGGTCCGGTGGACCGGCCGCCATCTCATGGACGCCGGTGGCAAGCGTGTGCGCCCCATGCTGGTCCTCCTCGCCGCCTCGCTCGGTGACGTCGAGGCGGACGGTGTGGTCGAGGCGGCGGTGCTCGTGGAGCTCACGCACCTGGCGAGCCTCTATCACGACGACGTCATGGACTCGGCCCCCACTCGTCGCGGCACGGACAGTGCGCACGCGCTCTGGGGCAACAACGTCGCCATCCTCACCGGGGACTTCCTCTTCGCGCGAGCGAGCGCGCTCAGCGCACGGATCGGCGTCGATGCGGTGCGTCAGCACTCCGAGACGTTCGAGCGGCTGTGCCTGGGACAGCTTCACGAGACCGTCGGTCCCACCGTGGAGGACGATCCGTTCGAGCACTACATCTCCGTGCTGTCGGACAAGACCGCCTCCCTGCTCGCCCTCGCCGGCGATCTCGGCGCCTCCCTCTCCGGCGCCCCGGAGGGCACGGCCTCGGTGATGCGCCGCTACGGCGAGAAGATCGGCGTGGCCTTCCAGCTCGCCGACGACGTCCTCGACCTCGAGAGCGATGCGCACACCAGCGGGAAGACCCCGGGCATCGATCTCCGCGAGGGCGTTCCCACGATGCCCACGCTCCTGGTGCGTCGGCGCGCGCAGGAGCAGCAGGACGCGCGGAGCCTGGAGATCGTGCGCCGGCTGGACGGTGACCTCGGCGAGGATGCGTCTCTCGCGGAGCTGGTCGCGCTGCTGCGCGCCGATCCCGCCCTCGAGGAGACGCGCGAGCTCGCTCTGCGCACCTCGGACGAGGCCGTCGAGATCCTCTCCGAGCTTCCCGAGGGACCGGTCCGCGAAGCCCTGATCGCGTTCACCACCACCCTGGTGCAGCGCAGCCGGTGAAGCCGCTCGCCCGGCGGTCCTCGGCGGCACCCCGCTCGAAAGGCGGAGGTGGCCCGATGTGATCCCGTCGGAGTGCTCGTGGTATCAGCGGGCACCATTGCGTACCCTGTACTTCGTCGTGCGCGCGAGCAGGGGGCCGCGGTGCGGCCGCGCGTCGGTCGCCGGGCGCCGCCATGGTCGGCGGTGCACGACCACAGTCGCAATCAGGGGGAGCGCGCTCGCACGTGCCGCGTCCCGGGGTGAGGAACGGGGGAGAGGGATGAACGCCGCACCGCCGCATCGTGCGCGCATCGGGGACGTCTCGGCGACTCCTCCCACGATTCCGGCTCCCACGGCGTCGGCGGCCGGTCGCTGTCGGCCGCGAGGCGGCGCGGGCCCCCGCGCCGTGCCCTCCTGCTCCCTGCACGTCCTCCACACCCACGAAAGCTGAGCCTCCCGATGACGATGACTCCCGAACAGGCGCACTGGTTCGCCGAAACCTTCGACAAGCTGGTGCAGAGCGTCGGTCAGGCACTCCTGGGGAAGAACGAGGTGGTGCGTCTGGTCCTCACCGCGATGATGGCGCCGGGACACGTGCTCCTCGAGGACGCCCCGGGCACGGGCAAGACCTCGCTGGCCCGCGCGATCGCCGCTACCGTCCAGGGCAGCAGCGCCCGCATCCAGTTCACCCCCGACCTCCTTCCCTCCGACGTCACGGGCGTGACCATCTACGACCAGAACACCAAGTCCTTCGAGTTCCACAAGGGACCGGTGTTCGCGAACGTCGTGCTGGCCGACGAGATCAACCGTGCTTCGCCGAAGACGCAGTCGGCGATGCTCGAGGTGATGGAGGAGGGCCGCGTGACGGTGGACGGTGTCACCCACGAGGTGAGCAGCCCGTTCATGGTCATCGCCACGCAGAACCCGATCGAGCAGGCGGGCACCTATCGCCTGCCGGAGGCGCAGCTGGACCGGTTCCTCATGAAGACCTCGATCGGCTATCCGGATCACGCCTCGAGCGTCCAGATCCTCCAGGGCTCCGCACTGCGTGACCGCAGCTCCCAGCTCACGCCGCGAATCTCGCTCCAGGCCGTCAACGACATGACCCAGCTGGCCTCCACCGTGCACGTGGATCCGGCCGTGCTGGAGTACGTCTCCCGTCTCATGGAGGAGACGCGTCTCGCCCCGGAGGTGCGGGTGGGCGTCTCCATCCGTGGCGCCCTGGCGCTCATGCGCACGGTCAAGGTGTGGGCGGCGGTCAACGGCCGTCACTATGTAATCCCCGACGACGTCAAGCATCTCGTCGAGCCGGTGTGGCTGCACCGCTTCGTTCTCGACCCGGAAGCGGAGTTCGCCGGCACCACCGCCCAGAGCGTGATGTCGAAGATCCTCAGCGAGGTGGCGCCGCCCCAGGCGCGGCAGCAGTCGGCATGAGCGGGTCCGGACCGCGCACACAGCCCCCGCCGTCCCGTCGCCGCGAGGTGCGAGGGCGCAGGGGTCGACGACGCGCCGCCGAGGGCGTACCGGCGCCCTCGCCCGCCGACGCCACCGGCGCGACGCAGGCAGCGAGTTCCTCGGACGCCGCCGGCGCGCCGGGCGCTGCGCCCCAGGCCGTCGGCCACTCCCGGGGCGGGCTCCGCGGCGTGCGGGCGCGCGTGGCCGCCCTGTGGCGGGACCGCCTCCACCCGGTCCTGGACGTGGTCTCGCCGATCGGCTGGGCCGTGCTCGGCGCCACCGTCGTCTGCTGGACGATCGGTCTCGCCCTGCACGTCACGGAGCTGAACGTGATCGCGTTCGTGCTGAGCGTGCCGCTCGTGATCGCCGCGCTGTTCGTGCTGGGACGCGCCTCCTACCGGGTCACCCTGGACCTGCAGACCCACCGCGTCGTGGTGGGCACCCGGGCCGTGGGCCGGGTCGAGGTCGCCAACCCCACCCAGCGCCCGATCCTGCCCTCGCGGATCGAGCTGGCCGTCGGTGCGGCCACCGCCCAGTTCCTGGTCCCGCGGCTCGGTCCCGAGGACGAGCACGAGGAGCTCTTCGCCGTGCCCACCAAGCGGCGCGCGGTGCTGGTGGTGGGGCCGGTGCGCTCCGTGCGCGACGACCCGCTCTCCCTGATGCGCCGCCAGGTCACCTGGGCGCAGGCCCAGGAGCTGTACGTGCACCCGCGCACGGTGCGCCTCGACGAGGCGGCCACCGGCTTCCTCCGCGATCTCGAGGGCACGCCCTCCTCCCATCTCTCTAGCTCCGACATCGCCTTCCACGCGCTGCGCGACTACGTCCCCGGGGACGACCGCCGCCACGTGCACTGGCGCACCACGGCCCGCACCGGGAAGCTCATGGTGCGTCAGTTCGAGGAGACCAGGCGCTCGCACGTGGTGGTCGCGCTGGACACCCGGGCCGACCACTACGAGAGCGATGACGAGTTCGAGCTCGCCGTCTCCGCCGCGGCGTCGATCGCCGGCCAGACCTACCGGGAGGAGAAGGAGCTGACCGCCTTCACCGTCGAGGAGACCCAGCGGACCACCACGATGCGGCAGCTGATGGACGACTACACCGTGGTCGAGCGGACCAGGGAACGGCCCCCCTTCCACACCATCGGACAGCGGGCCGCCGATCTCGCGCCGAACGCCTCCTCCGTGATGATCGTGGTGGGGTCCCACACCACCGCCCGTGAGCTCAACGCCGCCGCCACGCAGCTGCCGGTGGGCGTCACCGCCGTGGCGATCCGCTGCGTGGACGGCGCCGAGGTGACCCGCTCCGCGATCGGCGGCCTCGACGTGGTCACTCTCGGGTCGCTGGACACCCTGGCGAGGGCCCTGCGGGCGGTGGGCCGATGAGCGCCGCCGCACGCTCCGCGCGCCCACGCCCGGCGAGCTACTTCGAGACCGTCCCCCTGCGCCGGCGGATCCTCGACGTCAGCGCGCTCAGCGCGCTGTTCCTCCTCGCCGTGCTGGGCTTCCACCACGTCTACGGAGGGCTGCAGTACCTGCTCACCGGCGTGATGGCCCTCGTGCTCGGCACGCTGATCGCGCTGATCGGGGCGCGCTGGCGCTGGGGGCCGCTGCGCATCGCGCCGCTGGTGCTGCTGGTGCACTTCCTGATCGGACCGATGGTCGCCGCGCCCACCCGCGCGCTGTTCGGGATCCTGCCCACGCCGGGATCGCTGTGGGAGCTGCTGCGCGCGCCCGTCACCGCTTGGAAGTCGGTGCTCACGGTGGCCCCGCCGGTCGGTGCGGCGCAGGGCGTGCTGGCCGTGGTGTGGCTGAGCACCCTGCTGCTCGTGCTGCTGGGCACGAGCACGGTGCTGCGCAGCCGTCTCTACGTGCTCGCCTGGCTGTTCCCGCTGGTGCTGATGGCGGTCACGATCGTCTTCGGCACCGATCGCGCGGTCCAGCCGGTGGTGCGCGGAGTCGTCTTCGCGATCCTCTCGGTGGCCTGGCTGACCTGGCGCTTCGAGGGCGATCGGCTCTCCAGCGCCCAGTCCACGATCATCTCCGACAGCGTGCGGCCGGGCTCCTGGCAGAACCCGGTGCTGCGCCGGCGCGTGATCGGGGGAGCGCTGATCATGGCGCTGGCCGGGGGCGGTGCGGTGGCCGCGCACTCGCTGCTGGACCCGCCCTCGGGCACCATCCGGTACGCGGCCCGCGACCACATCGCCCCGCCCTTCGATCCCCACGACTACGTCTCCCCGCTCTCCGAGTTCCGCGGCTACCTCAAGAACCAGCGGGAGGAGGAGCTGTTCACCATCACCGGGGTGAGCAGCGGGGAGAAGATCCGCCTGGCGGGCATGGACCAGTGGGACCTCCAGGTGTACAACGTGGCCAGCAGCCAGTCGAAGGACAGCGCGTCCGGGGCGTTCCTGCGCACTGCTCCCGGGGTCGACCTGCGCGAGGGGAGCACGCAGGAGGCCACCTCGACGGTGACGATCGGCGGCTATCGCGGGGTGTGGCTGCCCACGCTGGGCACACGGCTGAACCGCCTCGACGTCGAGGAGATCGAGCCCGAGCGCACCAGCGCGATCACCGAGAACCTGTACCTGAACCAGCAGTCCCAGACGGCCGTCAACGCCCTCGGCGTGCAGCAGGGCGACACCTATCAGCTCGCCTACGAGCCGTACACCGAGCCCGGGGCCGAGCAGCTGAAGACGGCGACCTTCGCGGACATCGACCTGCCGGAGAACTCGACGGTGGATCAGTTCGCCCAGGTCGCGGACGAGTGGGCCGGGGACTCCGACTCGGACGTCGAACGCTTCCAGTCCCTGTCTCGCCAGGTCAAGACGGACGCGTTCTATTCGCACGGTCTCGAGGACGACACCGCCTCCCTCTCCGGGCACGGTGCCGGGCGGCTGCTCGCGATGCTCGAGGAAGTGGGCTTCGACGAGGACTCCCCGGACGCGCAGCCGCTGGGGCGCATCGGCGACGAGGAGCAGTACGCGGCGCTCACCGCGGTGCTGGCGCGTTCGATCGGGATGCCCGCACGGGTGGTGATGGGCTTCGAGGTGCCCGAGGGGCAGGAGGGCACCGTCACGATCACCGGCCAGGACGTCACCGCCTGGGTGGAGGTGAAGTTCGACGACCTCGGCTGGGTGCGCTTCGAGCCCGCACCCGACGAGGACGAGGACCCCACCGAGATCGAACCGCAGCAGGTGGACAAGCCGCTGCCGCAGGTCGCGCAGCCGCCGCCCCCGCCGGCCGAGCCGCCGAACCCGCCGCCCGGAGCGATGAGCGAGGACTCCGGGGAGGAGGGCGAGGACCCGCCGGAGACCACCTCGTGGGTGGTCTACCTGGGGTTCGCCGCGCTCCCGGTGCTGCTCGCGCTGCTGGCCGCCGCCGGGATCGTGGGCGCGAAGGTGATGCGTCGGCGCCGACGCCGCGGCCGTGACCTGCTCGCGGAGCGGATCGACGGCGGATGGCAGGAGATCCTCGACCTGATGGCGGACATGGGCCGGGCACCTGATCCCCTGCGCACCCGGTCCGAGACCGCGGCGATGCTGGAGGCGGAGAGCCCCTCGGTGGGCGCGGCACTGCTCGCCTCGAGGGCCGACAGAGCCGTGTTCGGGCCGGACGATCTGCCGCCGGAGGCCTCCGAGGAGTACTGGACGCAGGTCATGGCGGCCCGTCGCCGGATGGCCGCGGCGGTGCCGTGGCATCGTCGGGTCCGCGCGGCGCTCTCGCTGCGCTCGTTCCGGCGTCTCTCCACGGACCGGCGCGCGGAGCGGAAGCGGGAGCGTGCACGCACCCGGTCACGGGTGAAGGCCGCACGACGTGCCGCGGCGATGCGACGCCGCGCGGCGCCGCGCCCCGCGGCGACGACATCGACGCCATCGAGGAAGGGACGCTCCCGATGAACGAGACGCGATACTGCAGCACCTGCGGAACGCTCCTGAGCGCCGGGGCGGTGATCTGCGGGGAGTGCGGTGCGCGCTACCAGGCCTCTCCCTACCAGCGCCGTGCCACGGATGCTCCCGGTGCCTGGTCGGCCCCACCCGTCCCGCGCTCCCGCGACCTCGGCGCCGTGCCGGGCGAGGAGGAGGCCGACGAGGGGATCGAGCTGATCACGCGGGAGTCCCTGGAGCCGAAGGCGCCGGGCGCCACCGCGCTGCGGCCCGGGGAACAGTACGATCGGATGATGGTCACCCAGCCACCGATGTCCCAGAACGCCCCCGGTGCCGTACCGGGCGCCCCGAGCGGCGGCGGTTCGCCCGCGCCGGCGGCCGACGCGATGCCGTCGCTCTCCCCGTTCGCGGCCCCGCTGGACGGGTGCGTTCCGGCCCCGCCGGCCAAGCGCCTGATCGCCGCGGTGATCGACGGGATCCTGGCGACGCTCGTGATGGTGCCGCTGATCGTGGGAACGCTGCTCATCGCGCTCGACTCGGAGCCGGGCGCACTGCTGCCGTTCATCCTGATCGGCGTGGGCGTGGCCCTGCCCGTCGCCTACACGGTGCTGATCATCTGGTTGTCCGGGGCGAAGGGATTCACGCTCGGGAAGCTGATCCTGGGACTGCGCGTCACCCGGGGGAGCGCGCCCGGCGCGCTCGGATTCCTGCGGGCCCTGGGCCGATGGTTCCTCTACGGCCTGGTGCCGCTGATCATGGCGCTGTCGATCTTCATCGATCCCCGCAGGCAGCTGCGCGGTCTGCACGACCGCGCCGTGGACTCGGTCGTCGTGGACGTCAAGGCCGGGAGGAACCCGCTGGCCCCGCGCCCGGACAACTTCGAGCGCGCGAGCTCTGAGCACTACCTCGGCTCGCCGTCGGTGGCGGTGACCACCCACGAGAACCTCATGGCCGAGCCCGGCGCGGCGTGGCGCGACCCCTCGGCGGAGCAGCACTCGGCGCAGACCGGCGGCGAGGGCTGGGGGCAGGCGCCGCCGTCGGCCCCCAGCCCGTACGCGCCGCCCGTCTCCAGGGCGCCGGAGCCGGAGGCACCTGCCGCCGGCACCGGGTGGGGGCAGGCTCCCGCGCAGGATGCCGCTCTCGTGCAGAGCACGGACTCGGGGTGGGCCCCGCCGCCCATCGAGCCGATGCCGGCACAGGATCCCCGGGACCGGCCGCGCTCGGATTCCCCGACGTCCTGGGGCCGGCCCAGCGCGGAGCCGCAGGGGACGTGGGGTCCGCCGAGCGCTGAGCCGCAGGGGACGTGGGGTCCGCCGAGCGCTGAGCCGCAGGGGACCTGGGGCCCGCCGAGCGCTGAGCCGCAGCCCTCGTGGGAGCCGCAGCCTCCGCCTCCGAGCCAGGACCCCGCCTCGTCGCCGTCCGCCGCCCCTCCGCAGGAGCCCGTGCAGAGCTGGGGGCCGCCTCCGGCCGTCCCGCACCAGGAGGCAGCGGCACCGGTGCCCCCGTCCGCTCCGGCGGACGGTGCGCATCACGACGCGGGCGCGCAGCCCGCCCCGTCGCCGTCCGCCGCCCCTCCGAGCGACATCACCGGTGACGCCTGGGCAGGGCAGGACGACGCCGTCGACGAGCAGACCCGGCTCACCGCCCCGGACGACCCCCTGGGCGACCTCGAGCAGACCCGCATCTCCGCCGTGCGCCCGCCCGAGGCCCCGAAGCTCCGACTGGTCACCGACGACGGCGCCGAGCGCATCGTCGAGGGCGCGGTGGTGGTGGGCCGCAACCCCAGCGCCGGCGAGGGCGAGGTGCTGTTCGTGATGCGTGACGAGACCCGTTCAGTCTCCAAGACGCACCTGCGCGTGGACGGCACAGGGGACGACATCACCGTGACGGACCTGGGCTCCACCAACGGCTCCGCGATCCAGCGCGAGGACGGCACCCGCGAGAGCCTCGTGCCCGACACCCCGACCGTGCTGCCCGAGGGTGCTCGGCTCTCGGTGGGCGACCGCACCCTCTCCGTGGAGAGGGTGCAGTGACCGACCGCTCCCTGTCCGATCCGGACCTCCACGGCACCGTCCGGGTCGTCTCCGCCTCGATGACGCACGTGGGCCACGTGCGTGCCACCAATGAGGACAGCATTCTCGACGTGCCCCCGATCTTCCTGGTCGCCGACGGCATGGGCGGGCACAACGCCGGAGAGGTCGCCAGCGCCATCACGGTGGAGGAGTTCGAGAAGCTCACCATCCAGGAGAACGTGAGCGTCGAGCAGCTGGGCGACGCGCTCCGTGCGGCCGGGGTGCGGATCGGCGAGCTGGGCGGCGAGTCCACCCGCGGCGCGGGCACCACCGTCGCGGTGGTCGCGACTATGGTGCTCGACGGCGTGGGCTACTGGGTGGTGCTCAACCTCGGCGACTCCCGCGTGTACCGGCTCTCGGGCGAGATCTTCGAGCAGGTCAGCGTGGACCACTCGGTGGTCCAGGAGCTCATGGACCGCGGCGACCTCACCGTCGAGCAGGCCAGGACCCACCCGTACCGTCACATGGTCACCCGGGCGCTCGGGGCCGGCCCCGACTCGGATCCGGACTACTGGCTGATCCCCGCGGAGACCGGGGATCGGATGCTGATCTGCTCGGACGGGCTCACCGGCGAGGTGGACGACGCCTCCATCGAGCGCCTGCTCCGCAGCCCGGTGGACGTCCGCACCGTGTGCCGCGACCTGGTGGGGCGCGCACTGGACGGGGGCGGCCACGACAACATCAGCGTGGTGGTCGTCGAGGCCGTCGAGGTGGTGGGGCAGTCGCTCGCGGCGGAGAACACCGCCGGCAGTGCCGAATCGCCGACCGAGGACGCCGAGACGGAGGTCGACGAGGACACGCTGCCGCGCGGTCTGCGTGAGGACGGCGCCCGATGACCGAGGAGCAGGCACCGGACGCGGCGCCCCTGCTCGGACCGGGAGTGTGGACCCGGCAGGGCCCGGCGACGCTCGTGCTGCGCGCCGGCGCCTGGGCCGTGCTCGTGCCCGGGCTGCGCAAGCAGGTGATCGAGGCGGCATGGACGGTGCTGGGGGAGCGTCCCGCGCCCGAGGAGTTCGTGGACCGGCTCGTCGCGGCCGGGGAGCTGCCGGGCCTCGAGGCGCTCACGGCGCTGCTGTTCGGCTTCCATGCCGAGGGCACCTCGGTGCTCGGGGTGAAGGGGAGCACGCCGGTCGCGGCGTACACGGCCGCGGGAGCCCAGCACGTCGCGGGGACCGAGGAGGAGCCGTTCGTGCTCCGTACCCTCGAGGGCGTGCATCGGATCGCGTTCGGCGACCTGCCCCCGGAGGAGGGCACGGGCGCGCCGCGGCTGGTCGCCGGGGTCGCTCCCGTGCGCGGGTTCGTGCAGGTCCTCACGGATCCGGAGAGCCTGGGAGAGGCCGAACGCACGGCGCTCGCCGCCCAGGTCGAGGCCGAGGGTCGCTCCATCGAGACGGCGGAGGCGAAGCAGCGGCGCGCCGCACGACCGGCCCCGACCCCGAAGCCCGCCACGGCTCCGACGTCGACGTCGACGTCGGAGCCGGGACCGACCGCACGCACCACCGCGCCGCCGCCCTCCCCGCGACCGGTGCAGGGCGCCGGCGCGCCCGCGACGGGGGAGGCGCCGTCCTCCGGCCCGAACCTGTTCGCCGGTCTGTTCGGGACCAGCGGCGCGGGCGCGACGGCGGCACCGGGACCGACGGCACCGGCCGCGGAGCCACAGGCCGCGGAGCCGTCGGGTGCGGAGACCTCGACTCCGCCGCGGACCGCCCCTGCGCCGCCGCCGGCGACCCCGGCCCGCGCGGAACCCGCCGACCCGGAGCGCACGGCACCGGCGCCCATGGCGCCCGCGGCCCCTGCTCCTGCAGCCCCCACCGTCCCGGCCCCTGCCGCACGCGCGGACGCCCCTGCGACGCACACGCCGGATCCCGCCTCGCCGTCGGACCGCGGGCCGCAGCCCTCGCCTGCCGCGACGGACGGCGCCGCCCCGCGGACCGCCGGCAGCGGTCGGCGCCGCCTGGTGAGCACCTCGCTCTTCGACCGCCGCCCCCCGCGCGAGAGCTCGGCCCCCGCCGGGCCGACGGCCGATGGCGCGACGACGGCCGATGGCGCGGCGAGCGCGTCCCCTGCGCAGGCGGCCCGCGCCGCGGCGTCCGCGCCGGTCCCGACGTCGCGGTCGGCCGGCACTCCCGCGGAGGTCACGGTGGGCGGCCCGTCCTCGCCGTCGACCCAGGACGGTGCGGCGCCGTCCTCGCCGACGACCGCTCCGCAGGCGGGCGCCGACCGGCGGGAGAGCGCCGACGCCCCGGAGCGCGCCGCCCCGCAGGAGAACCCCGCGGGGGCCGCGGTGACGCAGGTCTACCGCGTGGACGACGGCCCGTCCCACCCGCCCGCGGACCGCGGCCACGACGCTGCCGGTGAGCAGTCCGCGCCGCCTCCCGAGGCCCCCGAACCGCCGCGCAGCGCGGCCGCCGTCTCGGGAGATCTCGAGAGCTCCCGCTCCTACGACGACCTCTTCGGCCAGACGATCTACCGGCGCATCGAGGACGCCGCGGTGCGGCGCGGTGAGGACGAGGAGCACACCGACGAGCCCGGAGCCGCTGGGGCCGTCGACGGGCACGCCCGCCCGATCGGCCCGCAGGCAGAGCGGGACGGCAGGTCCCCGGTCGCCGACGGGACCTCCGCCCCGACGGGGACGGCCACCACCGGCTCCCCGCACCCCGCGGGGCCGGCGGCGCCCGCCGCGGCCGCGGCAGAGCCCTCGCCGGCGACAGAGCCCCCGCCCGCGGCCGGCGACTTCATCGACTGGGTGCCCGGTGTGGGCCGGAGCGCCCCGGAGATCGCGCAGACCGCCGCCCGGCGTGCCGCCGCGCCTCCCCCGCCCCCGCGGGACTATCCCCAGGTGCAGATCGCCCCGCAGGCCTCCGCCCCCAGTGCGCCGCCGCACGGTGCCGCCTCTCGCACCGCGCCGTACGCACAGGTCCCGCCGTCGCCTGCCGCGCCCGGCGAGGATCGCGCGGAGCCGGGGTCCCGGGACGCGGCCGATCCCGCGCACTCCCGGACCCCCACCCGGGCCGACGGCGCCTCGCGCCCCCCGGCAGGGGACCCGCGCCCGGCCGACGCCGCGGGACGGCACCAGGACGCTCCCGACTCCCCGCCCCCCGCCGCCTTCGCCCGGCAGGAGGCGCCTCGCGCCGGGACGGAGGTGACGCTGCCCGGCCTGGTCTGCCCGCAGGGCCATGCGAACTCGCCGGAGAGCTCCACCTGCCGCGGATGCGGCGCCGCCCTACAGGGGCCGGCCCGTTCCGTGACCCGCCCACCGCTGGGAGCGGTGAGGATCTCCACCGGGGACCGTTTCGTGCTGGACCGCACCGCGATCGTCGGCCGTCGGCCTCGTGCCTCGCGCGTCAGCGCGCACGACATGCCGCAGCTGATCACCGTGCCGAGCCCGCAGCAGGACATCTCCCGCTCCCACCTCGAGCTGCGCCTGGAGGGATGGCACGTGGTCGCGATCGACCTCGGCACCACCAACGGCACCACCCTGCACCGCCACGGCTACGACCCGGTGCGGCTGCGCCCGCGGGAGGGCGTGGTGCTGCGGGACGCCGACCAGCTCGACCTCGGCGACGGCGTGCACCTCCTGTTCGGGGAGCGTGTATGAGCTCGAGACCGCCCTCCTCCCCGCCGCGCCTGCCCGGCTACGAGTACGAGCAGCTGCTGGGCTCCGGCGGCTTCGCCGACGTGTTCCTGTACCGCCAGTTCCGGCCGCAGCGCCGGGTGGCGATCAAGGTGCTGCTGTCCAACGTGCTCGACGAGTCGGTGCGACAGCTGTTCGACGCCGAGGCCAATGTGATGGCGCAGCTGTCCACGCATCCGTCGATCGTCGCGATCCACCAGGCCGAGGTCTCCGACGACCATCGCCCGTACATCGTGATGGAGTACTGCCCGCGCCCCAACTACGGGCTCCGGTTCCGCACCGAGAGGATCACGGTGGCCGAGGCGCTGCGCGTGGGGGTGCAGATCGCCGGGGCCGTGGAGACCGCGCATCGTGCGGGGATCCTCCACCGCGACATCAAGCCGGCGAACATCCTGCTCAACGACTACAACCGGCCCGCCCTCACCGACTTCGGCATCTCCGTCGCGACCGCGAAGGGGAACGACGTCGAGGGATCGCAGGGGATGTCGATCCCCTGGTCCCCGCCGGAGTTCTTCGCCGATCCGCCGTGGGCCGACGCCCGCAGCGACGTGTTCTCCCTCGCCGCGACGGTGTACTCGCTGCTGGCGGGCCGCACCCCCTTCGAGCGGGCGGGGCAGCGCAACACCGCCTCGGACCTCATCCACCGCATCGCGACCGATCCCCTGCGGCCGCTGGACCGGCCGGACATCCCCGCCGAGCTCAATCGCGTGCTCGCCATCGCGATGGCGAAGGACCCCTCCGGGCGCTACGACACCGCGCTCGCCCTCGGCCGCGGCCTGCAGCAGGTCGAGCAGGCGCTCGCCCTGCCGGTCACGCCGATGGACGTGCTCGACGACCGCGCCGATCCGACTCCCCACGGCGCCGCGGACGACGACCTCGACAACCACACCAGGATCCGTCGGGTCTCGACGGTCGATCCGGAGACGGGCGCGACCACAGGGCCCGGCGGCGGGACGCGGATCGATCCCTTCGCCGGGGTGGCCCCGGCGCTGGGATCGCTCGCCGCGCCCGGTCCCCGGGGCGGCGTCGGGCACCGCTCCTCGCCCGTGGACGGCGCCACCGACTCGACGATGCTGCGCCCGGCCGGGGCGGTGTCGGCGGGCTCCGCCGCGCCCGCGCCGCCGCCCCCGCACCGGCAGGAGCCCGCCCCGCGGACCCGTTCCACCCCCGCGTGGCCGTTCGTGACCCTCGCCGGGGTGCTCATCGTGCTGCTCGGGGTGGGCACCACGCTGGGAGCGCGGCACCTCCTGCTGCCCGAGCCCACCGAGAACCCGACCACCCTGGTCAACGCCCCGGAGCTGCCGCAGGACGTGCCCGACATCCCCACCGCCGTGGGGGTCGAGGTGGTCACCGAGGGCGGGGACGGGACCGAGACGGGACGCGCGAAGGTGGTGTGGGAGCCGCCCGCAGGCTATTCGGAGGAGGAGTCCTTCCAGGCGCGCTGGAAGGACGTCCCCGGGAACTACGAGAGCCGCTACGGCGCCATCCACGAGGTGCACGGCCGGAACTCCATCGTGCTGGAGATCCCGCCCCAGCTGGAGGACCTGTGCGCCGAGGTGCGCACGGTCAACGCCAACGGGCAGGCCAGCGACTGGGTCCCCGCCTGCCTGGAGACAGGGTGACGGGTAGCGTGCACCGGAGAACGACCACGGCCCTGCACAGGGACCACAGCACACCAGAGGGGGCGAACTGACGATGGCGTCGACGATTTCGGTCGAGTTCTGCGGCGAATGGCTGCGCGTCGAGGACGGCGAGGAGCTCACGATCGGCCGGGAGGCAGATCTCGTCATCGACGAGGACAATCCGTTCCTCCATCGCCGCTTCCTCACCATCGTGCAGGTGGAGTCGATGTGGTGGCTGGTGAACATCGGCTCCCGGCTGTCCGCCACGATCACCGACGGCTCCGGCTCGATGCAGGCCTGGCTCGCGCCCGGCGCCCGCATCCCCCTGGTGTTCGACGTGACCAAGGTGGTCTTCACCGCGGGCCCCACCACGTACGATCTCGAAGTCCATGCCGAGTCGCCGGAGTTCGCCCGCATCGCCGGTCCCGACGATCCGGTGGGGGAGACCACGATGGGCTCCGTGCAGCTCACCGAGAGCCAGAAGCTCCTGATCCTGGCGCTCGCCGAGCCGATGCTGGTGCGGGAGGGGTCCGGCATGAGCGCGGTGCCCACCTCGGCCCAGGCGGCGCAGCGCCTGGGCTGGCAGCTCACGAAGTTCAACCGGAAGCTGGACAACGTGTGCGACAAGCTGGACCGGCTCGGTGTGCGCGGACTGCGCGGCGGGCCCGGCAAGCTCGCCAGCAACCGCCGCGCCCGCCTCGTCGAGCACGCGGTCTTCTCCCGCCTCGTCACCACCGAGGACCTGCCCCTGCTGGACCAGGAGCAGGGCACGGACGAGGACTGAGGATCCGGCCGCCGTCCGCGGACGGTCCGGCATCGACGCACACTGACACGACGGGCGCCCCGGTGGGGCGCACCGGCAGGCGGGCCAGGGGCCCGCCGGGGGAGGAGCTCCGATGCGCATCAAGCTCACGCTGCGCAGGCCCGAGGACAGGCTGACCGATCTCGAGGTCACCGCCGATGCCACGGCGACGGTCGCCGACGTCGCCAACGCGCTGTACAGCGCGGACCCGCTGCGCGGCGAGGCAGAGGCGCCCGAGGGCCTCACGCTGCAGGTCCAGGACCCGGGGGCGGGGCCCGGCGCCCAGGGCGTGCGCTCGCTGGACCGGTACGTCGACCTGATCCAGGCGGGCCTGCGCTCCGGCAGCGTGGTCTCCATCGCGCGTTCCTCCTCCGAGTACGCCACCCGCTCCGAGTCCCGCGGCGCGCCCGTGGCCCTGCTGCGCGTGCTCTCCGGTCCGGAGGCGGGGAGGGAGTTCCCGCTGCCCTCTGGGGCGAGCGTGCTCGGTCGCGAGGGCGATCTGGACATCCGCATCGCCGATCCGATGCTGTCCAAGCGCCACGCCCGCATCAACGTGGGCGACTCGATCGAGATCGTCGACCTCCGCTCCGCCAACGGGGTGGTGATCGGCGGGGAGCAGGTGCAGCGCGCCGTGATCGGGCCGTCGGACACGGTGCTGATCGGGCAGACCACGTTCTCCGTGATCGCCCTGCACCGCCTGGGAGGGACCGCGCCGAACTCCCCGGTGGTCGAGTTCAACCGCTCCCCACGCGTGGTGCCTCGCTTCCCCTACCGGCCGCTGAAGGCGCCCACCCCGCCGAAGGAGCCGCAGCCGCAGTTCTTCCCGATCTTCATGCTGTTCGCCCCGCTGCTCATGGGCGCCTTCATGTTCTCCCTCACCCAGAGCCCGTTCTCGCTGATCTTCGTGGTGATGATGCCGATGATGGCCACCGCCGGGTACCTGAACCGCAAGTTCCAGCAGAAGAAGATGCTCGAACGGCAGATCGCGAACTTCGAGGAGGGGCTCGCCTCGCTCAAGCGCCGCGTCACCGCCGCGCAGGACCTCGAGCGCGCGGTCCGCCTGGTGGAGACGCCCTCCGCGGCGGACACCGTCGACGCGGCCTTCCGACTGGGCCGGCTGCTGTGGACGCACCGTCCTGAGCACAGCGCCTTCGGCACCGTGCGCCTGGGGCTGGGCATCGCCGAGTCGCGGGTGGGCATCGAGATGCCGGGCGAGAACGACGCGATCCCGACCTACTACGACATGCTCGACGACATGCACGAGGAGTACCGGATGATCGCCGGCGTGCCCGTCGCCGCCGAGCTCCGACACGCCGGGAACATCGGTGTGGCGGGCGGCGGCGACGAGGCCGACGGCGTGGCCCGTGCGATCGTCACCCAGCTCTTCGCCCTGCACTCCCCGGCCGAGGTGGCGATCGCGGCGATCACCTCCCGGTCCAGCCGTGAGCTGTGGCAGTGGCTGAAGTGGCTGCCGCACACCTCGAGCCCGCACTCGCCGCTGCCGGGCGATCACCTGGCCGACACCCCCGGCCGCGGCACCTCGCTGCTGTCGCGGATCGAGGAGCTGATCGCGCAGCGCTCCGGCGAGGCGCCGGCGCAGCTGCGCACCCCGATGACCGTGGACATCACCCAGGAGCCGCCGCTGCCTCCCGAGCCGGTCACGCCGAGCCTGGTGCTGATCGTCGAGGACGACGCCCCGGTGGACCGCGCCCGCCTGGTGCGCATCGCCGAGCGCGGACCGGACGTGGGCGTGCACGTGATCTGGAGCGCCGCGAACGTCGCCGCGCTGCCGGCCGCGTGTCGCACCTACGTCGCCGTGGAGGAGTCCGTGGAGGGCGCGAGCGCCGGCCACGTGCGCCTGGGGGAGCGGTTCTACCCCGTCACCATCGAGACGGTCTCGGTGGAGGTGGCCTCCGGGGTGGCCCGGCACCTCTCCCCGGTGGTGGACGCGGGCGTCCCCATCGACGACGACTCCGACCTGCCCCGGGCGATCTCCTACCTCAAGCTCGGCGGCATGCAGATGGCCGAGGACCCGAACTCCGTCATCGAGCGGTGGAAGGAGAACAACTCCCTCACCCCCCGCGACGGCTCCGAGCCGCAGCGCCGCAAGCACGATGCGAACCTGCGCGGACTGGTGGGGCACAACGGACAGGACGCCTTCCACCTGGACCTGCGCACCAACGGCCCCCACGCCCTGGTGGGCGGCACCACCGGCGCCGGCAAGTCCGAGTTCCTGCAGGCCTGGGTGCTGGGCATGGCCACCGCGCACAGCCCCGACCGGGTCACCTTCCTGTTCGTGGACTACAAGGGCGGCGCCGCCTTCGCGGACGCCGTGGACCTCCCGCACACGGTGGGCCTGGTCACGGACCTCTCCCAGCACCTGGTGCGCCGGGCGCTCACCTCGCTGCGCGCCGAGCTCCACCACCGCGAGCACCTGCTGAACCGCAAGAAGGCCAAGGACCTCATCTCGCTCGAGCGCACCGGCGACCCCGAGGCCCCGCCCAGCCTGATCATCATCGTGGACGAGTTCGCGGCGCTGGCCAAGGAGATCCCCGAGTTCGTCGACGGGGTGGTGGACGTCGCCGCGCGAGGCCGCTCCCTGGGCCTGCACCTGATCCTGGCCACGCAGCGGCCGGCGGGCGTGATCAAGGACAACCTGCGCGCGAACACCAACCTGCGCATCGCGCTGCGCATGGCCGACGAGGCGGACTCCAAGGACATCCTCGGGGACGCGATGGCGGCGCACTTCGATCCCGGGATCCCCGGCCGCGGGGCGGCCAAGACCGGCCCCGGTCGCATCGCCACCTTCCAGACCGGCTACGCCGGCGGCTGGACCACCGACGAGCCGGAGCGGGCGCGGATCGACATCGTCGAGAAGGACTTCGGCACGGGCGAGCAGTGGGACGTGCCCGCCCCGCCCTCCACGGACTCGGGGGACCCGGGGCCGAACGACATCTCCCGCGTGGTGGCGACAGTGCGCGCGGCGGCGGAGAGCGCGGGCGTCCCCGCCCCCCGCAAGCCGTGGCTCTCGGAGCTGGCCGATGCCTACGACCTCTCCCGGCTCCCCAGCCGCCGCACCGACGAGGAGCTGCTGCTGGGTGTGATGGACGTCCCCGAGGACCAGGCCCAGCCCACCTTCTCGTACCTGCCCGACCGGGACGGCAACATGGCGATCTACGGCACCGGCGGCTCGGGCAAGTCCACCACCCTGCGCACCCTGGCGATCTCCGCCGCCTCGACGGTGCGCGGCGGACCGGTGCAGGTCTACGGCCTCGACTTCGGCGCCTCCGGCCTGACGATGCTCGAGGAGCTGCCCCACGTGGGCTCGATCGTCCCCGGGGACGACGAGGAGCGGGTGATCCGCCTGCTGCGCACGCTGCGCTCCCTCATCGACGAGCGGGCGAAGGAGTTCGCGAGGGTGCGGGCAGGGTCCGTGGCGGAGTACCGCGAGCTCTCGGGGGCGCCGGAGACGCCGCGCATCCTGCTGCTGGTGGACGGCATGGCCGCCTTCCGCGAGGCGTACGACTACTCCACCCTCTCGAAGTGGTTCACCACCTTCGTCCAGATCGCGACGGACGGCCGCCAGGTGGGCGTGCACGTGATCGTCACCGGCGACCGCCCCAACGCGATCCCCACCTCCCTGGGCTCCTCGATCCAGCGCCGCCTCATCCACCGCATGGCGGCGGACGACGACTACGCCTCCTTCGGCGAGCCGAAGGACGTGCTCGACGCCGCCTCCCCGCCCGGCAGAGCGATCCAGGACGGGCACGAGGTCCAGGTCGCGGTGCACGGCGGGGACTCGAACGTCGCCATCCAGTCCCGCGAGGTGGCGAAGCTCGCCGAGGCGATGCGCCGTGCCGGCGTCTCCGAGGCGCCCGCGATCGAGCACCTGCCCGAGCGAGTCGAGTTCGCCTCCCTGTGCCCCGTGGTGGACGGGCGGCCGGTGCTGGGGGTGGCCGACGAGACCCTCGCCGAGCTCACCTACGAGCCGCGCGGCGCGTTCATGGTCACCGGTCCGATGGGCTCCGGGAGGACCACGGCGATGCTCACCATCGCCTCCGGCCTCGCCGCGATGCCGGAGCCGATGCGGCTGGTGCGCTTCTCCTCCCGGCGCACCCCGCTGACGGGTCTGCCCGTCTGGGACGTGGAGGCCTCAGACCCGGACAGGGTGCGGGAGCTCGCCGGCCAGCTGCGCGAGACCCTCGAGTCGGGCACCGTGGGCGAGGGGAGGCTCGCCCTGTTCATCGACGGCGTCGCGGATTTCACCGGCAGCGGGATCGAGAACGACCTCGACAAGCTGATCCGCGCCTGCACCCGGGAAGGCCAGTTCGTGGTGGGCGAGAACGAATCGGCCTCGTGGTCCCAGGCGTACGTGCTCGCCCAGCCGTTCAAGGCCGGGCGGCGCGGCCTGCTGCTGCAGCCGGGGGAGATGGACGGCGACTCCCTCCTCGGCACGGGATTGGGGAGGATACGTCGCGCGGACTTCCCCGAGGGGCGGGGGTTCCTCGTCTCCGGCGGCCGGGCGATGAAACTGCAGGTCGCACAGATCACCACGGGCTGAGAGGCGCCGTCGGCCCGCCGCAGTGCGGTGCGCGGGGACGGTGCGCTCGTCGCTGCCGACGGCGGTCGTCCACATGGGGACTCCTCCCCATGTCCCGGCACGGGGCTCCGCTCTACAGTGGGAGGCATCGAGCAGAACGGCAGGCCGTCGCACCGCATCGGGGGTGCGGGCGCGAACGATCAGGAAGGGGAACCCGCACCGTGAACGCCACGAAGGGTATGAACGTCGACGAGGTCCGGCGGATGTCCGCGCAGCTGCGCGACGCGGCGGAGGAGATCACGCGGATCGAGCAGGAGCTGACCTCCGGGCTGGCCGACGTGGACTGGACCGGGCCGGACGCCGACCGCTTCCGCGGCCAGTGGTCCTCGGAGATGGTGCCGGCGCTGCAGCAGATCATGACCGCGGTCAACGACCTCGGCGACACGGCGGATCGCAACGCGGCCGAGCAGGAGGCCACCTCCAGCAGCTGAGCCGGCGCGGCAGCGGCGGCCGGAGGAGCGGCACAGGGCCCGGGCGGAGCACCGCTCGGGCCCTGCACATGCCTGATATGTTGGGCGCCGTCAGAGGTGGGATGAACGGAGCATGTCCATGGCCAGAAGCATCGACTACCCGAGCGCGCAGTTCCCGGGGCCGCCGCGGATCTCGCTCGACGTGCCGGAGGACTGGGAGCCGTTGACGGTCCCCGGGGTCCAGGTGGCCGTCGCCGAGCCGCGCGTGGACGGTCAGTTCCGTGCGAACGTGGTCGTCACCGTGCAGCGATTCGGCCCCGGGTTCACGCTCGAGGAGGCCCGCGCCGGGCTCGACCAGCGCAAGCAGTCCCTGCCCGATCTCGAGGAGCTCGGCACCGGCGAGATCGAGGTGGAGGGCCGTTCCTGGATCGCGAGCGAGTACGGCTACACCCAGCCCGGGCGCCCCACCGTGGTCCAGGCCGCGCGCTACACCGTGATCGAGCGCGCCGACGTCGCCACCGACGTGGTCGAGATCGTGGGCAGCTGCGGCGCGGAGGGCGCCGACGAGCAGATCGAGATCGTCCGCACCATCCAGGACTCGCTGAGCCTGAGCCTGGATTGAGCCTCCCGCCCCGTGCGACCCCGACCCTCCCAGGGTCGGGGTCGTCGCCGTTCCGGGACCTGGCGGGGCCGGCGCGCCCGGGCCTGCCGCGGCTGTCCGCGCCGCCGCTGTCCACAATGGCGTTCCGCGGAGAACTATGCTCTGACCAGTGAGAAGTCGCCCATCTCGGACTGGGGAGGGTGATGGGGAGTTGTCCCCATCGCGTCCGGGGGGACGGGGCCCTAGGGTGGAGGCATCACCTGGGGGACGGGCCGCGGAGCTCCTCTCCGGTGGGTGGGTCCGGAAGCAGACGACACGATGGAGGACATCATGAAGAAGGGCATGAACCCGGAGGCCGTCGATCAGATGGCCACGGCGATGACGGAGTCGGGCGAGACCGTGCGCAACCTGTTCGAGCAGACCGCGTCCCGGGTCGAGGGCTTCGACTGGACCGGTGAGGATCGCGACCGCTACGTGAGCGAGTTCCGGGACGGGCTGGGGGCCCTCACCGAGCAGGTCGTCTCGCGAGCCGGCGAGCTGGCGGAGCGGGCCCGGGCCAACGCCCAGGCGCAGCGCGGCGCCTCCTCCTGAGCCGCCCGGCGATTTCTTCTTCTCAATCTCGAATTCTCGGCCCCGGCACGGGGCGAAAGGGGTAGGTCATGGCTTTCAAGGGTATGGATCCGGCGGAGGGCGCGGAGATCGCGCAGGCGGTGGGTCAGACCTCGGAGCAGGTGCTCCAGGCGATCGGTGACGTCACCAACCTGGTGAACTCGGTGGAGTGGGTCGGTCCGGACTACGAGGCGTACCGCGAGGACTGGAACGCCTTCCTCAGCGGCCCGGTCGATCAGCTGGTGAACGGGCTGCAGACCAAGGGCAAGGAGCTCTCCCAGCACGCCGAGGAGCAGACGCAGACCTCCAACCAGCAGTGAACTGCGCCCTCACGGGCTGAAGGACCCCGGATCCGCGCGGATCCGGGGTCCTTCTCGTCGTCCCGGGCTCGCCCCGTCGTGCTGGGCACGTCGTGCCGGGCTCGCCCGTCGGGCCTCGGCCCGCCGCCCCGGGCCGTGCCGGGACGGGACCGGCGGGCATGTCAGCGGTAATTGACGAACTGCAGCGCGACGTCGAGGTCCTTGCCCTTCAGCAGCGCGATGACCTCCTGCAGGTCGTCGCGCTTCTTCGAGGAGACCCGCAGCTCGTCGCCCTGGATGAGGGGCTTGACGCCCTTGGGGCCCTCGTCGCGGATGAGCTTGGAGATCTTCTTGGCGTCCTCGGAGCTGATGCCCTCCTTGAGCGCCGCCGCCAGGCGCACCTCCTTGCCGGACTCCCGGGGCTCGCCCACCTCGAGCGCCTTGAGCGAGATCCCGCGGCGGAGCAGCTTGGTCTGCAGCACGTCCAGCACCGCGAGCACACGCTCCTCCGCGTTGGCGGTCAGGACGATCTCGTCGCCGCTGAGGCGGAGGGAGGCGCCCGTGCCGCGGAAGTCGTAGCGCTGGGACACCTCCTTCGCCGCCTGGTTCACGGCGTTGTCGACCTCCTGGCGGTCGAGCTTGCTCACGATGTCGAACGATGAATCGGCCATGGTGGTCCTTCCGTCGGGCGGCCGCGGGATCCGGCCGCGTGGTCATTGTCCCCGGCGCCCGCCCGCGGGGCCGCGGAGGCGGGCCGTGCGGGGCCCCAGGGCGCTGTGACGCTCTTCATGCGCCGATCGGCCCTCCTGGGTTCGCATCGGCGGCGCGGCGCTTGTATGCTTGTCCAGGTCCGCTTCCGGCGGCCATCGGATCTCGGTCCGATGGGTGAGGGAAGCAGTCACGGCAGATTACCCGAGCGGCCAAAGGGAGCTGACTGTAAATCAGCTGGCATTGCCTACGGGGGTTCGAATCCCTCATCTGCCACGGCGGAGGGTCCATGTGATCCGAAGCACCGGGACCGGCTCCCGAATTGCCCTCGGGCAAGGAGGCGGGTAAGGTTCACCGGGTTGCCCTGATAGCTCAGTCGGCAGAGCATCTCCATGGTAAGGAGAAGGTCAAGGGTTCGATTCCCTTTCAGGGCTCTGATGGATGCGGCGGCCCGGTCTCATTCGAGATCGGGCCGCTTCATCGGTCACGCCGGGGTAGCTCAGACGGTTAGAGCGCACGACTCATAATCGTGAGGTCGCGGGTTCGATCCCCGCCCTCGGTACCACGCCGGTCCCCACCGGAGTGCAGAATCCACATCCCCCGAGTACGGGGACCCACGAGGTGCGCCGCCGGGCGCGCCACCCGGACGAAAGAGGCGAACCGTGGCGAGCAAGAGCTCTGACGTGCGTCCCAAGATCACCATGGCGTGTGTCGACTGCAAGGCGCGCAACTACATCACCAAGAAGAACCGTCGCAACACCCCGGATCGGCTCGAGCTCTCGAAGTTCTGCCCGACCTGCGGCAAGCAGACGGCGCACCGCGAGACCCGCTGAGCGAGTCCGCCGCATCGAACCGAAGGCCACCCGGGATCCCCGGGTGGCCTTCGTCGTCCCCGGGGAGCAGCGGCGGCTCCCGCCCGTCGGCGCCCTGCCGCCCGGCGGCGGCGAGTCACCCGCCGGCGCCGCGTCACCCGCCGACCGCCCTCGCGCCCGCAGCGCCGCGTCGGTGAGATGATCGGGACGATCGCATCCGTCGGCCCCGGCCGACCCGACCACGGGAGACGTCATGCCCACCACCCCCGACCCCGCCTTCGCCGGCCGCACCTACCCGGCAGGCCCGGTGCACACGGTCTCGGCCGCGAAGATCGCCGAGTTCGCCCGCGCCACCGGCGCGGCCTCGCCGCTGCACACCGACCCGGCCGCCGCCCGCGCCGCCGGTCACGCGGGCGTCCTCGCCCCGCCCACCTTCCTGGTCTCCCTCGCCCAGGCCACCGAGGCGCAGTACATCGAGGATCCGGCGGCCGGGATCGACTTCTCCCGCGTGGTCCACGGCGAGGAGACCTTCACCCTGCACCGCCCCGTCGTGGCCGGCGACCGCCTGGTTCCCACCCTCACGGTCGAGTCGGTGCGCGCCGCGGGCGGGCACGCCATGGTCAGCACGCGGGTCGACCTCGCGGACGAGGACGGTGCGGAGGTCGCCGCCGTGCGCTCGATGCTCGTCGTCCGCGGCGACTGAGCGCGCCCGCCCGCCCCGCCACCCCGGATCCCTGGAGCTGAGATGACCGCCACACCCCCCGCCCCGCTCGACCTGAGCACCCTGACCGTCGGCCAGGAGCTCGCCCGCACCCGCCACGAGATCAGCCGGGACACGCTGGTGCGTTATGCCGGCGCCTCCGGAGACTTCAATCCCATCCACTACAACGACGCCGTGGCTGCCGAGGCCGGACTGCCGGGCGTCATCGCCCACGGCATGCTCACGATGGGCACCGCGATCACCGGGCTGCTCGACGCCCTCGGGGATCCCTCGCTGGTGCGCGGCTACACCACCCGCTTCACGAACCCGATCCCGGTCCCCGCCACCGGCAGCGTCACCCTCGAGGCGGTCGCGACCGTGGGCGCGATCGACGAGGCCGCCGGCACGGCCCGGGTGGACATCGTCGCCGAGGTGGACGGCACCAAGGTGCTGGGCAGGGCCCGCGCCACCCTGGCCCTGCCCGCGACCGGTGCGCAGGCCGGGCAGGGCGAGGCATGAGGCTCTCCGAGCTCACCACCCTCCGCCTCGGCGGGGAGGTCCGCACCCTGGTGGAGGCCCGCACCGCCGACGAGGTGATCGAGGCGGTGCGCACCGCGGACGAGGCGGGGGAGCAGCTGCTGGTGCTCGGCGGCGGCTCCAACCTGGTCGCCTCCGATGCGCCCTTCGAGGGCACCGTGGTGCTGCTGCGCGACCCGGAGGAGCCGCCGCTGCTGGACGCGACCTGCGAGGTGGGCGCCTCCGGCGAGCCGGACGGCGTCCCCGTGGACCCCGCGGAGCTCACGCCGCTGGATCCCACCTGCGGGGGCGCCGTCGTGGAGCACTTCGCCGGGGTGGGCTGGGACCGTGCGGTGCGCTACGCGATCGCCCGGGAGATGGTGGGCATCGAGGCGCTCTCGGGCATCCCCGGCACCGTGGGCGCGACCCCGATCCAGAACGTCGGCGCCTACGGCCAGGAGGTCTCCTCGACGATCTCCCGCGTGCGCACCTGGGACCGGGAGCGGGGCGCGGTGCGCACCTTCTTCGCGGCCGACTGCGACTTCTCCTACCGCGACAGCGTGTTCAAGCGCACCCGGCACCGCGGAGAGGTGCCCTCGGCGACCGGGCGCTACGTGGTGCTCTCGGTCGCCTTCCAGCACACCCTCGGCTCGCTCTCCGCGCCAATCCGGTACGCGCAGCTCGCCGAGGAGCTCGGGGTCGAGGTGGGTGCCCGCGCACCGATGCAGGAGGTGCGGGAGGCGGTGCTGCGGATCCGCGGCGCGAAGGGCATGGTGCTGGACCCGCACGACCATGACACCTGGAGCGCGGGCTCCTTCTTCACCAACCCGATCCTGGACGCGGCGGAGGCCGCCCGCCTGCCCGAGGCCGCCCCTCGCTTCGACGCCGGAGCGGGCCGGGTCAAGACCAGCGCCGCCTGGCTGATCAGCCACGCCGGCATCGAGCGCGGGCATGCGCTGGGGGAGCGGGCGTCCGTCTCCACCAAGCACTCCCTCGCGCTGACCAACCGCGGCGGCGCGAGCAGCGACGACCTCGTCGCGCTCGCACGGGACGTGCAGGCGCGGGTGGAGGACGCCTTCGGGGTGCGCCTGGTCCCCGAGCCGGTGCGCCTCGGCCTCGAGCTCTGACCCCGCCCGGCGCGGGCGGCCGACGCGCGCGTGCGACGGGGCCCAGCGGGCGGGCAGCGCCCGGCCGGCGGCACTGCCCGGCCGACGAACTCTGATCCCGCCCACGAGGCCCCTCCGCGGCGTCCTAAGATGGCGGGACGGCGCCCCTCGCCGCCCACCCCCGTCCCTGCAGGAGGCCCTGTGAACGTCCTCGACCAGTCCATCGCCGCTCTCGACCCGGACATCGCCCAGGTGCTGGATCGCGAGCTGGAACGCCAGCAGCGCACCCTCGAGATGATCGCCAGCGAGAACTTCGTGCCCCGGGCGGTGCTCGAGGCGCAGGGCTCGGTGCTCACCAACAAGTACGCGGAGGGCTATCCGGGCAGGCGCTACTACGGCGGCTGCGAGGAGGTCGACGTCGCCGAGCAGATCGCGATCGACCGCGCCAAGGAGCTGTTCGGCGCCGAGCACGCCAACGTCCAGCCCCACTCCGGCGCCTCCGCCAACGCCGCGGTGATGCACGCCCTGGCACGTCCCGGCGACAAGCTCATGGGGCTCTCGCTCGCGCACGGCGGCCACCTCACCCACGGCATGAAGATCAACTTCTCCGGCCGTCTCTACGACATCGTCGCCTACGAGACCGAGCCCGGCACCGGCCTGATCGACATGGACAAGGTGCACGAGCTGGCCGTCGCCGAGAAGCCCAAGGTGATCGTCGCCGGCTGGTCCGCGTACACCCGCCAGCTCGACTTCCCCCGCTTCCGCGAGATCGCCGACGAGGTGGGTGCCGCGCTGTGGGTCGACATGGCGCACTTCGCGGGCCTGGTCGCGGCGGGCCTGCACCCCAGCCCCGTCCCCTACGCGGACGTGGTCTCCACCACGATCCACAAGACCATCGGCGGTCCCCGCTCCGGCATGATCCTGTGCAAGGAGGAGTGGGCGAAGAAGATCGACTCCGCTGTGTTCCCCGGCCAGCAGGGCGGCCCGCTCATGCACGTGATCGCCGCGAAGGCCGTCGCGCTGAAGATCGCCGCCTCCGAGGAGTTCGCGGACCGTCAGGCACGCACCCTCGAGGGCGCGCGGCTCCTCGCCGAGCGTCTCCAGGCGGAGGATGCGAAGGCCGCGGGCGTGAAGGTCATCTCCGGCGGCACCGACGTGCACCTGGTGCTGGTGGACCTGGTGGACAGCGAGCTCGACGGCCAGCAGGCCGAGGACCGCCTCCACGAGGTGGGCATCACCGTCAACCGCAACGCGGTCCCCAACGACCCGCGCCCGCCGCGGGTCACCTCGGGGCTGCGGATCGGCACCCCGGCGCTGGCCACGCGCGGCTTCGGCGCCGCCGAGTTCACCGAGGTCGCGGACGTCATCGCCCTCGCCCTCACCGGCGGCGCGGACCTCGAGTCGCTGCGGGCCCGCACCGCGGCGCTCGCCGAGCGCATGCCGCTGTACGCGGAGCTGCAGCAGTACTGATCCACCGGGGCGGGGCCCGGCGCCGCGGCGTCGGGCCCCGCCCGCTGTCCCGGCGGCGCGCAGCGCGCCCCGCCCTCCCGCTCGACCCCGACACCCAAGGAGCGCCATGACGGCCCAGATCCTCGACGGCAAGGCCACCGCGAAGGCCATCAAGGCGGAGCTCGCCGAGCGCGTCACGCGACTGGTGGACGCCGGTCACCCGCGACCCGGTCTCGCCACCGTGCTGGTGGGCGACGACCCGGGCAGCGCCGCCTACGTGCGCGGCAAGCACCGTGACTGCGAGGCGATCGGCCTGCACTCGATCCAGAAGCACCTTCCCGCCGATGCCACGCAGGCGCAGGTCGAGGCGGTCGTGGACGAGCTCAACGCGGACCCGGCGTGCACCGGCTACATCGTCCAGCTCCCGCTGCCGAAGCACCTCGACACCGACGCGATCCTGGAGCGGATCGATCCCTCCAAGGACGCGGACGGCCTCCACCCCACGAACCTGGGCCGCCTGGTGCTGAACGCCTACGACCCGATCCACACGCCGCTGCCGTGCACGCCGCGCGCGGTGATCGAGCTGCTGCTGCGCCATGACCTGGAGCTGAAGGGCAAGGACGTGGTGGTGATCGGCCGCGGCGTGACCGTGGGCCGCTCCATCGGCGCGCTCATGACCCGTCGCAGCGTCAACGCCACCGTCACCCTCACCCACACCGGCACCGCGGACCTCCCCGCGCACCTGCGCCGCGCCGACGTGATCGTCGCCGCCGCCGGGGTCGCGCACCTGGTGCGCCCCGAGGACGTCAAGCCCGGCGCGATCGTGCTGGACGTGGGCGTCTCCCGCCAGGAGGACCCCGCCGGCGGCCGTGCCACGCTGGTGGGCGACGTCGACCCGGCCGTGGCCGAGGTCGCCTCCTGGATCAGCCCCAACCCGGGCGGTGTGGGGCCGATGACGCGGGCACTGCTGATGTACAACGTCGTCGAGGCGGGCGAGCGCGCCGCCGGGATCGAGGTGTCCGCATGAGCCTCACGCTCGCCACCGTCAACGTCAACGGCCTGCGGGCCGCCGCCCGCAAGGGCATGGCCGACTGGCTCGCCAAGACCGCGGCCGATGTCATCACCCTGCAGGAGGTCCGGGCCCCCGACGAGCTGCTCGCCGGCCTCGTGGGCGAGGGATGGACCATCGTCGGCCAGGCCAGCGAGCTCAAGGGACGCAACGGCGTCGCCATTGCCGCCCGCACCTCCCTGGCGGGGATCGACCTCGAGGGCGTGCGTCGCGGCCTGCCCGGCCTCACCGAGCCCACCCACACCGGGCGCTGGCTCGAGGCGGATCTTGAGGACCCCTTCGGCGACGGGACTCCGCTCACGGTGATCTCCTGCTACATGCACTCGGGCAACACCGAGAAGCCGCAGACCATGACCGACAAGTACGCGTTCCTCGACGTGATGATGGCGCGCCTGGCGGCGCTGCGCGCCGACGGCCGGCACGTGGTGCTCACCGGCGACCTCAACATCGCCCACGCGAACAACGACATCAAGAACTGGAAGGGCAACCTGAAGTCCGCCGGCTTCCTCCCCGAGGAGCGCGCCTACCTCGACCGCCTGCTGGTCGAGGGGGACTGGGTGGACGTCCACCGCCGTCTCTCCGGCGACGTGCCCGGCCCGTACACCTGGTGGTCCCAGCGCGGCAAGGCCTTCGACAACGACTCCGGCTGGCGGATCGACTACCAGCTCACCGATCCGGCGCTCGCCGAGCGCGCCGCCTCCGCGCAGGTGGATCGCGCGCCCAGCTACGACACCCGCTGGTCGGACCATGCCCCGCTGGTGATCAGCTACACCTGAGCGGTGCTCGCGGGCTCGTCGGCGGTGCTATCCTCCACTGCGTCAGGCGGGCCCGCGGCGGGGCCGGCGCCGGTGCTCTCACAAGGGGCACGAACCCCCGAGCGGTCTCGGGGCGAGACATATACGGACTGCACGCCAGCGTTCGCATATCTCTCGGAAGGACCCTCGATGGCCCTCGTCTCCACCCACGTCGCCCGCACCCTCGCCCTCCACCTCGACGAGGTGTTCGGCCTCATGGGCAACGGCAACGCCCACTTCCTCGACGCCCTCGCGCGCGAGACCGACGCCACCTTCACCGCCGTGCGGCACGAGGCCGGCGCCGTCGCGGCGGCCGACGCCCACTACCGCACCTCGGGCCGGATCGCCGCGGCGACCACCACCTACGGCGCCGGGTTCACCAACACCCTCACCGCCCTCGCCGAGGCCGCCCAGGCCCGGATCCCGCTCGTGCTGGTGGTCGGGGACGAGCCCACCTCCGGGCCGCGCCCCTGGGACGTGGACCAGATCGCGCTGAGCGCCGCCGTGGGGGTGCGCACCTACACGGTGGGCCGCATCGACGCGGCCGCCGCGACCGTCACCGCGATCGAGCACGCCCTCGCCTACCGGGTCCCGGTGGTGCTCGCGATCCCGTACGACGTGGCCCGGCTCGACATCGGCGCCGTGCCGGAGGTGCCCGGCCCCGGCCTGCCCTCCCCGCTCGCCCCCACCGCGGACTTCACCCGCGCCGCGATCGCGCGGCTGGCCGCGGAGCTCGCCGCCGCCGAGCGCCCGCTGCTGCTGGCCGGGCACGGTGCCTGGCGAGCCGGTGCCGGGGAGGCGCTGGGGGAGCTCGCCGACGCCACCGGCGCGGTCACCGTGACCACGGCACTGGGCCGGGGGATCTTCCCCCAGGACCGCTACGACCTCGGCGTGGCCGGCGGATTCGGGGCGCCCGGCGCGATGGCGCTGGTGCGGGAGGCGGACGTGGCCGTGGTGATCGGCGCCGGGCTGAACCAGTTCACGATGCGCTTCGGGGAGCTGTTCGCCCCGGAGACCGCGGTGTGGCAGATCGACACCGCCCCCGCCGCCACCCATGCCCGGGTGGGCGGGTTCGTGCGCGCCGACGCCCGCCTCGCCGTCGAGTCCCTCGCCGCCGCGCTGCCCCCGCGCGAGGAGTCCCGCACCCCCTGGCGGGAGAGCGTCGACGCCCCGGCGCTGCGTGCCCAGGCCGTCGCTCGCGAGCATGCCGAGGACGGCCTGCTGGATCCGCGCGCCGCCGCCGCCCGTCTCGCCCAGCTGCTGCCCGAGGACAGGGTGGTGGTCTCCGACGGCGGGCACTTCATCGCCTGGGCCAACATGTACTGGCCGGTCGCCGCCCCGCACCGGATGGCGATGGTGGGCACCGCCTACCAGTCCATCGGGCTGGGCTGGCCGAGCGTGCCCGGTGCGGCGCGCGCGAACCCGCAGGCGACCATCGTGCTCACGACCGGCGACGGGGGAGGGGTGATGGCCCTGGCCGATCTCGACTCCGCCGTGCGCACCGCCGGCGGGCGCGGTATGGCCGTGGTGTGGAACGACGCCGCCTACGGCGCGGAGGTGAACCTCTACGGCCTGATGGGTCTGGACCCGGCGCCGATGCTGATCGACCGCATCGACTTCGCGGCCTACGGGGAGGCCGCCGGCGCCGAAGGCGTCACGGTGCGCTCGCTCGCGGATCTGGACCGGCTGCGTGCATGGAGCCGGGAGGACCCGGCGACGCGCCGCTTCCTGGTGCTGGACCTGCAGATCTCCCGGTCGGTGATCGCGCCGTACCAGGAGGAGGTCATCCGGGTGAACGCCTGAGTGGCACCGGCCCGCCCGCCCCTCCGATCGGCCCCGCAGTGCCCGCTTCCGCGATCCCCGCTGCCGCAGCACCCCACACAGAAATGTCGCCTGACGATCGATGATGCGCAGAACATCGATCGTCAGGCGACATTTCTCGGCCCGAAGGCGGGTCCCCGGACATGGTGCGGCCGCGGCCGGGGCCGGGGCCGACGGTCAGATGCGGCCGGTGATGACCGCCTGCTTGACCTCGGCGATGGCCTTGGTGACCTGGATGCCGCGGGGGCACGCCTCGGTGCAGTTGAAGGTGGTGCGGCAGCGCCACACGCCCTCCTTGGAGTTCAGGATCTCCAGGCGCTGCTCGCCGGCGTCGTCGCGCGAGTCGAAGATGAACCGGTGGGCGTTGACGATCGCCGCCGGGCCGAAGTACTGCCCGTCGGTCCAGAACACCGGGCACGAGGACGTGCACGCGGCGCACAGGATGCACTTGGTGGTGTCGTCGAAGCGCTCGCGCTGCTCCGCGGACTGCAGGCGCTCACGGCTGGGCTCCTGCCCGCCGGCCACCAGGAACGGCATGATCTCCTTGTAGGAGTCGAAGAACGGCTCCATGTCCACGATCAGGTCCTTCTCGACCGGCAGGCCCTTGATCGGCTCCACCGTGATCGGCTTGGAGATGTCGAGATCCTTGAGCAGGGTCTTGCAGGCCAGGCGGTTGCGGCCGTTGATCCGCATCGCGTCCGAGCCGCACACGCCGTGGGCGCAGGAGCGGCGGAAGGTCAGCGAACCGTCCAGGTGCCACTTGATCTCGTGGAGGGCGTCGAGCACACGGTCGGTGCCGTGCATCGTGACGGTGAAGTCCTCCCAGCGGGCGCCCTTGGCGCTGTCCGGGTCGAAGCGCGAGATGCGCAGCGTGACGTCGAACGAGGGGATCTCGCCCGCGGCGGTCTCGGCCTGGGGCTTCTCAGCGACGGCAGTCATCAGAACGTGCGCTCCTTCGGCTCGTAGCGGGTGATCACGACGGGCTTGGTGCCCAGGCGGATCGGGGTGCCCTCGGCGCCCTCCTCACCCGGCAGGGTGCGGTAGGCCATGGTGTGCTCGAGGAAGTTGACGTCGTCGCGCTTCTCGAAGTCCTCGCGGAAGTGGCCGCCGCGGGACTCCTTGCGGTGCAGCGCGCCGAGGGCCACGATCTCCGCGAGATCCAGCAGGAAGCCCAGCTCCACGGCCTCCATGAGGTCGAGGTTGTAGCGCTTGCCCTTGTCCTGGATCGCCACGGTCTCGTAGCGCTTCTTGAGTTCCTTGATGTCCGCCAGCGCCGTGCGGCAGGTCTCGTCGGTGCGGAACACCTGCACGTTCGCGTCCATCGTCTCCTGCAGCGCGCTGCGGATGTCGGCGATGCGGTCCTCGGTGGCGGGCCGGTCGCGCAGCCGCTCCAGCAGCTCCGCGGTGGGCAGCTCCACGCCCTCGGGCAGCTCCGGCAGCTCCACCGTCGCCGCGTGCTCCGCGGCGGCGATGCCGGCGCGGCGGCCGAACACGTTGATGTCCAGCAGCGAGTTGGTGCCCAGGCGGTTGCCGCCGTGCACCGAGACGCAGGCCGTCTCCCCGGCGGCGTACAGGCCGGGGACCACGTCGGTGGCGTTGCGCAGCACCTCGCCCTCGATGTTCGTGGGGATGCCGCCCATGCCGTAGTGCGCGGTGGGGAACACCGGGATCGGGTCCGTGTACGGCTCCACGCCCAGGTAGGTGCGGGCGAACTCGGTGATGTCCGGCAGCTTCGCATCGATGTGCGAGGGCTCGAGGTGGGTGAGGTCGAGGAAGACGTAGTCCTTCTTGGGACCGGCGCCGCGGCCCTCGCGCACCTCGTTCGCCATCGCCCGCGCCACCACGTCGCGCGGGGCGAGGTCCTTCAGCGTGGGGGCGTAGCGCTCCATGAAGCGCTCCATGTCGCTGTTGCGCAGGATGCCGCCCTCGCCGCGGGCCGCCTCGGAGAGCAGGATGCCCAGGCCGGCCAGGCCCGTGGGATGGAACTGGAAGAACTCCATGTCCTCCAGCGGGATGCCGCGACGGAATGCCATCGCCGGGCCGTCGCCGGTGAGGGTGTGGGCGTTCGAGGTGGTCTTGAAGATCTTGCCGAAGCCGCCGGAGGCGAACACCACGGACTTCGCACGGAACACGTGCAGCTCGCCGGTGGCCAGCTCGTAGGTGACCACGCCGGAGGCGCGCACACCCTCGTCGCTGCGGGGATCGCCCGTCATCAGCACGTCGAGCACGTAGTACTCGTTGAAGAACGCCACGTCCTGCTTCACGCAGTTCTGGTAGAGCGTCTGCAGGATCATGTGGCCGGTGCGGTCCGCGGCGTAGCAGGAGCGGCGCACCGGCGCCTCGCCGTGCTCACGGGTGTGCCCGCCGAAGCGGCGCTGATCGATGCGTCCCTCGGGGGTGCGGTTGAAGGGCAGGCCCATCTTCTCGAGGTCGAGCACCGCGTCGATGGCCTCCTTGGCCATCACCTCCGCGGCGTCCTGGTCCACGAGGTAGTCGCCGCCCTTGACGGTGTCGTAGGTGTGCCACTCCCAGTTGTCGTCCTCGACGTTGGCGAGGGCGGCGCACATGCCGCCCTGGGCCGCGCCGGTGTGGGAGCGCGTGGGGTAGAGCTTGGTGACGACGGCGGTGCGGGCCCGCTTGGAGGACTCCAGGGCCGCGCGCATGCCGGCGCCGCCGGCGCCGATGATCACCACGTCGTAGTTATGGGTCTGCATGTCGGGTGACTGCTCCGTTCGATTCGACCGGGAAGAGGGGGAGGGGCGGCCCGGGCCGGGCCGCCCCGGGGCGTCAGCCCTCGCAGAAGGAGGGCAGCAGGCTCGGCTCGGCGCCGACGGGGCAGGGGTCGAAGGTGAAGATCACCAGGGTGCCCAGCACGATGGTCACCACGACCGCCAGGTACAGCAGGCCCTTGAGCACCAGACGGGTGCGGCCGCCGCGGGCGTAGTCGTTGATGATCGTGCGCACGCCGTTGCCGCCGTGGATCAGGCCCAGCCACAGCATCAGCAGGTCCCAGACCTGCCAGAAGGGGCTCGCCCACTTGCCGCCCACGAAGGCGAAGTCGATGCCCTTGACGCCTTCGCCGAGCCACAGGTTCACGAACAGGTGGCCGAACACGAGGATGACGAGCAGGGCGCCCGAGGCGCGCATGAACATCCACGAGAGCATCTCGGAGTTGACGCCCCGCTGCCCGGTGCGGCGGTAGCGGGTGCTCGGATCGGGGATCGAGGTGGTGGTCATCGGGATCACGCTCCGAACATGTGCATGAGGTGACGGGGGACGAAGCCGGCCATGAGCACCGCCCACACCACGACGACGCCCCAGAACAGGCTGCGCTGGCGCGCCGTGCCCCGGGACCAGAAGTCCACCAGGATGATGCGCAGACCGTTGAGGGCGTGGAAGAGGATCGCGCCGACGAGGCCGACCTCGCCGAGGCCGAACACCACCGTCTTGTAGTGCCCGATCACCTCGTTGTACGCCTCGGGGGAGACACGGACGAGAGCGGTGTCGAGCACGTGCACGAGCAGGAACAGGAAGATGAGCATTCCTGAGATGCGGTGGGCGACCCAGGACCACATGCCTTCGCGTCCGCGATAGAGCGTCCCGGATTGGGCTGAAGCCACGGAGATCCTCCAGAAGCGTCGGGATGGTGCCGGGAGCGGTGACGAGATGCCGCGGCATTCGGCGCGCGTCCTCCGCAGCGAGGCTCCGGACGGCGGTCGCGGCAGGCATCGCCCGAGGGCGACGTTTCACGACACGGCGACATCATCATCGACCCCGACAGGGGCCCTTTCAGCGTAGCACCAGGCAGGGCGGGTGCGGCGCGCCCCGACGCGCCGGTGTCGCACCCGCGCGGGCGGCCCGTCGGGATGCGGGGCCCTCGGCTACGCTGGGAGGATGCCCGAGGCTCCGTTCGTGCCCGTGATCCCCGCCGGCGGCGCGGGGACCCGACTGTGGCCGCTCTCACGCCGCGCGCGGCCGAAGTTCCTCCTCGACCTCACCGGTCAGGGCACCAGCCTCCTGCAGGACACCGTCTCCCGGCTGGCACCCCTCGCCGACGCGCCCCCGGTGGTGGTGACCGGTGCGATGCACCGGGCCGCCGTGCGGGAGCAGCTGGGCGGCCCGGAGGTCGCGCGGATCGTGGCCGAGCCCTCCCCGCGCAACTCGATGCCGGCGATCGCGCTGGCCGCCGCCCTCATCGAGCGGGAGCACCCCGGTGCGGTCCTCGGCTCCTTCGCCGCGGACCACCTGATCGGCGACCGCGAGGCCTTCGCCCGCGCCGTCGCCGTAGCGCGGGACGCCGCCGCGCAGGGCTACCTGGTCACGCTGGGCATCCAGCCCACCCATCCCGCCACCGGGTTCGGGTACATCGAGCGCTCGGCCGGCGACGCGGCGAGCGGCCCGGACTCGCCGGCGCGGCCGGACCGCCCTCTCGCACGCCCCGGCGGGCCGGGCGCCCTCCCCGCAGGCGCTCACGGGGTGGACCGCTTCGTCGAGAAGCCCGATCGCGAGCGCGCGGAGGAGTTCCTGGCCAGCGGTCGCTTCCTGTGGAACGCGGGCATGTTCCTCGCGCGGGCCTCCTGGCTGCTCGACGAGCTGGCGCTCCAGCTGCCGGCCCTGGCCGCCGGCGTGCGGGAGATCGCCGCCGCCCACGGCACCGCCCAGGAGGGCGCGGTGCTGGAGCGGGTCTGGCCCCGTCTCACGGCGATCGCGATCGACCATGCGCTGGCCGAGCCGCTCGCCGCCGAGGGGAAGGTGGCCGTGGTGCCGGCCTCCGTGGGCTGGGACGACGTGGGCGACTTCGCCGCCCTGGCACGCCAGCTGCGCGAGCGGCCCGACGGCACGCGGGCGGCGAGCGGCGACGGGGCGGACGACGGGGACGTGCGGGTGCTCGGCGGGGCCCAGGTCGATGCCGTCTCCTCGCGGGCCACGGTGTACGGTTCCACCGATCGCCACATCGCCCTGGTCGGGCTGGACGGCATCAGCATCGTGGACACCGAGGACGCCCTGCTGGTGCTCGCCGACGCACAGGCGCAGGACCTCTCACGGCTGGTCGCCCGCCTCGAGGGGCACGGCCTGGACCGCCTGCGCTGACGTCGGCCGCCCGCAGCGGCCGGCGCGAGGGCGCCGCCCGCGACGACCGGTCGCGGCGGTCGGGCCGAGAACGCAGGAGACACAGGTGAAGCAGTCGCAGCAGGTGCTGGCGGGGACCTCGCAGCAGCAGGCGATGCTGGGGCCGACGGGGCTGATCGCCCGCACCGTCGCCGAGTCCGAGGAGGCGCTGCGCGCGGTGCGCCGCCACCTCCACCGCCACCCCGAGCTCTCGCACCAGGAGCACGCCACCACCGATTTCATCGAGGAGCAGCTGCGCGGCCTGGGACTGTCCCCGCGGCGGATGGCGCACACCGGCCTGCTCTGCGACATCCCGGGCACCGACCCCTCGCTGCCGCTGATGGCGCTGCGCGCGGACATGGACGCCCTCGGCATCCCGGAGCTCACCACCGTCGCCTACCGCTCCACCGTGGAGGGCGTCTCCCACGCCTGCGGGCACGACGTGCACATGAGCGCCGTGCTCGGCGCGGCGACGGCGCTGGTGCGCGCCGCCGAGGCCGGCGGTCTCCGGCGCGGGGTGCGCCTGGTGTTCCAGCCGGCGGAGGAGCAGCACCCGTGCGGTGCGCTCGAGCTGATCGGCCAGGGCGTGCTGGACGGGGTGGACTCGATCCTGGCCCTGCACTGCGACCCCGGCGTGGACGTGGGCCACGTGGGTCTGAAGTCCGGCCCCATCACCTCCGCCACCGACCCGGTGCGGATCCAGGTGCGCGGCGCGGGCGGTCACACCTCCCGCCCCCACCTCACCCAGGACCTCGTCTACGCCCTCGGCTCGATCGTCACCCAGCTGCCCGCCGCCCTGACCCGCCGCATGGACCCCCGCTCGGGGGTGAACCTCACCTGGGGCAGCATCCACGCCGGCTCGGCCTTCAACGCCATCCCCTCCAGCGGCACCCTCGAGGGGACCCTGCGCTGCCTCGACCACGAGGCCTGGGACCAGGCCGAGGAGCTGCTGGAGACGGTGCTCGCCGACCTGGTGCGTCCCTGGGGCGTGGAGGCGCGGGTGAGCCACGACCGCGGCGTGCCGCCGGTCTCCAACGCCCGCTCGAGCGTGGACGTGCTGGCCGCCGCGGTGGAGGGCGTGCTGGGGGCGGAGAACCTCGACCCCACCGCGCAGTCCCTGGGCGGCGAGGACTTCGCCTGGTACCTCGAGAAGGTGCCCGGCGCCCTCGCGCGGCTGGGCACCCGCACCCCCGGCGGGCGCACCTTCGACCTCCACATGGGGGACCTGCTGATCGACGAGCGCGCCATCGGCATCGGCGCCTCCGTGCTCGCCGCGGCCTGCGTGCAGCGCGACCTGCAGCCCGCCTGAGCGGGCCGGTCGGCGCGCGCGAGCCGTCGCCCGCGGACGGGGTGTGCAGGGCGGCGGCCCGGGGCGGTGCCCGGGCGCGGGAGGTCCATACGTCAGATCCGCGTCGATTTCATAACGGTTCATCACGTGGGACCGAAGAGCGCTCGCCGGGGACCCGGGTGAGGCTATGGTCCGAGACGCACTGCGACAGCGCTGTCGCCGAGGACCCTCGGGGCGCACCGGCCCCTCCCCTGATCGAAGGAATCCCCATGAAGAGCATCACTCGTTCCCTCGCCCTGGTGGGCGCCGGCGCACTGACCCTCGCGGCCTGCGGCTCCGCTCCCGAGGAGACCGCCGGAGGCGGCGGCAGCGACATGGGCGGCGCCTCCAGCGACTACAAGGCCTGCATGGTCTCGGACGCCGGCGGCTGGGACGACAAGTCCTTCAACGAGTCCAGCTACAACGGCCTGCTCGCCGCCGAGGAGGCGCTCGGCATCGAGACCGCCACCGCGGAGTCCACCTCGGTCTCCGACTTCGAGCCGAACATCAACAACATGGTCACCCAGGACTGCGACCTCGTCGTCACGGTGGGCTTCCTGCTGGCGCCGGCCACCGGCAAGGCCGCCCAGGACAACGAGGACACCGACTTCGCGATCGTCGACTCCACCGCGCAGGATGCCGACGGCAACCCGATCGAGCTCGACAACGTCAAGCCGCTCGAGTTCAACACCGCCGAGGCCGCGTTCCTGGCGGGCTACCTCGCGGCGGGCACCACCGAGACCGGCAAGGTCGCCACCTACGGCGGCGTGAACATCCCGACCGTCACCATCTTCATGGACGGCTTCGTGGACGGCGTGGCCCACTACAACGAGGTGCACGGCACCGAGGTCGAGGCGCTGGGCTGGGACAAGGATGCCCAGGAGGGCTCCTTCACCGGTGACTTCGAGGACCAGTCCAAGGGCAAGGCCGTCTCTGACGAGTTCTACAGCGCGGGCGCGGACATCGTGATGCCCGTGGCGGGCCCGGTGGGCGCCGGCACCCTCGCCTCCGCCAAGGAGTCCGACGGCCGCATGGTGATCTGGGTCGACTCCGACGGCTACGAGTCCAACGCCTCCGATCCCGACGCGCAGTCCGTGATCCTCACCTCCGTCATGAAGGAGATGGGCACCGCGGTCGAGGACGTCATCACCGGCGCCGCCGGCGGCGAGTTCGACGGCACCCCGTACGTGGGCACCCTCGAGAACGGCGGTGTGGGCCTGGCGCCGTTCCACGACTTCGAGGACGAGGTCCCCGCGGAGCTCGCCGAGGAGGTCGAGACCCTGACGCAGGAGATCATCGACGGGTCCGTCGTCGTCGACTCGCAGGCTACGCCCGAGGGCGCCTGAGCCGATGCTCTGAACGCGGTCCCCGCCCGCCCGGGCGGGGGCCGCGTCCCCTGTCCGAGAACCGTCCGGCCGAGCAGCTCGGCCGGCGCCGACGGAAGCGAGTGCTGTGAAGCTCGAACTGCGCGGGATCACGAAGACCTTCGGGACCTTCGTGGCCAACGACGCCATCGACCTGGTGGTCGAACCCGGCGAGATCCACTCCCTGCTGGGGGAGAACGGCGCCGGCAAGTCCACCCTGATGAATGTGCTGTACGGGCTGTACCGCCCCGACGGCGGCGAGATCGTCATCGACGGGACGCCGGTCTCCTTCTCCGATCCGGGGGACGCGATGGAGGCCGGCATCGGGATGGTGCATCAGCACTTCATGCTGGTGCCGGTGTTCACGGTCGCGGAGAACATGGTGCTGGGCAACGAGCCCACCCGCGGCGGCCTGCTGGACATCGCCGCCGCCCGCACCCTGGTGCGGGAGATCTCCGCCCGCTTCGGCTTCGACCTGGATCCCGATGCGCGCGTGGAGGACCTCCCCGTCGGCGCCCAGCAGCGGGTCGAGATCATCAAGGCGCTCAGCCGCAGCGCCGAGGTGCTGGTGCTGGACGAGCCCACCGCGGTGCTCACCCCGCAGGAGACCGACGAGCTGATGGCGATCATGCGTCAGCTGCGGGACGAGGGCACCTCGATCGTGTTCATCACCCACAAGCTCCGCGAGGTCAAGGCGGTCTCCGACAGGATCACGGTGATCCGGCGCGGCCGGGTGGTCGGCGAGGCGGATCCCTCCGCGGACCAGGCCGAGCTCGCCTCCCTGATGGTGGGCCGGCAGGTCTCCCTCGCCCAGGAGAAGGCGGAGGCGACCCCGGGCGAGGTCGCGCTCGAGGTGGAGGATCTGCGGGTCACCGACGCCGCGGGCACCCGCACCCTGGACGGGGTCTCCTTCGACGTGCGCCACGGCGAGGTGCTCGCCATCGCCGGCGTGCAGGGCAACGGCCAGACCGAGCTCACCGAGGCGCTGCTGGGCCTGCAGGAGACGGTGCACGGCTCCGCGCGCCTGGAGGGCCGTGAGCTGGTGGGCCGCAGCACCAAGCAGGTGCTCGACGCCGGGGTGGGCTTCGTCCCCGAGGACCGCACCCACGACGCCCTGGTGGCGGACTTCTCCGTCGCCGAGAACCTCGTGCTGGACCAGCACGACCGCCCGCCCTTCGGCAGCGCGGTCGCCATGTCCCTGCGCGCCATCGCGGAGAACGCGAAGCGGCTGATCCCCGAGTTTGACATCCGCACCGGGTCCGCCTCCGCCGCGGCCTCGACCCTCTCCGGCGGCAACCAGCAGAAGATCGTGATGGCGCGGGCGCTGAACCGCGAGCTGTCCCTGCTGCTCGCCTCCCAGCCCACCCGCGGTGTGGACGTCGGCTCGATCGAGTTCCTCCACCGCCGCATCCTCGACGAGCGGGACAAGGGCACCCCGGTGGTGATCGTCTCCACCGAGCTCGACGAGGTCACCCAGCTCGCCGACCGCATCGCGGTGATGTACCGGGGGAGGATCCTCGGCATCGTGCCTGGCGACGAGGACCGCGACGTGCTGGGCCTGATGATGGCCGGCTACTCGGCCGAGGCCGCCCGCGAGGCCGTCGCCGCCGGCGCCCGCACCACCGACTCCCAGCTCGCGGACGAAGGAGACATCGCATGAGCACGCTCGACGCCGCGGAGACCGGCTCCGCGCCCGGTGTCGGGGCGGGCAGCTCCGACACCCCGCCGCCGCCCGAGCAGAGCGCGGAGACCGCGCTGTCGCGCACCCTGCAGCGGATCGCTCGCGGCGACCTGCTGGTGGTGGTGATGAGCTTCGTGTTCGCCTTCGTGATCGGCTCCGTGCTGATCGTCATCGCGAACCAGGAGGTGCGCGAGACCCTCGGGTACTTCGTCGCCCGCCCCACCGACGCGCTCGGCGCGATCTGGCAGGCCGTCACCCAGGCCTACGGCGCGATGTTCCGCGGCGCGATCTTCGATGTCCCCGGCTTCCAGCGCACCGCCGAGAGTATCCGCGAGGCCGGCGGCAGCGGCACCTACGTGCTGCTGCCCGCCCTCGCCACCGGGCTGCGACCGCTCACCGAGACCCTCACCGTCGCGACCCCGCTGATCATCGCCTCCGCCGGCATGGCCGTCTCCTTCCGCGCGGGACTGTTCAACATCGGCGGCACGGGCCAGCTGATCGCCGGCGCGATGGCCGCCGGCTACGTGGGCTTCACCTTCGATCTCCCCGTCGCCGTGCACCTGCTGGCCTGCCTGATCGCCGGCGTCCTCGCGGGCGGGGTCTGGGGCGGCATCGCCGGCTTCCTCAAGGCGCGCTTCGGCGCCAACGAGGTGATCAGCACGATCATGCTGAACTGGATCGCGACCTATCTGCTGTTCTTCGCCCTGAAGACGGCGGCGTTCACCGGCGCCAACCAGTCCCAGCCCACCTCGCCCTCGGTGGGCGAGAACGCCGCGCTGCCGCTGCTGCTGGGCTCCGGCTTCCGGCTCCACGCGGGCCTGTTCCTCGCCGCCGGCGCCGCCGTGCTGCTGTGGTGGCTGATGAGCCGTTCGACGATCGGCTTCCACTTCCGCGCCGTGGGCTCCAACCCTCGTGCCGCCCAGGTGGCCGGCATCTCCCCGGCGCGCACCGCCTTCCTGGTGCTCGCCGTCGCCGGCGGACTGGTGGGCCTCGCCGGTGCCGTGCACGTGCTCGGCACGGAGCGACGGCTCACCGAGGGCGTGGCCGGGAGCATCGGCTTCGACGCGATCACGGTGGCGCTGCTGGGCCGCTCCGGTCCTGTCGGGATCGTGCTGGCCGGCCTGCTGTTCGCGGGTCTGTCCACCGGCGGGCGCTTCATGGAGTCGAACCAGGGGGTGCCGCTGGACCTCGTGCAGGTGATCCAGGTGCTGGTGGTGCTGTTCATCGCCGCGCCCCCGCTGGTGCGCACCCTGATCGGGCTGCGGCGCGTGGATCATCCCGGCGCCCGCGCCCGCGTGCGCCGCGCCCGCGGGGCGCAGCAGGGCGGCGCGGTCGCCGCCGGGGCGGCGGCCACCGCTGCGACCGTCGCGGACGACGCGCGGCGCAGCCCCGCGGAGGCCGAGGACGCCGACCCCGATCCGGGCCCGGCCACGTCGGGGGAGCGCAGCGGCGAGCGCGACGGACCGCCCGGCCCGGACCGCCCCGAGCAGCCCACCGATGCGCAGGAGGAGGAGCGATGAGCACGGCATCACCCGTCGTCATGGACGACTCCGCGACCGAGAAGGTGTTCGAGGACAGGCGCCCCGACAGCTGGTGGCGTGTGCCCGCCGCGACCACGGTGTTGGGCCTGCTCGCCCTGGTCGTCTTCGGACTGCGCGGCATCCCGGGCGTCGAGTCGGTGTACGTGGTGGTCCACGAGAGCGATCTGAACCCCTTCGGTCTGATACCGGAGCGGATCACCGTGCCCTCGAAGGGCGGCGCGGTGGCCCTCTCCGTGCTCGCGCTCCTGGCCTCGGCCGGACTGTGGGTGCTCAACGCCCGCAGCGCCCGCCCCCGCGCACGGGTGCGCACCACGCTGCTGGCCGTGTTCGCCGCGGCGTGGGTGTTCTCGTTCCTCACCTGGGTGATCTCCGAGCGCACCCTCGACGTCACCACCCTGCTGCAGGGCACCCTGGTGCTCGCGGTCCCGCTCGCGTTCGGCGCGCTCTCGGGCGTGCTCTCCGAGCGCGCGGGCGTCATCAACATCGCGATCGAGGGGCAGCTGCTGTTCGGCGCCTTCGGCGCCACGCTGATCGGCTCCCTCACCGGCAGCGTGTGGATCGGACTGCTCGCCGCCCCCCTGATGGCGCTGTTCATGGGAGCGCTGCTGGCCCTGTTCGCCGTGGGCTACCAGGTGCAGCAGATCATCGTGGGCGTGGTGCTGAACGTGCTGGCGATCGGCATCACCTCGTTCTTCTTCGGCTCCGTGATGCGGGACAACCCCGGCCTGTTCAACGCCCCGATGCGCCTGCCCACGCTGCGGATCCCGGTGCTGGCCGACCTGCCGCTGATCGGCGCGGCGCTGTTCGACCAGAACATCCTCGTGTACCTCATGTGGCTGATCGTCGCGGGGCTCACGGTCGCGCTGTTCCGCACCCGCTGGGGTCTGCGCGTGCGCTCCGTGGGCGAGCACCCCAAGGCGGCGGACACCGTGGGCATCAACGTCAACCTCACCCGGTGGAAGAACGTGCTGCTGGGCGCGGCCGTGGCCGGGCTGGGCGGGGCCACGCTCACCATCGGCACCGGCGTCGCCTTCGGCGAGGAGATGTCCGCCGGCAAGGGCTACATCGCCCTGGCCGCGATGATCCTGGGCCGCTACCACCCCGTCGGCGCGCTGCTGGCGGCGCTCACCTTCGCGTTCGCGGACTCGCTCCAGCTGCGGCTGGGCACGATGTCCGCCTCCGCGGGCGGGGTGTCGATCCCGGGTGACTTCCTGCTGATGCTCCCCTACGTGGTGGCGCTGTTCGCGGTGGCCGGGGTGGTGGGGCGCGTGCGCGTCCCGGCCGCCAACGGCCAGCCGTACGTCAAGCAGTGAGACCATCGCAGGCATGAGCCTCCACGATTCCGCCGCGCCCGAGCCCGTCGCCCCGGAACCCTCCGAGGAGTTCACGGATCTGCTGGCGGCCGCTCGGGAGATCGCCGAACGCGCGTACACCCCGTACTCCCGCTTCCGGGTGGGCGCGGCCGGGCTCGCCGAGGACGGCCGCCTGGTGCGGGGCTGCAACGTGGAGAACGCGGGCTACGGCGTCACCCTCTGCGCCGAGTGCGGGCTGATCAGCGAGCTCGTCGCCGGAGGCGGCGGGAGGCTGCGCCGCTTCGTGTGCGTGGGCGGGGACGAGTCCCTGCCGCGCGGGGAGCGGCAGGTGGTGATGCCCTGCGGGCGCTGCCGCCAGCTGCTCTCCGAGCACGCCGCACCCGATCTGGTGCTCCTCACGCCGGAGGGCCCGCGCGGCATGGACGACGTGCTGCCTCAGGCCTTCGGCCCCGCGGATCTGCGACCCTGAGACCCTGAGGACCCCGGGTGTGCCGGCGCTCCGGCGCCCACCGCCCATCGCCCGTGGCCGTCCCGTCGGCCACGAGCGCCGTCGGCGCCCGGACCGCCCTCGCCGGCGGCCCCCGGGCCACGGCCCTCGCCGGCCCACCGACCACCACCCCCGCCACGATCCCGAGGAGCACCCGTGACCGAGAACCCCACCCCGGACGTCGAGCCCTTCGACGTCGTCGACGTGATCCGCACCAAGCGTGACGGCTCCCGCCTCGACGAGGCCCAGATCGACTGGGTGATCGACGCCTACACCCGCGGCGTCGTCGCCGAGGAGCAGATGGCGGCGCTCGCCATGGCAATCTTCCTGCGCGGCATGGAGCGGCCCGAGATCGCCCGCTGGACGGCCGCGATGATCGCCAGCGGCGAGCGGATGGACTTCTCCGCCCTCGCCAAGCCCACCACCGACAAGCACTCCACCGGCGGGGTGGGGGACAAGATCACCCTGCCGCTGGCCCCGCTGGTCGCCTCCTACGGCGTGGCGGTGCCGCAGCTGTCCGGGCGCGGCCTCGGCCACACCGGCGGCACCCTCGACAAGCTCGAGGCGATCCCCGGCTGGCGCGCCGCGCTCACCAACGACGAGATGATGCGGCAGCTCGACGAGGTGGGCGCCGTGATCTGCGCGGCCGGGTCCGGCCTCGCCCCCGCGGACAAGAAGCTCTACGCCCTGCGCGACGTGACCGGCACCGTCGAGGCGATCCCGCTGATCGCCTCCTCGATCATGTCCAAGAAGATCGCGGAGGGCACCGCCGCGCTCACCCTCGACGTGAAGACCGGCGCCGGCGCCTTCATGAAGGACGAGGGCGACGCCCGCGAGCTCGCCCGCACGATGGTGGACCTCGGCACCGACGCCGGGGTGCGCACCGTCGCCCTGCTCACCGACATGTCCGCGCCGCTCGGCCGCACGGCCGGCAACGGCCTCGAGGTGCGCGAGTCCCTCGAGGTGCTCTCCGGCGGCGGCCCGGCCGACGTGGTGGAGCTGACCTGCGCCCTGGCCCGCGAGATGCTCGAGGCCGCCGGGGTGCACGACGCCGACGTGGAGGCCGCGCTCGCCGACGGGCGGGCGATGGACTCCTGGCGCGCGATGATCGCCGCGCAGGGCGGGGACGTCGACGCCCCGCTGCCCACCGCGCAGCACGTCGAGGAGCTGCGCGCGAGCGAGGACGGCGTGGTGACCGGGCTGGACGCGATGGGCGTGGGCGTGGCCGCCTGGCGCCTCGGCGCGGGACGCTCGCGCCCGGGGGAGGCCGTCCAGGCCGCCGCGGGCGTCGAGATCGAGAAGCACCTGGGGGAGGAGGTGCGGGCCGGGGACGTGCTCGCCCGCCTCCACACCGACACCCCCGGCCGCCTCGCCCGGGCGCTCGAGGCGCTGGACAGGGCCTGGGACCTCTCCGCCCCCGGCACGGAGGTTCCCGAGCGCCGGATCGTGCTGGACCGGATCGGCTGAGGGCGGCTCAGGGGCGGCGCGACGCCTCGCGACGCCGCAGCGCGGGCAGGATGTGCTCGCGCATCAGCGGCGCGAGACGTCCTCCGTTGCCGTGCGCGCCGTCGTTCTCGAGCGGGATCCACCGGTGCTCGGCGAGCTCGGCGCGCACCTGCAGAGGGCCCGGCAGCGGGGTGCGGGTGAGGAACACGCTCGCGTGCACCACGGTGCCCGGCTCGTTCGCGGCCACCGCCTCGAACTCGCCCAGCGGGTCGAGTTCCTCGGCATGCAGCCGGACGCCCAGCTCCTCCTCGACCTCGCGCAGCGCCGCCTCCCGGGCGCTCTCCTCGCCGTCGAGCTTCCCGCCCACCTGCATCCAGGAGCCGGTGCCGTGCTTGCGGACGCACAGCAGCTCGGTGCCGGGCGCCGTCCCCGCGGGAGCGTCGCGCAGGAAGCACACCGCCGCGATCCGCAGCCGGGAGCGCGCCGCGGAGGCGGGCCGGCAGTGCCGCTCCGCCTCGGCGTGGACGACGATCTCCCGGATCCTGCGCACCGCGGCGCGCAGCCCGTCGGGCCGGAGCCCCGCACGCACCCAGCCGTGCATGTCGTCGCGCTGCTGGAGGGCGAGGGCGGTGCCGCGCTGCAGCAGGATCGGCACCGGCTTGCGGTGCTCGCGCAGGTCACGGGCCAGGCGCAGGGTGAACACCACGGGCACCGCACGGTCCAGCACGATTGCCTCTGCGAGCAGTCCGGCGGCGGCGAGCGGGGCTATCAGCTCGGCGGCGAAGATGCCCTCGGCGATCAGCACCGGCGCGTCCCCGAGCTCCAGCCGCGCCGAGCCCGTGCGGCGCGACAGCGCGATCGAGTAGGTGGGGATCTCGGCCGCGCCGTCGTGCGCCAGCGCGGTGAGCGCACGCAGCGCCGCGCCCGCGTCCCAGGAGGCGGGGTGGTCCCAGTCCGGGATCCCGAAGCGGCGCGGCAGCGTCGGATCGTCGCCCTCGCGGTAGAAGTCGTCCAGGTTCAGCGCGGGCACTCCTGCGCGGCGCGAGACCACGCCCTTGCCGCTGCCGGAGGGGCCGGTGAGCAGGACGATGCGGCGCGGGGCCCGGGACGGCGAGGGGGTGGTCACGGCCAGCCAGTCTACGACGGGCCCGGGGAGGTCGCCCGGCCCCCGGGCCGGGGGAGTGGGGACGGTCGCAGGATCGGACGCTCCGCGCCGGAACGGATGCGCGCAGGGGCAGGGTTCTGCCAAGATCGCTCCATGACCGCACTCGAGAACGCACAGCTCGCACAGCTCATCGACCACACCCTGCTCAAGCCCGAGGCCACTCGCGACGACGTCACCGCGCTGCTGCGGGAGGCCGAGGAGCTGGGCACCTACTCCGTCTGCGTCTCCCCGTCGATGCTCCCGGTCGAGACCACCGTCAAGGTCGCGACCGTGTGCGGCTTCCCCTCGGGGCAGCACGCCCCGTCCCTCAAGGCGGCCGAGGCCGCGGACTCGGTCGCCAAGGGAGCCGACGAGGTGGACATGGTGCTCAACGTGGGCCTGGCCCGCGCGGGCGAGTTCGACGCCGTCGAGGCGGAGATCCGGGCGGTGCGCGAGGCCGCCCCGGCGCCCGTGGTGCTCAAGGTGATCATCGAATCCGCTGCCCTCGAGGACGCGCAGATCGTGGGCGTGTGCCAGGCCGCGGAGCGCGCCGGGGCCGACTTCGTGAAGACCTCCACCGGCTTCCACCCCGCCGGCGGCGCTGCCGAGCACGCGGTGCGGCTGATGCGCGAGACCGTCGGCGACCGCCTGGGCGTCAAGGCCTCCGGCGGCATCCGCACCCGCGAGGCGGCCGAGGCGATGGTCGCCGCCGGCGCGAGCCGGCTCGGGCTCTCCTCCTCCAAGGCCATCCTCGAGGGCGGCACCGGCAGCGGGTACTGAGCCGCCGCGCCTGTCGATGGCGCCGGGCCCCTCCGCACATCGCGGGCGGGGCCCGGTGCCGTCACGCCGGGGGTGCCGCCGCGGGCGGGCTCACGGGCTCAGTCGGTGGGGGCGCCGAGCACCTCGCGCAGCTCCGCCGTGAGCGCCTCGAGGCGCTCGTCGGCGCGGTGGCGGATCGCGGTGAGCTCCTCGACGGGTGCCCCGGCCGGGACCGAGGAGAGCACCTCGAGGTAGCACTTCAGCTTCGGCTCGGTGCCGGAGGGGCGCACCACCACCCGGGTGCCGTCCTCGCTGAGCAGCAGCACGCCCTCGGTGGGCGGCAGCCCGGTGGTCTCCACCGAGCCCTCGGCGAGATCCTGGTTCGCCGCCACCGGGGAGCCCAGCAGCGCGGCGGGCGGCTCGGCCCGCAGGCGCGCCATCATCACGTCCCGCTCGGCGAGCTCCGCCACCCGCAGCGAGAGCTGCGCGGTGGAGAACAGGCCGTCCCGCTGGGCGAGCTCGTCCAGCCGCCCGATCAGGGTGCCGCCCTCGGCCTTCGCCAGCGCCGCCATCTCGGCCACCATCAGCGCGGCGGAGAGGCCGTCCTTGTCGCGCACCACGTCCGGTTGCACGCAGTAGCCGATCGCCTCCTCGTAGCCGAACACGATCCCCGGCGCACGGGTGATCCACTTGAAGCCGGTGAGCGTCGCCGCGGGCTCCAGCCCGGACTTCTCCGCGATCCGTCCCAGCCAGCGGCTCGAGACGATCGAGCGCGCCAGCGTGCCGCGGCGGCCGTGGCGGCGCACCATGTGGTCGCCCAGCAGCACGCCCAGCTCGTCGCCGGTGAGCATCCGCCAGTCGCCCCGGTGCGCGTCGAGCACGGCGGCCGCGCAGCGGTCCGCATCGGGGTCGTTCGCGATCACCACGTCGGCCTCGACCGTGCGCGCCAGCTCGAGCGCGAGATCGATCGCCCCGGGCTCCTCCGGGTTCGGGAACGCGACGGTGGGGAAGTCGGGATCCGGATCGGCCTGCTTCGCCACCGGGTGCACCTCTTCGAAGCCGGTGCGGTGCAGCGCCGCCAGCGCCGTCTCCGTGCCCACGCCGTGCATCGCGGTGTGCACGATCCGCACCCCGCGCGGCCCCTGCGGGTCCGGCAGCGCGCAGATCGCCGCGAGATAGTCCTCCCGCAGCTCCTCGCCCAGCAGCTCCCAGCCCGCCTCCGCCGTCGGGATCCCGGAGGCGGGCCCGACGGCCGCGATGCGGGCGGCGATCTGCGCATCCGAGGGCGGCACGATCTGCACGCCGCGGCCGTCGGCATCGGCCGCGCGCCCGCCCAGGTAGACCTTGTAGCCGTTGTCCGCCGGCGGGTTGTGGGAGGCGGTCACCACGATGCCGGCATCGGCCTCCAGGTGCCGCACCGCGAAGGCGACCAGCGGGGTGGGGCCGAAGCGCTCCAGCAGGTGCACCCGGCAGCCGGCCGCGGTCATGATCTCCGCCGAGCGGCGGGCGAAGTCGGCCGAGCGGTGACGGGCGTCGTAGCCGATCACCACCAGCGGGTCCTCGAGGCCGACGTCCTCGCGCAGGTGGTCGGCGAGGCCGCGGGCGGCGCGGGAGACCACGGCGAGGTTCATGCGGTGCGGGCCCGGGGCCATCCGGCCGCGGAGCCCGGCGGTGCCGAACTCCAGATCGGCCGCGAAGGCGTCGGTGATCTCCTCGAGCGCGGCGGCGTCGCCGGCCTCGGCCTGCTCCCGCAGACCCTCCAGCGCGGCCCGGGTGGTGGGATCCGGATCGTGCTCCAGCCACTGATCGATCCGGTCCCGCAGTGCGGCGTCGATGCTCATCGCGGTGTGCTCCTCCCGTGCGGTGTGTGCTGCGGCGTGCTCTGCGGTGCGGTGCGGTGCGTGGTGCGCGGTGCGGTGCGGGCGCGCGGGCTCAGGCGCCCGCGCCCACCTCGGCGGGGCGCTCGGTGATCCGTCGCACCGTCTCGGCCAGCAGGCGGGAGATGCGCGGGCCCGCCTCCCGCCCCGCCTCGAGCACCTCCTCGTGGCTGAGCGCCTCGCCGCTGATCCCGGCGGCGAGGTTGGTGACCAGGGAGATGCCCAGCAGGTCCATGCCCGCCTCGCGGGCGGCGATCGCCTCGAGCGCGGTGGACATCCCCACCAGGTGCGCGCCGATCGTCTTCGCCATCTGCACCTCCGCGGGGGTCTCGTAGGTGGGGCCGGAGAACTGCATGTACACACCCTCGTCGAGGCTGTCGTCCACCTCGTGCGCGATCGCGCGCAGCGCCGGCGTGTACAGATCGGTGAGGTCCACGAAGTTCGCACCCACCAGGGGGGTGGCGCCGGTGAAGTTGATCTGGTCCCGGATCAGCACCGGGGTGCCGGGCGTCCAGGAGGGGTCGATGCCGCCGCAGCCGTTGGTGAGCACCATGGTGCGCGCGCCGGTCGCGGCCGCGGTGCGCACCCCGTGCACCACCGCGTCCACCCCCGCGCCCTCGTAGAAGTGGGTGCGGGCGCCGAGCACCAGCGCGCGCGCCCCCGTGCCCTCCACGCGGATCGAGCGCAGGGTCCCCACGTGGCCGGCGACGGCCGGGGGGCGGAATCCGGGCACGGTGGTCGCGTCGGCCTGCCACACGGTCTCGCCGAGGAGGTCCGCCGCGCCGGACCACCCCGAGCCGAGCACCAGGGCGAGATCGTGCGAGGGCACCCCGCTGGCCTCGGCGATCGAGGCGGCGGCCTCGCGGGCGAGCTGGTACGGATCCGGAGTCGAAGTCGTCATGGACCGAAGGTAGCGCAGAGCGCGGGCCGCCGCCCACGCTCCGCGGCCGGGCCGTCGGATTCGCCTCCCCACCGCGCGCTCTTTGCCACAATTGAGCCGTGACGGATCCCAGCACCGCCCTCCCTTCCGACCCCCGGCGCGTCGAGCGCGCCGGGGACCGTGCCCGGGTGGTGATCATCGGCGGCGGCCCCGGCGGCTACGAGGCCGCGCTCACCGCGGCCCGCCACGGCGCGGAGACCGTGCTCGTCGAGGAGCGCGGGATCGGCGGCGCCGCCGTGATCACCGACGTGGTGCCCTCGAAGACCCTCATCGCCACCGCGGACGTGCTGGACCTGGTGGCCGGCTCCGAGCAGCTGGGCATCCGCGACGCCGACAACGGCACCGCCCCGGCGGCGCACTCCCTGAACGTGGACCTCGCCGCCGTCAACCGCCGGGTGCGGGAGCTGGCCGCCGCGCAGTCCGCCGACATCCGCGCCAGCCTGGTCGAGGCCGGGGTGCGGGTGCTCGACGGGAGGGGCCGGCTGGACGGACCGGACCGGGTGGAGGTGCTCGACGCCTCGGGACGCTGCGAGGAGCTGCTCGACGCAGACGTGGTGCTGCTCTCCGTGGGCGCCCGGCCCCGCGAGCTGGCCGGCGCCCCCTGCGACGGCGAGCGGATCCTCAACTGGACCCAGCTGTACGACCTGGACCGCCTGCCCGAGCATCTGATCGTGGTGGGCTCCGGCGTCACCGGCGCCGAGTTCGCCAGCGCCTACCGCGCCCTGGGCAGCCGGGTCACCCTGGTCTCCTCCCGGGACAAGGTGCTGCCGGGCACCGACGCGGACGCCGCCGACGTGCTCGAGCACGCCTTCGCCCGCCGCGGGATCACGGTGCGCTCCCGCACCCGGGCCGAGACGGCGCGACGCACCGAGGACGGCGTGGCGGTGACCCTCACCTCCGGGGAGGAGATCACCGGCAGCCACGTGCTGATGGCACTGGGCGGGATCCCCTCCACGAGGGACCTCGGCCTGTTCACCGCCGGGGTGCGGGTGCGCGAGAGCGGGCACATCGAGACCGACCGCGTCTCGCGCACCTCGGTGCGGGGCGTCTACGCCGCCGGGGACTGCACGGGCGTGTACCCGCTCGCCTCCGTCGCCGCCATGCAGGGCCGGATCGCGATGCACCATGCCCTGGGCGACGCCGTCTCCCCGCTGATCGCCGCGCAGGTCTCCTCCGCGATCTTCACCAGCCCCGAGATCGCGGTGGTGGGCGCCTCGGAGCAGGACGTCGCCTCCGGGGAGACCCGCGGCGAGGTGCTCACGCTGCCGCTGGACACCAACCCGCGGGCGAAGATGCAGGGGATCTCCGAGGGGTTCGTGAAGCTGATCGTGCGCCCCGGTTCGCACACCGTGCTGGGGGCGGTGGTGGTCGCGCCGCGGGCCAGCGAGCTGATCCTGCCCTACACCCTCGCCGTCGCGCACCGGCTCACGGCGGAGCAGGTGGCGGGCACGTTCACCGTGTACCCCTCGCTCACCGGCTCCCTCGCGGAGGTCGCACGCCAGAGGCTCCTCGACGACCAGGGCTGACGGCGCCGGCTGTCAGTCCTCGATCGCGCAGAGCACGGCGCCGGCGGAGACGGTCGCGCCGATCTCGGCGCTGAGCCCCTTCACGATCCCCGAGCGGTGCGCGGTGATCGGCTGCTCCATCTTCATCGCCTCGAGCACCACCAGCAGGTCGCCGTCGGCCACCGACTGGCCCTCCTCGGCGAGCACCTTCACGATGGTGCCCTGCATCGGCGCGGTGACGCTGCCGCCGCCGCTCGCCTCGGCGCCGGCGGCCCGGTGCTGGCGCTTGCGGCGCTGGCGCACGGCGGCCTGCGGGGCGCGCAGGGAGGCGGGGAGGCTGATCTCGACCCGTCGGCCGTCCACCTCGACCACCACGGCTTCGCGGTCCTCGGGCTCCTCCGGCTGGCCGGGCAGCGGCGCGGCCGGCAGGTCGTTGTCGAACTCGGTCTCGATCCAGCGGGTGTGCACGCCGAAGGGCTGCTCCGAATCCGCCGGGGCGAAGGCGGGATCCTCGACCACGCGGGCGTGGAAGGGGAGCACGGTGGGGATCCCCTCGACATGGAACTCGGCGAGGGCGCGGCGGGAGCGCTCCAGCGCCTGCTGCCGGGTGGCGCCGGTGACCACGAGCTTGGCGAGCATCGAGTCGAAGGCGCCGGAGATCTCGTCCCCCGCGCGCACGCCCGTCTCGACCCGCACGCCGGGGCCGGAGGGCATCTCGAAGCGCTGGATGCGCCCGGGGGCGGGCATGAAGCCGCGGCCCGGGTCCTCGCCGTTGATGCGGAACTCGAAGGAGTGGCCGCGCACGGCGGGATCCTGCTCGCTGATCCGCTCGCCGGCGGCGATGCGCAGCTGCTCGCGGACCAGGTCCACGCCGGCCACCTCCTCGGTGACCGGGTGCTCGACCTGCAGGCGGGTGTTCACCTCGAGGAAGGAGATGGTGCCGTCGGCACCCACCAGGAACTCGCAGGTGCCGGCGCCCACGTAGCCGGCCTCGCGCAGGATCGCCTTCGAGGAGGAGACCAGCTGGGCGTTCTGCTGCGGGCTGAGGAACGGCGCCGGGGCCTCCTCCACGAGCTTCTGGTGGCGGCGCTGCAGCGAGCAGTCGCGGGTGGAGACCACCTGGACGTTGCCGTGCGTGTCCGCCAGGCACTGGGTCTCCACGTGCCGGGGCGAGTCGAGGTAGCGCTCCACGAAGCACTCCCCGCGGCCGAAGGCGGAGACCGCCTCGCGCACCGCGGAGTCGAACAGCTCGCGCACCTCGGACTCCTCGCGCGCCACCTTCAGCCCGCGGCCGCCGCCGCCGAAGGCGGCCTTGATCGCGATCGGCAGGCCGTGCTCGCGGGCGAAGTCGACCACCTCGTCGGAGTTCTTCACCGGGTCCTTGGTGCCGGCCACCAGCGGGGCGCCGGCCTTCTGCGCGATGTGCCGGGCGGAGACCTTGTCGCCCAGCTTCTCGATCGCGTCCGCGGGCGGTCCGATCCAGGTCAGGCCCGCGTCGATCACGGCCTGCGCGAAGTCCGCGCGCTCGGAGAGGAAGCCGTAGCCGGGGTGGATCGCGTCCGCGCCGGAGCGGTGGGCGATGTCGAGGATCTTGTCGACCACCAGGTACGAGCTGGCGGCGGTGGTGCCGCCCAGGGCGTAGGCCTCGTCGGCGATCTGGGTGTGCAGGGCGTCACGATCGGGATCGGCGTACACCGCGACCGAGCGCAGTCCGGCATCCCGGCACGCCCGGGCGATCCGCACCGCGATCTCCCCACGGTTGGCGATCAGCACCGTGGTCAGGGGGCGGGGCTTGGAGGAGCGTGCGGGCATCGGGGAGAGGTCCTTCCGAGGGGGTCAGCAGAGGTCGAGTGTAGTACCGCGGCGGCTCAGTCGGCGGCAGGTCCGGGCGAGGCGCCGTGGGCGGAATCCTCGGCCGGCTCCTCCCACAGCTCGTGCACGCCCAGCCCGATCTCGCCGAGCATGCGCCGCAGCAGCGGCAGGGACAGCCCCACCACCGCGTGCGGATCGCCCTGGACGCGCTCCACGAACGGGCCGCCGCGGCCGTCGAGGGTGAAGCCCCCGGCCACGCCCAGCGGTTCGCCCGTGGCGACATAGGCGTCGATCTCCTCGTCGGAGAGCGCCGCGAAGGTGAGCTCGCAGCTCGCCGTCGCCCCGAAGGTCGCGCCGGTGCCGCCGTCGGCCTCGTCGCGGTCGTCCACGATCCAGTGCCCCGAGTGCAGCACCCCGGTGCGCCCGCGCATCGCGCGCCAGCGTTCGCGGGCCCGCTCGGAGGTGTGCGGCTTGCCGATCACCTCGCCGTCCAGCTCGAGCATCGAGTCGCACCCCAGCACCACATAGCCGCCCTCGGAGCGGGCGGTGGCCGCCAGCGCCTTCTCGCGGGCCAGCAGCAGCACCTCCTCCGCAGGGGTGGGTGTCCCGGCGGGCTCGGAGGACTCCGCGGCGAGCTCCCGGGCCCGGGCGAGGATCCCCTCCTCGTCGAGGTCCACCGGGAGGGTCGCGTGCTCGATGCCCGCCGCGCGCAGCGTGGCGCGGCGGCCCGCGGAGGCGGAGGCGAGCAGCAGCAGCGGATCGTGCGCCGCGCCGTCGGCGGCAGGGGTGGGGGCGGTCATCGCAGGGCCTCCTCGAGGACGGACAGCGGCAGGCCGCCGAGCTCCAGGGCGCGGCGATGGAAGTCCCGCACCGGGGTGCCGGCGCGCTCGGCCTCGGCGCGCAGCTCCTCCCAGAGGCGCTGGCCGATCTTGTACGAGGGCGCCTGGCCGGGCCAGCCCAGATAGCGGTGCAGCTCGAAGCGGCGCTCCGCCTCGGTGACGCCCCAGTGCGCGCCCATGAAGTCCCAGGCCTTCTCGTAGGTCCAGGCCCCGCCGGCGGAGCCCGCCAAGGAGTCGGGCATCGGCAGCTCGCAGTGCAGGCCGATGTCGAGCACCACACGGCCCGCGCGCAGGCGCTGCGCGTCCAGCATCCCCAGCCGGTCGCCGTCGTCGGCGAGATGGCCCAGCTGGTCCATGAGGCGCTCGGCGTACAGCGCCCAGCCCTCGCCGTGGCCGGAGACCCAGCACATCATCGCCCGCCACCGGTTCAGGGCGGAGGCCTGGAGGGTCTGGGTGCCCACCTGCAGGTGATGGCCGGGCACGCCCTCGTGGTAGACGGTGGTGGTCTCCAGCCAGGTGTGGAACTCGGTGGTGCCGCTCGGCACGTCCCACCACATCCGCCCCGGACGGGTGAGGTCCTCGCTGGGACCGGTGTAGTAGATGCCGCCGGAGCCGGTGGCCGCGATCCGGCACTCGAGCCGGCGCAGCGGCTCGGGGATGTCGAAGTGCGTGCCGGCGAGCTCGTCGATCGCCCGGTCGCTGAGGTCCTGCATCCAGGCGCGCAGCTCCTCGGTGCCGTGCAGCACCCGGGAGGGATCGGCGTTCAGCGCCTGCTTCGCCGCCTCCACCGAGCTGCCGGCCCCGTTCCCGGCTCGCTCGTTGATCCGGCGGGCCACGGCCTCCTGCTCGGCGACGATCGCGCGGAGCTCCTCCACGCCCCAGGCGTAGGTCTCGTCCACGTCGATCTGCGAGCCCAGGAAGGTGCGGGAGGCCAGGGCGTAGGCGTCCCGGCCCACCGCGTCCCGCTCGGGGGCCCGGGCGGCGAGCTGCTCGAGCTCGTCGGCCAGGGCCAGGTACCCCTGCGCGGCGGTGCGGGCCGCCTCCTGCACCCGGGCGCGCTGCGCGTCGTCGCCCACGGCGCCGGCGGCGAAGGAGGCGAAGAAGCCGTCCTCGGCGGCGAAGCCGCGCGCCTGCTCGGCCCCCAGCAGCAGCTGGCGGCGCGCGGAGAGCACGCCGTGACCGGCCGCCTCGTGCAGGGACTGCGCCCAGCTGCCCAGGGCGTCGGGGAAGCGGGACATCCGCTCGGAGATCACCTGCCAGTCCTCGGCGGTGTCCGTGGGCATCTGGTCCAGCTCGTCCCGGGACTGCAGCGGGGAGGCGAGATTGTTGACGGTCGCGATGTCCAGGTGCTGCTCGGAACGCTCGATCTCGAGGCCCAGCCGCTCGGTGAGCGCGGCCCGGGTGACGGCGTCGGCCGCGTCCTCGTCCGGCACCTCGGCGGCGCGCGCCAGCAGGGTGCGGGCGGCGTCGGTGCGCTCGGCGACGGCGGCGGGGGAGAAGTCGGTGACCTCGTGGTCGTGCCCGGGGATCCCCAGGGAGGTGGCGAGGAACGGATCGAGGCGGGCGCTAAGCTCCACGTACTCGTCGGCGAGGGCGTCCAGGGCGGTCGTGGGGCGCGGTGCGGTCACGGCGGTGGGATCGGGCATGCGCCGCAGTCTAGTGCCGTGCCGCCCGTGCTCAGCGGTCCGAGAACTGCCAGGCGGTGGGGGAGGGATGGCTGCGCAGCGCATGGCCGCGCGGGTGGCCGTGCACCGCGTCGTTCCAGGCCCCGGCCCCGGCGCCGCGTCCCTCGGCGAGCATCCGCTCCTCCGCCTCGAGGCGGCTGGTGACGCTCATGGCGGAGACCACCACGGCGATCGCCGCGAGCTCGTCGTCGCGCAGGTAGCCCTGCACCAGGCGCACGTCCGCGCCGGGCGCCGCCGCGGCGTCGCCGGTCGCGTCGGCCGCGCTCACAGCGGGATGTTCCCGTGCTTCTTGGTGGGCAGCGCATCGCGCTTGGTGCGCAGGGCGCGCAGCGCGCGCGAGACCTCGAGCCGGGTCTCGGCCGGGCGGATCACGCCGTCGATCCAGCCGCGCTCGGCGGCGGTGTACGGGGTGGCGAACTGCTCCTCGTACTCGGTCTCGAAGCGGGCGCGGGCCGCGGCGACGTCCCCGCCCTGCTCGGCGACCTCGCGGAGGTCGCCGCGGTGGAGGATGTTCACCGCACCCTGCGAGCCCATCACCGCGATCTGCGCGGTGGGCCAGGCGAGGTTGATGTCCGCGCCCAGCTCCTTCGAGCCCATCACGATGTAGGCGCCGCCGTAGGCCTTGCGGGTGATCACCGTGATCAGCGGGACCGTCGCCTCGGCGTAGGCGTACAGCAGCTTCGCGCCGCGCCGGATGATGCCGCCGTACTCCTGGTCGGTGCCGGGCAGGAAGCCGGGCACGTCCACGAAGGTGAGCACCGGGATGTTGTTCGCATCGCACAGCCGCACGAAGCGGGCCGCCTTCTCCGAGGCGTCGATGTCCAGGGTGCCCGCCAGGTGCGAGGGCTGGTTGGCGATGATGCCCACGCTGTACCCCTCCACGCGCCCGAAGCCCACCAGCACGTTCTGCGCGAACATCGACTGGACCTCGAGGAACTCGCCGTCGTCGAGCACGGCGCGCAGCACGGTGAGCATGTCGTAGGGCTGGTTGGGGGAGTCGGGCACCAGGGTGTCCAGCGCCGTGTCCGTCGCCGTGAGGGACTCCTCGACGTGCACCGGGAACGACGGGGCAGGGCTCAGCGTGTTCGCCGGCAGGTAGCTCAGCAGGTCCTTGACGTACTCGATCGCCTCGGCCTCGTCCGGCGCCATGTAGTGGGCGACCCCGGAGCGGGAGGTGTGGGTGCGCGCCCCGCCCAGCTCCTCGAAGCCCACGTCCTCGCCGGTGACGGTGCGGATCACGTCCGGTCCGGTGATGAACATGTGGGAGGTCTTCTCCACCATCACGATGATGTCGGTGAGGGCGGGGGAGTAGACGGCGCCGCCCGCCGCCGGGCCCATGATCAGGGAGATCTGCGGGATCACGCCGGAGGCGCGGGTGTTGCGCTTGAAGATCCCGGCGAACATCGCCAGCGAGGCCACGCCCTCCTGGATGCGCGCGCCGCCGCCGTCGAGGATGCCGATGATCGGCACGCCCGTGCGCAGCGCGAGGTCCTGGACCTTCTGGATCTTGCGGCCGTGGGCCTCGCCGAGGGAGCCGCCGAAGGCGGTGAAGTCCTGGGAGTACACGCACACCTGCCGCCCGTCCACGGTGCCGTACCCGGTGACGATCCCGTCGCCGTCGGGCCGCTTGGCATCGATGCCGAAGCTGCGGGCCTGGTGGCGCACGAAGCGGTCGGTCTCGACGAACGAGCCGTCGTCCAGCAGGTCGGAGATCCGCTCACGGGCCGTCTTCTTGCCGCGCGCATGCTGCTTCTGGACCGCGACCTCGTCGGCCGCGGAGACCGCGACCGCATCGCGCTCGCGCAGGTCCTCGAGTCGCTGAGCGGTGGTGAGCGGCCTCGGGGCGTCGGTCACGGAGCCTCCTGCTGCGGCCCGTGGGGCCGCGTGCTGTTCCTGCGGATGGACACGGGGATACTACGCTACGCACGTCCGACGGCGGCGAGCGTCCGGTGCGTGCACGGCGCGTCCGTCCCCGGATGTCGCACACGGCACACGCCTGTCCGGGACGTGGCGAGGGAAGGAGACCCGATGGGCCCACCGGGGAGCAGTCCGCGGATCCTCCGCCGCGACGAGGTGACCTCCACCCAGGACGAGGCGCTGCGCCTCCTCGCCGAGGGGGCCCGCCACCCGTTCGCCGTCGCCGCCCGGCACCAGAGCCGCGGCCGGGGCCGGCTCGGCCGCGCCTTCGCGAGCCCCGCCGGGGCCAGCCTCGCCCTCACCGTCGTGCACCGCACCGCGCTCGCGCCGGACCGCCGCGGCTGGTTCCCGCAGGTGGCGGGTCTCTCCGCGCTCGCCGCGCTGGATCGCGTGCTGGGCGACGCGTTCGGAGGCGAGGGCGGCCCCGGACTGAAGTGGCCCAACGATCTGCATACCGGGGACGGACGCAAGCTGGGCGGGATCCTGGTCGAGGCGCGCGGGACGGACCTCGTGCTGCTGGGCGTCGGGCTTAACCTGCGCGGCCCGGTGGTGGACCCCGACGGCGCCCCGGTGCCCGGCGCCGCCTGGCTGCTCGGCGAGGACGGCCTGCTCGGCGAGGGCGCGCCCGTGCCCGGCGGCGCCGACCTTCCGGTGGAGTCGCTGCGCGAGCGGCTCGAGACCGCGCTCGCGGAGGCGCTGGGCGTCGAGCTGGCGCGGCTGGAGTCCGCGGGGGGAGACGCCGTCTCCGCGGGGATCCACGGGCGCTACACTATGACCTGCCTCACACTCGGGTGCGATGTGCGGATCGACCCGTTGGGGGAGACGGGTGCGGGCGGGACACGGCCGCGCTCGGTGCACGGCACCGCCCGGGAGATCGACGCATGCGGCCGACTGGTCGTCGACCTCGCGGGAGGGGGCCGGACGGCCGTGGACATCGGGGATGTGCGGCATCTGCGACCGGGCGGACCCGTCCGGTCCGACATCCAGGAGGCGATGGACATCGAGCAGGAGGAGCACGGCACGTGACCGAAGGCATGGACGATCTTGAGCGCCCGGCGCGCTCGGCGGCACCCGAGGGGCTCGAGGGCTCGTCGCCGCGGGACGCCTTCGGCACGGAGACCTCCGAGCTGCCGGATCTCTCCCGGGACGACGAGGCCTCGGACCCTCTGGGCGAGGAGGAGATCCTCGACATCAACCGCCGTTTCGCCGCGGTGCGCCGCAGCGTGGGCGCGCTGGAGAAGGTGCTGCTGCAGGGGCCGCGCAAGTACTCCCGCCGCGACCTCTCCGAGCAGCACGACATCCCCGAGCGGCTCACCTCCGTGTACTGGCGCTCGCTCGGCTTCACCCCGGTGGACGAGGACACGGTGGTGTTCACCGAGGAGGACGCCTACGCCATCGGGGACCTCGCCGCCGTGGTCGAGGAGGGGGCGATCACCGAGCGCGCCTTCGCGAGCATCTCCCGCGGCATGGGATTCCACATGGGGCGCCTGGCGATGTGGATCACCGAAGCGCTGGTGGACGAGGCGAAGCACGCCGACGGGCTGGACGACGCCCGCGCCCGCCAGCAGATGCTCGACGCCATCCCCGAGCTGCTGGAGATCTTCGAGTCCCAGGTGATGTTCACCTTCCGCCGACAGCTCGCGGCCTACGCCGCCCGGGCCGGCAGCGAGGTGCTGCACCGGGACACCGACGAGCTGTTCCCGCTGCAGCGGGCCGTGGGCTTCGCCGACCTCGTCCAGTTCACCCGGCTCGCCCAGGACCTGCCGGGCGCCGAGCTCGCGGACATGGTGGGGCGGTTCGAACAGGTCAGCCGCGACATCATCTCCGTGGGCGGCGGACGAGTGGTCAAGACCGTGGGCGACGAGATCATGTTCCTGGCCGACACGCCGGAGGACGGCGCTCAGATCGCGGTGAGCCTCGCGGAGGCGATCACCGAGGCCACGGACCTCCCGCCCGTGCGCGTGGGGCTGTCCTGGGGCTCGATGTTCTCCCGCTACGGGGACGTGTTCGGCCCCACCGTCAACCTCGCCGCCCGGATGGAGTCCGTGGCCAGACCGGCAGCGGTGCTGGTGGACGCGGACACCGCCGCCGCGATCGCCGAGGCGCTGCCGGGAGGCTTCTCCTTCGACCGGGGGGAGTCGGTGGAGCTGCACGGCATCGGCGAGGTGCGCGTGAGGGAGATGCGCCGCGAGGGCTCCGCCCCGCTGGACCTCGGCCTGTGAGCGTGCCGCGCGGCACGGTCGTCCCCATCGACTCCCGCGGGCTGGGATGATGGAGCCGCGCCCGCCCCGCACGGGGCACAGGGCCCACTCTGCCGGCATCGTCATAGGATGGATCGCGTGACACGACTGCTTCTCGTCGAGGACGACTCCGCCATCGCCGAACCCCTCTCCCGGGCGCTGGACCGTGAGGGGTACACCGTCACGCGCGCCTCGCGCGGGATGGACGCGCTGGCCATCGCCGCCGGGGCCGAGTCCATCGACCTGGTGATCCTCGACCTCGGCCTGCCCGACCTGGACGGGCTGGAGGTGGCGCGCCGCCTGCGCAAGGGCGGGCTCGAGTGCCCGATCCTCATCCTCACCGCCCGGGCCGACGAGGTCGACGCCGTGGTGGGCCTCGACGCCGGCGCCGATGACTACGTCACCAAGCCGTTCCGCCTCGGCGAGCTGCAGGCGCGCATCCGCGCCCTGATGCGGCGCTCCCAGGCCACCGAGGAGACCGGGGACAGCTTCGACGTCAACGGCGTCACCCTCGACGTCTCCGCGCGCCGCGCCTACGCCGACGGGGAGGAGCTGAGCCTCTCCGCGAAGGAGTACGACCTCCTCACCGTGCTGGTGCGGGAGTCCGGCAGCGTCGTCACCCGCGACGACCTGATGCGCGAGGTGTGGGGTGCGGAGTGGTGGGGATCCACCAAGACGCTGGACATGCACATCTCGTGGCTGCGCCGCAAGCTCGGCGACGACGCCACCGACCCGCGCCGCATCACCACGGTGAGGGGAGTGGGCTTCCGCTTCGAGACCGGCACGGAGAGCTGACGCGTGCGGCAGCGCGTGCTGCAGGCCACCATCATCACCGTGCTGCTGGCCGTGCTCATGCTCGGCATCCCGCTGGGGTTCTCCTGGCTGCAGCTGGTGCGCCAGAACCTCACCAACGATCTCAACAGCATCCTCGACGAGGTCCGGGTCGACACCGAGACCCGGCTCCAGGAGGACGGCGAGATCGACGACGCGCTGCTGCAGCGCCACGTGGATGCGCAGTCGGATCTCAGCCTCTACATCTCCGTCACCTATGAGGACAATCAATACACGGCCGGGGAGCAGCCGAGCGGCGGCGGCTCCTCGAGCAACACCAACGGCGCCTCCGGTCAGGCGATCACGGTCGCGATCCCGGAATCGGACGTGCGCGCCCACACCGCCAGCGCCTGGGTGCTGATGACCGTGGCCGGTCTGGCGGCGCTGTCCATCGGCGTCTCCGTCGCGCTGTGGCAGGCCCAGCGGATCTCCATGCCCCTGGCACGACTCAGCCGGCGCGCCGAGGAGATGGGCTCGGGGCGCTCGCGCGGGCCCTGGAACCCCTCCGGCATCGTGGAGATCGACGACGTCGCCGAGGAGCTCGCGCGCTCCGGCGCGATGCTCAACGAGCGGCTGGAGGCGGAGAGCCGCCTCGCCTCGGACGCCTCGCACCAGCTGCGCACCCCGCTGACGGCGCTGTCGATGCGGCTGGACGAGATCCTCGCCACCAGCTCCGAGGAGTGGGTGCGGGACGAGGCCCGCATCTCGCTGGAGCAGATCGACCGCCTCACGGAGGTGGTGCACGACCTCATCAACGCCCCGCGCTCCTCGCAGCGCCGCACCCCCGGCGTGGTGGAGCTGCGCACCGTGCTCACCCAGCAGAGCGAGGAGTGGTCCCCGGCCTATCGCCGCGCCGGCCGCGAGCTGCGGGTGCAGGTGCCGCGCAGCGCCGCGGTGTGGGGCTCCACCGGCCCGCTCACCCAGGTGATCGCCACCCTGATCGAGAACGCCCTCGCCCACGGCGACGGGCGCACCACCGTGAAGGTGCGCCGCAACGACCACTCCACCGTGGTGGAGGTCGCCGACGAGGGGCCCGGCATCGACGCCGAGCTGGGCGCCCGCATTTTCGAGCGCTCGGTCTCCGGGCGCAGTTCCAGCGGCACCGGAGTGGGGCTCGCCCTCGCCCGCACCCTCGTCGAGGACGACGGCGGCCGCCTCGAGCTGCTCACCGAGAGCCCCGCCACCTTCGGCGTGTTCCTCATCTCCGCGCCCGGCGAGACGGACGTGGACCCGGAGGAGGATGCCTACGAGGAGAGTCGCAGCGGGCGCGGACATCGCGCCCGGGGAGCGCGTGTGCGCTCGGCCCGGAGCGGACGAGGACCGCGCGCGGACATGACCCCGCAGGGAGGGCGCGCGCACCGCACGGGCGGCGATGACCTCGACTCCCTCCCGCAGGGGTCCGTGGTGCGGCGTCGTCCGCGCTCGGAGGCCTGACCTCGTACACTGGCCGCCGTGCACGAGACCCCGCCCCAGCCCGCCCGCACCCCCGCCCCCGCGGCCCGACGAGTCGGCATCGTCGGCGCCGGTCAGCTGGCGCGGATGATGCTGGGCCCCGCCATCGAGCTGGGCCTGGCCACCCCGGTGCTCGCCACCGCCCCCGAGGAGAGCGCCGCGCAGGTCGCCGCGCAGGTCCACCCGGGCCGCCACGACGACGAGCAGGCCGTCCGCGCCCTCGCCGAGGAGGTCGAGGTGCTCACCTTCGACCACGAGCACGTGCCCACCGAGATCCTCGAACGGCTCGAGGCGGAGTCCCTCGTCGCGGTGCGGCCGGGCCCGGCCGCGCTGGTGCACGCCCAGGACAAGCTCGTGATGCGGGAGCGCCTCACCGCGCTCGGCCACCCCTGCCCCCGCTGGTGGCGGATCGGGAGCGAGGAGGCGCTCGCCGAGGCGCTCGCGGAGGCCGGCGGGCGCCTGGTGGTGAAGACCCCCCGCGGCGGCTACGACGCCCACGGGGTGCGGATCGTGGACGGTGCCGCACAGGCCCGGGACTGGCTCGCCGCGCACGGCGAGCTGCTCGCCGAGGAGCTGGTGCCCTTCACCCGGGAGCTCTCCGCCCAGGTGGCGCGGCGCCCCGGCGGGCAGTCCGTCGCCTACCCGGTGGTGCAGTCGGTGCAGAAGGACGGGGTCTGCTACGAGGTGGTCGCCCCCGCGCCCGGCCTGGACGACGCCGCCCAGCAGCGGATCCAGCAGCTCGCCCTCGCGATCGCGGAGGACCTCGACGTCACCGGGATGCTGGCCGTGGAGCTGTTCGAGACCCCCGGCGGCGAGGTGCTCGTCAACGAGCTCGCGATGCGCCCGCACAACACCGGGCACTGGTCCATGGACGGTGCCGTGACCGGGCAGTTCGAGCAGCATCTGCGCGCCGTGGCGGATCTGCCGCTGGGCTCCACCGCCCCCCGCGCGGCCGCGAGCGTGATGGTGAACCTCCTGGGCGGCGCCGCCGAGGACCTCGCCCCCGGCACCCGTGCCGCGCTCGGCGAGGATCCGGAGCTGCGGATCCACCTCTACGGCAAGACCGTGCGCCCCGGCCGCAAGATCGGCCACGTCACCCTGGTGGGCGAGGACCCCGAGGACCTGCTCCGCCGCGCCCACCGCGCCGAGCGCCTGATCGTGGACGGGCCCGACGCCGACCGTCCCACCGCCCCCACCGTCGACGGAGAGCCCCGATGACCGCAGAGCAGACCTCAGACCAGATCGCAGAGCAGACGTCGTCCCGGCCCCTCGTCGGGATCGTCATGGGGTCCGACTCCGACCACCCCGTGATGAAGGCGGCCGAGGAGGCCCTCGCCGAGTTCGGGATCGCCACGAGCGTCGAGGTGGTCTCCGCCCACCGGATGCCCGAGGACATGGTCGCCTGGGGCCGCGGGGCCGCCGACCGCGGCCTGCGCGTGGTGATCGCCGGGGCCGGCGGCGCCGCCCACCTCCCCGGCATGCTCGCCTCCCTCACCCCGCTGCCCGTGATCGGCGTGCCGGTGCCGCTGAAGCATCTCGACGGCATGGACTCCCTGCTCTCGATCGTGCAGATGCCCGCCGGGGTGCCGGTGGCCACCGTCTCCATCGGCGGGGCCCGCAACGCGGGGCTGCTCGCCGCCCGGATCCTCGCCGCCGGCGGCGACGAGGAGGCTGCGCGGCTGCGGGAGCGGATGGTGGCCTTCCAGGGGGAGCTGCGCGACATCGCGCTCGCCAAGGGAGAGGCGCTGAAGGCTTCCCGGTGAGCGGGCCCGCCGCGGCGGCGCCGGGGCGGATCGCCTGGCTGGATCTGGCCAGGGCGCTCTCGATCGTGCTTGTGGTGGTCTACCACGTGGCCGTCGGTGCGCGCGGGGACCTGTTCGCCGGGGTCGACACCCGCGCCGCACGATGGTGGGTGGAGGGGAACCTGGCGCTGGTGCCGCTGCGGATGCCGCTGTTCTTCGCGGTCTCGGGGCTGCTCGCCCACGGGGCCGTGCACCGTCCGCTCGCGGCCGTGGCGCGGCCGCGCTATGCGGATCTGCTGTGGCCGTACCTGCTGTGGAGCCTGCTGTTCGCGGTGATCGCCTGGCCGCAGTACGCGCCGGGGGATCCGGCCGGCTTCCTGTGGGGAGAGGTCACCGGGATGCTGGTGGCGGCCTCCCCCTACTGGTTCATCGCGGTACTGCCGGTGTTCTTCGCGCTCGCCCGGCTGGGGCGCGTGCACCGCGGGGCCCTGGTGGCCGTGGCGCTCCTCGCCTATGCGGCGGCGCCCGCGGTGGAGACGGCGATGCGGGCGGTGGAGGCCTCCCCGGACCTCACCTACGGGGTGTTCCAGCTGCTGGACAACGCGCTGTGGTTCGTGCTCGGGTTCACGGCGCGCTCGTGGATCCTGCGCCGGGGGGAGCGGGGCGCGCCATGGGCCGGCACGGTGCTCGCCGCACTGTTCTGCGCGCTGGTCGCGACGCTCGAGGTCGCACAGCCCGCACCGGCCCTGCACCGGGTGATGGAGCTGGCCGCCTCGCTGAGCGGGCTCGCGGCCTGCGCGGCGCTGCTGCCCCTGCCGGCACGGTGGGCGCCGCTGGCCCGGGCCGGGAGCCTGATCGGCAGCCGGACCCTGGTGATCTACCTGGTGCATCCGCTGGTGATCAGCGCGGCGGTGATGCTGTGGCGCGCCTCGCACGCCGGGGAGGTGCTGGGCGACACGGTCCGCTCCACCCTCCTGGTCCCCGCGCTCAGCGCGCTCGCGATCGTGTGCGCGCTGGCGGTCGACGCCGTGCTCACGCGATGGGGCCCGCACTGGCTGCTGCGGGCCCCCGGGGCGCCGGACCGTGCACCCTCGGACGGCACCGCCCGGGCGCGCCGCGCCTCGTCCTGAGAACCCGGGACGATGGCGGTATCGTCGTGGCCATGAGTGACACCCCCGCCTACCGGGTCGCCCCGGGGGCCGACATCTCCCCGGACGCGACCATCGGCCGCGGCAGTGCGATCTGGCACCTGGCCCAGGTGCGGGAGGGCGCCGCGCTCGGCACCGACTGCATCGTGGGCCGCGGCGCCTACATCGGCTCCGGCGTGACGATGGGCCACGGCTGCAAGGTGCAGAACCACGCCCTGGTCTACGAACCCGCGACCCTCGCCGACGGCGTCTTCGTCGGTCCCGCCGCCGTGTTCACCAATGACCACTTCCCCCGCGCCGTGAACCCGGACCTCACCGCGAAGTCCGCTGCGGACTGGGAGCCGGTGGGTGTGACCTGCGAGGTGGGCTCCTCCATCGGCGCGCGCGCGGTGTGCGTGGCCCCGGTGACGATCGGCGCCTGGGCGATGGTGGCCGCGGGTGCCACCGTGGTCAAGGACGTCCCCCCGCACGCGCTCGTCGCCGGCGTGCCCGCCCGGCGGATCGGCTGGGTGGGCCGCGCCGGGCAGAAGCTGGTCCCCGCCGCGGACGGCACCGACTCGTGGGTGTGCCCCGCCACCGGGGAGTGGTACGTCCCCGACGACTCCACCGGCGGGCTGCTGCTCGCCTCCGCCCCGCAGGCCGACGCCCCGCGCCCGGCCGCCCTCGACCGCACCGAGGACCCCGACGCACAGGACGGACCCGCCGCATGAGCACCGATCTCCCCTTCATCCCGCCGGCCAAGCCGCTGATCGGCTCCGAGGAGCGCGAGGCGGTGGATCGGGTGCTCGCCTCCGGGATGGTGGCGCAGGGCCCCGAGGTCGCCGCCTTCGAGCAGGAGTTCTCCGCCGCCCTGGTGGACGGGCGTGAGGTGGTCGCCGTGAACTCCGGCACCTCCGGCCAGCACCTGGGGATGCTCGCGCTCGGGCTCGGCCCGGGCGACGAGGTGATCGTGCCCTCCTTCACCTTCGCCGCCACCGCGAACACCGTCGCCGTCACCGGCGCGACGCCCGTGTTCGTGGACGTAGACCCCGAGATCTTCACCGTGGACCCGGCGGCGGTCGAGGCCGCGATCACCGAGCGCACCGTGGGCATCCAGCCCGTGCACCTGTACGGGCATCCCGCCCCGATGGACGCCCTGCTCGCGCTCGCCGAGCGCCACGGCCTGTGGGTGTTCGAGGATGCGGCGCAGGCGCACGGCGCCACCTGGCAGGGCGCCCCGGTGGGCACCTTCGGGCAGGGGGCGATGTTCTCGCTCTACCCCACCAAGAACATGACCTCCGGCGAGGGCGGCATGGTCGCCTGCGCGGCCGCGGAGACCGCCCGCACGGTGCGCCTGCTGCGCAACCAGGGCATGGAGACGCAGTACGCCAACGAGATCGTGGGCTACAACAACCGCATGACGGACATCCACGCCGCGATCGGGCGGGTGCAGCTGGCGAAGCTGTCCGGCTGGACCGCCGCCCGGCAGCGCTGCGCCGCCTTCTTCGACGCGCACCTTCGGGGCGTGGTGACGCCGGTGGTGCGCGAGGGCGCCACCCACGTCTACCACCAGTACACGATCCGGCTCGAGGGGGCGAGCGCGGCGGAGCGCGACGCCGCCGCCACCGCCCTGCGCGAGGAGCACCAGGTGGGCTGCGGGGTGTACTACCCCACGCCGGTGCACCGCCTGCGCACCTTCCGCACCGAGGTGGATCTCCCGGTCACCGAGCGGCTCGCGGCGGAGGTGCTCTCGCTGCCCGTCCATCCGAGCCTCACCGACGAGGACCGGGAACGGATCGTGACCGCCGTGAACACCGTGGCGGGGGCAGGAGCGTGAGCATGGGCAGCAGGACCCTGCGGGCCGGACTGATCGGCCTGGGCATGATGGGGCGCCATCACGCCCGCAACCTCCACGGCCTCGAGGGTGTGGACCTGGTGGCCGTCGCGGACGCGCACGGCGACCCGCACGGCGCCGCCGCGGGCCTCGAGGTGTTGCCGGACGTGGACGCGCTGATCCGCGCTGGCATCGACTACGCGGTGGTCGCGGTGCCCACCCAGTTCCACCGCGACGTGGCGCTGGCGCTCGCCGAGGCCGGCGTGCACACCATGGTGGAGAAGCCGCTCGCCTTCGACATCGGCGAGGCCGAGGAGATCACCGCCGCCTACGAGCACGCGGGGCTGGTGGGCGCGGTGGGCTACATCGAGCGCTACAACCCCGCGCTGCAGGAGGCCCGGCGGCGCATCGCCGACGGTCAGCTCGGCGAGATCTACCAGATCGTCACCCGCCGCCAGGGCGGCTTCCCGGCCCGGATCGCCGATGTGGGCGTGGTCAAGGACCTCGCCACCCACGATCTCGACCTCACCGCCTGGGTGGCGCAGTCCCGCTACGCCAGCGTGGGCGCGACCTCCACCCGCCGCTCCGGCCGCGAGGACGAGGACATGGTCTCGGTGGCCGGACGTCTCGAGGACGGCACCATCACCAACCACCTCGTGAACTGGCTGACCCCGTTCAAGGAGCGCGTCACCGTGGTGACGGGGGAGAAGGGCGCCCTGGTCGCCGACACCCTCAACGCGGATCTCACCTTCTACGCCAATGCGGAGGCGGCCACGAATCTGTGGGAGTCGATGGCCTCCTTCCGCGGCGTGAGCGAGGGGGACTCGATCCGCTACGCCCTGCACCGTCAGGAGCCGCTCGCCACCGAGCACCAGGCCTTCCGCGACGCGGTGCTGGGCGATCCCTCGAACATCGTCACCATGCGCGAGGGTCTGCACACCGTGCGCACCGTCGAGGCCGTGCTCGAGAGCGCCCGCGACGGCAGGGTGGTGCGGATCGGCGACGGGAATGCCTGAGGCGGCCGCCGCCCTGCAGCGCGCGATCGCCTCCGGAGCGCGGATCGCGCAGCATCTCCCCGGCCCCGTCGGCGGCCTCGGCGTGTACTTCCGCGCCCAGCGCGAGATCGCGGAGGACCCGCAGGGCGCCCCCTGGCGGGAGGACGCCGACAGGCTGCTGGGACTGGCCGATGCCGCGCTGGCGCGCGGACGGGTGGACCCGGCGTTGCGCTGGTTCGACAAGGCGCTGCGAGTGAGCTTCCACGGCTCGCTGCACCAGTCGGGCAGCTCCCCGCTGGCCGCGGACCCCGAGGCCTTCCTGCGCCCGGTGCGGCTCTCCCGCACCGGCCGTGTGATGCTCCCGGACGAGCGGGGGATCGCCCGCCGCCCGCACCGCCCCGCCCCGCGGGAGCGCGGCGACGGCCCCGCGCGCCTGCTGGTGGTGGCCCAGGAGAACTGGACCTTCATCCGCCCGCTGCTGGACGCACTCGCCGAGCGGACCGACGTCGAGATCCGCACCCTGGACGTGGACGACCTCGCCGCGCCCGGCTTCGCCGACCGCGACCGGATCCTGCGCGCCCGGTACGACGCGCTGCAGGGCGGTGACCTGCTGGCCACCCCGCCCGAGCTCGCCGACGGCTTCGAGTGGGCGGACGTCGTGCTGGTGGAGTGGGCCCACCACGTGCTCACCTGGATCACCCTGCTGGACCGTGCGCCGCGCCGCCTGGCCGTGCGCCTGCACCGCTTCGAGGCGTTCACGCCGTTCCCGCTGTTCACCGACGCCTCTCGGATCGACCGGCTGCTGTACGTCTCCCCGCCGGTGCGAGCGCTGCTGTGCCGCCTGGAGCCCTCCTTCGAGGAGGTCCCCGCCGAGCAGGTGGGCAACCTGCTCGCGCGGGGCCTCGGGGCGGAGCCGTCCCCGCGGCGCGACCCGCACCTGCTGGTGCAGGTGGGGTGGCTGCGCGAGATCAAGGACGTGCTGTTCAGCCTCGACGTGCTGGCCCGGCTGCGGGAGCAGGATGCCCGGTACCGCCTGCGGCTGATCGGCCCCGGCCTGCCCGCCGACCCGGGCGACGACACCCCCTACCAGCAGCGGGTCCGCGCCCGGCTGCGCACCGTCCCCGACGGGGCGGTGGAGATCCTGGGGCGCCGCGAGGACGTGCCGGCGCTGGTGGCCGAGGCCGGGATCGTGCTGTCCAGCTCCCGGCACGAGGGCACCCACGAGTCCGTGATGGAGGGCATGGCCGCGGGCTGCGCCGCGGTGGTGCGCGACTGGCCGGAGACGGCCGCCTACGGCGGCGCCGGCTCGATCTACGACAGCCGCTGGGTGGTGGCGGACCGAGACGCCGCGGTGGCGCGGATCCGCGAGCTCGCCGAGCCCGCCGCGCTCGCCGAGGCCTCCCGCGCGGCCCGGCAGTTCGCCGTCGTCCAGCGGGACCCGGAGAGTGTGCTCGCCCGGTACGCCCGCAGCCTCGAGCTGGGGGAGCTGCACGATGCACGGTGACGCGCCGCACGCGCTGGACGGGGCCCGGCGCCGGTGACCTTCCTCCTGCCCGTCCTGCTGGCCGGGGCGCTGCTGTGGATCCCCGGGCTGGTGCTGCTCCTCGCGGCCGGGGTGCGCTCCCGCCTGTGGTGGGGCGCCGCCCCGGCGCTGACCGTCACCGCCGGGGCCGCGCTCGCGACGGTGCTGCACCTGCTGGGGGTGCGCTGGTCGGCGCTCTCCACCGCCCTCGCCCTCGCGCTCCTCGCCCTCGCACTGTGGGGCGCGCGGCGGCTCCTCGTCCGGCGGCGCGGCGCCGTGGCCGGTGCCGCGCCGGAGGGGCCCGGCCCGTCCCGCCGCCTGGCCGGGCTCTCGGCGCTCACCGTGGGCGGCAACGTGCTGCTGGGACTGGGCGTGGTCGCTTCGGCGTCCCGCCGCATGGGCGGCCTCGACACCCTCAACGGCAGCTACGACGCCTTCTACCACCTCTCCGCCGTGGCGTTCCTGCGCGAGGGCGGGGACGCCTTCGCCTGGGCGGCGCTGCAGGGGATCTACGGCGAGCCCACCTATTACCCGGTGGCCTTCGACGCGCTCGCCGCGCTGCTCCCGTGGGACCCGGTGGTCTCCACCAACGCGCTGATGCTCGCCTGTCTCGCCTCCCTGCCCGGCGCGGTCGCCGCGATGGTCGCCGCGCTGGTGCCCGACCCGGTGCGGGCCCGGCTGCTGGCGCTGTGCGCCGCCGGCGCGGCCACGCTGTTCCTCAGCACCGCCGCGATGGGCCTGGTGATGGGCCTGTGGCCGATCGTGCTCGGCACCGTGTGCCTGCCGCCCGCGGTGGCGGCGGTGCTGCGGGTGCGCTCGCGCCGGGAGGGCGGGCGCCGGGGCGACGTGCTCGCGGCAGTGCTCCTGATGGGGGCTGCGGGCCTGGCCCACCCCTCGGTGCTGTTCTCCGCCGCGGTGGTGGCGGGCTGCGTGCTGATCGGCCACGGGATCGTGGCCCTGCAGCGCGGGCGCCGTCGGCACGCCGCGAAGCTGCTGGGCGTCGCCGCGGCGGGCGCGGCGGTGTACCTGCTGGGCTCCGCGCTGACGCTGGGGGACATGGACCTCACGCGGCGCAGCGGGCTCGGCGCGGGGGAGCTGCTGTGGCAGATCCTCGCCGACTCGCCCCGGATCCCGGCCGTGGGCGCGCCGTTCTGGCCGCTCGCGGTGGTGTGGCCGCTCGCCGTGCTCGGCGCCGTGACGGCGGTGCGGCGGCGGGAGGCCCCGATGGTCTCCGCCGCCGTGGCCCTGGTGGCCTCCCTGGTGCTGGGACTCGTCACCGACCTCTACGGACCGCTCGCGACCGCGCTGGTGAACCCCTGGTACGGCGCCCGGGAGCGGATCGCCCCGCTGATGATGTGCCTGCTCGTGGTGCTGATGGCCCGCGGGCTCGCCGCCCTCCTGGACGGGCACCCGCGCCTGCCGCGCCTCGCCGCCCCGGCGGCCGTCGCCCTGCTCGGGGTCACCGTGGTGGCCGGGCTCGCCGTGCCCGGCCGCCTGCCGCTGCTCGGCTCCCTCGCCTACACCGCCTACGGCGTGCAGCTCGCCCCGTACGTCACCCCGCAGGAGCGGGCGTTCATCGAGCGCACCGCGCAGGAGCTGCCCGCGGACGCCGTGGTGCTCGCCGATCCGCGCGACGGCGCGACCCTGTACTGGTCGCTCGGCGGCGTCGGGACCGTCTATCCCACGATGGCGAGCCCGATCACCGTGGACCAGCGCCTGATCGGGCGCTATGTCACCGACCTCGACGATCGTCGTCTGGTGTGCGGGGCGCTCGCGCGGGAGCGGCCCACCCACCTGTATCGCGACACCTCGCAGCACGCGGGCTGGCGGCTGGACGCCGAGGCCTCCGCCCCGTGGGAGGGGGTCCGGGGTGTCCCGGACCACCAGCTCACGCTCGTGGACCGCGACGGGCCGTACGCTCTGTACGAGTTCACACCGCCCTGCTGAGGGCGGGCACCCCGCCGCTCACCACCCCGACCAGTCGCCCGCACGGGCCCGGAACAGGAGACCACCGGTGAATCAGACCCTCAGGATCGTGGGGCGCACGCTCTCCGTGCTGCCCCGGAGCTCCCGACGGTTCCTGGTGACCTTCGGCGCGGTGATGAGCGTCCTCGCGCTCCTGGACGTGGTGGCGCTGGGCGCGATTGCGGTGGTGGTGCCGGGCCTGACCAACCCCGGCCAGGCGGTGACGATCCCGCTGCTGGGATGGGAGCTGCGCACCTTCGAGGAGATGATGTGGCTGGTGGGGGTGTTCGTGGTCCTCATCATCGTCAAGAGCGCCCTGAACCTGCTCACCATCCGCATCGCCACGCAGCGCTTCGCCCAGCACGAGGTGACGATCGGGCAGACCCTCTTCCGCTCCTACATGTCGGCCTCGTGGGTGGACCGCACCTCGAAGTCCACCCAGGAGATCATCCGCATGGTCGACTCGGGCGTCGCCGCGGTGGTGGCGAACGTGCTGATGCCCTCGATGACGGTGGTCGCCGAGTTCGCCACCATCACCGTGATCGGGATCGGCCTGGTGATCATGGACTGGAAGACGGCGGTGGCGACCTTCGCCTATCTGGGCCTGATCGCGCTGCTGCTCTCCCGGGTGGTGAGCCCGCTGGCGGTCTCCAACGGCGCCGTGAACCGTGACAACTCCATCGCCGTGGTGAGGCTGCTCGGCGAGGTGCTCGCGGCGCTGAAGGAGATCACGCTCAAGGGGAACGAGCAGCAGGTGGGGGACATCGTGGCCGCGCGGCGCAGCGCCGCGGCCCGCACCCGCGCCTTCGCCCAGTACTACAACCAGATGCCCCGCTTCGTGCTCGACGCCGGCCTGGTGGGCGGTTTCGTGGTGGTGGGCGGCGCCGGGTATCTCGGCGGCCTCCCGGACGACGGCCCCGCCGCGGCGATGACCTCCGTGGCGCTGTTCGCCGTGGCCGGGTTCCGCCTGGTGCCCTCGCTCACCCGGTTCCAGGCCACCCAGAACCGCATCCTCACCAACGCCGCCTTCGCGGACTACATCATCGACGACATCGAGTTCGCCCGTGCCGCCGTGGAGCGCACCGAGGCGCCGGACGCGGGCACGCTCGACGACGGCCTGCACGACATCGTGCTCGAGGACGTCTCCTTCACCTACCCCGGCCGCGAGGAGCCGGCGGTGGCCGGCGTGTCCCTGCGCATCCCCGCCGGCTCCTCCGTGGCCGTGGTGGGCAGCTCCGGCGCCGGCAAGTCCACCCTGGTGGACCTGCTGCTGGGCCTGCTCACCCCCAGCTCCGGCCGCATCCTGCTCGATGACGTGGACATGACCACGGTGCTGCGGCAGTGGCGGGCCTCGGTGGGGTACGTGCCGCAGGAGGTCTCGCTGTTCGACGTCTCCGTGGGGGAGAACGTGGCACTGACCTGGGATCCCACCGATGTGGACGAGGAACGGGTGCGTGCCGCGCTGGAGCGGGCGCAGATGCTCGAGGTGATCGAGGCGCGTCCGGACGGGCTGCAGGGCCGGCTGGGGGAGAGGGGCATGACCCTCTCCGGCGGCCAGCGTCAGCGCATGGGCATCGCCCGCGGCCTGTACGCCGCACCGTCCGTGCTGGTGATGGACGAGGCCACCAGCGCCCTGGACACCAAGACGGAGGCGGCGGTCACCGAGTCGCTGCGGGGCCTCGGTGCGGAGGTCACCACGATCACCATCGCGCACCGACTGGCCACCATCCAGCACTCGGACATCGTGTTCTACATGAGCGAGGGCACCGTCGCGGCGGCCGGCACGTTCGACGAGGTGGTGGCCGCGGTGCCGGCCTTCGCCGAGCAGGCCGCTCTCGCGGGCCTCACCGGCGGGGGCGTGCTGCGCGGCCCGGACGCCGACGACGAGCCGGCCGATCGCACCGCCGCCGAGGGCGAGGAGCGCCGATGACCTCCCTGATGATCCTGTCCTTCTCCGAGCTGGTGCGCGACCCGCGGGTGCAGCGCCAGATCGACCTGTTCGCGCCGCGGTACGAGGTGACCACCGTGGGCTTCGGGCCCTCCCCGCACCCGGCGGTGCGGCACCTGGAGCTGCCCGCGGGAACGCGCGCCTGGCCCAGCAGCAAGCCGCACCTGCTCACCGGCCGCTACCGAGGCGCCTACTGGGCGATGAGCGCGGTGCAGGCGGCGCACGCCCTGCTGGCCGAGCACGTGGGCCGCACGGACGTGGTGCTCGCCAACGACGTCAACACCCTCCCGCTCGCACTGTGGCTGGCCCCGCGCCGGGGCGTGCACGCCGATCTGCACGAGTACGCGCCGCGGGAGAAGGAGCACGTGCGCACCTGGCGCTGGTTCATCGCCCCGTACCAGCGGTGGATCTGCCGCACCTGCCTGCCGCAGGTGGCCTCCGCCACCACCGTCTCCCCGGGACTCGCGGCCGAGTACGAGCGGGAGTTCGGCGTCCCGATGCGGATCGTCACCAACGCCGCTGCCTTCGAGGAGCGCGCCCCGCGCCCCACCGGCACTCCGCTCCGCCTGCTGCACAGCGGGGTGGCCCGGGCGAACCGTCGGCTGGAGTCGATGATCGACGCGCTCGCCGACGGGCCCGACGGGATCACCCTCGACCTCATGCTCGTTCCCAGCGAGCCCGGCTGCATCGAGCGCCTGCAGGAGCGGGCCGCCTCCGTCCCGGCGGTGAGGTTCCGTGATCCGGTGCCCTACGCGCAGCTGGTGGGGACCGTCGCCGAGTACGACATGTCGCTGGTGGTGTTCCCGGCGACCACCTTCAACCTCGAGCACAGCCTGCCCAACAAGCTGTTCGAGGCGGTCCAGGCGCGCACCGGCGTGATCGTGGGCCCCTCGCCGGACATGGCGGCGCTGGTGCGGGAGCACGGCATCGGTGTGGTGGCCGACGGGGCCGACGCCGCCTCGCTCCGCACGGCGCTCGCGCAGCTGGACGCCGCCCGGGTGGACGCCTTCAAGCAGGCCGCGCACGAGGCCGCGCCCGCCCTCTCCGCCGAGCGGCAGATCATCGCCTGGGACGAGGCGATCACGGCGCTCGCCGACCGCGGCTGAGCCGCGCCCGGCGGGGTCGGGAGCGCCCGGTGGGCACAGGAACGCCCGGCGGAGACGGGAACGCAGGGCGCGGTCTCAGCGCCGCGACGCCCGCGGCAGGTGCCGCACCGCCAGCGAGGCGGCCATGAAGCGCAGCGGCGCCTCGCGGTGCAGCGTCCAGGCCAGGTCGCGGGGGAGCAGCGTGCCCGGCCGGCCGTGCCGCCGCCGCTGCTGCGCCGCCGCGATCAGTCGAGGCGCCGGGACGGACGGATCCAGGCAGGCGTCGAGCAGCCGGCGGTCGGCCCGCGAGAGCGGGTGCTGGGCGCCGGGAGCGGCCTCGAGCACCTGCGCCGTGAGACGGGCCAGGTCCTCGCGCTCCGCCGCGGTCCAGATCTCCTCGTCCCCGCGGTAGAACACGGCTCCGAACACGTGGATCCGCAGGATCTTGGTGCCGATCGCGGCGCGGGCCCGCCGCGGCAGGGCCGTGAACCACTCGGCCTCCAGCAGCGGCGGCACGAAGCCGAGCTGCTCCGTCATGGGCCGCACCACGTAGGTGACGCGGTCGCCGGCGTCCTCCCCGATCACGTAGGCGGGGCCGCAGCGGTCGTAGGCGGTGGGCACGCTCGCCATCATCTGCGTCACCATGGCGACGTCGCCGCCCACGGTCGCACCCTCCACCAGCGCCAGGCCCGTGCGCCGCAGCATCTCGCGGCGCATCAGCCCCAGCGGCGCGGAGCGATAGCTCAGACGATCGGCCACCAGGTCCACCAGGCCCGCGCGGTGCATCCGCACCGCCGGGGTCGGCACGCCGTGCCCGGGACCGCCGAGCGCCAGCCGGGTGAGCACGAACTCGGCGCCGGTGCGGGCCTGGACTGCGAGCCAGGAGGCGACGGCCCCGGGCTCGAGGGTGTCGTCCGAGCCGATGATCGCCACGAACTCGGCCTCGCTCGAGGCGATCCCGGCGTTGAAGGGCCCGGAGGCGCTGCGGTGCTCGTCGCGATGCTCCAGGAAGCGCACCCGGGGCACGTCCTGCGGGCGCAGCGCCGCGGCGATCTCCTCGGCGGAGCGGTTGTGGCAGATCACCGCGACGGAGGCGTCCTCGCCGTTGCCGTCGAGGACCGAGGCGACGGCACGGCCCACCGGGCGCTCCGGGGTGTGGCAGGCGATGATCACCTCGACCCGCCTCCCGCCGGACGGCGTCGCGGGCGCCGCGGGGAGGGACGCTGCCGCATCGCGCACGGCGGCGGACGACGACCCGGCGGCCGGGGCGCGGCGCGCCGTCACCCCGGCCAGCAGCTCGCGGTACTGCGCCGCATAGGCCCGGCCCACGGTCGCGGTGGAGAACGCGTCCCCGATCGTCCCCGCGATGACCTCGGCGGAGAGGTCGCGGGTGCGCGCGTCCACGGCGAGCACCGCCTCGGCGTAGGCCGCCGCGTCCTGCACGGGCACCAGCGCGCCCACCTCGGGGCGGACGTACTCGCCCTGCCCGCCGGTGGCGCCCAGCACCACCGGGCGCCCGGCCACGATCGCCTCCGCGGCGGAGACGAAGAAGTTGTCCGCCCGGGTGGGGCCGAAGAACAGATCGGCCCGCCCCAGCGCCTCGCGCACCTCGGCGGGCGACCGGGTGCCCGGCAGCGCCAGGCGGCCTTTCACACCGAGCTCGCGGGCGCGGGCCTCGGTCGCCGCGCGCAGCGGGCCCTCGCCCAGCCACTCCAGGTGGGCGTCGGCCCCGTCCTCCACCAGGCGGGCCAGCACCTCCACGGCCAGCAGCGGATCCTTGCGCTCGATGAGGCCGCCGGTGGAGACCAGCTGCAGGCGGCCGTCGGCGCGATCCCGCCGCGCGACCAGGGGCCCGGGCTCGACGATGCACGGCACCACGGCGGTCTCCCGTCCGCCCCGCACTGCCCGGATCGGGCGGGCCAGGAACTCGCACACCGCGGTGACCCGGTCCGGGAGGGCCAGCATCCGCGAGAGGGCGGGCAGCGCCGTGCGCGCGGCGAGGGGCAGCGTGGAGGGCGTGGTCAGCGCGGACCAGTGCTCGGTGTGCAGCCACGGCACGTCCGGGCGGCGCAGCGCCAGCGGCAGCAGCGAGGAGAACGCCATCGAGTGCACCAGGTCCGCGCCCCGCATGGCCCGCGCGAGGGCACGGGAGGCCCGCAGCACCTGGTCGGGGCGTCGGGGGTCCATCGGGATCCGCAGCACCTCGAGCCCCTCGTGCACCAGGCGCCGGGTGCCGTCGTCGTCGGCCGGAGGCACCAGGTGCACCAGGCGCACCTCGGCGTGCGCCGCGATCGCCTGCAGGTCCCGCACCACGAAGGCGCCGCGCGAGGGTGCCGCCTGCGTGGGGAACCAGGTGGTGACGGCGGTGACGCGCATCAGGAGCCCTCCTCGACCCGCTCCAGCACCCGCGCGTACAGCGCGAGCATCCGGGAGGCCTCCAGCTCCCAGGTGAGGGTGGGGCCGGCCTGCAGTGCCCGCTCCCGGTACGGCTCCGGGTCCTCGAGGATCGCGGTGAGCGCCGCGGCGAGGTCCTCGGCGCTGGTGCCGCGGAACACCTCGCCCACGCCGAGCTCCTCGACGACCTCCCGCATGTCCGGCAGATCCGCGGCCGCGATGGGGAGCCCGGCCCGGATCGACTCGAAGAGCTTGTTGGGCAGGGCGTAGCGGTAGGACAGGCACACCGGGCGCACGTGCACCACGGCGACGTCGCCGTCGGCCAGCGCCCGGGAGACCTCGTCGGGCGCGACGGCGCCCACCAGGTGCACCCGGTCCTCCATGCCCCACCGCGCGGCCTCGCCCCGCACCGCGGCGAGGGCGTCCGGCTCGCCGTAGCCCAGCAGCACGAAGTGCACGCTCTCGGGCAGGTGGGGCAGTGCGGCGATGGTCTCCTCGATGCCGCGGGAGGTGGTGATCCGGCCGCCGTAGGCGATCACCTTGTCCTCCGGGGCGAGCCCAGCCCGCTCCCGCAGCACGCCGGTGGAGGGGTCCGGGGCCTCGCCCTCGGCCGGCACGTTGCGCACCAGCGAGGGTCGCTCGGGCAGGGCGTAGGTCTCCTCCAGCCAGCGCGCGATCGAGGGCGAGACGGTGATCACGCCGTCCGCCACCCGGATGCCCACGCTCTCCGCGAGGCGCTCCACCAGCGGGGCGAGCAGGCGGTCCGGGCGGATGTTGCGGTGGCGCCACAGCTCGTGCGAGTCGTAGACGATCCCCACCCGGCGCCGGGACAGGGCGCGCACGGCGAGCGCCGGCACCAGGGTGTTGCCGTCGTTGGCGTGGATGACGTCCGGGGAGAAGCGCAGCGCCGACCGCGTGGCGTTGACCCAGTAGGTGCCCAGCGCGATGGTGCGGTACGCGCGCTCGCCCACGCCCCGCAGCCGGCGCAGCATCGCGAGCTTCAGCCCGGCGGCGCGCCGGCCCACGGGGGCGGCGTCGGGCGCGGCGGGCGCCCCGCCCGGGGCCACCTCGCCCTGCCGGATCAGGTTGCGCCACAGCGGGGCGAGGGCGGGGGAGATCCTGTCGATCGCGAACTCCGGCACCCGTTCGAGGTCGAGCCGCTCCTGCAGCGCGGTGCGCCCGGCGACGTGACCCTTCTCGCGCCGCTCCACCGCCACGATGCGGGTCACGTACCCCGCGTCGTGCAGTGTCGCGGACTCCTTGAGCACGCGCGAGTCGTTGGCGCAGTCGTTGTACACGAGGACCACCACGCGCGGGTCCTGCGCGCCCGGATGAGAGGTCATGCATGTTCCGTTCCCGGCCGGCCGTCTCGGTGCTGTGCGCCGTCGCGGCCGTCCGTGTCGCCTGGGGCTGATCGGGGTCGGCCGACAGCTAAGGTGGGCCCCGATCACTGTACCCGCGAGCCCCGGGTCATCCCGTGCGCCGCGTCGGTCCGTGCGGCCGGCGAGGCGTTCGCGCGAAGGAGGAGTCCGCGCCGTGAAGATCCTGTCCGTGGTGGGCGCGCGCCCACAGTTCGTCAAGCTCGCCGCAATCGCGGACGCCGCCGCGCAGCGGGACGACGTGGAGCACATCATCGTCCACACCGGCCAGCACTACGACGCCGCCATGAGCGACGTGTTCTTCGCGGACCTGCGGATCCCCGCCCCGGACGTCAACCTCGCCGTCGGCTCCGGCAGCCACGGCCGCCAGACCGGCGCGATGCTCGCCGGCATGGACGAGGTGCTCGAGGAGCACCGGCCCGACTGGACGCTGGTGTACGGCGACACCAACTCCACCCTCGCCGGCACCCTGGCCGCCGTGAAGATGCACCTGAAGGTGGCGCACCTCGAGGCCGGGCTGCGCTCCTTCAACCGCCGTATGCCCGAGGAGCACAACCGGGTGCTCACCGATCACGCCGCGGACCTGCTCCTGGCCCCCACCGAGGTGGCCCGCGAGCACCTCGCCGCGGAGGGACTCGCCGCACGCACGGTGGTCACCGGCGACGTGATGACCGACGTGTGCCTGCGCGTCGCCTCCGCCGTCGAGGGGGAGCCGCTGCGACTGCCCGAGGGCATCGACCCCGCGGGCGACTACGCGGTCGCCACCATCCACCGCGCGGACAACACCGACGACCCGGCCCGCCTGCGCGCCGTCGTCGAGGCGCTGCAGGCGCTGGAGACGCCGCTGGCCCTGTTCGCCCACCCCCGCCTGGTGGCCAAGGCAGAGGCCGCCGGGATCGCGCTCGCCGGCGGGGCCGTTCACGTGGGCGCGCCCGTCGCCTACCCCGATCTCGTGAACGCCGTCCAGCACGCCGCCGCCGTGGTCACCGATTCCGGCGGCCTGCAGAAGGAGGCCTACCTCCTGGGGACGCCCTGCTCCACCGTCCGCACCGAGACCGAATGGGTCGAGACCCTAGAGGACGACTGGAACCGCCTGGTCGTCGACCCCGCCGAGCTCCCCGCCGCCGTGTCCCGCCCCCGCCCCACCACCGCGCGGCCCCCGCACTACGGCGACGGCACCGCCGCCCTGCGCAGCATCGACGCGCTGCGGGAGCGCGCCTGATGGCCGGGCGGTCCAGGACCCCGCGCCGCCGCGGGGCGCAGCGCCCGCCGCACGTGGTGATCGCGACCCGGCTGTACGCGCCGGAACCCGTCGCCGCGGCCTTCCGCCTGGAGGCCCTGGTGCTCGCCCTCGAACGCGCCGGCGCCGAGGTCACCGTGCTCACCTCCACCGTGCCGGGCGCCGGCGCGGCCCGGTCGCGGAGCCGCCGGGTGTCCCGCTGGCCCGTCCGGCGCGATGCCCAGGGACAGGTGCGCGGATACCTCTCCTACCTGAGCTTCGACGTCCCGCTCGCGCTGCGCCTGCTGCTCCAGCGCCGGATGGACGCCCTGGTGATCGAGCCGCCGCCGACCACCGGCCTGGTCGGGATGGTCGCCGCGGCGCTGCGCCGCGTCCCCTACACCTTCTACGCCGCGGACGTCTGGTCCGATGCGACCGACAGCGTGGAGGGCGTGCCCACGGCGGTGCGCTCGCTGGTGCGGTGGGCGGAGACCACGGTGTGGAGGCGCGCGGCGCGGGTGCTCACCATCTCGCCCGGCGTCCAGCACCGCCTCGAGGAGCTGATCGGCGCACGGGACTCGCTGGTGATGGTGGGCAACGGCATCGACACGGAGACCTTCACCGAGCGCGGGCCGGACGGCGACGAGGAGGGGCCCTACTTCGTGTACGCGGGCACCGTCTCCGAGTGGCAGGGCGCCGAGGTGTTCCTCGACGCCTTCGCGACAGTGCGTCGGGACCACCCCACGGCGCGGCTGCTGTTCTTCTCCGAGGGCAGCGGCCGCGACGCGCTCGAGGCGCGGGCACGCGCAGAGGGCCTCGAGGGGATCGAGTTCCGTGCCAAGATCCCGGCCGCCCAGGTCGCCGCGCAGCTGCGCGGGGCCGTGGCCGGGCTCTCCTCCATCACCCCGGGGCAGGGCTACGAGTTCGCTCTGCCCACCAAGATCTACGCCGCCACCGCCACCGGCACCCCGGTGATCCACGCCGGGGAGGGCGCGGCCCACGACCGCATCCGCGACCACGGCCTGGGATGGGCCTGCGACCACGACGCCGCCCAGGTGGCGGCCGCGATGGATCGTGCGCTGCGCGGGGACGGACGGCCCGCTGCCGCGGCTGTTCGGCAGTGGACCGTGGAGAACGCCTCGCTCGCGGGCTGCGCCGCCCGGGGAGCCGAGGCGATCCTGCAGACGCTGCCCGGCCGGCGGTGACAACGGATGGGGCGGGGCACTGCCGGCCCCGCGCCGTCACAGGATCTCGCGCACGAGCGGGACGCGCCGCCCCGCCACCACCAGGGCGAAGGACACCGCCGTCACCACCGCGGTGAGCAGCAGCAGATCAAGCGCCGTCGCCTGCGGGAATCCGAGGGCGCGCAGGGCCAGCAGCACCGCGAAGTGCAGCAGGAAGACCCCGAAGGAGGCGTTGCCGAGCTCGCGCAGCCACGACTGCGCCCGCCGTCCCACCTGCCACGACCGTCCGCAGGCCAGCAGCAGCGTCATCCATGCCACGGACATCGCCATCACCGTGGGCGAGGAGTAGGTGGGCAGCAGCACCGTCCCCGGGGGCTCCTGGGTCCAGTCCGCCCGGTAGGCGAGCACCGTCGCCGCCGTCATCACCGTGCCGAGCGCCGCCAGCGCGGCCAGGATCGGCCGTCCGGTGGGGGCGGCCGTCCAGGCCGCACGGCCCAGCAGGTAGTAGCCCACATAGGGCAGGAAGAAGGTCAGCGCGCCCAGCCGCAGCGGCGTGATCGGCTCCTCGAAGAGGCCCGCGGTGAGCGGCCCCAGGCCGATCGCCGCCGCCGCCCACACGGCCGCGACCGCCCCCGCGCCCCAGGCGCGGCGCGGGGCCTCGGCGAGATAGCCCACCAGCGGGGGAGTGATCACGGTGAGACCGATGATCAGCGGAAGGAAGTACAGGTGCGGGAAGGTGGAGGCCTCCAGCAGGCCGCGCACCGTCTCCTCGCCGAGCAGCGGCTCCACGCCCAGATCCACGGACAGCAGCACGTACAGCGCGGTCCACACCACCGTCGCGGGGAGCAGGCGTCGCAGGCGGCGTCCCAGGAAGCTGCCGGTGCCGTCCCGCATCGCCGCCGGGTCCAGGTTGAGCACGCCCGAGATCATCACGAAGGCGGGCACGGCGACCGCCAGCAGCGCTCGCAGCAGCAGCACGGCGAGGGGCGAGTCGGGGCCCACGTGATCGGCGATCACATGGACCGTGACCACCCCGATGATCGCGACGATCCGGATCACGTCCAGCAGCGGGACGTAGCGACGCGCGGCGGGCGCCGACGACGGGTCCCCGGTCGCGGGGGCCCCGTCCGCGGCGGGAGAAGCGGGGGCGTGCTCAGGAGGCATCGCAGTCCACCTCGATCATGCGGGAGTGCCCGGTGGCGAACAGCACCGGGCCCAGGTCCTCCGAGGCGAGGTTCACCGAGTCGGAGGTCTTGTGGCGCTGGTACGGCTGGGTCTCCTGGTACACGTAGCGGATGCCGTGCTCCTGCAGCAGCGCGCAGGAGGCCGGGTTCGTGGCGGCGTCCTCCGTGGCGTACAGCAGGTCGCGGTCGAGGTCGGAGTAGGACATCCCCAGCACGGGCAGGCGCACCGACAGCCCGTACAGCGCGTACAGGTGGGCGGCGCCCGAGTACGGGCTGGCCAGGATCACGCCGTCCGGATCCATCTGCGGCGCGTGCTGTGCGAACAGCGCGCGCTCGTCGGCCTGTAGGAACCGGCCCCTGCCCGGATAGTCCGCCGCGAGGTTCTTCGCGGCGTTGTCCAGGCGGGTCGGCACCGAGCTGCCGGCGGCGAGCACCGCGAGCGCCACGGCCACGACCACCGCCGCCCGCGGCAGGCCGGCCCGGCCCGGGCCGGAGCCGCCCGCGGCGGAGTCGCCGCGCGCGGACAGGCGCGCCCGCAGCGCCTCGCCGAGCAGCTGCAGGCCGGGGACCACCAGCACGGCGCACAGCATCGCCAGCGTCATCGCGATGCGGTCCTGGCCGCGGTAGTAGAGGGCCGAGAGATCGGCCGGCGCGTCGATCGCCGCATCGAAGTACAGCACCGCGATCACCAGCCAGGCCAGCACCAGCCAGCGCGGACCGCGGCGCCCGGCGCAGCGCACCAGCCCCGCCCACCACAGCGGCGCCAGCAGCACGCCCAGCGCCATCGGCCACACCGTGAGCAGACCCAGCACGATCTCCCCGAGCCCCGTGAGCGCGCTCACCCGCAGCCCGCCCTCGAAGGCCGTGACGTGCCCGCCCAGGCTCGAGTACGTCATCACCAGGTAGGGCAGCAGCATCGCGAGCGGCACCGCGGCCAGCCACGGGCGCCGCCGCCACCGACCGGCCGTGGTGCCGGCGGTGAGCGCGGCGAGCAGCAGCAGCGTGGTCACGGCGGTGTTGGGGTGGAGCAGGGTGAGGCCGATCCCGGCGAGCGCGAGCACGCCCATCACCGCGAGGAGCGTGCGGCCCGCGGCGCCCTCCTCCGTGTCGCCGTCCTCCGCGCCGCCGTCCAGGCGCGCCAGGAGGGCGCCCCACAGCGCCGCCGCGGCGGCGAGCATCCCCGGGATCGCCGCGGCGCCGGCCACGTTCGGGATCGCCGAGAGGTGGATCCATTCGTCCCAGGGCGCGGCGGGGACGAGGGCGGCCGCGAGGGCGGCCGCGCCCGGCGCCCAGGGGATCCGCGGGAACACCGCGCGGGCGAGAAGCGCGATGCCCAGCAGCCAGGGCACCACCGACAGCGCGAGCATCGCCCCGTTGAGCTGCACCGGGATGCCCACCGCGGGCACCAGGGAGGCGAGGGCGTGGAATCCGGCCGGATAGGCGGAGGGATCCCCGGAGCTCTGCGAGACGGCGCCCACCGCCAGGCTCGACGCGTTGCCCGTCTCCCGGATCCGGGCCAGCGCCGAGAGGTGGTAGAGGGTGTCCCACCGCTCCAGCACCGCGTCGGCGCGGCCGGCCTGCCAGGCGATCGGGCCCAGCGCCACCAGCACCGCGCCGGTCATCCACAGTCCCAGGCCCGGGACGGCGCGGCTCGGGGCGAGGGGCCCGTCGAGCACGGTCGCGGGCAGGCGCACCCCCAGTCGGCGCAGCCCCGCGGCCACCGCGATGAGCAGCAGCGCGGCGCCGAGGAACGGCAGCAGCGACCAGCGCACCCCGAGCGCGGGGGCGAGCAGCGCCGTTCCTCCCGCGATCGCCGCACCGATCGCGGGGGCGAGGGCGAGGGACAGCAGGCGGGACCCGCCGAGCACTCGCACCGCAAGGGCGCCGGGGAGGTAGGCCGCCGCCAGGACCAGCGCGAGGGTCGCGAGCAGGGCGAGCAGCGCGCTCACCCGTCGTCGCGCGGGCCGAGCGCCCGCCCGCGGAACGCCGCGGGCTGCTCCGCCTCGTCGAGCGCCAGCCGACGGGCCAGGTAGGTGGTGCGCTTCTCCGCCGCCTTGGTCCGGGCCTCCTGCAGGGCGAGGAACCCGAGCAGCACGAGCACCGTCGCGTACAGCAGCAGATCGGCGCCGCGGCCCACGCCCACGAGGTTCGCCACCCGGCTGAGCATGCTCGGGAACAGCACCGTCAGCACGGCGAACACCGCGAACGCGATCACCAGCAGGCGGCGCACCGCGAGCTGCTTCGCGCCGCGGGTGACGAACAGCCAGCCCACGATCGCGACGATGCCCGCCACCAGCAGCAGCTGGATGATCACGGTGCGGTTGCCCACAAGCGTGGGCCCGAGCCCGAGGAGCAGGTCGTGCTCACCCATCGGGTCAGGCTCCCTCGTCCTGCCGGTGGGTGGAGGCGGAGCCGTCGCCGAGCACGAGCCGGGGGGTGCCGGTCCAGTTCTCGGCCGTGGTGATGTTGCGGCCGTCCACGAGGAGCGTCACGCCGGGGACGTCCGCGGCGGTGAGATCGGCGTACTCGGGGTGGTTGGTCTGGACGATCACGAGGTCCGCGGCCTCGCCCACGTGGTACGGGGTCCAACCGAAGCCGGCCAGCTCCTCGTCGTCGTAGAAGGTGTCGTGCACGGCCACCTGGGCACCGTGGGCGCGCAGCGCCTCCACGACGGGGAACACGCCGGAGAACGCGGTCTCCTTCACCCCGGCGCGGTAGGAGGCGCCCAGCACCACGGCCCGCACGCCCTGCAGCGAGCCGAGCAGGGACGCGGCCCGCTCCACCAGCTTCCCCGGCACCGAGGCGTTCAGGGTGCGGGCGGTGCGCACCGTCGTCGCGTCCGGATCGGTGGAGAGGTACAGGCGCGGGTAGACCGGGATGCAGTGCCCGCCCACGGCGATCCCGGGCTGGTGGATGTGGGAGTAGGGCTGGGAGTTGGAGGCCTCGATCACCTTGTACACGTCGATGTCGTGATCCTGCGCGAACAGCGCGAACTCGTTGGCGAGGGCGATGTTCACGTCCCGGTAGGTGGTCTCGGCGAGCTTCGCCAGCTCCGAGGCCTCCGGGGAGCCGAGGTCCCACACCCCGTTGGGACGGGGGAGGTCGTCGCGGTCGTCGAAGGTCAGCGCGGACTCGTAGAACGCGCGCGCCCGGGCCGTGCCCTCCTCGGTCAGCGCCCCGATCAGCTTGGGGTACTTGCGCAGGTCCTCGAACACCCGCCCGGTGAGCACCCGCTCGGGGGAGAACACCGCGAAGAAGTCCTCCGACTCCGTGAGCCCGGAGATCTCCTCGATCATCGGCACGAAGCGGGTGCGCAGGGTGCCCACCGGCAGAGTGGTCTCGTAGGAGACCAGCGTGCCGGGGGTGAGGTGCTCGGCCAGGGAACGGGTCGCGGCGTCCATCCACGCGAAGTCCGGCTCCCAGGTGGCGTCGTCCACGAACAGCGGCACCACGATCACCACGGCGTCCGCGCCCGGGATCGCCTCGGCGTAGTCGGTGGTGGCGCGCAGGCGCCCGGCCGGCACCAGCGCGGAGAGCTTCTCCTGCAGGTGGGCCTCGCCGGGGAACGGCTCGGTCGCGGCGTTGATCAGCTCGACCTGGCGGGCGTTCACGTCCACCCCGATCACCTCGTGGCCGGCGTCGGCGAACTGCACCGCGAGCGGCAGCCCGATCTTCCCCAGGGCGACGACAGCGGTCTTCACAGTGATCCTCCTCGTGGTGCACCTCGCAGATGCCGCGTGCGCGGCGAGGACCGCCCGGGGGCGGTCCACCGTGACAGGGTATCCTCATCGGCCGTCGCCGATCCTGCATCCCGCGCCGCCCCGTCCGGCGGGTCCCCACCCTCCCAGCCGCCCCGAAGGAGAGTCCGTGAACCCGACCGATCCCGCGTCGCCGGCGTCGCCCACGCCCGCGGATCCCGCCTCCCCGGGCGCCGACGCGACCTGGTTCGTGGTGCCGCTGTTCAACGAGGGCGCCGTGGTGGGGGACGTGATCCGCGCCCTGCGCACCCGGTACCCGCTGGTGGTGTGCGTGGACGACGGCAGCCAGGACGACTCCGCCCGGATCGCCGAGGAGGCCGGCGCGGTGGTGGTGCGCCACCCCTTCAACATGGGCCAGGGAGCCGCCCTGAAGACGGGCATCGACTACGCGCTGCGGGACCCGCAGATGCGCCAGGTGGTGACCTTCGACTCCGACGGCCAGCACCAGGTGGACGACGCCGCGGCGATGATCGCGCTGCGCGAGGAGAAGGGGGTCGACCTCGTGCTCGGCTCCCGCTTCCTCGACGCCCGCACTCGGCCCGGACTGCTGAAGCGGATGGTGCTGCGCGGCGCCGTCTGGTACACGAACCTCACCACCGGGCTGAAGCTCACCGACGCCCACAACGGGCTGCGCGTGCTGGGCCGCGAGGCCTGCGAGAAGATCGCCATCGAGCAGAACCGGATGGCGCACGCCTCCGAGATCGTCGAGGAGATCGGCCGCCACCGGCTCACCATCGCCGAGCACCCGGTGCACATCCTCTACACCGACTACTCCCGCTCCAAGGGCCAGTCCGTGCTGAACTCGGTGAACATCGTCATCGACATGCTCTTCCGCTGAGGGCACCGTCCGGCCCGGGCCGGACGTCGACCCGGGAGCACTACTCCTGCGCCGGCACCTCGGCGGAACCGTCCTCGATCGCGGCGAAGAACGCGGCGACGTCCTCCTCGTCCGTGAGGATCGCGACGCCGGAGTGGTTCGTCCGGTACTCCGGATCCTCGATAGGGATCGACAGCGTGCTGCCGGAGCCCATCGCGCTGCGCGCGGTCAGCGCCATCCGGCCCACGTCCACGATCCCGGTGCCCTCGGAGGTGATCAGCGCGTCGGAGCCCGCCCCGGCCATCCTCACCTGCGCCGCGGGGTTCAACAGGACCGCGGGGGAGGTGGCGCGATCCATCAGCGCGCCGACGAACTGCTGCTGGCGGGCCTGCCGGCCGATGTCGGCGGTGGGGTCGAAGTAGCGGGCGCGCACGAAGGCGAGCGCCTGCTCCCCGCCCACGTCGTGGCAGCCCTCGGCCATCACCAGGCCCGAGCGCTCGTCGTCCACGTCCTGGTCGATGCACAGGTTGACGTGCCCCACCGAGTCCACCACCTCGGAGACCCCGTCGAAGCCGACCTCCACGTAGTGGTCCACGGTGAGTCCGGTGAACTGCTCCACGGTCTCCACCAGGAGCGGGGCCCCGCCGAAGGAGTAGGCGGCGTTGAGCTTGTAGCCGCCGTAGCCGGGGATGTCCACGAGGGTGTCGCGGGGGAGGGAGATCAGGTAGCTGTTCCCGTTGCGGGCCTTGTGCAGCAGCATCATCGTGTCGGCGCGCGCACCGTCGGTGCCGTCGTCGCCCACGGCCTCGCCGTCGCGGCGGTCGGAGCCCGCGATGAGATAGGTGGTGCCCGGGGTGCCCTCCGCGTCGGAGAGCGCCTCGACGTGCTCGATGCGGCTGTCCGACCACAGCGCCAGGCCCGTGCCCCAGCCCAGCACGAGCACCAGCACGAGCACCAGCAGCGTCGCGCCCAGGCGCAGCGGCCGCGGCACCCGGTGGCGGCGCCGCGCACGACGGGGCGGGTGCTCCTCGCGCCGCGGCACGCCTTCGCCCGGGGCGGGCGGTGCGGCAGGGGAGCGGTAGGGGTCCGGATCGCCGTGAGCGGCGTGGTGCTCCTGCGCGCCGCGGAACCCGGTGGTGGGCGGGGGGACGCGCGGCAGCGGGCGGGTGGGGACCGGACCGCGCCCCTCCGCGGCGCCGTCGGCGGGCGGGGGGATGCGGCGCGCGCTGCCTCCGGCGCGGGCCCGATGGCCGCCCGGGCGACGGGGGCCTCCGGGGCGCGGGGAGCGGGGCGTCTGGTCGCTCACGGCTGTCTCCTTCCCGGCGCGGTGCGGGGTCGAGGGTGCCCGGACGTGTGCTGCTCCGGGCCGCTGCGGCACCGGGGCCGAGCACCCGCCGCGCAGTGGGCGCTCGCCAGGGTAGCGGCACCGCGGGCGCGGCGCGCGGCCCCCGGACGGTCGTCGCGATGCCCTGCGGGGAACCTCCCGAGAACCTTCACACCCCGGCCATGCCCGCCCCGGGCCGCGTTCAGGGCCGCTCCGTAGACTGAGCCTGCGCCGCCCGGCGGCGCCGACCAGCATCAGGAGGCGCAGTGACCCATCCCGCACCGACCGGCGATCGGACCCCGGAGACCGGCACGGCCCACCCGGACGCCCACGAGGCACGGGTGGTGGCCGTGGTGGTGACCTACAACCGCGAGACACTGCTGCAGGAATGCCTCGACGGCCTCGCCGCCCAGGAGCGCCCGGCCGACGCCGTGGTGATCATCGACAACGCCTCGACGGACGCCAGCGGCGCCGTCGCCGAGTCCCATCCGCTCGCGGCGGACGTGGTCCACCTCCGCCGCAACGTGGGCGGGGCCGGGGGCTTCGCCGCCGGCATCGCGCGCGCCCTCGTGCGCCACGAGGCGGACTGGGTATGGGTGATGGACGACGACACCGTGCCCCGCCCGGGCGCCCTGAGCGCCCTCCTGGACACCCTGGCGGCGTCCCCGGCACGCCTGAGCGTGCTCAGCTCGCGCGCGGTGTGGACGGACGGACGCGATCACCCCATGAACACCCAGCGCACCAGGTTCGGGGTGAGCGCCCGGGAGCGGCGCGACGCCGCCGAGGCGGGCGGGCGGCCCATCCGCACCGCCAGCTACGTCTCCGCACTGCTGAACGGCCAGGACGTGCGCCGCCTGGGCTTGCCGTACGCCGACTACTTCATCTGGTCCGACGACTTCGAGCACACCGGCCGTCTGCTGCGCCGCGGGCGTGGCCTCCAGGTGCCCGCCTCCGTGGTCGAGCACCGCACCGCGGCCTTCGGCAACGCGCAGTCCGGTCCCGGCGGGCGCTTCTACTACGACGTGCGCAACCGGCTCTGGGCGCTGCTGCGCACCACGTCGTTCAGCCCGCTGGAGCGGGTGCTCCACGGCGGCAGCACCGCGGTGGGCTGGCTGCGGCTGCTGCTGCGCCACCGCGGCGGCCTGCTGGGCGTGGGGCTGCGGGGCCTGCTCGCCGCGCTGCGCCGCGGGCCCCGACCCTCCGACGTCGTGCTCGCGGCCGACGGCGAGGCCGCGGCGGACGTGCGCACGATCGAACGGGCGGCCGGCCGGTGACCTCCGCCGACCCCGCACCCGCGGCCGCCCCGCCGCCGTTCACCGTGCTCATGCCGCTGTGGCGGCAGGATCGTCCCGATCGCCTCGAGCAGGCACTGCTCTCGGCCACGCGGGAGCAGGAGCTCGCCCCGGACCTGCTGATCCTCACCGTGGACGGGCCGCTGCCGGTGGCGCTGGAACGGGTGGTGGCCCGGGTGGAGAGCGGCGAGTTCGGGCCGGCGCGAGTGCTGCGCCACGACGCCCACCGGGGGGTCGCCGCCGCGCTCCAGGACGGGCTGGAGTCCAGCCCCCACGACCTGGTGGCGCGTGCCGACGCCGACGACCTCTGCCGTCCCGAGCGCTTCGCGCTGCAGATCCCGCGGATGGACGCCGAGGGCCTCGACCTGCTGGGCTCTTCGATGCGCGAGTTCAGCGACGAGGTGGCGCCGGGCACAGGCCCGCTGCGCACCCGGCCCCTCACGCACCTGGAGATCGCGCGCTACCTGCCCCGCCACAGCCCCTTCCACCACCCGACGGTGGTGCTGCGGCGCTCCACCGCGCTCGCCGTGGGCGGGTACCGCGATCTGCCGCTGCTGGAGGACTACTGGCTGTGGGAGCGGATGCTGCTGGGCGGGGCACGGATGGGGAACCTCCCGCAGGTGCTGGTCGACTACCGCGTGGACCGGGACCTGTTCGCCCGCCGCGGCGGCTGGCGCCTGTTCACCAGCGACGTGCGCTTCCAGCGCCGGATGCTGCTGGACCGGGTGACCACGCCGCGCGGCTTCCTGCGCAACCTCGCCGTGCGCGCCGCCTACCGCTTCGCCCCGGGATGGGCCCGCCGCCTGGGCTATCGCCGTTTCGTGGAGCGCGGCGACCGGACCCCGTGCGCCGCATGAGCACTGCCACACCCCGCGGCGCGTCGCCCGCGCGGCACCGATCCCGTCCACCTCTCGGCTACTGTGGCCCCGACCCCAGCGGGCCCTCCGCATGTCTCGAAAGGATCCTCTGTGTCGACTCCTGATCTCCTCGTCGTCGGCTCCGGCCTGTTCGGCCTCACCATCGCCGAGCGCGCGGTGGCCGAGCACGGCGCGAAGGTGACCATCATCGATCGCCGCCCCCACCTCGGCGGCAACGCCTACTCCGAGGCCGACGAGCAGACCGGCATCGAGGTCCACAAGTACGGCGCCCACCTCTTCCACACCTCGAACCAGCGGGTGTGGGAGTACGTGAACCGCTTCACGGACTTCACCGGCTACCAGCACAAGGTGTACACGACCCACCAGGGCGTGGTGTTCCCGATGCCGATCAACCTCGGCACCGTCAACCAGTTCTTCCAGGCCGCGTACACGCCGGACGAGGCGCGCGCGCTGATCGCCGAGCAGGCCGGCGAGCTGGCCGGCACCGATCCGGAGAACCTCGACGAGAAGGGCATCTCCCTCATCGGGCGGCCCCTCTACGAGGCGTTCATCAAGAACTACACCGGCAAGCAGTGGCAGACCGACCCCAAGGACCTGCCCGCCTCGATCATCTCCCGGCTGCCGGTGCGGTACACCTACGACAACCGCTACTTCAACGACACCTACGAGGGCCTGCCCACCCAGGGCTACACCGCCTGGCTCGAGCGGATGGCGGATCACCCGAACATCGAGGTGCGGCTGAACACCGACTACTTCGACACCTCCCAGCCGTTGAACAAGGACGCGGTGCGCGGGAACATCCCGGTGGTGTACACCGGCCCCGTCGACCGCTACTTCGACCACCAGCTGGGCGAGCTGGGCTGGCGCACCATCGACCTCGAGACCGAGCACCTCGAGGTGGGCGACTACCAGGGCACCTCCGTGATGAACTACGCCGACGCCGAGGTGCCGTACACCCGCATCATCGAGCCGCGCCACTTCCACCCCGAGCGCGACTACCCCAAGGACCGCACCGTGATCCAGCGCGAGTACTCGCGCTTCGCGGAGTCCGGGGACGAGCCGTACTACCCGATCAACTCCGGCACCGACCGCGAGCGGCTGCTGGCCTACCGCGAGCTGGCCGATGCCGAGCCGCGCACCCTGTTCGGGGGGCGCCTGGGCACCTACCAGTACCTGGACATGCACATGGCGATCGGCTCGGCCCTCTCCATGGCCGACAACAAGCTGTCCGACCTGCTGCGCGGCTGAGCCCGCAGCCGACGAGGAGATCCCTGACGTGAGCACGACCCCCAGCACGGCACGCGCCGACGCCCCGGACGAGGCGCCGCAGAGAGTCCTGCAGCGGCTGATCATGCCGCTTTCGGCCACCCCGGACGTGATCCCGCTCTACCTGGAGTCCCACGCGGCGCGGTCCGGCGCCCACACGGCCGCCTTCGGCCTGGGCAGCGCCCAGGAGGAGTCGCACGACGCTGCTGCCGCCGGCGCCTCGCACCAGGCCGCCTACGCCGGGCAGCCGCGGATCGACGAGCTCAGCACCCGCTACGGGGTGCGCGTTCCCGAGCAGTCGCTGCGCTCCTTCGGCACCTACTTCAACGCCTTCCCGGCCAGCTACTGGCGGCGCTGGACCCCGGTGCGGCAGGTGAACCTCGCGGTGACCACCAGCGGCGCCGGGCAGATCATCGTGTACCGCTCCAACGCCCGCGGCGCGATCCAGCGCCATGACATGGCCACGGTCACCGGGGACGGGACCACGCTCTTCGAGCTGCCGCTGACGGCCTTCGGCGACGGCGGCTGGTACTGGTTCGACGTCATCACCGGCGACGCCCCGCTCACCATCCTGGGGGCGCAGTGGACGGCGGATTCCTCCGCCGCCCGCACCGAGGGCACCTTCTCCATCGCGATGACCACGATGAACAAGGTCTCCTACGTGCTCGACAACATCGCGCTGCTGAGCCGGGACCCGGACCTGCGCGAGAAGCTCGACGTGATGTACGTGGTGGACCAGGGCTCGGACCGCCTGAGCGACCACGCGGAGCTCGCGCCGCTGCAGGAGGCGATGGGCGACCAGCTGCGGATCATCGAGCAGGGCAACATCGGCGGCTCCGGCGGCTTCTCCCGGGGCATGTACGAGGCGTCCACGAACGGCTCCTCCACCTACGTGATCAACACCGACGACGACATCGACATCGAGCCCGAGTCGCTGCTGCGGATGATCACCTTCGCGGACTACACGCGCACCCCGATGCTGGTGGGCGCCCACATGTTCGACCTCAACAACCGCTCCGTGCTCCACGCCTTCGGCGAGAGCGTGGATCCGTGGGCGATCCAGCCGCGGGTGACGATCCCCGAGAGCACGCTGGGTCACGACTTCGCCGCCGAGCCGCTGCGCTCCACGCCGTGGCTGCACCGCCGCGCCGATGTGGACTACAACGGCTGGTGGACCTGCCTCATCCCCACGGAGACCGTGCGGGAGATCGGCCTGAGCCTGCCGGTGTTCATCAAGTGGGACGACGCCGAGTACGGCCTGCGGGCGAAGAAGGCCGGGTATCCGACGGTCTCGCTGCCGGGCGCGGCAGTGTGGCACATCACCTGGACGGACAAGAACGACGCGCTGGACTGGCAGATCTACTTCCACGAGCGCAACCGGATCATCACCGCGCTGCTCCACTCCGGGTACGAGCGCGGCGGCCGGGTGCTCACCGAGTCCCAGAGCATCGACGTCAAGCACCTGCTCTCGATGCAGTACTACACTCAGGCCGCGCGCCTGTACGCCCAGACGGACGTGCTGCGCGGCCCGGATGTGCTGCACGGGGAGATCGGCACGAAGCTGCCCGAGCTGCGACAGATGGCGCAGGAGCACGATGACTCCGTGACCCGCCCCGACCCCGATTCCTTCCCGGACGTGCAGGTCACGAAGCCGCCGCGGAAGGGCAAGCCGTTCTCCGCGCCCCATCGCGCGCTGCTGCCGCTGTGGACCGTCAAGGCGATGGGCCGCCAGCTGCTGGCGTCGCCGCCGGAGCGGGCACGCCGCCACCCGCAGGCGCAGGTGGCGCACCAGGACGCCAAGTGGTGGACGCTCAGCCACTACGACAGCGCCGTGGTCTCCAACGCCGAGGGCACCAAGGTGGCCTGGTACCAGCGCCGCCCGGAGCAGGTGCGCGCGATGCTCACCCGCTCCGCGCGCACTCACCTGGACCTCTACCGCCAGTGGAACCGCCTGCGGGACCAGTACCGTGCCGCGGCCGAGGAGATCACCTCCTTCCCGGCCTGGGAGCGCACCTTCGCGGCGAACCCGGCGCCGGCGCGCCCGGGGATCGATGACCGTGACGGGTCGGGCGAGTCCTCGGACGAGACCGCAGAGAGCGCCCCCGCGTGACGGCGACCTCCGGTCGAGGACTGCGCCGGATCCCCTCCGCCGCCGAACAGGCGGAGGGGTGGCGTGCCCCGGGGCAGGACGCCGGCTGGCTGAACCCGGTGCGGGAGCGCTTCCTGCTCAGCCTGCTGGTGCGCAAGGAGCTGCGGGTCCGCTACCGCGGCAGCGCCCTCGGGATGCTGTGGAGCTACGTCAAGCCTGCGGTGCAGTTCATCGTCTTCTACATCGCGCTGGGGCTGTTCCTCGAGCTGTCCAAGGGCACCCCGGCCTACGCCGTGTACCTGTTCAGCGGGATCGTGGTGATCAACCTGTTCGGCGAGGTGCTGGGCAACGCCACCCGCTCGATCTCCGGGAACGCGCCGCTGGTCTCGAAGATCTACCTGCCCAGCGAGCTGTTCCCGTGGTCCAGCCTGGTGGTCGCGCTGGTGCACTTCCTGCCGCAGCTGCTGGTGCTGGTGGTGGGCGCGCTGATCTTCGGCTGGCTGCCCTCGCCCACGGCGCTGGTGGCCTTCGCGCTGGGCATGGTGATCCTCGTCGTCTTCACGATGGGGCTGGGCATGATCGCCGCCGCGCTGAACGCCGCGTTCCGGGACGTGGAGAACTTCGTGGACCTCATCGTGATGGTCGCGACCTGGCTCTCCCCGGTGCTGTACCGCATCTCGATGGTGGAGGAGGTGATCGGCGGGACCATCTGGTGGTGGCTCTACCAGCTCAACCCGCTCACCATCGTGGTGGAGCTGTTCCACGTGGCGTTCTGGCGCTACGCCGGACCGGTGGTGGAGCGGGTCCCCGAGGACCCGACCCTGATGTCCCCGTACGAGCCGTTCGGCCTGTGGTGGGCGGGCCTGCTCACCTCGGTGCTGGTGTTCGTGGTGGGAGCGATCGTGTTCGAGCGCTCCAAGCGCCGGTTCGCCCAGGAACTGTGAGGAGCAGCCGATGACACCCACCCTCGACTCCGTGCCCGATTCCGCCGCGGTCCCCACCGACCGCGAGATGGTGCGCATCGAGCACGTGACCAAGCAGTTCTCGCTGCGTCACGACCACTCGCTCAAGGAGCTGGTGTTCTCCGCCCTGCAGCGCAAGAAGCTGGCCGACACCTTCCTCGCGCTCGACGACGTGGATCTCACCGTCCACGCCGGCGAGACCGTGGGACTGATCGGCTTCAACGGCTCCGGGAAGTCCACCCTGCTCAAGACCATCTCCGGGGTGCTGTACCCCGATGAGGGGCGCGTGCTGCTGCGCGGCCGCGTGGCGGGGCTGATCGAGGTGGGCGCCGGCTTCCACCCGGACCTCTCGGGGCGCGAGAACGTGTACCTCAACGGCGCCATCCTGGGGATGTCCCGCGAGCAGGTCGATGAGAAGTTCGACGAGATCGTCGCGTTCAGCGAGATCGAGGAGTTCATCGACACCGAGGTGAAGTACTACAGCTCCGGCATGTTCCTGCGCCTGGCCTTCGCCGTGGCGGTGCACACGGAGCCGGACATCTTCCTGGTCGACGAGATCCTCTCCGTGGGCGACGAGCCGTTCCAGCGCAAGTGCCTGGAGCGGATCCAGCAGCTGCAGGCGGCGGGCCGCACCATGATCGTGGTCTCCCACGAGCTGGAGATGCTCGAGCGGCTCTGCACCCGGATCGTCGTGCTGCGCAAGGGCCGCACGGTCTTCGACGGGGACCCCACCCGCGCCGTCGCCACCCTCCGCGAGGGCTGACGCCCGCCCCGCGCCCGCCACGCACGGGCGCGCCCCCGCGCCCGCCCCGCGCGGAGGCGCCCCGGTCCCGCACCCTCAGCTCACGGTTTTGCCCGCCTGAGTTCCAGTTCTGGAACTCAGGCGGGCAAAGCCCTGCGGCCGCATGGAGGGGACAGGGGAGGTGGGGCGGTGCCGGGCCCGTCAGGCGCGGGCGGTGACGCCCTCCTCCTCGGCCTGGTGCGCGGTGACCTGCGCGGCAGGGCCGACGAGACCGCCACCGCCGAGCAGCACCGCGAGCAGGCGCTCCGGGACCTCGAGACCGTCACCCGGGACGAGCAGGCGCGGGGCGCCGACCTCGGAGGCACGGGGCGCGTCTGCGCTCGTCGCGCCGACCCCGGAGGCACGGGGTGCGTCCGCGCTCGTCGCGTCGACCCCGCCGTCGGCGTCCACGGCAGGGGCGGGACCGCTCCAGTCCGGCAGCGCCACCCCGAGCAGGTCGGAGCTCCCGCGCACCTCGACCACCCAATCCCGCACGAGCGGCGGCAGCTCCGCACCGAAGCGCGGGGCGAGGGAGACCGGCTGCACGGCGAGCACCTCGTCGGCCGCGTCCGCGAGGGCGGAGTCCGGCCGGTCGGTGACGAGCACCTGCGGGGCCTCGGCCGCCTCCGCCTGCGGCACCGGGGCCGCGCCCTCGGCGGGCTCCGCGCCCGACGTCCCGTCGGCAGCTTCCGGGTCCTCGTCCGGGCGGGCGAGGACGACCACCTCGGCGCCGAGGGACCAGCCCGCCAGCGCCAGCACGAGGCGCTTCCAGTGCGGGGGCAGATCGAGCACCACCAGGTCCCCGGGGGCCAGCGCGACCTCGTCGTGCAGGTGGCCGATCGCCTTGATCACCCAGTTGGCCAGCACGTGCCCGGACAGCTCGATCCGGGAGGCCTCGCCGTACCAGGCCAGGACGGGCCGGGGCCCGGTGCGCTCGAGGGCGGTCAGGAGCTCTGCCGCGGTGGGCAGGGAGCGGGGTGCGTGGGGGCTCATGCGGGGACCTCCTGGTCGCCGGGGGTGAGGATCTCGACCGGGATCTCCGGCAGCGGAGCGCCGAGAGATTCCGCGGCCAGGGCGGTGCGGATGCGCTCCGCCAGGGTCGCGGCCTCGACCAGCGCCGCCCGGGAGGTGTCGGCCGCCTCCACCACGATAGGCGCCGGGCCCTGGGTCGCGGAGCGTCGACGGACGGTCGCGGTGGACGCTGACGCGGCCCCGCGCGGGATCGCGGCGACCGCGAGCGCGCGGGCGATCCGCTCCTCGGCCGGCTCGGGGGACATCCGCGCCACCGGCTCCTGCTCCGGGGCGAGACCCAGCGCCACCCACACCGACTCGAGGCTGGGGCGGCGGAACCAGTCGTCCTCCCCGGTGCGGGAGAGCTCCCGGGCGGGGACGTCGGCCGCCGTGGCGGCGTCGACCCCGCGCACCAGGGCGGCGGGGACACCGCTGGCCTTGCCCTTGACGAGGTCCGCGGCCGCGGCGAGCTCGTCGGCGAGATTCCTCACCGTGACGGAGAGCGCACGGCCGTGCGCGTCGGCGCCGCCGCGCAGGTCCTGCAGCGCGGCCACGCCCGCGGAGCCCAGGGCGATGTCGCCCACGCCCACGCGCCACACCCGCGAGGAGGTGTCGGTGAGCAGCACCCCCAGGGGCACGCCGAGCGCGGCGACGAGCCCGTCGCGCAGCTCGCGGGCGCAGGCGTCCGGATCCTCGGGGAGCAGCAGGGGCCCGTCGGGCGCGTTGGAGGAGTCCACACCGGCCGCCGCCATCACCGGGCCCGAGGGGATCTGCACCACCGAGGTGACCTGCCGGGTGTGGAGGCGCCGGGCGACGGTGCGCACCGCCGCTTCGGCGATCGCCCGATCCCGCTGGTCCGGGGCGACGCGCAGTCCGTGCGCCTTGGAGACGATCTTCGTCGAGACGCACAGCACGTCGCCCTCGCGGGGCTCCAGCGCCCTCAGCGCCGGCAACAGCGCGGCGACCAGGTCCTCGCCCTCCCGGATCTCTCCGAGTCCGGTGACGGGGTGCACCGTGACGGGCGGGGGTGCGGCGGGGTGCGGGATCGGCGCCCCCGACGACGTCGTCGTCGGGGGCGGGGACGGGGTGGGGAGCGGGGGAGGGGGAGCGGACACGTGTGCCTCCGGGAGATGTGATGCGATGGGCAGGGGCAAGCCGACGCGCCGGTGCCGCTTGACGGACCATAACTACACCGGTGTACTTTAGGCCGCGACAGGCCTTCGGTGGTCAACACAGCAGTGGAAGGAGTGATGGCCATGGATGAGGAACGCGTCGACGTCGACGCCCGTGCAGAGCTGTCCCTGCTCGACCTCGCCGGGCAGGACTCCGACGATGCCGAGCTGACCTGGCAGGAGCGCGCCCTGTGCGCGCAGACCGATCCCGAGGCGTTCTTCCCCGAGAAGGGCGGCTCCACGCGCGAGGCGAAGAAGGTGTGCGTCTCCTGCGAGGTGCGGGCCGAGTGCCTCGAGTACGCCCTCGAGAACGATGAGCGGTTCGGCATCTGGGGCGGTCTCTCCGAGCGTGAGCGTCGCAAGCTCAAGCGCCGGGTGATCTGACATCATTTCCCGGTGAGCGACCGTCACATCACCGCGTTCGTCCTGCTGAGCGGGGCGACCACCGTCGCGACCCGTTCCGCCCTCCGCGACGCCCTGACCGCGCAGACCCTCGCGCCCGACGAGGTCGTGGTGGTCGCGCCCTCCGACATCCCCGATGCGGTGCAGCAGGCCCTCGAGGAGGACCTCGCCGCCGGCCGCGTCGACCAGGTGCTGCCCGTCTCCGCGGCGCTCAGCCGCGCCGGAGCCGTCCGCGAGGCGCTGGAGTCCCTCGACCCGCGCACGACTCCCGACGACCACGTCGAGGTCGTGCCGGAGCACCGCTCCTCCGGCGGCGGTCGTCGCGCCCGCGACGTGGACTCCGCGGCGGTGGAGCGCGAACGCACCCAGCAGGCGGAGGACCTCGCCCGGGTGCCGCTGCGTCTGCGACGCCGACAGGTGCGCACCGGCCGCCGCGCCGCCGCCGCGGACGGCGGGCAGTCCTGGCTGTGGTTCGTGCTCGACGGCAGTCCGCCCGCCCCCGACGCGCTCGTCCAGCAGGTGCGCATCGTCGAGGAGTCCCCAAACACGGCGGCCGTGGGCGCGAAGCGGGTGCGTCACGCCGACCCCGCGCAGGAGACCCTCGAACCGGAGGGCGCGGACGCGCTCGTCGATGTGGGCCTCACCCTTACCCACGGCGGCCGCATCGTCACGGGCGTGGATCCCGGCGAGATCGACCAGGGCCAGGCCGACTGGCGCCACGACGTGCTCGCGGTGCCGCTGCCGGGCATGCTGGTGCGTGAGCAGACCCTGCGCACGATCGGCGGCCTCGACCCCGACCTCCCCTCGCCCTGGGCGGAGATCGACCTGTGCCGCCGGATCTGGCGCTCCGGCGAGCGGGTGGCGGTGCAGTCCGCCGCGCGGGTGCTCCATCCGCACCCCACCAGGCCTCTTCTGGAGCGGCTTCGCGAGCAGCGCACCGGGCAGGTGATGGTGCTGCTCAAGCAGCGTTCCCTGCCGCTCTCCCTGCTCACCGTGCTGTTCCTGCCGCTGATCACGCTGCTGCGCATGCTCGGCGCGACCGCGGCCTCCGCACCGCGGATCGCCCTGATGGAGCTGCGTGCCGCCGCGGCCGTGCTGCCGCGGGCGCGCCGCGTGATGGGCCGCTCGTTGCGGGAGCGACGCCGTGCCCGCGTGCCGCGCGGTCGCCTGGCCCCGCTGTACCTGCCCCGCGGTGAGGCGCTGCGGCGCTGGGCCGAGGAGACCTGGATCCGTCTGTTCTCCGACGACGACCGACGGCGCCGGATCCGACGCACCACCTGGGGCATCGCCGGCACCCGGCACGGCCTGGAGGACGCCGACTACGGACGCCACGTGGTGTGGACCGCGGTGGTGGCGATCGTGGCCGCCGTGCTGGGGATGGTGACGCTGCGCTCCCTGTTCGGGCGCGGCGAGCTGACCGGTCCGGGCCTGAGCCCGCTGCCGGAGAGCCGCGCCGATCTCTGGGAGGCCGCCTGGGCCGACTGGATCCCCGGAGGGCTGGGGGAGCGCGGCCCCGGCGACGCCCTGGTGCGACTGCTGGGGCACCTGCCGGTGGGCGGCCAGCTCCCGGTCGAGGTGCTCGTGTTCACGGCCGTGCCGCTGAGCGCCCTGTGCGCCTGGTGGGCCGCGGGCGCGCTCACCCGCGCCGTCGGCGCCCGCCTCGTGCTCGCGACCGTCTGGGCGCTGGCGCCGTCCCTCCTCTCCGCGCTCGTGGTGGGGGCCTGGCCGCTGCTGCTGGTGCATCTGCTGCTGCCGGTGCTGGCGCTCGCGGTGGGCCGTGCGATCGGGCTGCCCCACAAGGCCTCCCAGGCCAGCGTCTCCGCCGCGGCCGCCGCCGGTCTGCTGCTGCTGGTCATCGGCGCGGTGCAGGGCGTGCTGGTGCTGCTGTGCGCGGCGGCGCTGGCGCTGATCGCGCTCGTCGTGCCGGGCAGGCGCCGCCGCCTGCTGTGGGTGCTGGTGCCCTCGCTCGCGCTGCATGCCCCGTACCTGCCCACCTACCTGGGCCATCCCGAGACCCTGCTCGCCGTGGCGGGAGTGCCCCCCACACCGGGCACGGCCTCGCCGCTCGAGCTGCTCGCGCTGTGGCCCGTCGCCCCCGGGCTCCAGGAGACCCTGGCCCCGCTGCTGGGCGCGACGGCTGCCGCCCTGCTGCCGCTGCTGCTGCCGGTGGCGCCCGTGGTGCTCGCGGCGCTCGTGGCGCCGTTCCTGCCCGGGGACGCCGGCCGCGCCGGCCGCTTCGCGCTCCTGGTCGCGACCCTCGGCGTGCTCGCCGTGCTGCTGCAGCGCACCACCTGGACCGCGGTGGCCGACGACCAGCTGGTCACGGCCTGGCCGCATGCTCTGCTCAGCGCCGTGCTGCTGGCCCTCGCCGTGGGCGCGGGCGCCTCGTTCGACGCCCTCGCGCGGCGGGACGAGCACCCGCACCGTGCGCGCCGTACGGCCGTGGCCGCGGTGGGAGCGGTGGTCGCCGCGGCCTGTGTGGTCAGCGTGGCCGGGTGGACGCTCCTGCTGCCGCAGCAGCTGCAGGTGGAGCGCACCGAGGGCGGTGCCGTGCCCGCCGCCGCGGCGGACCAGGGCCGTACCGACGCCCGGTCCCGCGTGCTGGTGCTCGCCCAGCAGGAGGACGGCGCCGTCGAGGCCGAGCTGGTGGTCCACGGCGGGGACTCCGTGCTGCAGCACGCGGTTCTCGCCGATGCCCGGGACGTCCGCACCGTCCTGGCGGGCGAGGCCGTGGACTCCGACCCCGCCTCCGACGCCCTGCGCGAGGCGGTGGCCGGGCTGCTCTCCGAGGGCGGTGTCGCCGATGCCGACGGCGAGGACGGCGAGCCCGCCGCGGCCGGGGATCTCGCGATCTCCTACGTGGTGGTGCGCGGCGACCTCGAGGGGCAGTCCGCGCTGAAGGGCGTGCTGGACGCCTCCACCGAGCTGGAGAAGGTCACCGAGGGCACCACCGGCGGGATGTGGCGCGTGATCGACGCCGCGCCCCGGGCGGTGATCGTGGGCGGCGAGGAGCCTGTCGCGCTGGACAGCACCGCCGTGGCCGCCGGGGGCGCGGTGCCCGCCGCGGAGGACGGGCGCACGCTGGTGCTCGCTGAGCGGGCCGACTCCGGCTGGCGCGCCGAGCTCGACGGCACCGCGCTCGCCCCCACGGAGGTGGACGGCTGGGCGCAGGGCTTCGAGCTCCCCGCGGACGCCGCCGGTGAGGTGACGGTGACCAGGGACCAGCCGCTGCGCCTGCTGTGGCAGCTGCTGCTCTATGCCGCCACCGCCCTCACGGCCGTGATCTCGATCCCCTGGCGGGTCCGCTCCCGCACTGCCGAGGAGATGTATGGCTGAGCACGAGATGGTGGAGAGCGTCGCGTCGCCCTCCGGCGGGAGCCGCCGGACGGCGCGACCGCTGCTGGCGCTGGCATCCCTGGTGCCGCTCGCCCTCGGGGTGGGGGCCCTGGCCCTCGACGCCCCGCCCGCCCCGGTCCCCGTGGAGCGCGCGGAGGTGCGCTCCCTGCCGGGCCCCACCACCCGCTGGTGCCCCGGACCGCTGGACGTGCCCGAGGAGGCGCTGGGCACGGGCGTGGACGAGGAGCTCTCGGTCACCCCGCCCAGTGCCGCCGTGTCCCTCGCCGCGCTCGCCGCGGAGCCGGAGTCCTCGCTGCTGTTCGGCACCGTCAGCGCCTCCTCCACGCTGCAGGAGGAGGACGGCTCCGTGCGCGCCCCCTCCGTGGAGGCGCAGGGGGCGGACGGCTCGGTGCTCACCGACGACGCCGCCTCCGAGGACCTCGGCGTCGCGGTGCTGGAGCAGACCGGGATCGAGGATGTCCCGCACGTGAGGGCGGCGACCTCCCAGGGCGCCCGCCCCGTCGCGGACGTCCTCCAGAGCACTCTCACCCGCCGCGGCGACTACCGGTCGCTGGCGCTCTCGCGCTGTGCCGCCCCGGTCACCGAGGCCACGTTCCTCGGCGCCTCCACCGGCACCGGGGACAGCGCGGTGCTGGTGCTGCGCAACCCCACCGAACGGCCCGCGACGGCCGCCGTGCAGCTGTGGACGGAGGACGGCCCCGCCGCGATGGAGGGCCGCAGCCAGGTGGTCCTCGGTCCCGGCGAGGAGCAGCGAGTGCTGCTGGAGTCGATCGCCGGGGGGCAGGACGCCGTGGGCGTGAGCGTCTCGGTGCTCGGCGCGCCGCTGTCGATGCACGTGCAGGGCACCGAGCGCGACGGCCTCACCCCGGGCGGCGCCGAGGTGCAGACCCCGCTGCCCGCCGCCGCGGACGAGCTGGTGATGCCGGGCGTCGACGTCGACGGCGGCGACCCCGTGCTGGTGCTCGCGAACCCCCAGGGCAGCGCCACCACGGCGGATGTCGAGGTGATCGGTGCCGACGGCGCGGTCGAGACGGCGGGCGTCGAGGACGTCGACGTCCCTTCCGGCACCGTGGTGCGCGTGCCGCTGGAGGGCTTGGAGGACGGCACCTACGCCGTCCGGGTGCAGGCAGGCAGCCCGCTCACCGCAGTGACCCGCGCCCAGCGCACCGGTGAGGACCTCCCCGGCGACACGATCGGCGCCCCCGTGGACTTCGCCCTGGTGGCTCCGGCGCCCTCGCTCCACTCCCACGCCGTGCTCGCGCTCCCGGCCGAGGGCGCCGCCGGCGAGCTCACCCTGACCGCCGTCGAGGACTCCGCGGTGACCGTGATCCCGGTGGCGGCGGACGGCACGGCCGGCGACCCCGTCGAGGCGGAGATCTCCGCGGAGGAGACCACGACCCTCGAGGCGGAGAGCCTGCAGGCCGGCGGCGAGCCCGCCGCAGGTCTCACGGTGGTGCCCGAGCAGGCCGGCGTGGTGCACGCCGGCTGGACACAGCGCGAGAGCGACGGCGAGGACGGCCTGCTGCTCTCCACGCTCGGGGTGCAGTCCCCGCTCGGCGGGGAGGACGCGCTCACGGTGCGCCGCGCCCCCTGAGCGTCGGGGCACCGCCCGCGGGCACCGCGGTGCGCTCCGGTGCGGGGCCGCGGCCGGGCCCGCCCGGGTCGACGGCGCGCGGTCAGTCCGCCCAGGCCTCGGGGTCGACGTCCTCCGGCGGCAGGTTGAGCAGCGAGCCGATCTGCTCGGACAGCACCTGCCGCACCAGCGTCTCGAGCTCGTCCTCGGTCGCGCAGCGGGTCTGCAGGGGACGGCGGTAGACGATCACCTGGGCGGGATGCTCGCGCGTGGACGGGATCACCCGCCCCAGCAGCACCGTGGGCGCGTCCCAGGGAGCGGGGTCCGAGGGCGGCACCTCCTCCACGAGCACCTGCAGGTGCTCGAGGCGGCGCGGGAACCGTTCGGCGAGCACGGCGCCGGCCTCGGCCACCAGGTCGTCGAAGCGCTCGCGCCGGCTGCGGTGTCCGGGCAGGTGCGGGGGGATCAGGTCCCAGCGCCGGCCCCGCCCGCGACGGTCCCGACGGCGACGTCCCGGCCGGGGACCGGGAGCCCCGGGGCGCAGCGGCTGCACATCCATGCGGGAGACTCTATCGGGGCCGGCGCGGGTGTGACCGGCGCCCGGGGCGCGCCGCCCGTGACGCGTCGGCGCGCCTGCGTAGACTGCGGGACGTGCCCGCTCGTGAATGCTCCAGGACCGCCTGCTCCCGGCCCGCCGTCAGCTCGCTGACCTTCGTGTACCAGGACTCCACCGCTGTGCTGGGGCCGCTGTCCCGCGCCAGCGAGCCGCATGCCTACGACCTCTGCCGGGAGCACGCCTCCCGGATGACCGCGCCCCGCGGCTGGGAGCTGCTGCGCGTGGCCGGAGGGGAGCAGGTCAGCGATGACCTGGTGGCTCTCGCCGACGCCGTGGGGCCCCGCGCCGAGGCCCCCGCCCCGCAGGACGCGCCGGCCGGTGCCGGGCCGCGGCGTGCCGGCCGCGGGCAGGACGGCCCGGGCCGGGACCGCGCGGCCGGGGCCCGCCGGGGCGCCGACGAGACCGCGCGGAGCGGGCCGCGCCACCTCCACGTCGTCAGGAGCACCCATGACTGAGCCGATGACCGCGACCCCCGCGGGCGGACACGACCTCTCCGGCATCGTCCTCGCCAACGACGTGCGCGGCCGCGCCGGGGTGGACCTCACCGCCGAGGTCGCCCGGGCGTTCGGCGCCGCCTTCGCGGACCATCTGGACGCCCCCGCCCTGATCGTCGCCCACGACATGCGCCTGAGCTCCCCCGAGCTCTCCCGCGCCGTGATCGAGGGGGCGGTGCGCCGCGGTGCGATCGTGGCCGATGCGGGCCTGTCCTCCACGGACCAGCTGTACTGCGCCTCCGGCCTGCACCATGCCGCCGGGGTGATGATCACCGCCTCCCACAACCCCGGCGAGGACAACGGGCTCAAGCTGTGCCTGCCGGGCGCTCGGCCCGTCGGCCGCGACAGCGGGCTGGAGGAGATCCGCCGCGGCGCCGAGGCGTACCTCGACGCCGGCGAGATCCCCGTGCACGGCGAGGGGCGCAGTGAGGGGCTCGACACGCTCGAGGACTACGCCGCGACCCTGCACCGGCTGGCGCCGCTGCCCGAGGGCCGCACCGTGCGGGTGGTGGTGGACGCGGGCAGCGGCATGGCCGGGCACACCGCGCCCGCTGTGCTGGGCGCGCTCGCGCAGGTCGAGCTGATCCCGCTGCACTTCACCCTCGACGGCAGCTTCCCCCACCACCCCGCGGACCCGCTGCGCCCCGAGAACCTGCGGGACCTGCAGGCGGCCGTGGTGCGGGAGGGGGCCGATCTGGGTCTCGCCTTCGACGGCGACGCGGACCGCTGTGTGGTGCTGGACGAGCACGGCGTGCCGGTGCCGCCCTCGGCCGTCACGGCGCTCATCGCGCAGCGCGAGATCGCCCGCGCCCGCGCGGCCGGGGAGGAGCGGCCCGTCGCGGTCGTGAACCTCGTCTCCTCCCGGCACGTGGGCGAGGCGATCCGTGCGGCCGGCGGGGAGCACGTGCGCACCCCCGTGGGCCATGCGCGCATCAAGGCGCTGATGGCCGAGCACGACGCCGTGGTGGGCGGGGAGCACTCGGCCCACTACTACTTCCGCGACTTCCACTTCGCTGATTCCGGGATGCTGGCCGCCCTGCACGTGCTGGCCGCGCTGCTGGAGAGCGACGGCGCGGCCTCCGCCCTGGTCGCCGCGCACAGCCCCTACGCCGCCAGCGGCGAGATCAACTCGCGCGTGGCCGACGCCGCCGCCGCGCGGGAGCGGGTGCGCGCGCACGTCGCCGCCCTGCCCGGCACGCGCCTGGACGACCTCGACGGGCTCACCGTCGAGCACTGGGACGAGCAGCTCGCCCCCGAGGACCGCTGGTGGTTCTCGCTGCGCTCCTCCCACACCGAGCCGCTGCTGCGCCTGAACGTCGAGGCGGAGCGGGAGACGACCATGCATCGCGTGCGCGACGAGATCCTCACCCTCGCGACGGGTGAGCCCACCGCCGGTGACCAGCGCGCGGAGGGGCCGACGGGCGGCGACGCCCCGCGGGCGGACGGGCCCGCCGAGGAGCGCGACCGGCGCGTGGAGCGACCGACCGGACGCGACCTCCCCGACGGGGCCAGCGGCGCCGACGTGCCGGGCTGGGTGCGCGAGATCCTGCGCTGCCCGGACTGCGGGGGAGTCCTGCGGGACGTGGCGCAGGCGATGCAGTGCACGGCCTGCGGCCGCGTCCACCCCGTTGAGGGCGGCATCCCGGTGCTCATCGCCGGCCGCCACGAGGTGCCGCCCGCCGGCTGACCTGGCGCCGTCCCCCAGGTGCCGCCCGCCGCGCGTCGTCAGGCGGTGAAGGGCAGGGCCCGCGCCTCCGCGGAGACCTCGCGCTGCCGGTCCCGGGCCCGGCGCAGGCGTGCCTCGTCGCGGCGCGAGCGCTCCGCGATCACCGCCGTGAGGAACTGCTCCGGATCGGTGCCCGGCGGCGGCGCGGGGGCGACATGCGGCAGGGTGCGGTGCAGCAGGTCCCGGGAGAGCTGGCGGCGGGACTCGGGATTGATCGTCCCCGCCCGGGGCAGGAACGAGCGGATGTCCTGCATCAGCGGCAGCGGCAGGCGGCCCACGTCCGCGCCCGCGACCCACTCCCGCAGAGCGTCCGGCACCTCGGCGCGCGCCGGGGTGAGCCCAGGCATTCGCTCCTGGATCACCACCGTGCCGGCCAGCAGGTCACCCACCCGGCGCGAGCGGCGGTCGATCACGGAGCAGGTCAGTGCGATCGCTCCCGAGGTGGACCAGATCTCCAGCATCGCCATCACCGCGCGCAGCAGGCTCTGGCGCATGTGGACCGGGCCACCGTCGTCGCGCACCACCCGGGTGCCCATCACCAGCCGGCCCACCGAGCGGCCGTGCAGCAGCAGCTCGCACAGCACCGGGTAGCCGATGTAGGCGAGCACCGAGGTGCTCACCACGCCCGCCGCGACGAAGCCGTCGTCGAGCCCGGAACGCTCCGCGGCCCACACCAGCCCGATCGAGGAGCCCACGAGCAGCAGCAGCTGGAGCACGCCGTCGATCGCCGCGGAGACCATCCGCACGGCGAACGAGGCGGTGCGCAGGTCCAGCACCACCGCGTCCCCGGTGACGAGGGCGTCGCGCGCCCCTGCCGGGGAGTCCGCTGCGGCGCCGTGTGTGGTCATGCCCCCATCCTGGCACCGGGGCCGGTCGCCCGTCAGCGTCGACCGTCGGCTTCCGATGCGACGGCGTCCGACTTTCGTCGGCCGCCCCCGGCGCGACGGGCCCCTACCCTGAACGGGTGGACACCGACGCCTTCATCGCCGTGCATCGCCCCCAGTGGGACCGGCTGCGGGATCTCACCCGCAGCCGGCGGCTCGACGCGGCCGGCATCGACGAGCTGCTCGCGCTGTACCAGGAGACCTCCACCCACCTCTCCACCCTCCGCTCCACGAACCCGGATCCGGCGCTGATCTCCCGGCTCTCCCTGCTGGTGCACCGGGCCCGGCTGCGGATCACCGGGGCGCGCATCCCGCTGTGGAAGCACGCCCGCACCTTCTTCTGGGAGGACCTGCCCGCCGCGCTGTACCAGGCGCGGTGGACCGTCGCCCTGGCGGCGGGGCTGTTCCTGGTCTCGGCGGTGGTGACCGGGCTGTACTTCGGCCTGGATCCGAGCGCCCGCGCGATGGTGATCCCCGAGGCGCAGCAGCGCATGCTCGTGCAGCGGGACTTCGTCAGCTACTACTTCCAGGGCGAGGCCTCGGGCTTCGCCGCCCAGGTGTGGACCAACAACGCCTGGATCACGGTGCAGGCGGTCGTGTTCGGCGTGACCGGGATCTGGCCGGTGGTCATGCTCGTGCAGAACGGGCTGAACGTAGGGCTCTCGGCCGGGGTGATGGGTGCCCACGGCGGGTTGGGGACGTTCTTCACCTACATCCTCCCGCACGGGCTGCTGGAGATCACCGCCGTGGTGGTGGGCGCCGGGGCGGGACTGCGCACCTTCTGGGCCTGGGTGCGGCCGGGGCCGCTGCCGCGGCTCTGGGCGCTGTCCCGGGCGGCCCGCGCCCTGGTCACCGTCGCGATCGGGCTGGTGCCCGTGCTGCTGATCTCCGGGTTCGTCGAAGCTTTCGTCACCCCCAGCTCCCTGCCGGCGCCGCTGCGCATCGCGATCGGCGCCGCGGTGTGGCTCGCCTTCCTCGTCTACATGCTCGGCCGCGGGCGCCAGGCGCACCGCGCCGGGATCAGCGGCGACCTCTCCGAGGAGCTCGTCGGCGCCCGCGTCGCGACCGCCGGGTGAGCCGGCGAGCGCGACGAGCGCGCTGACCCCCAGTGCTCAGCCGCGCGAAAGCGGCCGAGGGCGTCAGCGGCCCGGACTAGTCTCGGTGCCATGCAACGCAGCAGCTCGGACCGTGACTTCGCGGCGTACAACGCCGCTCAGGAAGGCCGCGAGGTGCGGCCCCTCGCACGCCGGGCGGCCTCCCTCCTGTCCCCTCGAGCTCATCCGCCGCTCGTCGCGGTCGAGCTGGGCAGCGGCGCCGGAGTGGAAGCGCGCTTCCTCGCCGAGCAGGGCTTCGACGTGCACGGGTACGACTCCGATCCGAGCGTGGGGCCGGCGATGGCGCGGCTCGCCAGGACGCTGCCGATCCGCCACACCACGGCAGACCTCGCACAGATCGATGTGCTGCCCGCCGCGGATCTGATCCTGTCCTGCGCGACACTGCCGTTCGTGCCCCGCACGGCGTTCTCCACGGTCTGGAGCACTGTGCGGGACGCACTGCGCCCCGGGGGAGTGGTGGCGGTGGACCTCTTCGGAGATCGCGACGACTGGACGAGCACCGATGGCACGTTCCTGGCACGCGCCGAGGTCCTGGCGCTCCTGGACGGTCTCGAGATCGTCGAGCTGAGCGAGGAGGAGCGCGAGGGGCGGTCCTTCGCCGGTCCCAAGCACTGGCACACCTATCGGGTGCTCGCCCGACGGCCGTGACCCGGGCGCGCCCCGTGCCGCGTGGTCCCGTGCGGCGGTGCCGCATGAGGTGGCACGGAGTCGCATGCGACCTGCGGGCCACGGCGCGCTGTCCTGTCCGGGATCCGGCCTCCGGATCGCGAGTCACAGCCTCCCGGCGGCCTTGAGGGCGAGGTAGGAGTCCGCCAGCGCCTGCGGGGCGCGGTCCGGCGGGGCATCGACCACGTGGGCGCCGGCGCGTTCCAGGGCGCGGGAGACCCCGTCGCGCTCGGCGCGGGCCTGCTCCGCGGCGGCGGCGCGGTAGACGCTCTCGAGGTCCCCGCGACCGCCCGCGATCTGCTCCAGCGCAGGATCGGCGACCGAGGCGATCACCAGCGGGTGGTCCTTCGCCAGCCGGGCGGCGACCGGCAGCAGCCCGCCGTGCATCGCCGCGGCCTCGACCGGGGTGATCAGCACCACCAGCGAGCCGCGCCGGGAGCGCTCGGAGATCGTCCGCGCCGCGCGCTCCCAGTCCGTCTCCACCAGGGCGGGATCCACGGCGGCGGTGGCGGCCACCATGTCGTGGAGCACGGTGGTGCGGGTGGAGCCGAGCACCGAGACGTGGGGTATGCGATCCACGCAGAGCAGGTCCACGCGGTCCCCGGCCTGCCCGGCCAGCGCCGTGAGCAGCAGCGCCGCATCGAACGCCGTGTCCAGCCGGGTCGCCTCCCCGAGCCGACCCGCGGAGGTGCGGGAGGTGTCCACCACGATGAGCACGTGGCGGTCTCGCTCCGGCCGCCAGGTGCGCACCACCACGCTGCGACGGCGTGCGGTGGCGCGCCAGTCGATGGAGCGCACGTCGTCGCCGTCCACGAAGTCGCGCAGCGAGTCGAACTCGGTGCCCTGCCCGCGCTGATGGATCGCGGAGAGGCCCTCGATCTCCCGCAGCCGCTGCACCCGCGAGGGGAGATGGCGACGGGCGCCGAAGGGATGCAGGGCGAGGAACCGGCCCGGGGCGGTCGCGGTCGCGGTCCGACGGGCGAGGCCCCACGGGCCCCTCGTCGCGACCAGCAGCGCCCGCGAGCGGTGCTCCCCGCGCCGGGTGGGGGTGAACGACTGCGCGATCGCGCGCCGCTCCTGACCGGGCACGCGCAGGGACGCCCGCTGCGCGGCCAGCCCGGCCGTCGGGTTCCAGGCATCGCGCACCGTGCACCTCGCGACCCGCCCGGTGGGGTTGGTCAGCAGCAGCCGGCCGGTCACGGTCCCGCCCAGCCGCACCTGCGCGGGCGCCTCGCGGCGCACGCGGAGCCGCCGCGGATCCACCGCCAGCAGGGCATCGACCAGCACCACCAGAAGCCACAGCACCGCCAGGAGCACCAGCACCCACCAGTGCGGCCACAGCACGATCACGGGCAGGCCGAACAGCGCGACCAGGGCCGCGCGCGGGGTCGGCGAGATCCTCATACGACGTGCCTCAGCGGGGGACCGGCACGGAGGCGAGGGTCGCGGCGAGCACCGCCTCCACCTGAGTGCCCTCGAGCTCGGACTCGGTGGTCAGGCGCACGCGGTGCGAGAGCGTGGCGGGGGCCATCGTCTTCACGTCGTCCGGGGTGATGAAGTCCCGTCCGCTGAGGTACGCCCAGGCCCGCGCGGTGCGCAGCAGCGCGATCGCACCGCGGGGCGAGACGCCGAGCGCGAGGCTGGGGGAGCGGCGGGTCGCCCGGCACACATCGACGATGTACTGCACCACCGGGTCCTCGGCCACCACCTGGGCGACGTCCTGCTGGGCGCGGTGCAGCGAGGGGACGTCCACCACGGCGCGCAGCCCGGTCGCGGCGAGATCGGTGGTGTCGAAGCCGTCGGCGTGACGGCGCAGCACGTCCACCTCCACCTCCCGCTCGGGCAGGGGCATCACGGCCTTGAGCAGGAACCGGTCCAGCTGCGCCTCGGGCAGGGTGTAGGTGCCGTCGAACTCGATCGGGTTCTGGGTGGCGATCACGAGGAACGGATCCGGCAGCGGACGGCTCGCGCCGTCGATCGTCACCTGGCGCTCCTCCATCGCCTCCAGCAGCGCGGACTGCGTTTTCGGGGGCGTGCGGTTGATCTCGTCGGCCAGCAGCAGGTTGGTGAACACCGGGCCCTCACGGAACACCAGATCGCTGGTGGAGTTGTCGTAGACGAGGGAGCCGGTGATGTCGCCCGGCATCATGTCCGGCGTGAACTGCACGCGCCGCATGCGCACGTCCATCGCCGCGGCGAGGGAGCGCACCAGGAGCGTCTTGGCCACGCCGGGCACGCCCTCCAGCAGCACGTGGCCGCGGCACAGCAGCGCCACGACCACACTGGTCACGGCGGCATCCTGGCCCACGATCCCCTTGTGGATCTCGGTGGCGAGGCCCTGCAGGCGGGCGCGGGAATCCTGATCGACGTCCGGCTCCGCGGGCACGGACGGCGCTTCCGGCGGGACGGTGCCCGGGGTGGGGTCGGTCATCGGTCGATCTCCTTCTCGAGTCGGTCGAGGTCGTGCGCGAGACGCACGAGGTCCTGATCGGTGGGGACGGGGGAGGGGCCCAGCAGGTCGCGCAGCCGGTGGGGCTCGTGCTCCACGTGCGGGGCGAGCGCGGCGAGCAGCGCGTCCAGGGAGGACTCGCGCCGCAGCCCCAGCCGGTGCGCGAGCCGCGCCGCCGCGGCGGAGCGCAGCGACCTCGCCGCCGCGTCGCGCGCGTTCGCCTGCTGCAGCAGTCGGGCCCGTCCCAGCACGAGCTCCTGGGGGCGCACGCTCACCGGCAGCGGCTCCTGCACCACCGGGCCGAGGCGGTGCGCCAGCGCGACCAGCGCGATCGTCGCCGTCAGCAGCACCCACAGCAGGGTGGGGCCGGCCCAGTCCGGGAGATGGCCCAGCAGGGTCTGCCCGGTCGCGGCCATCGGATCGTTCGCGGAGGGGACGTACCAGGTGAGCTCGCCGTCCTGCCCCAGCAGGTTCAGGGCCAGCGCGGCATTGTCGGCGCCGCCCACGTGGGCGTTGGTCAGCAGGTCCGCGCTGCCCAGCGCGATCACCCCGTCGTGCGAGGCCACCAGGGCGCCGCCGGCGCCGGCGGTGAAACAGCCGTGGGCGTCGTCCCCCGCGGTCCGGTAGAGGGAGGCGGGGCCGCGCAGCGAGTCCTCCTCGCCGGGCACCGCCAGCTCCCGGGCGCCGTGGGCGAGGTCCCCGCAGTCCGGCCCGGCTCCGAGCCGGGTGGGCTCCTCCACCGTCCCCACCGGGGTGATCAACGAGGTGAGGTAGGAGAGCGTGACGAAGTCCGGCTGCACCAGCACCAGGCGGCCGTCGCCGGCGCGGAGGGCTTCGTCGAGGGCGGTGAGCTGGGCGCCGCTCAGCTCGCGCGGCGCGGTGACCAGCACGGTGCCGCCCGCGCGCAGGGATTCGGCGGCATCAGCCGTGTGGCGATCCACCTCGACCTCGACGCCCAGATCGCCGAGCACCTGCACCACGGCCTTCGCGCCCTGCCCCGTGGGGGCGTCCGGCTCCAGCGGGCCGTCGCGGTAGTAGCCGCGCGCCACGGAGATCAGCATCGCGGCGAGGACTGCGACCACGAGGGCGGCGACCAGCCAGGGGCTGCGTCCCTCGCGGGCGCCCCGGGAGGGTGAGGCGGTGCCGGCCCGTGCCTCGTCGCGGGCGGGGGCCGCGGCGGTGGTGTCGGCGCTCATGCGCTCGCCCCGAGCGGCGGGCGGTGGACCGGATCGGCCTCGGCGCGCCCGGCGTTCTCGGCGCGCTCCGCGGCGGACAGGTCGGGGGAGGTCTCGGTGAGGTACTCGGCCAGGCGCAGAAGGTCCTCGGCCTGCTTGGGCGTGGCGTGGCGGTGCGAGTAGGCGGCGGTGTCGAAGGCGTCGGCCGCACGCAGCAGGCGCCCCCTCAGCTCGGGGAACGGCGCGGCGGCGCGCAGCGCCGCCTCGTGCGCCGTCATCCCCGCGCTCACCTCGAGCAGCGTGCGCTCCTCGAGGTCCCGTACCAGGGCGCGCAGGGCGAGCACGGTGGCATCGTCCGCCCGACCGGCCTCGCTCGCCTCCCGCGCGGCGCGGCGCAGCTGGGAGGCGCTCAGCACCTCGTCGGCGTCGAGCTGGGCCTGGACCGACAGCGCATGGCTGCGCCGCAGCAGGCCGGCGCGCCGCAGCACCAGCACCACGGCCGCGGCCAGGCCGATCAGCAGCAGCACGGCCACACCGGCCTGGGCGGTCGAGGAGCCGTCGATCCCCTCCAGCACCCCGGCCAGCCAGCTCTCGAGGGCACCCAGCAGCCACTCGACGAACCCCGGCGAGTCGTCGTACTCGGACTTCGCGAGCTCCTCGAGCAGGCGGGCCCGGGCCTCGTCCGGATCCACCGGCGGAGGCGCGACGGGGAGCATCACGTGCCCTCCGCCGCCCAGGCCGCCCGGGCGCGCCGGGTGAGCTCCACGTCCCACGCCTCGTGCCGCATGCGGGAATCGGCGTAGACCGCCACGAAGCCCGCCGCGAGGAAGGGCGCCAGCAGGAAGGAGGCGATGTAGCTGCCGAGCATCGAGAGGATCGTCAGCGTGATCATGCCCAGCACCACCGCTTCGAAGGAGCTGATCAGCAGGATCGCCAGGTACAGCAGCGCGGCGACGGTGCCGAAAACCCCCGCCACCACCTGCACCGCGAGGTAGTAGAGCACGTACACCAGCAGCGTGGTGCCCAGCACCCGCCACAGCCGACGGCCGCGCGTCAGGGCGAGGCTGCGCCGGAGCGCGGTGAGCACCGAGGCCTCCTCGATCACGAGGGCGGGCACGGCGAGCACCGTCCGGGCCCAGATCCACAGCATCGCCAGCACGCCCAGCAGGACGCCCACCACGATCGGCACCACCGTGAGCCAGGAGGCCTCCCGCAGCACCAGCACGGGCACGATCCCCGCGCCGCCCAGCACCAGCAGCGCGGCGAGCATCACCGCGCCGATCAGCAGGCTCGTCAGCGTCGCCGGGAACCAGCGACGCCGCACCGTCGCCCACATCTGCGCGGTGGAGACGTGCTCGCCGGTGGCCTCGCCGAGGGCCACCCGGGTGAGCGCCACCGTCACCACGGCGGTCGCCACGAGCGTGATGACGGAGGTGACGGCGGTGGAGGCGACGAGCACCACCGCATCGCCCACCGAGCTGAAGCCGGTGGTGCCGGTGGCGGTGCCGGGGTTCTCGAGCTCGGCGCGCATGTCTCCCATGACCGGCACCATCGACGCCCCGGTGGCGAAGGTGATGAGCACGAACGCCGCGCCGTACACCGCGGCGGCGACGGCCAGCACCGACCGGGCCCGCAGGCGGTAGATCCGCACGGCGGCGCCGAGCACCTCGCCGAGGCCCAGCGGTCGCAGCGGGAACAGCGGCATCGACTGCATCAGCTCGCGCCGCGGCCCGCGAGGCGGGGCCGACGGGGCGGAGTGGGCGTCGGCCCCGAACGGACCGCCGTCCGGGCCGGGGGCCGGCTCCGGATCGCCCGGTCCGGTCGCGCCGGGCGCCGTCCACTGGGTGCTCATCGAACCTCCTGCTGCTCGTCGACGTGAGGGACGCTCGCGGGGCGGGCCGGGAGCGCACGTGATGGGACGACCATACGGAGCGCGGACCGGCCCGCCGACCCGACGAACGTCGACGACTGCGCGTCGAGAGGACACCCCTGGCCCGTCGCCTCCCCGGCGGACCCCCACGTCGGTGGCACAATGACGAGCATGACGACGGCTTCCCGGATTCTCGTGGTGGACGACGACCAGGCGATCGCCGAGATGGTCGGCATCGTCCTGCGCGGCAAGGGCTACGAGGTGGCGACCTCGCCCGACGGCGCCTCGGCGCTCGAGACCTTCCCCCGCCTGCGCCCCGACCTGGTGCTGCTGGACCTCATGCTCCCGGGCATGGACGGCATCGAGGTGTGCCGCCGCCTGCGCCGCGAGTCCGGCGTGCCGATCATCATGCTCACCGCCCGCACCGACACGGCCGACGTGGTCGAGGGCCTCGAGGCGGGCGCCGACGACTACCTCACCAAGCCCTTCGAGCCCGAGGAGCTGGTGGCGCGCATCAAGGCGCGGGTGCGCCGGGTGGACGCCCCCACCACCGAGCAGCTCGTCATCGGGGACCTCACCATCGACGTGGACGGCCACGAGGTGCGCCGCGCCGGGGAGCTGATCTCGCTCACCCCGCTCGAGTTCGACCTGCTCACGCAGCTGGCCCGCAAGCCCTGGCAGGTGTTCACCCGCGACGTGCTGCTGCGCGACGTGTGGGGCTACCGGCACAGCGCCGACACCCGCCTGGTGAACGTCCACGTGCAGCGCCTGCGCTCGAAGATCGAGCACGACCCGGAGAACCCGGCGATCGTGGTGACCGTGCGCGGCGTCGGCTACCGCGCCGGAGCCGGCTCCTGAGAGGCGCGGGAGGAGCGTGAGCAGCGCCGAGCAGGCGCCCGCGTCCGTGCCGCTCGACGTGCGCGCGGTGCTGGGCGCGGATCCGCGCAGCTGGCCGCTCGCGCTGCGGGTGGTGCTGGTGACCACCCTGCTCTCGATCGTCGCGCTGCTCACCGTGGGCGCCTACCTCTCCTCCGTGATCGCGGACGGCCTGTACGAGCAGCGCCGGGACCGGGTGCTCGAGGAGACGCTCGAGGTGCGCAGCGACCTCATCGACACGCTCACCCCGGTGGCGGGGGCCACCAGCACCCAGCAGCAGGACGCCATCAACGCCTTCGCCCAGACGGCCGGCGGGCAGGGCGGCGGCGACCGCCGGGAGGCGGCGCTGGTGCCGGTGGAGACCACCGGCACCGTCTTCCCCGTCGCCTCCTCCGACGGCACCTTTTTCGACGAGGTCGACGACGAGCTCTCCGCCGCCGTGGCCGAGAACCCGGACGCGATCTCGTGGCGCTCGATCGGGCGGGAGGACGCCGCCGGGAACACCGCTCCGGCGCTGCTGGTGGGCACGCGGGTGATGGTGCCCGGCGCGGGCTCCTACGATCTCTACCTGGTGTTCTCCCTGCAGGAGGAGCAGGAGACCCTCGCCTTCGTGCAGCGGGTGATCCTCGGGGGAGGGACGGTGCTGCTGGCCCTGATCGTGGGCATCGCGATCGTGGTGGCGCGCATGGTCACCACCCCGCTCAAGCGCGCCGCCCATGCCGCCGAGCGGATGGCGGCCGGCGATCTCACCAGCCGGGTGGAGGTCTCCGGCGCCGACGAGCTCGCCCGAGTGGGCGAGTCCTTCAACGACATGGCGCGCAGCCTCGAGCAGAAGGTCGAGGACCTCACCGAGCTCTCCCACGTCCAGCAGCGGTTCGTCTCCGACGTCTCCCACGAGCTGCGCACACCGCTGACCACGATCCGCATGGCCTCCTCGGTGCTCGACTCCCGCGGCGAGGAGCTGCCCCGCGACCTGCAGCGCACGGCGGAGCTGCTCTCCGCGCAGGTGCAGCGCTTCGAGGTGCTGCTCGCGGACCTGCTGGAGATCTCCCGCTTCGACGCCGGCGCGGCGGAGCTGGTAGCGCACCGCGAGGACATCGACGAGCTGGTGGAGCGGGCGATCGAGGACGTGCGCCCACTGGCGAACGCGCGCGGCTGCCTGCTGGACGTGCGTCCGGCCGGCGGCGACACGGAGGCGATGGTGGACGCGCGACGCATCGACCGGGTGCTGCGCAATCTGCTCACCAACGCGATCGAGCACGGCGCGGGACACCCTGTGCTGGTGCAGACCGCCTCGGACGACGAGGCCGTGGCCCTCGTGGTCCAGGACTACGGCCACGGCATCTCCCCGGAGGACGCCGAGCACGTCTTCGACCGGTTCTGGCGCGCGGACCCGTCCCGCGCACGGACCCTGGGCGGCACCGGACTGGGCCTGTCGATCTCGGTCGAGGACGCCCGTCTCCACGACGGCTGGCTGCAGGCCTGGGGCCAGGAGGGTGAGGGCGCCGTGTTCCGGTTGACGATCCCGCGGCGGCCCGGGGCCGTGCTGGCCCGTTCCCCGCTGCTGCTGGAGCGCTCCTTCGACCGGGCGGAGGCTGATGCCGCGGTGAGCGACACCCCCACCGGCGAGATCCGGATCGACCCCGGCCAGGTGCCGGACCTCGACGAGAGCGCCACCGGCCCCGAGACCCGCACCCCAGGAGGACCGCGATGAGACCCGCCCGTCGTTCGGTGCTGCGCGCGGCCGGTGCGGCCGCCGTGCTCGGCTTCGGCACGGCCTGCGCCCGCATCCCCACCGACTCGCCGATCTCGAGCCGCGAGCTCACCGGGCAGTCGCAGCCCGGCGCCCCGTACGTGCGGGCGCTGCCGCCGCCGGCGGACGCCACCGCACAGGAGGTCGTGGCCGGGTTCGTGCAGGCCGGAGTCGGCTCCGAGGACGACTTCGCCGTGGCGCGCTCGTACCTCACCGAGGAGGCCTCCCGGGACTGGGACCCCACCGCCCGGATCACGATCTACTCCGGCAGCCGGGAGCTCACGGTCGAGGAGGGCGAGGACGGCCGGCTCACGCTGGTTCTCGAGGTGGTCGCGCTGGTGGACGAGCGCGGCGTGCGCGGGCTGCTGTCCAGCCCGTCCTCGCGCGAGGTGGAGGTCTCGATCGAGCAGGTGGAGGAGCAGTGGCGCCTCAGCGAGGTGCCGGACGGCATCTTCCTCTCCGAGGCCGCCTTCGAGACGCTCTACGGGCCCGCCCGCCTGTACTTCCTCGACGCGCGGCGCCGCCACCTCGTGCCCGACCCCCGCTGGTTCCCGCTGCGCCGCGGGGCGGAGGCCGTGCTGGAGGGACTGGCCGGCGGTCCCTCCGCGTACCTGGACGGCGCGGTCGTCAACGAGCTGCCCCAGCTGCCGGGCGTCTCCGAGGCGGTCCTCAGCACGGGCGTGGACGGCATCGCGAGGATCGCCGTGCCCGCTCCGGTCGCGGACCTCCCCACCGCGCAGCGCGCGCTGGCCCTGTCCCAGCTGGAGGCGTCGCTGCGCTCCCTGCGCACCCTCTCCGGGGTGCGCCTGGTGCTGGACGGGGAGGACGTGACCCTGGACGAGGAGAGCCGCATCGAGCGCGCCCTGCCCGGTCACCGACCGATCGCGGCCGGGCCCACCGGGGTGATCTCGCTGTCCGACCCCGCGGCCGAGGAGCCGGAGCAGCTGGTGCCCGACTTCGCCGAGGCCGCAGTCGACTCCCCGGTGATCGCGCAGGACGGCGTGCTCGCCGCGGCGCTCGCGCAGGACGGCTCCGGCGTGCTGATCGCCACCACGGACGGCTCCCTGGAGGCCCGGGAGGCGGCGACCGGCGGCACCTTCGTGGCCCCGCGGGTGGACGACGCCGGCTACGTGTGGACCTCCACCCGCACCAGCCCCGGGGCGCTGCTGGCGCTGGCGGGGACGGACTCGGACCGCGACGCCAAGGTGGACGCCCCCTGGCTCGCGGGACGCGAGGTGCGAGGCCTGGACGTCGCGGCGGACGCCACCCGCATGATCGTGCTCTCGGCGGATTCCGCCGGGGCCCGCGTGGACCTGTGCGCCGTGGTGCGCGACGCGGACGGGGCACCCGCCTCGCTCACGGAGCCGATGGTGGTGCGCACCTTCCTGGACGACGTCACCCAGGCGGCCTGGTACGACGAGCTCGCGCTGATCGTGCTGGGCACCGAGCCCTCGAGCCGGGAGCGCCGAGGACAGATCGTGGACGTGGTGAGCGGGCAGGAGCCCCTGGCCGCGCTCGAGCCCGGCACCGACCGGATCGCGGGCTCGGCGGTGGCCGAGGCCGTGTGGGCAGGGACCACCGACGGCGCGCTGCTGCGCGGCACCGGCGACGGCTGGACCGAGGTCGCCCTGCAGGGCCACGACCCCTCGTTCTACTGAGCGCGCGGCGGCCAGCTCGTCGCCCCTCCGCCCAGGGCGCGCCCGGCGGCGCGTGATCGCCCGGCGCGGACCACTGCTCCTCCCCACCGTCATCCCTCCACCTCCCGGCGCCGGTGCGTGCACGGCGCGGGCGAGGGTGCTGTGCTCGAGCGATGACGACATCGACGCGGCACCCGCCGCTGTGGCGCGAGATCCTCGCGCACACCTGCTCCCTGGTGGCCCCGCGCTGCTGCCCCTGCGGGCGGGAGGGCAGCTGGCTGTGCGGCCGGTGCGAGACCCTGCTGCGGGCGGCGCCGGTGCGGGTGGAGGCCTGCTGCGACGCCCTCCAGGTGCTCGCCGAGGCCCGGGTGCGGGAGGAGCGGCGCGGGCGCGAGGTGCTGCCGGTCGGCGTGGACCACGCCCCGCTGCTGCCGGTGCTGGCACTGGGGGAGTACGGCGGGCCCCTGCAGGCGATGGTGCTGGCGTGGAAGAACGGCGGGATGCTCCACCTGGGCTCCCGGATCGCGCCCGCCCTCGCCCCGGCGGTCGCGCAGCTCGCTGCGGAGTCCGGGGTCGCTCCCCCCGCCCTGGTGCCGGTGCCCTCCCGCCGTGCGGCCCGGCTGCGACGCGGGGAGGACCACACCGCGGAGCTGGTGCGGGCGCTGGCGCGCACCGGCGCCGGGCGGGCGCTGCTGCTGCCCGCGCGGCCCACCACCGCCCAGGACGGTCTCGGCGCCCGGCAGCGTCGCGCCCGTCGGATCCGTCTCGAGGGGCGCCGGGCGCGCGAGGAGGGCCGCCGAGCACGGCCGGTGGTGATCGTCGACGACGTGGTCACCACCGGGGCGACGCTGCGCGGCATGCACGAGGCGCTGACTGCGCACGGGATGCGCGTGCTGGGCGCGGTGGTGGTGGCCGCGGCGCGCCTCCCCGACGGCGACGCCGAGGTGCTCGGGGACGCGCAGGGGCCGGTGGCCGGGTGAGGGCCGGGGGACGAACGCCCGGGAAAGTTCCAGGGAATCGTGGCATGCTTGTGTCACTCGCCACATCAGGGCGGGACCCCCTTCCGAAGGAGGTGCGACACCCAGCCGAAGAGCCATCGCGGCCGGGCTCCGAGCGGCCGCACCCGGATAGGAGGAGTACTCACTCATGGAGATCAACGTCGTCGGACGCCACATGGACGTCCCGGATCGTTTCCGCCGTCATCTCACCGACAAGCTCGACAAGGTCACCCAGTTCGCTCCCGCGGCCCTCCGCGTGGACGTCGAGATCTCACAGGAGAAGAACCCCAGGCAGGCAGAGCTCAGCGACCGCGTGGAGCTCACCGTGCACGAGAACGGTGCGGTGATCCGCTCCGAGGCCCGTGCGGACGATCTCTACGGCGCGCTCGACATCGCCTACGGCAAGCTTCTGGAACGTCTCCGCCGCGCCCGTGACCGGCGCAAGGACCACCGTCGAGGACGGGACCGCGCGCACCAGGGCGCCGGGGCGAGCCTGCGGACGATGCCCGCGGACCAGGAGCTCCCTGCCGCGCTGCGCGAGGAGCAGCCGGAGCCGGTCGAGGCGTCCGGGCAGGCGGCGCCGGAGAACGAGACCGATCTCGCCGAGGCGGGCAGCCCGGTGGTGATCCGCGAGAAGAAGCACTCCGCGAAGCCGATGAGCGTCGACGACGCGCTCTACCGCATGGAGCTCGTGGGGCACGACTTCTTCCTGTTCATGGATGCCGAGTCCCATACCCCGAAGGTGGTCTACCGCCGCAGAGGCTGGAACTACGGTGTCCTCGAGCTCGACTCCGAGCTGACCACGTCCTGATCTTCCTCCGGGGAGCCGAGGGCGGGAGGAGCGCGCAGGCGCCCTCCCGCCCTCGATCGTGCACGCCGCCGGCACACCGCACGCGGCGCGCCGCGGACGTGCCGCACGTCGCCCCACCTCACGGACGGACCATGACCGAGACCCTCACCTGGACCACGGCCCGACGGATCGCACTGCGTGCGCAGGGTCTGGGACCGGCCCGCCGCGCCGACACCCCGGGCCCGGCGGCCAGCCGGCGCGCGCTCGCCCGCACCCTCGAGAGCACCCACCTGCTGCAGATCGACTCGGTGAGCGTCTTCGCACGGGCGCACCACCTGCCGGTCTACACACGCAGCGGGCCCTGGGCCCCGTCGGCACTGGAGCGTGCTGTGCGCCCCGGCCCGACGCGCAGCCTGCGCGAGAGCTTCGCCCACGAGGCGGCCTTCGCCACCGAGGACGTGCACCGGCTGCTCGCCTTCCGCCGCCGCACCGTCTCCGAGCGGGACTGGGGCGCGCTGCGCGAGATCGCCACCTCCTCCCCGCAGCTGTTCGACCGCATCCGGGCCGTGCTCGCCGAGCTCGGGCCCGCCAGCGCCGCCGAGGTCTCCGCCCACCTGGGCGACACCGAGCGCGGCGAGGGCTGGGGGTGGCGCCGCACCTCCACGCAGTGGGCGGTGGAGTACCTGTTCCGCACCGGGGCGCTGGACTGCGTGGGCCGCTCGGCCCAGTTCGAGCGGCTGTACCGGGTGGCGGAGGCGGAGGAGGCACCGGTGGACGAGCCGGCCGCGCTGCGGGCGCTGGTGGAGAAGGCGGCGCGGTCGCTCGGCGTGGCGGAGCCCGGCTCCCTCGCCGACTACTTCCGCCTGCGCCGGCGGGAGGTGACCCCCGCGCTCCAGGAGCTGGTTGACGAGGGAACGCTGAGCGAGGTGACCGTGACCCACCCCGCCGGCGCACGCACGATGCTGCGCCACCGCGACGCCCCGTCCCCCACCCCGCTGCGGGTGGCGGCGCTGGTGAGCCCCTTCGACCCCCTCGTGTTCCACCGGCCCCGGCTCGCGCACCTCTTCGACGTCGACTACCGGATCGGCATCTACACCCCGGCCGCGAAGCGCACCACCGGCTACTACTCGCTGCTGTTCCTGCTCGGGGACGTGATCCCCGCGCGGGTCGACCTGCGTGCGGACAGGGCGGCCGGGGTGCTCGAGGTGCGCGGCAGCTTCCGCGAGCCGCTCCCGCACCTGCCCGCGCGGCAGCGCCCGTCGGCGCCGGGCATCGCGGAGGCGCTCGCCGCGGAGCTGCGCCGCGCCGCACGGTGGCAGGGCCTGGACGGGATCGAGGTGCGCACCGGCGACGGGACCGGGGAGCTCTCCGCACCGCTCGCCGCCGCGCTCGCCGAGGGGCCCGCCACGGGGTGAGGAAACGCGCAGGTGGTCACCTTCGCGCACCTCGACGCTTACGATGGGTCAGGCACATGCCGCCCGCCGGGCGGAGACGCGATCTACGGGAGCACGAGTGGTCAACCTCTTCGACAAGATCCTGCGGGCCGGCGAGGGCCGGGAGCGCCGCAGGCTCGAAGCCATCGCCCAGCGAGTGGGAGAGGCGGAGGACGTCTTCGGCGAGCTCACCGACGAGGAGCTCCGTGCCGAGACCGGCCACTTCAAGGAGCGCCTCGCCGACGGCGAGACCCTGGACGACATCCAGGTCGAGGCGTTCGCCGCCGTGCGCGAGGCCGCGCACCGCACCCTCGGCCAGCGCCCCTACGACGTGCAGATCATGGGCGGTGCCGCCCTGCACCGCGGCCGCATCGCCGAGATGAAGACGGGCGAGGGCAAGACCCTCGTCGCCACGTTGCCCGCCTACCTCAACGCCCTCGCCGGCGGCGGCGTGCACATCGTCACCGTCAACGACTACCTCGCCGGCTACCAGAGCGACCTGATGGGGCGGGTGTTCCGGTTCCTGGGCCTCACCACCGGCGTGATCAAGTCCGGCATGAGCCCCGCGGAGCGGCGCGAGCAGTACGCGGCGGACATCACCTACGGCACCAACAACGAGTTCGGGTTCGACTACCTGCGCGACAACATGGCGCTGAAGCCCGAGGACCGGGTGCAGCGCGGGCACGCCTTCGCGATCGTGGACGAGGTGGACTCGATCCTCATCGACGAGGCCCGCACCCCGCTGATCATTTCCGGCCCCGGCTCCGGGGACGCCAACAAGTGGTTCAGCGAGTTCGCGAAGGTCGTGACGCTGCTGCGCCGCGACCGCGACTACGAGGTGGACGAGAAGAAGCGCACCGTGGGCGTGCTCGAGTCCGGCATCGACAAGGTCGAGGACCACCTGGGCATCGAGAACCTCTACGAGTCGCTGAACACTCCGCTGATCGGGTTCCTGAACAACGCCATCAAGGCGAAGGAGCTGTTCAAGCGGGACAAGGACTACGTGGTCCTCAACGGCGAGGTGATGATCGTCGACGAGCACACCGGCCGCATCCTCGCCGGCCGCCGCTACAACGAGGGCATGCATCAGGCCATCGAGGCCAAGGAGGGGGTGAAGATCAAGGCGGAGAACCAGACCCTCGCCACGATCACCCTCCAGAACTACTTCAAGCAGTACGAGAAGCTCTCCGGCATGACCGGCACGGCCGAGACCGAGGCCGCCGAGTTCATGAACACCTATCAGCTCGGCGTGGTCCCGATCCCGACCCACCGCCCGATGCAGCGCGAGGACTGCGCGGATCGCATCTACCGCACCGAGAAGGCGAAGTTCGACGCGGTGGTCGAGGACATCGTGGAGCGGCACGAGAAGGGCCAGCCGGTGCTGGTGGGCACCACCAGCGTCGAGAAGTCCGAGTACCTGGGCAAGCTGCTCACCGCGCAGGGCGTGGAGCACGAGGTGCTCAACGCCAAGAACCATGCCGGGGAGGCCGCGATCGTCGCGATGGCGGGCGCCAAGGGCGCCGTCACCGTCGCCACCAACATGGCCGGCCGCGGCACCGACATCATGCTGGGCGGCAACGTCGAGTTCATGGCGCACGCCGAGCTCGAGAAGCGCGGGCTGGACCCGGAGGAGGACCAGGAGGCCTATGACGCCGCCTGGGCCGAGGAGCTCGAGCGCGCCAAGGACGCGGTCGCCGAGCAGCACGACGAGGTGGTGGAGCTCGGCGGTCTGTACGTGCTGGGCACCGAGCGGCACGAGTCCCGCCGCATCGACAACCAGCTGCGCGGCCGCTCCGGTCGCCAGGGCGATCCCGGCGAGTCCCGCTTCTACCTCTCGCTGCAGGACGATCTGATGCGCCTGTTCAACTCCGGCGCCGCCGAGTCCCTGCTCGCCCGCGGCGGCGTGGACGAGTCCATCCCGCTCACCGGACGCATGGTGACCGGCGCGATCCAGCGGGCGCAGAACTCCATCGAGTCGCGCAACGCCGAGATCCGCAAGAACGTGCTGAAGTACGACGACGTCCTCACCAAGCAGCGCAGGAAGTTCTACGAGGAGCGTTCGCGGATCCTCGAGGGCGAGGACCTCGAGGAGCACGTGGAGCGGTTCATCGAGGAGGTCATCGGCGGGACCGTCGACGCCCACACCCGCGGGAAGACCCCGGAGGACGTCGACCTCGAGGAGCTGTGGGGCGCGCTGCGGCCGGCCTACCCGGTCTCCCTCACCGCCGAGGAGCTCATCGAAGAGGTGGGCGGCAAGGAGAACCTCTCGGCGAGCGTCCTGCGCGAGGAGATCCTGGCCGACGCCCGCGTCGCCTACGAGGCCCGCCGCGAGGAGCTGGGCGAGGAGGGCCTCGCGCAGCTGCAGCGCCGCGTGCTGCTGTCCGTGCTGGATCGCCGCTGGCGCGAGCACCTCTACGAGATGGACTACCTCAAGGAGGGCATCGGCCTGCGCGCGATGGCGCAGCGCGATCCGCTCATCGAGTACGAGCGCGAGGGCCACCTCATGTTCAACGACATGATGGCCGGGGTGAAGGAGGACGTGGTCGGCTACGTCTACCACCTCGAGGTGCAGGTCGAGAAGGCGCAGCCGGTGGTGCCCAAGGCGGTCAGCGACCTGCTGGCCGGTGCCACGCGCACTGCCCGCAGGGCGGCGTCCGCGGCGGCCGCGTCCACGGCGGGCGCCTCCACAGCGGCCGCGGCCGAGGAATCGGACCACGCCGCCGAGGCGACCTCCCCGGCCGCCGGGCCCGACGACGAGGGGACCGGCGCGGTGCGGGGCGACGACGGCGACGGCGGCGAGGACGGCGCTGGCGGTGCGACGCCGGACGAGTCCGCGGCGCCGTCCGACGACGGCGTGGAGGGGACGGACGAGCGTTCCGCGCAGCTGGCCCAGGAGAGCACGGTCGTGCTGCGTGCCAAGGGGCTGGACGACGGCCCTGCGGACCGCCAGCTGCGCTACAGCTCCGCCGAGGGCAGCGACGTCCAGGATTCGTCGACGCTCTCGCGCGCCCAGCGCCGTCATCAGGCCCGCCACCGTCACGGCAGCGAGGGCGGCTCCCACGACACCGTGCAGGACAAGCCCGAGGGTGCGCCGCAGGGTGCGGGGCAGAATCGCGCGCAGCGTCGCGCGAAGCGACGCCGCTGACTCATCCGACCTCCAGCACGGTCACCCGCCAGCCCGTGTGCCGCAGTTCCCATCGCATCGCGAGGAAGCGGGCACGGTCCGGCTCGCGCAGCACGCAGCTCGCCTCGACCGTGTGCTCGTTGACCACGCAGATGCGCACCCCGCTCACCACGAGCTGACGGGGCGGCGCGTAGCCGGTGGACGCCCGCAGTCGACGGGTGAGGGCGGCGCGGCGCGCGAGCGCGTGGGAGACTTCCGGGGTCACCAGTCGTGACAGCGAGTTTTCGGGGCGCATGTCCCGGATGATCTCCACCGCGCGGCGCGCCACCGGGGCGACGAGCTGTTCGACGGAGTGAGGATCCTCCGCGTCGAGATGCGGGGCGGAGGTGTGGGCGGGGCGCTGGTCGGTGGTGGTCATGACTCGTCCTGTGTGGTCAGTGCGGAGGGGATGAGCAGCTCCTGCCCGGGGCGGAGCAGATCGGGGTCCGCCCCGATCCGGTCGCGGTTCGCCTCGTGCAGCAGCGGCCAGGTCGCGGCGACGAGCGCCGGATCGGAGCCGTCGGGGTCGACGAGATCCTCGGAGATGCTCCAGAGGCTGTCGCCGTCCTGCACCACGACGGTGCGCGCCGTCGCGGGGTCGGAGGGCCCTGCGGCCGGGTCGGTGTCCTGCGGCTCCGGGGCGGTCTCCCTGGTCTCCTCGCCGGTGGAGTCGTCCGGGGCCGTCCCCGACCACCCCAGCGAGGGCAGCGGAGCGGCCGCCCCCTGCCCGGTCGCCCCGGAGGCGGGCCGGTCCCCGGCCGCCTCGGGTGCCGGAGCGGGATCGTGGTGTTCGGCCGGAGGCAGCTCGGCGCTGGACGCCGGCACCGAGCTCTGCTCGGAGGGCTCGTCGGGAATCGTGAGCTGTGAGGCGAACGAGGAGCTCAGCGTGAGGGCCGTGGCGGCGGTGGCCACGGCCGCTCCGGTGGCGACTCGACGGGCGAGACGCGGCGCGAGGACGCGCAGCGGGGCCAGCAGCGTCCGGCCCGCGCGGGTGGCGGGGCCGAGGGTGACCACGGTCGCCGCCAACGCCCAGATCGCTGTGAGGTAGAGGCAGAGCAGCCCGCCCATCAGTGCCAGAGCCAGGAGCACCCAGGCGATCAGCGCCTCGCTGCTCGGCGAGGCCAGGGCCGTGGTGCGCAGTGAGGCGGAGGTCGCCCCCATGGCCAGTGCGCCGGCGGCGGCCACCGCCGCGCACAGCAGGAGAGTGGACGGTCGTGTCGGCGTCTCCGGCGCCGATGCCGGTCGTGTCGTGTCCTCACGCATGGGTCCCCCGGACGTCGTGGTCGTCGCGCCCTCACCACCACATCGCAAATGATGCAGTTTGATGCAGTTTGAGGACTGATGATGTCTCTAGAAGCAAAGTAGCGGCACGTGATCCAGAACGCAATTCGTCCAGGACGCGATGTGGATCCGTGGGGGTCGGGGAGGGCGGGTGGTGCGGTGCGGTCCTAGAGTGGGGCCATGCGATTCGAGCGGATCTTCGACGACCTCGAGGGGCAGTTCGCGCACCAGGAGGAGCAGGAGGTGCGGGCGGTCTCCGAGGACCTCGCCCGGGCGGAGCAGGCGCAGCTCACGCTCGCGGACAGGCTGCGCGGTGCGCAGGGTCGAGCGGTGGTCCTCCATGTCGGGGACGGGCTGCGCGTGGACGGAACGGTGGAGGAGGTCGGCGCGGACTGGGTCGCGCTCGCGGGGGAGAGCGGTGCGCGCCGAGCCGTGGTGCCGCTGCCGGCGATCGCCGTGGTCGAAGGGCTGCCCGCACGGGCCCGCCCGGCCGAGGAGGCGCTGCGCTCACCCCGCGGGCTGGGGTCGGTGCTGCGCGGGATCGCCCGCGATCGCAGCGTGGTGCGGCTGGAGACCGCCGCGGGTGCACTGAACGGACGCATCGCCTCGGTGGGCGCGGACGCGCTCGAGGTCAGGACGCTCCCCACGGGGGAACCGACGCCGGTGCCGGGGTCCGCCAGGATCACGCTCACCGTCTCCGCGTTGCGGGCCGTGCTGCTGCGCTGACGGACCGGAGGCGAGGGCCGGGCCCGCGACGGATCGGGGCGATGCCCGGCTCAGCTCTGCGGCGAGGACCCCGTCCGCTCCTGAGCGCGCTCCTGCTCGAGGAAGGCCGCGGTGGCCGCGTAGCTGCGCTCGATGTAGGACTCGATCTCGGTCACCTCGACGCGCCACTGGCCGCGACCGCCCACCTTGATCGCCCGCAGCTCGCCGGAGCGCACCAGGGCATAGGCCTGCGACGCGGAGATGGAGAGCATCTCCGCGACGTCGCTGAGCGGGACGAAACGTGCCGACATCGAGGGTCCTTCCTGTCGATCGCCCCGGCGAGGGGCGAGGACAGTCTCTCATCCCCGGTCCGATGTCCGGGAGTGGCCTGTGGACGGCCGCGCCGCCCGGCGCCGACGACGGTGTTCATCCACAATGTGTGCGGAGCTCGCCCCTCCGCGGCGTCCCTGGCGTAACCTCCCGGAGAGATCCGGGCCGCACCAGGCCGAGCCGACGGGGGAGGAGACGGCAGTGGGGGCCACCGCAGCCATGATGAGACTGCGCCGGCCACGATGGAGGGACCCGCGACTGATCGTGGGGATCGTGCTGGTCGTGGCGAGCGTGCTGATGGGAGCCGTGCTCGTGTCGCGGCTGTCCGAGACCACCTCGGTGCTGGTCGCGAGATCAGCGGTGGTGCCCGGGGACCCGCTCGACGCTGCGGACCTGGTCGTCGTGGACCTGCGGCTCGGCGAGCAGACGGGGGAGTACGTGGGCACCCTCGATGCCGTGCCGGAGGGGGCGGTGGCGACCCGGGCGATCCCGGCGGGCGAGCTGGTGCCCGTCTCCGCGGTGGGACAGCCGGCGGAGGTCACCCTGCGTCCGGTGGTGATCCCCGTGGAGGCCTCGGTGGCCGAATCCGTGGCCCCCGGCGCCACCGTGGAGCTCTGGCACACCTCCCCGGCCGCCGACGACGGCACCGAGGCGCAGGCGGCGATGCTCGTCCCCGAGGCGGTGGTGCGCAGGATCGACGAGGGCAGCTCGCTGGGCATGCGGTCGATGTCGGTGGAGGTGCTGGTGCCCGCGGAGAGCCTCGACGAGGTGCTCGTGGTGCTCTCCGAGGACGAACGTCTCGACGTCATCGGCGTGCCCGGCGCGCAGGAGCTCGCGCCGTGATCGACATCGTGCTGTGCGCCTCGGGCAGCGATGAGGTGCGCATCGTCCACGACCTCGCCACCGACAGGAGCCGCCCCGCCCGCGTGGTGCGCCGCTGCGCGGACCTCGCCGAGACGCTCGCGGTCGCGGCCGCCGGCATCGGGGACGCGGTGCTCATCGATCTCACCGTGCGCGGGCTCGGCCGCGACGCGCTCGCCTCCCTGCTGCGCGAGGCGGCCGTGGTGGGGCTGCGCCCCGAGGACTCCCCGGAGACCACCTCGCTGGGCCTGCGTCACATGGTCCCCGCCCACGCCCCGGTGGAGGAGATCCTCGCCGCGGTCGAGGCCGCGGTGCACGGGGAGACGGAGGAGTCCGAGGCATGGGTGCAGGAGGCCGCGGTCGAGGAGACCAGCCCGAGGGGACGGCTGCTGGCCGTCTGGGGCCCCGTCGGCGCCCCCGGACGGTCCACCATCGCCGTGAACCTCGCCGCCGAGGCCGCCGCGGCCGGCCAGGAGACCGTGCTCGTGGACGCGGACACCTACGGTCCCGCCCTCAGCCAGGTGCTCGGCGTGCTCGACGAGGCGCCCGGACTGGTCGCGGCCGCACGCTCGCATGATCGTGACGCGCTGGACGCGGAGACGCTGGAGTCCCTCCTGCCGCAGGTCCAGCCCGGCCTCCGCCTGCTCAGCGGCATCGGTGTGCCCGGGCGCTGGGCGGAGCTGCGACGCACTGCGCTGGACGGGGTGTGGGGCGCGCTCGCGCGCCGCGGGGAGCTGGTGATCGCGGACGTCGCCCCCGTGCTCGAGGAGGACGAGGAGCTCAGCTACGACACCGCCGCCCCGCAGCGGAACGCCGCGACGCTCAGCACGCTCGACGCGGCCGATGCGGTGCTCGCTGTGGTGAGCGCGGATCCGGTGAGCACCACCCGCCTGCTGCGGGAGCAGTCCCGGCTCGCGGAGCTGGGCGTCGAGGAGCTGCACGTGGTGGTCAACCGTGTGGGCTCCCCGGTGCCCGGGGAGCGGCTGCGCGAACTGATCGCCTCCCGCCTGCCGGTGGCCTCCCTGACCCTTCTGCCCGACGACCCGGTCGCCTGCCGCACCGCCGCGTGGGACGGTGCGCTGCTGGCCGAGGCGGCGCCCCGCTCCGCGCTGCGACGGGGCCTGCGCGACCTCGCCGCCTCGGAGGCGGTGCGCGGCACGCTCGGCGGCGAGCGCGCGGCGAGCGTCGAGGAGCCCGTGGACGCGACGCGGTGAGAGGATGGAGCCATGAGGATCTACCTGCCGCTGATCGTTGAGGACCGTCCGGTGCTGGAGTCGCGGGGCGTCGTCGTCGGTCTCGCCGCCGGCCGCCGGGCGTGGGCCGCGAGCGCGGAGGCACGGAGGGACCGCCCCGGGCAGGACGAGGAGGATCTCGAGTACGAGGCGCTCCAGGACGCCGTGCACGTCGCCTTCTCCGGCGCCGGCCCGTCGCAGCGCGTCCTGGTGCTCGCGGCGGACGTCCCCGAGCAGGCGCTCCGCCCCGCGACCGAGGACGGCGGCGCCTTCGGCGTCGCCATCGACCAGGACTGCACCGGACGGCTCGCCAGCAGCCACGTCTCCGAGCTGGGCGCCGCCGCCGCGGAGGCGGACGACACCGACCCCGCGCTGCTGTGGTTCGACCCCTCCGAGGGCCCGGAGGCGCTCGCCTTCCTCGAGGCCGCGCCGCAGGGCTGACCACCGGGGCGGGCGCGCGCACCCCGGTCGCCGCGTCGCTCAGGACGTGCGGGACTCCGCGTAGCTCCTCGCGGAGCGCTCCTCGGCCCGCAGCACCGTGGATACGTACGGCAGGGCCGCCTTCTCCAGACGCGGCCCCAGCAGGGGCACCTTCGCGACCAGATCGCCGTCGATCTCCATGCGGCATTCCGTGTCCCCACCGGGGACGAGGCGGAGGGAGCCGCTGAGACCGGCGGGGGTGCCCACCACCTCCAGGCGCATCGTGCCGCGTCGGCCGCCGTCGGCCTCCGGGGCGGACCACTCCTGGGTCTCGCGGATCGTCACCGACGAGCCCACGAAGGGACGCACCATGTCCGGCACCCGATCCGTGGGCATCGACAGCTCGGTGCGGACGGTGTGGGCGCCGCCAGCGTCCCCGTCGACGGTGGAGGAGGCCTCCGTCGCTCCCAGGGTGGTGCGCCGGATGTCGGTGTAGGCCGGATCCGCGTACATCGCGGAGGCCGCGGCGGCGGCAAGCGGGAGGCTGAGGGTCTCACGGAGCTTCATGCGGGTCCTTCCTCGGGACGATTCCGGCTCAGCCTAGAGCAGGGACGCCCCGGGCCGCGGCCGTGACCCGATGCCGGGGCGACGGCCCCGGACCCCTATCCTGGGGCCATGCCGAGTCTGTCCAAGTTCCTCGCCGACACCCGTGGTCTCTCCGAGAAGGAGGGGGACTGGCTGCAGCACCTGGTCGGTGACTGGAACCTCCTCTCCGACCTGCTCCGGGCCGATCTCGTCCTCTGGATCGAGGGGGAGTCCGGTGCCCTCGCGGTGGCGCACTGCCGCCCCGCCACCGGCTCCACCGTCTACTACGAGGACCCGGTGGGGAGCCCCAGCGACGACGGCCCGGAGGGGACCGAGATCGCGCGACTGCTCGCCGGCGGGGAGCCGCGCCGCGAGCCCACCGTCATCGAGCGCGAGGGACGCACGGCCAGCGGCTTCCTGGTCCCGGTGCGCAAGAACGGCCGCACCATCGCGGTGGTGGCGGCGGAGAAGCCCGACAGCGACGGCCAGCCCTCCCACAACGAGACCCAGCAGGGCCGCCTCGGCCACCGCCTGCTCACGATGCTGGAGAGCGGCGCCTTCCCGATCGACGGGGCGCCGATCCCGCCGCGGCGCGGCGCCCCGCGGGTGGGCGACGGGGTGGTGGAGCTCGACGCCGCCGGTGTGGTGCGCTGGACCTCCCCGAATGCGATCTCGGCCTTCCACCGCTTCGGCATCGAGGGGACCATGGAGGGCATCACCCTCGCGGAGCTCTCCACCGAGGTGCTGCAGTCTCGCAGCCCGGTGGACGAGTCCCTCCCGCTGGTGCTCATGGGGCGGGCCGCCTGGCGGTCGGACATGCAGGCTCGCGGCGGGACCCTGTCCCTGCGCGCGGTGCCCCTCACCGAGCACGGCACCCGCACCGGCGCCGTGATCCTGGTGCGCGACGTGACCGAGCTGCGCCGCCGCGAGCGGGAGCTGATCACCAAGGACGCGACCATCCGCGAGGTCCACCACCGGGTGAAGAACAACCTGCAGACGGTGGCCGCGCTGCTGCGCATGCAGTCCCGCCGGATGAAGACGGACGAGGCGCGGGAGGCGCTCGCCGAGGCGATGCGCCGCGTCTCGACCATCGCGCTCGTGCACGAGTCGCTGCTGCAGGGATCGCAGGAGGCGGTGCACTTCGACGAGGTGATCGATCGGTGCCTGCGCCTGGCCGTCGATGCGGCGAGCGCGACCGTGCACCGGGCGGGGACGCCGCGGCTCACGGACGCGCAGGTGGAGGTGCGGACCGAGAAGATCGGCCGGGTCGGCTCGATCCGGGCGGAGGAGGCGACGCCGCTGGCCCTGGTGGTGACGGAGTTGGCCACCAACGCGGTGGAGCACGGCCTGTCCGAGACCGGCGGGACGCTCACGATCCGCAGCGAGCGCACCGGCTCGCACCTGGTGATCTCCATCGAGGACGACGGCGACGGGATGGGGACGGCGAAGCCCACGGGCCTCGGCACGAACATCGCCCTCACCCTGGTGCAGGGGCAGCTCGGGGGGACGCTGACCTGGGAGGAGCGTCCCGAGGGCGGGACGCGCGCCATGATCGACGTCTACCTGGACCCGCTCACCGTCTGAGCGGGTTCGCGGCGCCGCGCCCCGGGGCCGGCGCCGCGAGGCGTTCTCAGCCGGCGCGGCGGGCGCGCGCGTTGCGGCGCTTGAGGGAGCGGCGCTCGTCCTCGGAGAGGCCGCCCCACACGCCCGAGTCCTGACCGGACTCGAGGGCGAACTTGAGGCACGCCGTCATGACGTCACACTTCTGGCACACCGCCTTCGCCTCCTGGATCTGCGTGATCGCCGGTCCGGTGTTCCCGATGGGGAAGAACAGCTCGGGATCATGGTTGAGGCACTCGGCACGGTGGCGCCAGTCCATCGTCACTCTCTCTTTCCAGGACGCCACGCCCCGCCCCGTGGGGCGTGACGCGGCGAGGGTCGCTCCCTGCGGGGCGTTCTCGGGTCTCCGGCTCGGGGCGGTGGATCCGGGGCGGGATGCTCCCGCAGGATCCGTCGCCGTGACGAGCCGACACCATTCTCTGAGGAGGTCGCGGCCTCGACAAGGGTCTGAATGCGCAAGCCTGGTGGCACTTCCCACATGGCGGACGAGCACGACGACGGTGCCGTGATGCCTCCCACGAAGGCGTTGCACCCGGTGGCCGCACGTGCTTCCCGTGCGCGAGCCCGGAACACGCCCTGAACACGCCCTGAACACGCCCTGAACACGACTGGGACACGCCCGGGAGACGTCCCCGGCGCGGCCGCGGCGCACCCGGCGCCCCGGCGAACCCGGCGCACGCGGCGTGCCCCCGCGCGCTCCGCGGCGGCGGCGCAGGAGGGCCGGGCCGCGCCGGATACAGTGCCTCCATGCCCACCGAGCCCCGCCCACCCGCGCGCGCGAGCGCCGCGGTCCAGGACCCGAGCCCCCGCCACCGCCCGCTGGCCGCCGCCCTGCTCGCCCTCGAGGCGCTGATGCTCGCGGGGACGGCGACCTACTGCTTCCTGGGGGTCTCCGCGGGAGCGCTCGACACCCGCTTCGGCGTGGGGCTGGGCGTGTTCCTGCTGCTGTTCGCCCTGGCGGTGGCGCTCGCCGCCCGGTCCGTGCTGGTGAAGGGCCGGTTCGGTCTGGGATTCGGCATCACGTGGCAGCTGTTCCAGGCGCTCGTCGCAGTGAGCCTGCTGCGCGGCGCGCTGTACTGGCAGGGCGCGCTCGCCCTGGTGCTCGCACTGGCGCTGTTCGTGCTGCTCACACGCCTGGTGCGCTCCACCCCGCTGCCCGGCCAGGCGGACTGAGCCTCCCGCCCCGGCGGCGGGACCCGCCCCGCATGCCGCCGGGGCGGGACCCGCCCTCCTCGCCCTGCTCGCCGTGCCGCACTGGAGCCGCTCCCAAGGACCCGGGATCCGCGGGGTGGAGGTCACTCCGCGCCGGCCAGGGCGGCGGCCGGCGCCGTCCGCGCGGCCGTGCCACCGGGCAGGACCGAGGCCAGGGCGCCGGCCACCACGGCGAGCACGAGCACCAGGGCGAGCTGGGACCACGGGATCGTGATCGAGACGGGGAAGGTAGAGCCCAGCAGGGCGTTGATCCCCAGCACCCCGTACAGGCTCCCCAGCGCCAGGCCCAGCACGGCCCCCACCAGAGCCAGCAGCACCCCCTCCCAGGCGAGCATCGCCCGCATCTGCCCTCGGGTGGTGCCCAGGGCGCGCAGCAGCGCGTTCTCGCCGGTGCGCTCGATCACGCCCAGGCTGAGCGTGTTGGACACGCCCACCAGCGCCACCACCACGGCGACGGCCAGGAGACCCACCGTGATGCCGAGCAGGACGTCGAGGATCTGGGCGTAGGACTCCCGCTCGGCACCGCCGGCGACCAGCGACGGCGCCGAGAAGCCCTCACCGGAGGCCACCTCCTGCACCCCCTCGATGAGCTCGAGCATGTCCGTGCCCGCGCGGTCCGGGGTGCCGGGGTCCGCGACATCCGCGAGCACCACGGGGAGGGTCTCGTCCCCCCGCAGCTGCTCGAGCGTGGCCGGGGTGACCAGCGACATCTGCAGGTTCGCGTCGAACCGCACCTGGAGCGCATGCTCAGCGCCGTCGGCGCCCTCCACCTCGAGCACCTGGCCGTCGTGGACCCCGAAGCGCTCGGCGCGCTCCTGGCCCAGCAGCACGATCCCGTCGGCGAGGTGCTCGGCCATCGCGGGGCGGTGGGAGACCTCGCGCAGAGTGTCCGGGGTCGCCGCGTACAGGGTCATCGGTTCCTCGGCGCCCACTTCGATGTCGCCGCGGGCCGAGGCGCGGGCGGTGTCCATGCCGTCGACGGCGGCGATCCGTTCGGCGGCGTCGGCGGGCATCGCCTCGGCGCTGAGCACCAGGTCGATGGGGCGGCGGGAATCCAGCTCCGCGGTGAGGGTCGCCTCGGCGGTGCGGGCTCCCACGGCCATCATCGTCATCAGGGTGGTGCCGATCAGCAGCGCGGCGATGGTGGCGGCGCTGCGCCGCGGGGTGCGGGCCACGTTCGCCCCCGCGATCCGCGCGGGCAGAGCGCCGATCCGCGCCACGACGCGGGCGACCAGCGCGGACAGGGGGCGTGTGACTCTCACCAGCAGGAGCAGCACGCCGGTGAAGCTCACCACGCCGCCGGCCATCGCGGCGAGGATGCCCGGACCGGCCGAGCCGTGCAGCGCGAGGGCGGTCCCCGCCGCGAGCGCCGCGATCCCGAGGACGAGCGCCGCCGTTCCCAGCACGCTGCGCACGCCGAGGCCGCGACCGGGGGTGGGAGGCGCCGGTCGCAGCGCCTGCAGCGGCGCCACACGGGTCGCCGTGCGCAGCGGCGGCAGGCTCGCCAGGAGCGTGATCGCCACCCCGGCGACCACCGGGAGCAGCAGCGACCAGACCCCGAGCGGCACGAGCATCACGCCCTCGAGCCAGCCGAGCCCGGCCGCGGCGGCCAGCGCCGCCTGGACCAGCAGATGCCCCCCGAGCATGCCCAGCACGGCGCCGAGCATCCCCACCGCGAACGACTCCCGCAGCACCACGCCGCGCACCTGCGCGCGGGTCGCCCCCAGGGTGCGCAGCAGGGCCAGTGCGCGGGTGCGCTGGGCGAGGGTCACCGCGAACGTGTTCGCGATCACCACGGCGCTGGTGAACAGGGCGATCACCACGAACACGGCGAGCACCATGCCCAGCGCGGCGAAGCCCTGCAGGGCGGTGGTGACGGCCTCCTGCTCGGCCTCCTCGGCGGTGCGCACGGACAGACCGTCGACACCGTCGGCCTGCGCCGCGACGGCGTCGGCGTCCGTCCCGTCGGGCAGGGAGGCCAGCCAGGTGTCGGTGAGGGTGCCGGCCGTCGGGCCCAGCAGCGCCTGCGCGTTCGCGGTGCCGAGCAGCACGCGGGGAGTGCCGCCGACGACGGCACCCTCAGGGGCGGGGGCGATGCCCACCACGGTGAGCGTGTGCTCCTGCCCGTCGGGTGCGGCCTCCGGGGGCAGGGTCACGCTGTCTCCGAGCCCCACGTCGAGGGCGTCCGCCGCGCGGCGGTCCAGCACGATCTCGGAGTCGTCGGCGGCGGGCACGCCCTCGACCAGCGCAGGATCCGACCCCGGCGCCTGCAGGGACGCGTGCACGAAGGCGTCGGCGCCGTCGGCGCCGAGCGGGAGGTAGGTGCTCACCATCGGCCACACCGCCTCGGCGCCCTCCACCTCCGGTGCGGGCAGGGGCTGCTGGGCCTCCCAGGCGGCGTCGTCCAGCGCACGGATGATCTCGAGGTCCGCGCCCTCGTACTCTGCGGCGGTCTGGGAGCGCAGGGAGGTCTGGACCAGGGTCCCCGCCAGCACCGTCACGGCGACGAAGGCGCAGGACAGGGCGATGGTGAGGACGGCGGCGACGTGGCGTCGCAGCGGGGTGAGGGGCACGGAGCGGCGGCGCGGCATCAGCGCTCGCCCCGCAGGTCCTCGTCGCCGGCGATCCGACCGTCGGCCAGGGAGACGATGCGGTCGGCGCGCTCGGCGGCGTCCCGCTCATGGGTGACCATGACGACGGTCTGCCCGAACTCGTCCACCGACAGCCGCAGGAAGTCCAGCACCTCGCCGGTGGTGCGGGAGTCGAGGTTGCCGGTGGGCTCGTCGGCGAACACCACGGCCGGGGAGGTGACGAGGGCGCGGGCGATCGCGACGCGCTGGATCTGCCCGCCGGAGAGCTCCGCGGGGCGGTGCGAGAGCCTGTCGGTGATCCCGAAGGCCTCGGCGAGGGTCTCGAACCAGGCGCGGTCCACGCGGGCGCCCGCGAGGTCGAGGGGCAGGAGGATGTTCTGCTCCGCGCTCAGCATCGGCAGCAGGTTGAAGCTCTGGAAGACGAAGCCGATCCGCTCGCGCCGCAGCCGGGTGAGCGCATCGTCGCGCAGGGTCGTGATCTCGGTGCCGTCGACCAGGATCGAGCCGGCGTCCACCGCGTCCAGGCCGGCCAGCACGTGCAGGAGGGTGGACTTCCCGGAGCCGGAGGGGCCCATGATCGCGGTGAACGCCCCGCGCTCGATGTCGAGGTCCACGCCGTCCAGCGCGGTGACGGCGCCGGCGCCGCGGCCGTAGCGGCGGGTGACCTCCCGGGCGACGATGGCGGGCCCGGCCGTGGGGACGGACGGGGGAGCGGCCTGGGGTGCGGCGGTCATGGAGGATCCTTCGCGGTGAGGGGAACGGGTCGCCCTCGATGCTCCCGCAGTCGCCGGCCGGGATCGTCAGCCCGTGGTCGTGCCTGCCGCGCCCCCGGGACCAGCAGGCCGGGGCCTGCGTCATACCGTGGGGGGATGCCGCCGTGCGGCGGTGCCGTCAGTCCGCGCCGGGGGTGACGAGGCCGGTCTCGAAGGCGACGATCACGGCCTGCACCCGGTCGCGCGCCCCGAGCTTGGCGAGCACGCGGCCCACATGGGTCTTCACCGTCGCCTCCGCGACGAACAGCTCCGCACCGATCTCCTGATTGGAGAATCCCTTCCCCATCAGCACCAGCACCTCCCGCTCGCGCTCGGTGAGCGGGGCGAGCACGGCGTCGTCGCGCTCCGCGGCCTCGGGAGCCAGCACCACCCGCTCCAGCAGTCGGCGGGTGGCGGACGGTGCGATCACCGCGTCCCCGCGCTGGACGGTGCGGATCGCGCCCAGCAGCTCCTCCGGCTGGGCGTCCTTGAGCAGGAACCCGCTCGCACCGGCACGGATCGCCGCGACCACGTACTCGTCGAGATCGAAGGTGGTCAGCACGATGACCTTCGGCGCGCGGTCCGCTGCGGCCTGCGCGAGGATCTGCGCGGTCGCCTCGATCCCGTCCATGCGCGGCATGCGCACGTCCATCAGCACCACGTCCACCCGTCGTGCACGCAGCTCCTCGACCGCGGCGGCGCCGTCGGCGGCCTGGGCGACCACCTCCATGTCCTCCTGCGAGTCGATCACCATCGCGAAGCCGGCGCGCACCAGCGGCTGGTCGTCGACCAGCGCGATCCGCAGCGGGCGGTCGGGGGTGTCGGTCATCGGGGTCCTCCTGGAGGCGTGGGCGGGGTCGGGGCGGGATCGTGGGGAGCGGCCGTCGGGGCGGGCCGCGCGGGGATCGACGGGCCGGCCGACGGGGCAGGCCGTGCGACCTCCGACGGGCCGGGCGCGGCGGCGGGTGCGCGCCCGGGCGCGCCGGGCAGCGGCACCTCGGCGCGCACACGATATCCCCGGGACGGGAGCGGTCCGGCCTCCAGCACGCCGCCCAGCACGCTCATCCGCTCGCGCATGCCGGTGAGGCCGTGGCCCTGCCCGTCGGAGTCCGCCTCGGCGCCGCGGCCGTCGTCGAGCACCTCGATCGTGAGGCGCTGCGGGAAGCGCCGGATGCTCACCGTCGCGGAGACGTCCCCTCCGGCGTGCTTGAGGATGTTGGTGAGGGACTCCTGGACCAGGCGGAACAGGGACAGCCCGAGCGCCGGGGGGAGGTCTGCGAGATCGCCGTCGATCTCGAGCTCCACCGGGACGCCGGCCCCGCGCACGCGCTCCACCAGCTCGCCGAGCCGCTCCGGGCCGGGCTGCGGGCCGAAGCTGGTCTCGTCCTCCTGGCGCAGCACCCCCAGCAGCGAGCGCATGTCCGCCAGCGCCGCGCGGCCCGTCTCGCCGATGGTGCCCAGCACCTCGACGGCCTGCTCGGGCCTGTGCGCGGCGACGAAGCGGCCGCCGTCGGCCTGCGCGATGATCACCGAGAGCGAGTGCGCGACCACGTCGTGCATCTCGCGGGCGATGCGGGCGCGCTCGTCGGCGACGGCCAACGCCGTGCGCTGCTCCCGCTCCCGCACGGCCTGCTCGGCCCGATCACGGGTGAGGGCGAGCTGGCGCACCCGGGCCCGCTGCAGGTTCGCCAGCGCCCAGACGGCGACGATCGTGATGGTGCCGATCACCCCCAGGCCGAGGAAGCTGGACAGCGCCGCCAAGAGGCCGCCGTAGTCGTCCAGCAGCGCGGTGAGCCCCCAGTAGGTGGCCTGCGTGAGCACGCCGAGCATCCCGGCGACGATCCCCAGCACGTGCACCGCGCGGCTGCCGTAGGCGATGGCGCAGAACATGGCGTAGAAGGTCATCACGTCGCCCAGCACCACGGGGACCTGCACGATCACGTGCAGCACGGCGAGGGCGGCGATCACCAGCACCCCGGCGAGCGGGCGCACCCGGCACAGGGCGCCGGCGGCGATCATCGGCACCGAGAACACCAGCCACGTGCCGCCGCTGCCGGTGACCAGGGAGAACAGCAGGATCGCGGCGGCCGTCGCGCCGAAGGCGATCAGGTCCACCAGGCCCGGGTTCTCCAGCACCCAGCGGAACGGGTCGCCGCGGCGCACGCGCCCACGGGGCGCGTGCTCGGTGGGCGAGGGGCCGTCGGTCATGACCGGGAGCGTACGGGCCGTGCGGCGGCGACGGCATCAGACCGCGGTCGGACCGCGCCCGTCGTGCCTGTCGCGCGCCTCACAGCAGGGTGCGGGGCGGCTCGAGCAGCTCGGGACCATCGTTGCCCACCGTCCCCACGGCGGGGTCGACCTCGCGCACGGCGAGCGTCGCATCGTCCAGGAGGTGCGCATCGTCGAGGATCCACTCCTGGGCGGCGTGGCGGTCGTCCATGGCGGTGTCGAGCCAGGCGTCCACCGCCTCGCGGCGCAGCATCACCGGGGTGCGGTCGTGGATCTCGGCGAGCTCGCCGGTGGCCTCGCGGGTGATGATCGTGGCGGAGAGCAGGAAGGCGCCGTCCTCGCTCGCGGCCGGGCCCTCGTGGCCGCCGGGGCCCTTCCACCAGGCCACCAGCGCCGCCATGTACAGCGGGGAGCCGTCGGCCGGGGCGATGAAATACGGCTGCCTGCGCCGGCCGGCGTCGTTGCGCACCCATTCGTAGTAGCCGTCCATCGGGACCAGTGCGCGGTACCGGCCCAGGCTCCCGCGGAAGCTGGGCTTCTCGCCCAGGGTCTCGCGGCGGGCGTTGAAGGTGCGGGAGGAGAATGCCTGGTCCTTCGCGAACGGCGGCAGCAGCCCCCAGCGGGCCGCGCGCAGGGCGCGCAGCACCTCCCCGGTGTCCCGGTCGATCGACTCGGTGATCACGTGGATCGGGGCGGTGGGCGGGATGTTCCAGCGCGCGCGCAGGCGGGGATCCTCGAGGTCGACGGCGTCGAGGTCGTCGATCAGCGGCTCGATCTCCTGGAAGAACGCGAAGCGCCCGCACATCTCAGGCGTCCCGGTCCCGGTCCCGGCCGCGGCCCTCGGGGCCGTCCGCGCCGCCGGCGGGCACCACGGGCACTCCGTGGCGCGGGGTGAGGCGGGCGTCCTCGCCGAGGTACGCCTCGGCGTCGTGGTGGAGGTTCTGCAGGCGGATGTCACGGCCCCGGTCCACGAGCTTCTGGTGCTTGGCCTCCGCCTTCTCCGCGCCGCGCGCGCCCCGCATCGGCAGGGCGAGGGAATCCTCGGCCGGTTTGCCGGCGGCGAGCTCGCGGGCGCGCTCGTACTCGGCGTCCACCTCCGCGCCCATGATGATCACGATGTTGATCACCCACAGCGCGAACAGCACGGCCATGATGCCGCCGATCGCGCCGTAGCTGGAGTAGCCGGCCACCGTGGTCATGTAGATCGACAGCGCCACCGCGGCCACGGCCACGCCGAGGATCGCGAACACGCCGCCGGGGGAGATGAAGCGGAAGGGCTTGCGGAGGTTCGGCGCGCCCCAGAACAGCAGCGAGATCAGGGCGAAGGCGATCACGAGGATCACCGGCCACTTCACCCAGGCCCAGATCGGCAGGAAGGACTCCAGCAGGAACGACAGCGCGCCCTGGGCCCCGATCGACGAGGCGATCGGCCCCAGCAGACCCTCCACGATCGACTCGCTGAGCAGGATCGAGACCATGATCAGCAGGATGCCCAGGATCATCGCGACGGTGAGCGCGAGCATCGTCGCGTTCATGCGGATCGGCCCGCGGCCCTCCGGCAGCTCGTAGATGTGGTTGGCCGCGCGGCTGTACGCCTTGATGTACGCGGAGGCGGACCACAGCGCCGTGCCGATGCCGATGATCAGCGCGATCGTGCCGCCGGTGGTGGAGCCCAGCAGAGAATCGAGCGTGGAGCGCACGGCGTCCTCCGCGCCCAGCCCGCTGCCGCCCGCGGCGGAGTTGATCGCGTCCACGAGCAGATCCGCGATCTGATCCTTGATCCCCTTCAGCACCAAGGTGGCCAGGGAGAACAGCGCCAGCAGGGTGGGTGCGATCGAGAGCACCATGAAGTAGGTGAGCTTCGCGGCCTGATCGGTGCCGCCGTCGCGCACGAACTCGGCGAGCACGCGCTTGGCCATGTAGAGCACGAGGGTGCCGGTGAGCCGCGGGGCATCGGTGCCCCGGCGGGAGGAGGAAGCGGCCATGACGGGCTCCTGGTCTCGGGTGGACTCGAGGTCTTCTCTCATCCTGCCATGAGGATTCGCCGGGAGAGTTGTCCACAATTCCTGGGTGATCCGGCGCGGCGAGCACGATCCGCCCTACAGTGTCGGGGGTGGCGCGAGGTGCGTCACACGGAGGAACCGGCATCAGAACCGGTCGGTAGGGGCCGGCCAGGGGGAGTGGGATGGACGCCGCCACCATCATCGAGAGCGAATCGCGGGAGCTGATCCGACGCCGCGGGCTGGACGCGCGCGCCGATCAGCTCGAGCCGCTGATCCGCGAGGTGATGACCGACTACGACCGGCGCTCCTCCTCCGGCGAGGTGCCGGTGCTGCGCGACGACGACGAGACCTTGGTCGCGGAGGTGGCCGCCCGCATCGGCGGCTTCGGCCCGCTGCAGGAGCTGCTCGACGACCCCACGGTCGAGGAGATCTGGCTGAATTCGCCCTCCCAGGTGTTCCTGGCACGCAACGGGCGCAGCGAGCTCACCACCATCGTGCTCAGCGATGCGGAGGTGCGCGGGATCGTGGAGCGGATGCTGGTCTCCAGCGGCCGGCGCCTCGACATGAGCACCCCGTTCGTGGACGCCCTGCTGCCGGACGGCTCGCGCCTGCACGTGGTGATCCCCAGCGTGACCACCGTCTGATCCGTTAGGCATACTCAGTCCATGAGTATCAAGCGCGTAGCCGTCTACCTCCGACAGTCGCAGTGGTCAGAGGGCTCCATCTCCATGGAGCAGCAGGAGGAGTCTGTCCGCGCATACATCGACCGTCAGCGCGGCTGGAGCCCCGTAGAGACGGTCTACAGGGACGATGACACCTCCGGGCGCTCCACCTCCAACAGGCCCGGGCTGAGGGCGCTCAGGGACGCCTACAGGGCTGGAGAGTTTGACCTAGCCGTCGCGCACTCCGTCTCCAGGTTCTCCAGGGACATGTCTGACGGGGCTCAGATCATCGGGGAGATGCCTCTAGCGACAGTCCAGGAGGGCGTGCAGGAGGACGGAGACGACTTTGTCCCTCTGCTCCACATGCTGCTGGCACACAAGCAATCTCGGGACATTGGCAAGCGCTGGGGAGAGATCAAGGACTACAGGGTTTCCCGGGGAGTCCCACCCTCCGGAGGCAAGAGGTTCGGGTACGTCTACACTCCGGCGCTGGTCACTGCTGAGGACGGCTCCAAGGTCCGAACAGCTCCGGAGGACACCTACCGGATCGATGAAGATCTAGCGCCCGTCATCCGGGAGATGTACCGGCTGTTCCTCCAGGGCCAGGGATTCAACTCCCTCACGGAGCTGCTCAACTCCCGGGGGATCACCACTACCCGGGGCGGGCTGTGGAACGTCTCCAAGGTCTACGCCTACATGGACTCCGGCACGGCAGCGGGCTACTTCAAGCACGGCGGGAAGCTGCACAGGGGCGTGTGGGAGCCGATCATCTCGGAGGACACCTGGAGGGCGTACAACAGGGCGCGCAAGCTCCGGAAGAACACTCCCGCCCGGACGAGGGGCAGCACGTGGGAACTCCAGGGCGTGGCGAAGTGCGCGAAGTGCGGAGGTCCTCTGTCCATCTCCGTCAACAACGGCGCGAAGTACGCCCGCTGCTCGCGCTACAAGAACTCCGGCCCCTCCGTCTGTACGGGAGTGAGCTACCGCGTCTCCGGACTCACGGAGCAGCTCTGGGAGTACGTGGGCGTTGACTCTGTAATGGAACTGCTCCCCGATGACTCCGAGCAGCGGGCAGAGCTGGAGGCGAGGCTCTCCAGGATCGAGGAAGAGTTGGCGAAGGTCTCCGAGATTCAGACGAACCTCGCCACGGGCTGGGCAGAGGGAGTGCTGGACTACGACGGGTACCAGGGCGCTAAAGCTGCTCAGGACGAACGGAGGGCCTCCCTGGAGGCTGAGCGCGAAGAGGTGGACCTGGAGCTAGCGAAGATTGCTCCGGTGACGTTCTACAGGGCTGCTGATGCTCCGGAGGGAATGACGGACCTGGAGGCCGCGAACTGGGCAGCACGGGAGCACCTAGCCGCTGCTAAGCACTCAGTAGAGGCACTCCGGGACTCGACACCGCAGGAGCGGGCGCAGATCTTCTCCCGGCTGTTCGAAGGGCTCTACGTCTCCGATGAAACGGTCCGGTTCGTTCGGCGCGGGGACGGGCACTCCTGGGAGGTTCCTAGGCTCTCCGCACGGCACAAGGGCGCACAGCAGCGAAACAAGACAGCCTCCGGAGTCCATCGGGAGGTTCGGGCGTGGGCAGCTCAGCAGGGGATCACTGTCGGCTCCGGAGGCGCACTGTCCCTCAGTCTCATTGAGAGGTGGGAGGAAGCGACGGGGCGTGACCGGAGCGTGTCTCCTCCGAGTGAGCGGAGCGTGGGCGAGTGGGCACGGAGCGCTGAGGGACAGGCAGCTCTCCGTGAGGCTGGACTGGAGTACGCGGGCAACGGTCGTCCGAGTGAAAGCGTCCGGAAGCTGTTCGAACGTCTCGCAAGTTGAGACACCTGGGGACGGTCGTGCAGGTAAGGGCTGAAGGCGCGAAACGCTGGAGAGGTAAACGTCTACGCAGGTGGGGGAGTGTCTCCCGCCCCGAGCGCAGTGCCTAGGCTCGTCGTTGGTGGATGTGCGCAGACCTAAGTGATTCCACATCATGAGACAACTCGGGCACCTGGGTACTTTCTAGACACAGGTGGAAAAACTCTAGCGCGGGGGACACACAATGACGGGCCTGGGAGCGCTTGCCGGGAGTTGGAGTCCATGCGCCACCCCTGTGCAGTCGCGGGCTAGCCTAGGGACATGGCACTTCCTCGCGCACAACGGATCGAGTACAAACGGTTCCTCGCTAACATCTCAGACCATCCAGACTGGAGCCTCCAAGACATACGCATACTCTTCGATGACTTTGGTCTTGACGTTGAGTACGACCCAGTCGGCAGACTGGACTACGTGGACGCACTTTCTCGGGTATCCGACGAAACGCTTGAAGAGATGTACAGAATAGCGACGGGCACACCCGAACAGGCACGTGAGATGGAGAAGTCCTCAGACGTCTGGCGTGACGGGCAGCTACGGCTTTTCATATCACACATCTCCACTGAAAAATCGTTCACAATGAAAGTATCTGAGGAGCTGCGCACGTACGGGATACATGGGTTTGTTGCCCATGAGCACCTCCCAACGGAGAAGAACTGGGGCGAGAGCCTCCAGGACGCACTTCGGTCAATGCATGCGTTCATCGCCTTTATTCATCCTGAGTTCGAGAAGAGCGTTTACTGTGCCCAAGAGGTGGGATGGGCGCTAGGGCGGAACGTGCCCTCACGCTTCCTCAGGTTTGGAGAGCTGCCGTCGGGATTCGCTGCACAGCTGCAGTCGCCGGACATGATCAAGAGCAGCACCAATCAATATGCAGTAGCAAAGAGTATCGTTGACTGGCTCGCTGGGCGAGAGGAGATCAGGGAACAGCTCTCCAGCGTTCTCTCGAAAGCGCTCATCAAGGCATACTCTTTCGATCATGCGGGCACAATTGCAGAGGCAATAGTTAAGTGCAGCAGTCTTTCCGCCCAGAGCATCGTTGATATCGGCGTTGCCCATGCCAAGAATAATCAAGTCTCTCAGTCCAATAGCGCTAACAGGGCGCTCAAAAAGTACTTTGATTCTCTGGGCGAGGGCTACCCTCCGGCCCCGTTCTGACAGGAAGTGAAGGGCGTACCTATGGATGTCGAACTTGAGCAGCTCACCGCCTACTGGGAGGCGCGCCCTTACCGGCCCGGGGTCAACCTGGGCTCCCTGGACGCTGACCTAGCAGAGGCTGAGGAGCGCAGAGCAGCTACAGAGAAGGTCTCCGAGGTGGAGGGCAAGCACTACTCCGCTCACCGTTCCCGGATCATGGCTCTCCAGAAGGCTGGGAGGCTCCAGGAGGCTCTAGAACTGACTGAGCGATGCATCGCAGCCTCCCGGCGTGAGAGTCGCGTACAGGGCGCTGTGGAGGCTCCATGGTTCACGGAGCGCGCCTCCATGCTCCTGAGCAAGCTTGGACGCTCCGAGGAAGCTAGGGGAGTGCTCCAGGAGTACGTCTCCAGGTACCCGGATGATCGATCCCCGAATAAAGTGCACGCGCGTCTAGAAAAAATCTGAGAAAATCTCCGACCCGGTTGGCCGCTGAGTGCTCCGGAGCCGCTCAGTTTCTAGGCCGCTCCGCACCCGTAGACCACTCCTCCGGGCTCCGGACCACTTCTAAACCACTTGCTCCAAGAGATGAGGTCCAACATCTCCGCAGCTAAAGCGTGATCTTCGAGGCTATGGACCACATGGACCACATGTTTGTGGGCATAGTGCGCTACATATAGAACAGAGCAATGCCTCTGATCGATCAAACGTAATCTTGACTATACGAACGAACTGGAAAACATGTGGTCCATGTGGTCCTAGGGGACGAATAGAGTACCTGACCTGCAATAGCAATGGACCACATCTATCCCGGAGAAGTGGTCTAGACGTGGTCCATATGGTCCACTCAGAACATGGAGAAAGTAGTTCCCTCCAACTTGAGTCCCAAGTAGACCCGGGGCCTAGCTCCGTTGGCGAGTTGAGTTCGGACATAGGAGCCCTCTCCAAGAATCTCCCGAAGCTTGGTGGAGAACTCCTGAGGAGCTGCTGGAGTCCGCCCCTCATCCTTGCACCAGGAGAGATACGCCTTGCGCGCCGCCTTGCCGGTGGTGTGCTCAGAGTCGTCCCCTGTGGAGACTTCATCGGAGGCAAGCCACTCCAGGACGGTGTCCTGGGAGCGCTGGTACGCGCTGTTGGCCTCCAGTACGGCTATCGGAGTGTGGAAACCCTCCGTGAGATATCGCTTAGCTGCTCTCATCCATCGTGCGAGGATCGCAGGTCCCTCCTGGGCGATGATCTGCTCTGCAAGGCCACCGATCCGCTCCCCACTCTTCTTGCCCTTAGGTGTGTGGAGTACTCTCATGCGCCGCCACACTCCCTCTTCGTTTGCGGGTACCCGGAGTTGATAGTTCGAGGTAAACCACAGGGTGTGAGTTGGTCTGTAAGTGACCGGATTCTCCCGCATGTAGCGGCCAGTAATTGGGTCCGCGCCTGTGGTTTTCTTGACCACGTCAGTAGCCATCTGCGCGTTCTCCGGTATCTCATCGGTGACGGCTAGGCGCTTTCCAAGGAACTGCATAAACTTCGTGTTGTGTTCATTGCGTCCGGAGGACATGAACAGCTCCGCTCCTACGTGGACTGCGTAACCGTCCTCCTCTGAGTTGAGTAGGCCCTGAGCAATGGTCATGAGAGTGCCCTTACCGCTCCCAGCCGCTCCCCAGAGGTAGTAGAACTGCTGCAAGTGCTGGTGCCCTAGGAGTGTGACCCCCATGTCCATATCGAAGTAGTCAACCATTTCCTGGTCACCCTGGAAAGCATCGCTTAGGAGCTTGTCGTAAAGCTCTGTGGAGGCCTTCTCGGAGAGGTCAGGTGCAACCGTAGTTATCTTCATGACGTTGTTTGTGTAGCTTGCCGGAGTGTGCTCCAGAGTGCGGAGGTTATAGAGACCACCAGGAGTATTAAGCTCCTCCGGGTTCTGGTCGAAGTGCTCCAGTAGAACGGAGAACTCCGGAGATGTTGTCATGTGGGTAACGAATCCCTTAGCTTCCTTTGGCTTAGCGAGGAGCTGCCTCCAGCGGCTAGCGTTCTTGAGAGCTACGTCTACCGGGTCAACTCCTATTTCCTTGATAACTTTCTTGACGGTGCCGTCCTCTTGCTCTTCGTCAACCCTTTTTCGCACGGGATCCAGGGTGATGTTCTTACGGAGTGCGCCACATATGAACTCCCAGATGTTGCGCTCACTGAAGGGGTTGTCTTCTTCTCCCTCACGCAGTGGAGGCTCAAACCATCGTGAGTGAATATCCTTTGCGAACTGCTTAACGTCCTCGTGGATATAGCCTTTTACATCCCATTCCCAGTGAGTGGAGGCCTTGATGCCTCTGGAGCTGTCATCCTTCGCGTGCCATACCATCCATTGTTTACGCTCCGGGGAGTAACGATACTTTCGGTGGTACTGTTCGATAAATTCCTCGTACAGGCTGTCCTGATAGTTGAGGAGCAGTTTCATTGAGAGGGCGCTGCCCTTTAATTCTTTAGGTCGAGGCTGGACGTAGTCGTCGAAGCTCTCTAGTTCCCGTGGGGGAGGGTTGAAGGTGTCGGGCTCGCTTGGAGCTGCTGGCACTTCTATTGATTCTTGCTGAATGGACATTAGATGTCTCCTTTGTTTGGTAAGGCTCCTCTCGGTAGCCTGATGTTGTTACTTGAATGGTAGTCAATTGTTCGGAGGCGTCAAAACCCTCCGAGTGCCAGTGAGTGATGTAGAAGGGGGCCGGGGAGACGAATCCCGACCCCCTTCTGCAAGTAACAGATCACCCAAACTAAGGCACTTAAGATTATATCAGAAAGGATTCCGCCAGGTTCCGTCCGGTAATATGCTCGAACTCCTCCACAATGTCGCGGGGGTCGGCGTATTCTTGGCCGTTCTCCTCGCACCACTTGAAGTAGCTCTTCATGACCTCAACGGTGCCTCTGGGTACTACCTCCAGGGACTCCAACCACTGGGAGACGTTCTCCCTAGGGCCTCCGCTCCTGGGGCGGCTCTGGAGCGCTATCCACTCGTCCAGCATCCAGGAGAAGATCGCGTCTCGCTCAGGTCCCTGGAGGATCGCCTGGAGCTGCCTGTCTGCGTCCGAGTACTCCACCGGAGCCCCGCACGCTGTCGCGTACCACGGATGCTCTGTACCGCACTCAGTGCATGTCATAGCGCCCCCTCAGTTGCGTGCTCCCGGCAAGCGGGCTGGATGTTCTCCAGGGAGTGAGAGCCTCCAGCGGCGGGGGAGAGGCTGTAGGAGAGTGCAGACCATAGCCGCGTGCAGCCCTCCGAGTAGCACTCACTGCCATGCTTGGAGACGAACTCCCGGACAGTGAACGGGCGGATGACTAGTTCCCGCTTAGCGCCCTCTGCGATGCTCCTGGAGTGCTGCTCTAGATACAGGTGGAGGTTATCCACCTTCCACGTCTCGGAGCGCTTAGAGTCGCCTCCTGGAATCTTCACGGAGGTTACCTCCTCGAAAGCTCTACGGGTGCACTCTAGACATTCCTTCTCTCGGGGAGCGATGGTTTTTTCGTGATCGCCTATGTAGGTCTTGCAGGTGCGGCATGGCATACTGCCCACGCGACTCTCGGAGGTGGAGACTGGAGTATCTAGGGGGAAAGCTTTCCAGTGTCCACGTCGTTCCTTCTCTAGAGCAGCGGCGCGCTGCTGGTTCTCGTACTTCTGTGCCCACCGTTCGGCCTGAGCTTTCTTGCTCTCTACTGCTGCACGCCTTTGTGTTACACCCTTCAACATCCGCTCTTTGTACGTTTCCAGGTCTAGGTTCTCGGAGGTTGGCATGTATCCATAGAGCCCCACATCTTTGAGCCAGGACCTCTGCTCGGCCATTACTTCCCTCACCTGGGGAGGTAGTCCGCGAAGCATGTTCCCGTAGTGCTCATCACGCATTTGCGGGCCTTCTGGAAAGATCTCCGCTAGCTCCTCGGGGGATAGTCGGTCACTCATGCTGCGCTCCCCTCTGATAGCCATGCCTCCAGGTCTTCAATCCGGTAGCGGATGCTCCCTGAGGGTGTGCGTGTGTACGCGGGTCCCTGGTCTTTGGCTCTCCATACTCGGAGCGTGCCCTCTCTGTATCCCAGGTATTGCGCCGCCTGGTCGGTCGATAGCCAATGAGTCATTGTCCTATCCTTTCGTTTGGTGATTATTGCGCTCGATTAACGAACGCTAACAATTCTATCACAGAATGCATCACAATGTCCACATAAGGGAATTGGGCAGAAATACTCGGGAGGTATTGAGGCGAGGGTTTGCGCTCTGGAATGCAGGAATGAGTGGAATACGTGCCTAATCGACTCGGGAAACGCTTGCCGGTAGGCTGAGGGTGTGCGCAGCCGTGGAACCTCCAGATGCATGGGTCTGTCATGCGCGCTGTTGACTCGCACCCACTGGGCGATCAACATCCGCAAGTTCGTCGCGAAGGCCCACGACCTGCAGGGGCTGGTGGCCCTCGGCGCGCTCACGCCACACGCCGCGGACTTCCTCGATGCGGCGATCGCCAGCGGGCTGAACGTGATCACCTCGGGGGCCACGGGCGCCGGGAAGACCACGTTCCTGCGCTGCCTCGCCCGCTCGATGGGCGCGCGGGAGCGGGTGGTGACGATCGAGGAGGTCTTCGAGCTGAATCTCGCCCTGCGGGACGTGGTCGCGATGCAGACCCGCCAGGCGAACCTTGAGGGCACCGGGGAGATCTCGATGCGGCGCCTGGTGAAGGAGGCGCTGCGGATGCGGCCCAGCCGCATCGTGGTGGGCGAGGTGCGCGAGGCCGAGAGTCTGGACATGCTGATCGCCCTGAACAGCGGCCTGCCGGGCCTCGCCTCGATTCATGCGAACTCCGCGCGGGATGCGGTGACGAAGCTGTGCACCCTGCCGCTGCTGGCCGGGGAGAATGTCTCCAGCCGGTTCGTGGTGCCCACGGTGGCCAGCGCCATCGATCTGGTGGTGCACCTGGAGATCGGTGCCGACGGGCGCCGCCGGGTGAGGGAGATCCTGGGGCTCAGCGGTCGTGTCGAGGACGAGGTGATCGAGACCTCCGAGCTGTTCACCCTGCGCGACGACCGGCTGGTGCGAGGGGACGGGCAGCCCCCGCACGCCGAGCGGTTCGCCCGCACCGGTCATGATCTCGCCGCTCTGCTGAGCGGGGCGGCGGCATGAGCGACGGCGCCTTCCTGGGGCTGATCGCCGGCCTGGGTCTGCTCTCGATCTGGTGGTCGCTGTGGGAGCAGGAGGAGACCCCGAGCGAGCGCGGGATGCTGGGCCGGCAGATGGACCGGCTGCGCGACGACCTCCTCAAGGTGGGGCTGGACTCGGTGCCGCCGGCGGCGGTGCCCGCGCTCAGCGCCGGACTCGGTCTCGTGGTGGCCGCCTCCCTGTGGGCGGTCTCCAGCGCAGTGGTGCCGTCCCTGACGATCGGGCTCGTCGCCTCGGCGCTGCCCGTGCTGGTGCTGCGTTCGGCGGCGCGCCGGCGCACCACGGCGATGCGCGAGGTGTGGCCGGAGGCGGTGGACCACATCAACTCCGCGATCCGCGCAGGCCTGTCCCTGCCCGAGGCGCTCGTGCAGCTCAGCCGCAACGGGCCCGAGGAGCTGCGCCCCGCCTTCGCCGAGTACGCCTTGGACTACCAGGCCAGCGGTGACTTCGCCTCGAGCCTGGACCGACTGAAGGCCCGGCTGGCCGATCCCGTCGGCGACCGGATCGTGGAGGCGCTGCGGATCACGCGGGACGTGGGCGGCACCGATCTCGGCTCGCTCCTGCGCACCCTCGCCGCGTTCCTCCGTGAGGACGCGCGCACCCGGGCCGAGCTCGAGGCGCGACAGTCCTGGACCGTCAACGCCGCGCGGCTCGCGCTCGCCGCCCCCTGGATCGTGCTCGCCCTGATGGCCACCCGCCCGCAGGCCGCCCAGGCGTACGACACCCCTGCCGGGCTGGTGCTGATCGTGGCGGGCGCGATCGCCTCCTTCCTCGCCTACCGGGTGATGCTGCTGATCGCACGGCTCCCCCAGGACGAGAGGGTGCTGCGATGACGGCCACCGGCTCGCTCCTCACCGGCGGGATCCTGGGGCTCCTCTTCGGCCTCGGGGCCTTCCTGGTCATCGGCCAGCTGCGGTGGCTGCGCCCGCGCGACCTCGGCGCTCGGATCGACCCCTACCTGCGTCGTTCGCGGTCCCGCTCCCTGTTCGCGGCCTCCCGGGAGAACAGTCGCGCCCGCCGGGTGGTCGAGAACCTGATGGGGCCGGTCGCCGTGCGGATCCTGGGCGTGCTCGAACGCCTCACCGGCGGGTCCGATCAGCTCGAGCGACGCCTGCGCCTGGCCGGCCGCCGCTCCTCCACCGACTCGTTCCGTGTCGAGCAGGTGGTGTTCGGCGCGGCCGGCCTGGTGCTCGGCGTGACCCTCGCGGCGATGGCGATCGCGTTGCGCGGCGCGAGCCCGCTCACGGGCCTGCTGATCGCGGCGCTGGGGGCCCTGCTCGGCGTGCTCCTGCGCGACTACCTGCTGGGCGTGGAGATCAAGCGCCGCGCCGCCCGGATGGCGCGCGAGTTCCCGACGGTGGCCGATCTGCTCGCCCTCGCCGTCGCCGCGGGGGAGAGCCCCATCGCTGCCATGGAGCGGGTGGCGCGCACCTCCTCCGGGGCGCTGCCGGACGAGTTCGCCGCGACCGTCGCCGACATCCGCTCCGGCACCAGCGTCGCCCAGGCGCTGGCCTCCCTCGGCGGCCGCACCCCGCTGGCCTCCCTGGGCCGGTTCGGGGAGGGCGTCTCCATCGCGATCGAGCGCGGCACCCCGCTCGCCGAGGTGCTGCGCGCCCAGGCCCAGGACGCCCGCGAGGAGTCCAAGCGGGAGCTCATGGAGACGGCCGGGCAGCGCGAGATCCTCATGCTCGTGCCGGTGGTGTTCTTCGTACTGCCCCTGGTGATCGTCTTCGCGATCTTCCCCGGACTCGCCGTGCTGGAGATCAGCCTGTGAGCCCGCCCACACCGGCCCCGCCGCCGCGCCCGGGCCGGACCGTGCACGACCCCTGACCGCCCACCGCCCACGACCATCCGACGACCACCCGCCCACGACCCCGCTCATCACGCCGGAGAACGCTCCGGATCCACGCCGAGGAGGCCTGACATGACCGTCCACCGCACTCGACTCCACCGCCGTCCCGGGCATCGCACCGCCGCGCCCGGCGCCGTCCCCTCCACGGAGGGCGGACGCGACCGGTCCCTCATGGCGCGGCTGCGCGCACGCTGGGACTCCGACCAGGGCGACGTGCCCGGCTGGGTGCTGATCACCCTGATGACCGCCGGCATCGTCGTCGCGCTGTGGGCGGTGGCCTCGGAACAGATCGTGCAGATCTTCAACAACGCGATGGCCCCGTTCCTCAACGGCAGCCTCTGACACGCACCGTGCAGGGCGGCCGAGGCCAGCTGGAGGCGCTGCGGGGGGACGAGGTCCCGCCCGCTGCGCGGGGCGCCCGCCACCGCGCGGGGGACAGGATCCGCCGTCGCCTGGCGGCGGAGGACGGCGCCGCCGTCGCGGAGTTCCCGATGGTCGCCGTGCTGATCATCATGAGCGCGCTGATGATCGTCCAGTCGGCGCTGATCGTGCACACCCGCAACACCCTGGTCGATGCGGCCGTGCAGGGAGCCCACCATGCCGCGCGCGCCGGCGCCTCCCCGCAGGACGGCGCCGCCCGCGCCGAGCACCTGATCGAGGAGCGCTTCGGCGACGGTCTCGGGGCGGAGGCCACCGCGGTGCAGGGCGAGGACGGCGTGATCCGCGTGCAGGTGAGCGCCACGCTCCCGCTGGTGGGTCTGCTCGGGCCCTCCGGGGCGATGTCCGTGCAGGGCAGGGCGATCGACGAGGAGGCATGGTGAGCGTGCGCCGCGACCAGCTCCTCGTCCTCCGCGGTGCGGAGCGTCCCGGGCCCCGACCCCGGGGCGTGAGCCCGAGGCCGCACCGCGCGGCAGCACGCCTTCGCGACGAGCAGGGCAATGCCCTGGTGGAGTTCGTGGTGCTCTCGGCGGCGCTGCTGATCCCCACCCTCTACCTCGTCCTCACCCTCGGGAACGTGCAGGCGGCCGTGTTCGCCGCGGACACGATCGCGCGGGACACCGCACGGATCCACGCCGTGGAGGCCGACCCGGGGACGGCCGCGGAGCGCTCCTCACGGCACGCCGCGATGATCCTGGAGGACCACGGGCTCGCCGCCGAGGACGTCGTCACCCTGCGCTGCAGCGAGGACCCCTGCGCGACGCCCGGGGGCACGGTCACCGCCCAGGTGCGGATCCCGGTCCCGGTGCCGGGGCTGGGCCCGATCCTCGGCGAGGGAGGGCCGGTCGCGGTGGGCTCCTCGCACGCGGTCCAGGTGGACCAGTACCGGGCGGGTCGCTGATGCGCGCCCCGCTCCGTGCCGCGCTGCACCGGCTGCGCCGTCGGCTCCGCGACGCCCGCGGCTCGATGAAGGTGCTCACCACGGGCGTGCTCGTGGTGATCCTGATGGTGGTCGCCGTCGGCGCCTCCATCACCGGGGTCCATCTGGAGCGCAACGGCCTCCAGTACGCGGCGGACAGCGCCGCGCTCGCCGCCTCCCAGGGCGTGGATCCCTCCCGCCTCTACACACCCGGCGGCGGCACCGTGATCGAGGCCGGGAACGCGCGGCAGATCGCCGAGGAGCACCTGCGCAGCTACCCGCACCGGACCACCAGGACGGAGGACATCGCCGTCTCCGACGTCGTGGTCGACCCCGACGGCACCGTCCACGTCCTGCTCACCGCCCGCACGAATCCGCCGCTTGTGGGATGGTTCACCCGCGGGACCGGCACGTCCGTCCCGCTCGCCGTCGAAGGAGAGGCCCGCGCACGATGACCACCCCCCGCACCGTCCTGCTCGCCCCGGACAAGTTTAAGGGAACCCTCAGCGCCGCCCAGGTGGTCGATGCGCTGCACCGCGGCCTCACGCAGAGCGCCCCCGAGGTGCAGGTGCTCGCCTGCCCGATCGCGGACGGCGGCGACGGCACGGTGGACGCCGCGCTCGCCGGCGGCTCCGCCGCGCACGCGGCCGAGGTCACCGGGCCCACGGGCGCGCCCCGCCCCGCCCGCTTCGCCCTCCAGGACGAGGTGGCGGTGCTCGAGCTCGCCGAGACCGTGGGGCTGCACGCCCTGCCCGGCGGGCGGCTCGCCGCGCACGAGGCCTCCACCCGCGGCCTGGGCGAGCTGATCCTCGCCGCCGTCGCCGCGGGGGCGCGGACGGTGGTGGTGGGCCTCGGGGGGAGCGCCTCCACCGACGCCGGAGCGGGCCTGCTCCAGGGGCTCGGCGCCCGACTCCTCGATGCACACGGCGAGGAGATCGGCCCCGGACTGGCCGGCCTCACCGCTCTCGCCTCGGCAGATCTCCGCCCCGCCCTCGACGCCCTGCAGGGTGTCGCGCTGGTCGCCGCGAACGACGTCACCAATCCGCTGCTCGGCCCCGAGGGCGCCGCCGCGGTGTACGGCCCGCAGAAGGGTCTGGCCGCCGAGGAGATCGCCGGCGCGGACGCCGCCCTCGCCGCCGCTGCCGAGATCCTCGATCCCGCAGGCGCGCACAGGGAACTGCCGGGGGCCGGGGCCGCGGGCGGCACCGGATTCGCGCTGTCCCTGCTCGGGGCGGAGCAGCGCTCCGGCGCGCAGGCCGTGTTCGCGCTGCTCGGTGTGGACGCGCTGCTCTCCCGCGCCGAGGCGGTGGTGACGGGGGAGGGCAAGCTCGACGCACAGACGCTGCACGGGAAGGGGCCCGCGGAGGTGGCGCGACGCGCCCGCGCGCGAGGCCTCCCGGTCGCCGCCGTGGCCGGGGCGATCACGCTCGAGACCGCTCAGCTGCGCGAGGCGGGCATCGCACGTGCCTGGGATCTCACCCACCGGGCCGGGACGGAGCGGGACCCCTTCACGCAGGGCGAGCAGCTGCTGGTCGAGGTGGGGGAGGAGCTGGGGCGCTGGCTGCGGGAGCCCCTCGAGAACGGCGCGGACACGGCCCCCTGACCGGCGCGTCGCGGGGACGCCACGGCGGGATGCAGGCCCGCGCAGGCCGGCGGCGCGCCCCTCTGCCGTAGACTCCCTGATCGTGGCTTCCATCGACTTCTCCGCAGAGATCCCCCAGCTCCGCTCCACCCTGTCCTCGATCGAGCAGGTGACCGACGTCGACGCCCTCGACGCGAAGATCGCGGACCTGGAGCAGCAGGCCTCCGCGCAGGACCTCTGGGACGACGTCGAGAACGCGCAGAAGGTGAGCGCCGCGCTGTCCCATGCGCAGGCCGAGCGGCGCCGCATCAGCGAGCTCGCCTCCCGCATCGAGGACCTCGAGGTGATGGTGGAGCTCGCCGCGGAGGAGGACGATGCCGATACCCTCGCCGAGGCCGAGCAGGAGCTCACCAGCATCCACAGGACCCTCGACGAGCTCGAGGTGCGCACCCTGCTCTCGGGCGAGTACGACGAGCGCGACGCGGTGGTGACCATCCGCGCCGGTGCCGGCGGCGTCGACGCCGCGGACTTCGCCGAGATGCTGATGCGCATGTACCTGCGCTGGGCGGAGCGGCACGGCTACTCCACCAAGGTGATGGACACCTCCTACGCCGAGGAGGCGGGGCTGAAGTCGGTGACCTTCGAGGTCTCCGCCCCCTTCGCCTACGGCACCCTCTCCGTGGAGGGCGGCACCCACCGCCTGGTGCGGATCAGCCCCTTCGACAACCAGGGCCGCCGCCAGACCTCCTTCGCCGCCGTCGAGGTGATCCCGCTGATCGAGTCCACCGACCACATCGAGATCCCCGAGAACGACCTGAAGATCGACGTGTTCCGCTCCTCCGGCCCCGGCGGACAGAGCGTGAACACCACCGACTCCGCCGTGCGCATGACCCACCTCCCCACCGGCACCGTGGTCTCGATGCAGGACGAGAAGTCCCAGATCCAGAACCGCGCCGCCGCGCTGCGAGTCATGCAGTCGCGCCTGCTGCTGCTGAAGAAGGCCGAGGAGGCCGCGGAGCGCAAGGAGCTCGCCGGCGACGTCAAGGCCTCCTGGGGGGACCAGATGCGCTCCTACGTGCTGAACCCGTACCAGATGGTGAAGGACCTGCGCACGGAGTACCAGGAGGGCAACCCCTCCTCGGTGTTCGACGGCGAGATCGACGAGTTCATCGACGCGGGCATCCGCTGGCGCGCCGAACAGGGCAAGGCCGACGGCTGACGGCCGGCGGGGACGCGCCGCCACGGCGCGGCTTGAGCGGACCCACGCACACTTGACCAGGTTTTGACCAGGACGCAGTCCACATGAGCATGGACTCCCGCGGGTGCGCCCCTACGCTGGGGGAGCACGTTTCCCCCAGACCGGACAGGCACCCGTGATCCGTTTCGACGACGTCACCAAGACGTACATGCGTGGACAGCGCCCCGCCGTGGAGAACCTCGACATCGAGTTCGCCCGCGGGGAGTTCGTGTTCCTCGTGGGCGCCTCCGGCTCGGGCAAGTCCACCCTGATGCGGATGGTGCTCAAGGAGGTCACCCCCACGCGCGGCACCGTGTACGTGGCCGGCAAGGACCTCTCCCGGATCCCGTCCTGGAAGGTGCCCTCGCTGCGCCGGGACATCGGCATGGTCTTCCAGGACTTCCGCCTGCTGCCCTCCAAGACCGCGTACCAGAACATCGAGTTCGCGCTCGCCGTGATCGGCACGCCGCGGAAGGTGGTGCGCCGCCTGGTGCCGGAGATGCTGGAGATGGTGGGCCTGGAGGACAAGGGCAAGCGGCTGCCGCACGAGCTCTCCGGCGGTGAGCAGCAGCGCGTCGCGATCGCCCGCGCCTACGTGAACCGTCCCTCGATCCTGCTGGCGGACGAGCCCACCGGCAACCTCGATCCGGCCACCGCCGAAGGGATCCTCGACCTGCTCGCCGAGATCAACGAGCGCGGCACCACGGTGGTGATGGCCACGCACGACCAGGCCGCCGTGGACCGCATGCAGCGCCGCGTGGTGGAGATGGTGGGCGGGCTCGTGGTGCGCGACGAGGCCGGCGGCACCTACGAGACCGCGACGCCCGTGAGCGTGATCTCCGGCCACCTGCCGGACGACTCCGCGCACCGCGACGAGCTTCCCCTGGAGGACGAGGCGCTCGCGGGCGGGCCGGAGCGGCCGGCCGCCGCGCAGACGTCGGCGCCGCGCTCCCCGGAGAGCTCCTCGCCCGAGGCGGCCGGCAGCACCGAGACCCCTGCCGAGGACGTCCTCGAGGAGGACCTGATCGACGAGCGCGAGGCACAGCAGACCCGCGAGGAGGACCTCTTCGTGGAGGACGAGGCGCACGCCGAGGACGTCCAGGGGGATCCGCGATGAGGGCCCGGTACATCCTGGGGGAGATCCTCACCGGACTGTGGCGCAACATCGCCATGGTGATCTCGGTGGTCATCGTCACCGCGGTGTCGCTGACCTTCGTGGGCACCGGCGCGCTGATGCAGAAGCAGATCATGGACATGAAGTCCACCCTCGTCGAGCAGTCCCAGGTGACGATCTTCCTGTGCTCCCCGCACTCCACCGCCGCCTCCTGCGCGGGCGGCGCGGCCACCGACGCGCAGATCGAATCGGTGCGCGAGGGACTCGAGGGGGAGGTGCTCTCCCCGTACATCGCCTCCTACACGGAGCGCTCGCAGGACGAGGCGCTCGAGATCTACCAGCAGCAGTTCGCGGGCGAGAGCTTCGTCTCGAACTTCACCGCGGAGGACATGCCGGTCTCCTTCCACATCACCCTCGAGGATGCCGACGACTCCGCCGCGGTGGTCGAGTTCTTCCAGGGCCGTGACGGCGTGGACGAGGTGACGGACCTGCTCAGCGCCTTCGCCCCCTTCATCGACGTGCTGAACCAGTCCACGATGTTCGCGCTCGGGCTGGCGGTGCTGATGCTGATCGCGGCGCTGCTGCTGGTGGCGACCACGATCCGCATGTCGGTCGCGGGGCGGCGCCGGGAGATCGCGATCATGCGCCTGGTGGGTGCATCCAACCTCTTCATCCGCCTGCCGTTCCTGCTCGAAGGCGCGGTGGCCGCGATCATCGGCGGCGTCATCGCCTCGGGCATGCTGTGGGTGGGCCTGCACTACATCGTGCAGGGCTGGCTCGCTCCCACGCTCGGCCAAGAGCTGATCACCGTGGGCACCGCGGATCTGGTGTGGGCCGCTCCGCTGCTGATCGCGCTCGGCGCCGTGCTGTCGATCGCCTCCTCCGTCGTCTCGCTGAACCGCTACCTGAAGGTGTGAGCATGTCCCAGAACATCCTGCGTCGCTCCCTGTGTGTGCTCGCGGCCGCCGCGATGGCCGTTCCCATGGCGGTGCTGCCGATGGGGCCGGCCCTGGCGGACGGCTCCAAGGAGGACAAGATCGCCGAGCGGGACGAGATCGACAACCAGCTCGAGGACCTCCGCATCGAGCTGGACGACGTCAGCTCGGACCTCGCCGACACCTACCTCGCCCTGGCCGAGACCGAGCTGCTGATCCCCCAGGCCCAGGCCGATCTGGAGGAAGCGCAGGCGGAGCTCGAGGAGGCGCGCGAGGAGGACCGGCTCACCGGGGAGCGCCTCACCGCGGCGCAGGAGGAGGAGGAGCGCCTCAGCGGCGAGGTCGAGGAGGGCCAGGTCGAGGTCGACCGCAGTGACGACGAGCTGGCCGCCGTCGCGCTGAACGCCTACAAGGGCGGCGGGCTGCCCAGCCCCTCCACCGTCTACCTCGGCAACGAGTCGCCGCAGGATGCGGTGGATCGCTCGATGAACTACCGCCTCACCATGGCCTCCCAGGGCGCGCGGCTGGACGAGCTGCGCACAGACCAGGCCGTCACCGAGAACTCCGCCGAGCGCCTCTCCGCGGTGCGGGAGGAGATCAAGGACCTCAAGATCGAGGCCGAGGAGGCGGTGGAGCGCACCGAGGAGGCGGAGCAGGAGGCCTCGGACGCGAAGCAGGCGCTCGACGACCTCTACGCGACCCAGCAGACCCAGCGCGACGACCTCGAGGCCAAGAAGGAGAAGTACGAGGGGGACGTCTCGGACCTCGAGAGCCGCAGCTCCACCCTCGACTCCGAGATCGAGGAGCTCGCCCGGCAGGAGCGGGAGCGGGAGGAGCAGGCCCGCCGCGAGCGGCAGCAGAGCCAGAACAGCGGCGGCTCCTCCAGCGGCGGCTCCTCGAGCAGCAGCGGCTGGGTCTACCCCGTCAACTCCCGGCTGAACTCGAACTTCGGCTGGCGCGTGCACCCGATCTACGGCACCCGCAAGCTGCACGCCGGGGTGGACTTCCCGGTGGCCTGCGGCACGCCGGTGGGCGCGGCCCACTCGGGCCGCGTGATCGCCCGCACCTACAACAGCGGCGCCGGCAACAAGATCATCCTCAGCCACGGCATCCAGAACGGGCACCTCATCACCACCTCCTACCACCACCTGCAGGGCTTCGCACTGCCGGTGGGCGCGCAGGTCTCCGCCGGCACCACGGTGGGCTACGTGGGCAACACCGGCGGTTCCACCGGCTGCCACCTCCACTTCGAGGTCCACGAGGACGGCAACGCCGTCAACCCCACCAACTACATCTGAGCCCTCCCGGCCTGCGCCGTCCACGCCGAGGATCCGCGCGGCGCGGGTCACGGCCGGCGGGTATTCGCTCGCGCCGTCCCCGGACCCGTCGTATGCTGGGACGTCGGGCCGCAGGAGCTGCCCGCAGGTGATGCCCGGCGACGATCGACAGGAGGGGTCCGATGGCGGCGAAGAAGGCGACGGCGAAGAAGGCCGACGCGCACGACGGCCCCCAGAAGAAGCTCATCGCGTCGAACAAGCGGGCGCGCCATGACTACTTCATCGACCAGACCTGGGAGGCCGGGATCGTCCTCACCGGCACCGAGGTGAAGTCCCTGCGCGACCGCGGAGCCTCCCTCATCGACGGGTACTGCTACGTGGACGCGGGCGAGGTGTGGATGGACAACGCACACATCGCCCCGTACGTGAAGGGCACCTGGACCAACCACGCCGCACGGCGCAAGCGCAAGCTCCTCATGCACAAGCACGAGATCGAGAAGCTCGCCAGCAAGTCCCGCGAGAAGGGCTTCACCATCGTGCCGCTGGAGATGTACTTCCTCGGCTCGCACGCGAAGGTCCTCATCGGTCTGGGCCGCGGCAAGAAGGAATGGGACAAGCGGCAGACCCTGCGGGAGAAGCAGGACATGCGCGAGGCGCAGCGCGCGATGCGCCAGCGCGAGCTCGCCTGACCGGTCACCGCCCTCCGCAGGGCTCCCGGCGCCCTCTACGCCGGCGCGCCCCCGACTCGCCGTGCGGCGCGGACGGCGTGCCCGGCCCCGCCGGTGCTCGTCAGGCGGTGAGGTCGCGTCTCTCGAGACGGGCGACGGTCTGCCGACTGGAGGCGAGCACGCTCTGCTCGGCCACGCCCAGGCGCTCCCTCATCAGCAGTGCCCGTCGGGCGTCCTCGAGCGCCGCGTCCCAGAGCCCGTGCGCGGACTCCTCGCGCTGCTCGTCACGGGCGGCGAGGGCGTGCTCGAAGCGGCACTTCGCCCGGTGCTGGAACACAGCGGCCAGCACCGAGAGCGAGGAGGGGGAGGTGGGATCCTCCAGGCCGGTCTCCTCCGCCGCGAGGTCGAACTGCTCCTCGGCGGGCACGAAGGCACCCTGCCACTGCAGCACGTGCGCGTAGCGGGTGCGGCGCACCGCGCGCATCACGGGGGAGAGCCCGGGGGCCTCGAGGGCGTCACGGCCCGCGATCGCCGCCTCGTCGAGGCGGCCCAGCATGCGCAGGTACGCGACGGTGCGCGGGTCCGTGGGGTTCTCGGCGCACCAGGCGGCCAGCGCGGCGGGGTCGGAGACCTCCTCGCGCAGGGTGTTGTCATCGATCCGCACCTGGGTGCCCGCCGCCTCGAAACCGTTCACCGCCCCATCGTCCCCGCGGGGCGGCGCCGCCGTCCAGCGGAGGGCGCTTCGCCGTGAGCTGAGGGATATTCGCTTCAGATCGTGCTCCGGCCGCGGTAGACTCGATCCACGACGTTCCGGGAAGCCGGGCGTCCGTGGGTGTTTGACAACCGAACAGTGAGTGCACGGGTGACCCGTCAGGGTCGCCGATGTCCATGCATGTACCCACGCCAGGGGCCGATCGGTTTCGACGGTAGTCGTCCAGCGGGGGGAAGCGGGCCGAGAAGCCAGAGTCATCTCGTTAATGTCCTCTGGAAACCAATAAGTGCCGAACCCAAGCGCACTGACTTCGCTCTCGCTGCCTGATCAGCGTTAGCAGTCTGGAACCCCGGGGGTGCTCCTGACCCGGATCGTTCCATCATCAAAGGAGCCACTGCTGCCGACCCTGGTCACCGGGGAAGGGTGAACACCTCAGAGTGACTGAGTCCGTCGACGACGTGTCCGTGGGATCGTCGGGACTGAGAAAACGCCAACACGGACTGCGCCCGGAGAAGCCCTCGCTCCACGCTATCGGACGCGGGTTCGATTCCCGCCGGCTCCACCGGTGCACTCACCACGAAAGGCCCCCTCACCTGCGCACACGCGCGGGGGAGGGGGCCTTTCGCGTTCCTGCGTCCGGCCGTCCGGCAAGGAGCGGCCCGGCGCGCCCACCCCGTGGCGCGCCGGGCCGCGGCGGCTCACCAGCTCAGGCCGTGCCCGAGCGCGTACCGGTTCCCGTCGGCGTCCACGTAGGCGTACTGCCGGCCGTCCATGTGCTGCTCCTTCGCGTAGCCGGGCACGTCGTTCGGGGAGGCGCAGCGCCCGTCGGCGTCCACCGCGATCGCCGCGGCGTCGGCCGGGAAGGTGAGCGGCAGGCGCCCCGTCGGCGCGAACTCGCCCAGCGCCGCGTCGACCAGCACCGAGCGGTCGGTGTCGAAGCCGATCAGCAGGGCGTCCGCGAGGGGCTCTACCCCGTCCAGCAGCCAGGGGAACTTGGCATCCAGCGCCACCACCATCGTCCTCACGCTCTCGCGGATCTCGCGCACCTTCGCGATGTCCACGTGGGAGTGGTCGTCGATCGCGAGATCCCCGATGCCCACGAACTCGAAGTAGCTGCCGATGAACGGGGCCAGGAGCACGATCGCCACGTCCGCGCCGCGGGGATCGGTGGTGAACTCGATCCCCGGATGGGCCGCCACGACCTGCCTGCGCAGCGCGTCGAGGTCCTTGACCAGCAGGTCCTTCGCGAACAGCTCCAGGTACACGCGCGTGCCCGCGAGGTCCTCGGCGCGCAGCGGCAGCGCCCCGTCGTGGTTTTTCGCCAGCACCACGGACCGGCGGTGCGCCTCCCGGGCCGCGGCGCCCGCCTCCGGGTTCGCGACCACGCGGTCGGCCTCCTCCGGATCCACGTACGGATCTTCGAACAGGCCCAGCGCGAACAGCTCCTCGAGCAGCAGCGTCGCCGCCTCGTCGAGCCGCTCGGCGGTGAACAGACCGGTCACGTAGGCCTCGCGCAGGGAGTCCACGTCATTGGTGTCCGCGAACATGTCGGTGCCGGCCATCACCGCGCGCCCCACCCGCTCGGCGGTGGTGAGGTCCTCGACGCCCCAGGCCATCTTCGAGAGCACGCCGGAGTCGGAGTTGATGTAGCCGCGGTGGCCCATCTGCCGCAGCAGGTCGAGGATCTCGCGGTTGAAGGCGAAGCCCACCTGCTCGAACTCCGTCACCCGCCCCTGCGGGGTGGTGGACTTCTCCTGCGAGGGGATCGCGTAGTACGGCATCACCGAGGAGGTGCCGGCGTCGATCGCGGCCTGGAAGGGCGGGAGGTGGTACTCCTCGAGCGAGCCCGGTGTCGGGTAGATGTTGAAGCGGCCCTCCGCGTAGTGCGGGTCGGTGCCGTTCTCCCGCGCGCCGCCGCCGGGGAAGTGCTTCGTGGTCAGCGCGACGCCGTCGCGCTCCGGGCCGTGTTCGCCCTGGAATCCGCGCACCAGCGCGCCGATCGCGCGGGAGACGAACCCCGGATCCTCACCGAACGTGCCGTGGCCGCGGAACCAGCGCGGATCGGTGAGCACATCGGCCATGTACATGTAGCCCTTGCGCAGGCCCGAGGCGACCCACTCCCGGCGCGAGTGCGCGGCGAAGGAGTCGATCACCTCCAGCGAGCCGGTCGCCGCCAGGCCCAGCGTGCCCGGCCACTGGGTGAAGGGCTGGTCCTCGGCGGTGGCGCCCATGGTGAAGCTGCCGGTCTCGTTCTTCGAGTTCGCGGCGACGAGCACGGGGATCCCCCAGCGGGTTCCCTCGGCCACCTCGTTCATCGCGTTGATCCAGGTCGCGATGCGCGAGCCGGTGGGGGTCTCGCGCATGATGAAGTGCCGCATGTGCATGCCGCGGATCATCTCGGTGGTGCCCTGGAAGGGGATGCCTGCGCTGGTGTGCGGATCGAGCTTGAGCGGGAGGTGCTGCTCGTCGAGGGCCCCGTCGTGGCTGGTGAGCTCCTTGTTCCGCTGCGAGATGCCCATCGGGCGGGAGCTGATCACCATCAGGCCCAGCTTCTCGTCCGGGGACATCCGGGCCACGAGGTCCGCGGCGCGCTCGGCGGGGGTGAGGCGCCAGTCCTCGTAGGGGGTGAGCCGCCCGTCGCCGTCGAGGTCGCGGAACCGGAGCCCGTCGACCTCGAGGATCGGCGCGACCCTGCTGGAGAGGGGGACCTGCTGCGTCATGGATGACCTCCTGGGGTGCGGTGGGGCGTGGGCGAGCATGCGACTCCGCGACGGCGTCCCTGCGCCTGCATGGCGCCCACGGTACGAGGGAAGGCCGCTCACCTGGTCGTCTTCCCGTCGATTGCCGTGGTGCGGGGTGCCGCGACCGCGTGGTGGAGGATTCCGGCCCGGGGAGGGGCCCGGGCCAGTACGGTGGAGCGATGACCGGTGAGCCGGACCGCACCCCTACCCCGCCCCCTGCTGATCTCCCGGTGGACCTGCGCCGGGTGGAGTTGCTGTGCGCGAGGCTCCGCCCCGAGGAGGGGGAGGAGCTGGAGCGGATCCGCTGGGAGATCGGGAAGCGGCCGCGCGGCGAGGGCTGGGACAACGTGCTGTGGCCGATCGGCACCCTTGACGGCCGTCAGCTGGTGCTGCGCATCGCTCGTCGACGCTCCTCCCGCGCCCTGCTGGGCCGTGAGGTGACGGTGCTGCGCCGCCTGCGCGGCCTGGGCACCACGCTGCCGATGGGCCTCCCGGCCGTGGTCGCCACCGCGGAGGACGCGGTGCTGGTGGAGTGGATCGAGGGGACCACCGTGGCCGAGGCGGGCGAGTTCGTGCAGCGCACCACCGCCGAGGACCTCTGCCGCATGCTCGCCACCATCCACTCCGGCCCGGCGCCCGAGGTGGGCAGGAACCCGGTGCGCGGGGTGCCGCTGGCCACGCGCGAGGACGCCTTCGCCGCAGACCTCGAGCGCTCGGCGCTGAGCGGCCCGGACCGTCGGTGCGCCGCCGCGCGCTGGCAGGCGGGGCTCGACGCCCCGCCGTGGGACGGCCGTGACCTGCTGCTGCACGGAGACCCCCATCCGGGGAACGTGGTGGTGCCGCCGCCGACGGTGCGGGCCGCGGCCACCCTCATCGACTGGGGCGACACCACCCGCGGGGACCCGGCGAGCGATCTCGGCGCGCTGCTGCTGCACGCACCCTCCCCGGCCCTTCTCGAGTCGTACCGCGCCCACGCCGCGTGGACCGGGATCGAGGACGACGCGACCTGGGAGGCGCTGCGCCTGCGCGCCTGGGCCTGGGCCACCCGCATGGCGCTCTCCCTGGTGCTCGCCTATCCGTCGCACCACCCCCTGGGGCGGGCAGGACGCCGGATGCTGGCCCACCAGACCCCGACGGGCTGAGCGGGGCACGGCCCGGGCGCGGGTGCAGGCATCGTCGCGAGCGCCCGGAATGCGCACGACGCCGACGGGGACTCCCACGTAGAGTGTCTCCGCCATGACCACGCCCTCCGCGAGCCCCGACCCGTCCGCCCCGCACAGCCCCGAGAAGGCCTCCGCCCCGGGCCCGCGGATCAGCTACCCCGGCGATCTGCCCGTCTCGCAGCGCCGCGAGGACATCCAGCGGGCGATAGCCGAGCACCAGGTGGTGGTGATCGCCGGCGCCACCGGCTCCGGCAAGACCACCCAGATCCCGAAGATGCTGCTGGAGATGGGGTACGGGGAGCGCGGGAAGCTCATCGGCCACACCCAGCCGCGCCGGATCGCCGCCCGCTCCGTCGCCCAGCGCATCGCGAGCGAGCTCGGCGAGAAGCTGGGGGAGGGGACCGTCGGCTACCAGGTGCGCTTCACCCGCGAGACCTCCCGCGGCACCCGGCTGAAGCTCATGACCGACGGCATCCTGCTGGCCGAGATCGGCCGGGACCGCCTGCTGACGCGCTACGACGCGATCATCATCGACGAGGCCCACGAGCGCTCTCTCACCATCGACGTGATCCTCGGTTACCTCCGCCAGATCCTCCCGCAGCGCCCCGATCTCAAGGTGATCATCACCTCGGCGACCATCGACCCCGAGCGCTTCGCCGAGCATTTCGCGGCGCCCCTGCCCTCGGGCGAGAAGAAGCCGGCCCCGATCATCGAGGTCTCCGGCCGCACCTACCCCGTCGAGATCCGCTACCGCCCCCTGGTGCTCGAGCCCGAGGTGGACGAGGACGACGAGCTGGAGGACGTCCACTCCATCGAGCGCGACCTCACCCAGGCGATCACCGACGCGGTGGACGAGCTCGCCGCCGAGGGGCCCGGGGACATGCTCGTGTTCCTGCCCGGGGAGCGGGAGATCCGCGAGATCTCCGACGCGCTCACCGACCACCTGTCGCGTGGCACCCGCGGCCGCTCGGCCCTGCCGGTGGAGGTGCTGCCCCTGTTCGGGAGGCTCTCCGCGCAGGACCAGCAGAAGATCTTCTCCCCGCCGAAGGCCGGCACCTACCGCCGCATCATCCTGTCCACCAACGTGGCCGAGACCTCGCTGACCGTCCCCGGCATCACCTACGTCATCGACTCCGGGCTCGCCCGCATCTCCCGCTACTCCCAGCGCACCAAGGTGCAGCGCCTCCCGATCGAGCCGATCTCCCAGGCCAGCGCGAACCAGCGGTCGGGACGTTCGGGCCGCACCGCCCCCGGCATCGCGATCCGGCTGTTCTCCGAGGAGGACTTCGAGAGCCGCCCCGAGTTCACCGAGCCGGAGATCCTGCGCACCTCGCTGGCCTCCGTGGTGCTGCTCATGACGTCCCTGGGGCTGGGGGACGTGGAGTCCTTCCCCTTCGTGGAGCCGCCGGCCAGCCGCGCCATCGCCGACGGCGTGCGGCTGCTGGACGAGCTCGGCGCGATCGAGTCCGACGCCCGCGCCCCGGGCGGGCGGCGGCTCACCGCCGTCGGCCGCACCCTGGCCCGCTTCCCGCTGGATCCGCGCATGGCCCGCATGCTCATCGAGGCGGACCGCCTCGGCGCGCTGCGGGAGGTGCTGGTGATCGTGGCGGCGCTGTCGATCCAGGACCCGCGCGAGCGGCCGCTGGGCCAGGAGCAGCAGGCCAGGGAGAAGCACAGGCGCTTCGACGACGAGACCAGCGACTTCCTCGCCTTCCTCAACCTCTGGAACCACCTCCAGCAGCGCCGCACGGACCTCTCCTCCAGCGCCTTCCGCCGCGAGGTGCGCGCCGAGCACCTGCACTACCTGCGGATCCGCGAGTGGTGGGATCTGCACGCCCAGCTGCGCGACATGGCCAAGGACGCCGGGCTGTCCCGCAACGACAGCGACGCCTCCCCGCAGGCGATCCACCAGTCGCTGCTGGCCGGGCTGCTCAGCCACGTGGGCCTGCTGGACGACCGCACCCGCGAGTACGCCGGCGCCCGGGGTGCCCGCTTCGCGCTGTGGCCCGGCTCGGCACTGGCGAAGAAGCGCCCCGACTACGTGATGGTCGCGGAGCTGGTGGAGACCTCCCGCCTGTGGGGCCGCACCGCCGCGCGGATCGACCCGGCCTGGGCGGAGGAGACCGGCGCCCATGTGGTCAAGCGCTCCCACTCCGCCCCGCACTGGTCCTCCAAGCGCGCCTCCGCCATGGCGCACCAGAAGGTGACCCTCTTCGGGGTGCCGCTGGTGGCGGACCGGGTGGTGGGCTACGGCCGGATCGCCCCGGAGGAGGCTCGCGAGATCTTCCTCCAGCACGCCCTCATCGAGGGGGACTGGCGCACCCGCCATCACTTCTTCCGCGACAACCGCGCCCTGATCCAGCAGCTCGAGGAGCTCGAGGCGAAGACCCGCCGCCGCGACCTGCTGATCTCCGACGAGCAGCTGTTCCGCTTCTACGACGAGCGGATCCCCGCGCACGTGGTCTCGGGGCGTCACTTCGACAGCTGGTGGAAGAAGGCCCGCCACGAGACCCCGGACCTGCTCACCCTCACCGAGCAGGACCTGCTCGCCGCGGACGAGGACGTCGCCGAGGCGATCGCCGCGGACTTCCCGGACACCTGGGTGCAGGGGGACATCACCCTGCCGTTGAGCTACTCCTTCGGCGAGGTGGGCGCCAAGGGCGCCGACGGCGTCACCGCCACCATCCCGCTGGCGGTGCTGAACCGACTCGCCCCGCGCGGCTTCGACTGGCTGGTGCCGGGGATGCGCGAGGAGCTGGTCACCGAGCTGATCCGCTCCCTGCCCAAGCCGATCCGTCGCCACCTGGTGCCCGCGCCCGAGCGGGCGAAGGCCGTCGCCGCGAGGCTGCACGACGATGATCCGGAGGCGGGGGAGTCCTTCCTCGAGGCGGCGGCCGACGAGCTGGTCGCACTGCCCGGCGTGCCGGACGACCTGCCTCTGTACGGGCCGGAGTTCGACCTCGCGAAGCTCCCCGTCCACCTGCGGATGCACTTCCGGGTGGTGGACGAGAAGGGCCGCCAGATCGGCACCGGGGACGACCTCGAGGCGCTGAAGGGGCGGCTGAAGCAGCGGGTGGACGCCTCCGTCTCCGCCCGCGCCGACTCCCTGGCCCGCACGGACCTGCCCGGCTTCCCCTCCGAGGGGGTGCCGGCGGTGCACGAGTCCGTGGTGGGCGGCCTGACGGTGACCGGCTACCCGGCGCTGGTGGCGCGGCGCGGGGAGGACGGCCGCCTGCGGCAAGTGGACCTGGCCGTGCTCGCCACCGCCGACGAGCAGGAGCTCGCGCATCGCGAGGGGGTGCTCGCCCTGCTGGACCGCGACCTGCACGCGGATCTGGGGGCGGTGCTGAACGCGCTGCCGAACCCCACCAAGCTCGCGGTCGCGGGCTCCGACTACGCCTCCACGGCCGCGCTGCTGGCGGATGCCTCCCGCGCGGCGACGGCGCACCTGGCCGGCGACGCGGCGGTGCGCACGCGCGCCGAGTACGACACGCTGCTGGAGGAGGTGCGTCGGGGGCACGACGCGCTGGCCGCGCAGGCCGTGAAGGATGCCGCCTCCGCGCTCGCGGTCTCGGCGCGGCTGCACAAGCAGGTGGGGAAGGTCTCCTCCCTCGCGGTGCTCTCGCATCTCACGCAGATCCGTGAGCACGCCGCGTCCCTGCTGGGGGACGGGTTCATCTACCGCACCGGCCTCACGCGGCTGAAGGATCTCAGCCGCTACCTGGAGGCGGATGCGCTGCGGCTGGAGAAGCTGCCGGACAACCCCCGCCAGGACGAGCAGCTGGCCTGGCAGGTGGAGGACCTCACCCGGTACTGGCAGTCGCAGCGGGCGACGCTCTCGGCCCGGCGCCGGGCCGACGCGGACGTGCGCGAGATCGACTGGCTGCTCGAGGAGCTGCGGGTGAGCCTGTTCGCCCAGACCCTCGGCACCGCGCAGACGGTCTCCGACAAGCGGATCCGCAAGGCGATCGCCGAGCTGACCGCCTGAGCCGCGGCGGCGGGCCGCGAGTGTGACCGGCGCCTCCCCGCCGTGACCTCCGCGTGACCTGGCTCCCGTCCCAGGGCGTGGCGGCGAGGCCTGCGAGATCTTTGCCGACGGCGTCCGCCACGTCACCGTCCCGCCGGAGGACGCGCCGCCCACCGGTGCCGACGGCTGTCCAGGAGGCGCCGCGACCGGCGGGGACGTGGTGCGGGCGCCCCCGTGGGCGCGGGTCATGGTGCGGTCATGTGCAGATCAAGCCGCAGGTGAGAGGGATGTTCGGGGGTCGAGGAGGGGGTTCACAGCCGCCGGGGCCCGCCGCTACGTTGTCACGGCCCTGCCCCGGGGGTGCGCTCAGCCCCGGGCCCTCGACACCGAAGGACCACCGATGCCCGCCTCCCCGGCCTCCGCGCTCTCCCGCCGCCACCTGCTCCTCGCCGGAGCGGTCGGCCTCACGTCCCTCACCACGCTCGGCGCGCTCGCGCCCGCCCGCGCCGAGGAGGTGTGGTCCGAGGAGTTCCTGACCCGGCCCGAGACCCGCGAGGGCTTCCTCGTGGATGACATGGACGAGTGGCAGATCGAGAACGCGAGGTTCCTCATCGCGGTGATCAAGGGGCACGAGCTCGACGAGCAGGCAGGGGTCATCACCCTCGCCACCGCGATCGTGGAGTCCTGGCTGCGCAACTACGAGCCCGCCGTCGACCTCGACTCCGGCGGCCTGTTCCAGCAGCGTCCCTCGATGGGCTGGGGCACCGCCGGGGAGGTGCGCCACAAGAAGCGCGCCGTCGACGCGTTCCTGGGACTGGGCGCGCACTCCGAGGCGCCGGGCCTGCTGGACCTCGCCCCCGACTACCGAGAGTGGGCGCCGGGACGGGCCGCGCAGGCCGTGCAGATCTCCGCGCACCCCGAGCGCTACGCCGCGCAGGTCCCCGCCGCCCGCGCCCTCTGGGACCGCCACGCCGGGGACGTCGCCCCGTACACCGACTGAGCGGTCAGAGCCCGAGGGCGGCGTCCTCGCACGGCGTGGCCTCCACCCGGATGTCGGTGATCCGCAGCGACCCGTCGGCCTGCAGCAGCAGGCGCGCCCCGTGCTCGCCCTCGGACTCCACCCAGTACACCCCGCCGCTGCGTCGTTCCCTCCTCAGCGGCGCGAAGCCGTGCTCCTCGAGCACCGGATCGAGCGCCTCCCGCCAGGGACCTCAGTCCGTGCCCTGCCCGGGCTCCGGATAGAGGGCGCCGTCAGCGTCCCAGATCCCCGCCTGGTAGCGGCAGTCCGTCGCTCCGGGCTCCACGATCTCCTGGCCGCGCCGCTCCCACCGCAGCTCGCGCACCGTGGCCGCCGCGGCCAGCAGGTCCTCCGCCGCTGCGTCGTACGTCGCCACCGCCTCGGAGGGAGGCAGCGCGGTGCCGGCACCGCCGCAGCCGCCGAGCAGGAGGGCGGCGAGCACCATCGGCATCGCCCGAGACCGTCCACGCCGTCCCCAGAAGTCCATGAGGCACGTTCCCACGAAGGACGTGAGGAGGACAACTGTGCGCTCGGCACGGGCCCGGCCAAGTCGCCTCCGCGCGGCGGCACTCCTCGTTAAGCTGGCGGCATGCCACCGATGCCATCCGTGAGTTACTCGATCACGATCCGTCTGGAGTTCGCCGCGCGGTCCGCCGCGGTCAGCGACATCACCGCCTGCATCGAGAGGCGCGGGGCCACGGTCACCGCCCTCGACGTCTCGGCCTCCGGCCCCGAGCGCCTGCGCGCGGACATCACCGTCCTCACCGCCGGGCACGATCACGCGATGGAGGTGGTGGACGAGCTCAAGGACCTCGAGGGGGTCGAGCTCGGCAAGGTCTCGGACCGCACCTTCCTCGCCCACCTGGGGGGCAAGCTCACCGTCGAGTCGAAGCTCCCGATCCGCCACCGCGACGACCTCTCCATGATCTACACCCCGGGCGTGGCCCGGGTGGTCAAGGCGATCGCGGAGAACCCCGAGGACGCCCGCCGCCTCACCATCAAGCGCAACACCGTCGCCGTGGTCTCGGACGGCTCGGCCATCCTGGGCCTGGGCGATCTGGGCCCGCTCGCCGCGATGCCGGTGATGGAGGGCAAGGCCGCCCTGTTCAAGCGCTTCGCGAACATCGACGCGTTCCCGATCTGCCTGGACGCCCACTCGGTGGACGAGATCGTCGCCCACGTCAAGGCGATCGCCCCCGTCTTCGCGGGCATCAACCTCGAGGACATCTCCGCCCCGCGCTGCTTCGAGATCGAGGACCGCCTGCGCGCCGAGCTCGACATCCCCGTCTTCCACGACGACCAGCACGGCACCGCGATCGTGGTGGTCGCGGCGCTGCGCAACGCCCTGCGCGTGGTGGAGAAGGACATCGCCACCGCCCGCATCGTGCTTTCCGGGGCGGGGGCCGCGGGCACCGCGATCCTGCGCCTGCTGCGCGCGGCGGGCGCGCGCGACGTGGTGGTCACCGACATCGACGGCATCGTCCACGAGCGCCGGGAGCAGCTGGAGGGCCGGCTGCCCTGGATCGCGGAGGTCACCAACCCGCGCGAGCTCACCGGCACCCTCTCCGACGCGGTCGCCGGGGCGGACGTGTTCATCGGCGTGAGCGCCGGCAACATCCTCACCGCCGAGGACGTCGCCACCATGGCGGAGCGCTCGATCGTGTTCGCGATGGCGAACCCCACTCCGGAGATCGACCCGTCGGAGGCGGTGAAGCACGCCGAGGTGGTCGCCACCGGGCGCAGCGACTTCGCCAACCAGATCAACAACGTGCTCGCCTTCCCGGGCGTGTTCCGCGGCCTGCTGGACGCGCACGCCACCCGGGTGAGCGACAAGATGCTGCTGGCGGCGGCGAAGGCCCTGGCCGACGTGGTCACCGCGGAGGAGCTCAACCCCACCTACATCGTGCCCAGCGTGTTCCACGAGGGCGTCACCAAGTCGGTCGCGAGCGCGGTGGAGCAGGTGGCCCGCGAGGAGGCCGGCACCGTGGACACGATCACCGGGGCGATGCCCGCCGTCTACGCGGACGAGATCACCCTCGAAGGCTGACCAGCCGCTCCCCGGCCCAGGCGGCGACGCCCAGCGCGATCCCCAGCACCCCGAACAGGAGATCCGCGGCGTCGCCGCTGCGCTGCGGGAGCACCAGCAGCTGCACCAGCTCGATCATCAGCGCGTGCGCGAGCGCGACCAGCACCACCCACCCGATCGGGAAGCGCCGTCGCGGGGCGAGCAGCCGCCCCGCGGCGAACACGGTGAGGGCGAACACCAGCAGGTGCACCGCCTTGTCCACGCCGGGCACGGCGGTGCCGGGCGTGCCCGAGGGCAGCGCGGGCAGGTAGAAGCCGATGTTCGCCGCCAGGGCGAGCAGCAGCAGTCCCGCCCGCCACGGCAACGAGCCGCCCGCCAGCGCGATCTCGTCGGGCAGGCGGCGGAGGTGAGCGACGACGGCGTCCATGCCGGGATTGTCCCAGGCCTGCGGCGCGCGCGGCGGGAGGCGGGGCCGACGCCCCGGAGGGCCCGACGGTAGACTCGGGGCGTCACGACATCGATCCTGGGAGCAGTCATGTCCTCCACCTCCGACCCGTCCCGCATGGACCCCTACAGCGACGATCCCGGTGCCGCGCCCGGCAGCACCGCCGTGCTCGATCGGCAGCTGCAGGAGCAGGAGCAGACCACCGACGACGGCGACCACGACCGGTTCGCGCACTACGTGCGCAAGGACAGGATCACCCAGGCCGCCCTGGGCGGCACCCCCGTGATCGCGCTGTGCGGCAAGGTGTGGGTCCCCGGCCGCGACCCGGAGAAGTACCCGGTGTGCCCGGAGTGCAAGGAGATCTACGAGGGCATGCGCGAGCCGAACGACGGCGGGGACGGCACCGGCGGCTCCGGGAAGGGCGGCGGCTTCCGCGGCTTCTTCGGCGGGCGGCGCTGAGCGCCCGACCCGCAGCGCGCGCGGGCACCGCGGCGGACACGCCCGCGGACTTCCTCACATCGCTGCCGTCGGCGGGTCGTCGCTCCCCGGCGGTACGGTGGTCAGCGCTGTGAACACCACCCCTTCCCTCTTCTCCCAGAGCGATCCCCGCCGCCCCTCCGAGGCGGCCGCGCGATCGCTTCCCGTCGCCTACCCGGAGCGGGCCGCCTGGGGCACCGTCCCCAAGCTCCGTGCCTGGCAGGCGGAGGCCCTCGAGCAGTACCGCAGCCGCGCCCCGAAGGACTTCCTGGCGGTGGCGACGCCGGGCGCGGGCAAGACCACCTTCGCGCTGCAGATCGCGGCGGGCCTGCTGGCCGAGGGCACGGTGCGCCGCATCACCGTGGTCGCCCCCACCGAGCACCTGAAGACCCAGTGGGCGGACGCCGCCGCGCGCGTAGGCATCTCGCTGGACCCGAACTTCTCCAACGCGCAGGGCGCCCACGGCAGCCACTACCAGGGCGTCGCGGTCACCTACGCGCAGATCGGCATGCACCCGGCGCTGCACCGCGCCCGCACCGAGGCGGACCGCACCCTGGTGATCCTCGACGAGATCCACCACGCCGGCGACTCCCGCACCTGGGGCGACGGCGTGCGCGACGCGTTCGACCCGGCCACGCGGCGACTGGCCCTCACCGGCACGCCGTTCCGCTCGGACGATTCGCAGATCCCCTTCGTCACCTACGAGGAGGACGGCGAGGGCTTCCTGCGCTCGAAGGCGGACTACACCTACGGCTACGGCGAGGCGCTGCGCGATCACGTGGTGCGCCCGGTGCTGTTCATGACCTACTCCGGCCGGATGCACTGGCGCACCAAGGACGGCGACGAGGTCTCCGCCCAGCTGGGCGCCCTGGAGACGAAGGACATCACCCAGCAGGCCTGGCGCACCGCCCTGGACCCCAAGGGCGAGTGGATCCAGTCGGTGCTCTCGGCCGCGGACCGTCGTCTCACCGAGGTGCGCCGCCATGTGCCCGATGCGGGCGGTCTGGTCATCGCCACCGATCAGAAGGCCGCCCGCGCCTACGCGGCGACGCTGCGCGACATCTGCGGGCAGGAGCCCACGGTGGTGCTCTCCGACGACGACGGCGCGAACCGGCGCATCGAGGAGTTCTCCGCCGGGGACGACCGCTGGATGGTGGCGGTGCGGATGGTCTCCGAGGGCGTCGACGTGCCCCGCCTGGCCGTCGGGGTGTACGCCACCTCCACCTCCACCCCGATGTTCTTCGCCCAGGCGGTGGGCCGCTTCGTGCGCTCGCGGACCCGCGGCGAGACCGCCAGCGTGTTCCTGCCCACCGTGCCGATCCTGATGTCGCACGCCGCCGAGATGGAGGCGGAGCGGGACCACGTGCTGGACCGGCGCCCGAAGGCCGGCGACGAGGAGACCGGGCTGGACGAGGCCCTCATCGAGCAGGCGAACCGGCCCGAGCAGGCCTCCGACCAGCTGGAGATGAGCTTCGAGGCGCTGGAGTCCGAGGCGTCCTTCGACAGGGTGCTGTTCGACGGGGGCGAGTACGGCGCCGGCGGTCTCGCCGGCAGCGAGGACGAACAGGAGTTCCTGGGGATCCCGGGCCTGCTGGACGCCGACCAGATGCGCACCGTGCTGCAGCAGCAGCAGGCCCAGCAGCAGGCGAGGCGGCAGAAGGCCGGCGCCGCGGACGCCCCGGCGCCCGACGTCGTGGACCACCGCCGGCTGATGGAGCTGCGCAAGGAGCTCAGCACGCTGGTCTCGGCGTGGGCGCGGAAGTCCGGCACCCCGCACGGGTCGGTGCACAACACCCTGCGCTCGCGCAGCGGAGGCCCGGCCGTCGCGCAGGCCAGCGCCGCGCAGATCGAGGAGCGGATCGGGATCGTGCGCGGCTGGTTCGTCGGCCGGCGCTGAGCGGAGCGGCCGCGGTGTTCCCGGGAGCGACGCCGTCGCCGCGCGAGACCGAGGGGGCGGGCGGCGGTGACCTCGCGTCGTCGCCGCACCCGAGCGCCCGCACGGCGCGACCACCCGCTGCGGAGACGTGCTCTAGCCGAGCACCCGAGCGGCCTCCGCGCCGTCGGTGACGGTGGGGATCGCGATCTCGCCGTCGGGACCCTCGTCGGGGGAGAGCCCGAGCTCGGCGAGCGAGGCCGCATGGCGCTCCCGTGCCGCCTCCAGGCGTGCCGGGGCGCGCCGCGGGGCGACGTCCTCGCCGCCCTCGATCAGCGGCACCTGCAGCGGCCGCAGCCTGGTGCGCGCCCAGTCCGGGTTCGAGGTCCCGGAGATCAGCTCCGCGGTGAGCTCCCGCTCGAACTCGGCGACCTCCGCCTCGCCGGGCAGCACCAGCTCGGCCCGGGCCCGGTCGCCCACCACCATGCGGTACGCGGCTTTGCCGGCCCCGAGGGTCGCCTTGTCCGTCGAGCGCTTGCCGACAGGGTGCATCTGCCCGTCGGCCCCCTCCCGCTCGACCAGCTTGTACACGAAGCCGGGCGCCGGATGGCCGCCGCCGGTGACCAGGCGGGTGCCGATCCCGTAGCCGTCCAGCGGGGCGCCTTTCAGCTCCTCGAGCCGGTGCTCGTCGAGATCACCGGTGGCGGTGACGCGGGTGGAGGTCGCACCGAGCGAGTCCAGCAGCGCCCGCACCTCGTGCGCCTGCGCGGCCAGGTCCCCGGAGTCCAGGCGCACCGCGCCCAGCGCAGGGCCCGCGATCTCGACGGCGGTGCGCACGGCGGAGTCCACGTCGTAGGTGTCCACGAGCACCGTCGTGCCCGCGCCCTGGGTGGCGAGCTGGGCGCGGAAGGCGTCCTCCTCGCCGTCGAACAGGAGCGTGAAGGCGTGCGCGGAGGTGCCCGCCACGGGGACCCGGTAGTGGGCGCCCGCCGCGAGGTTCGAGGTGGAGGCGAAGCCCACCAGGTAGGCGGCACGAGCCGCGGCGATCGCGGCGTCCTCGTGCACCCGCCGCCCGCCCATCTCGATGAGGGGCCGGCCGCGGGCGGCGGTGACCATGCGCGAGCCGGCCGAGGCGACGCCGCTGTCATGGTTGAGGATCGAGAGCACCACCGTCTCCAGCAGCACCGCGTTCTCGAAGGTGCCCTCGATGCGCAGCACCGGCGAGCCCGGGAAGTACAGCTCGCCCTCGGCGTAGCCGTGCACGTCCCCGGTGAAGCGATAGGAGGCCAGGTGCTCGAGCGTCTCCTCGCCGAGCGCCCCGGTGCGCCGCAGGTAGCGCAGGTCCGCGTCGTCGAAGCGGAAGTCCGCGATCGCGTCGAGCACCCGCCCGGTGCCCGCGAGCGCGCCGTAGCGCCGTCCCTCGGGCAGGGAGCGGGTGAACACCTCGAAGACGCAGCGGCGCGAGGCGGTGCCGGCCGCGCGGGCGGCCTCCAGCATCGTCAGCTCGTAGAGGTCGGTGAGCAGGGCGGAAGTCACGATGTCCACCGTAGTGCGTGCCGGGTGGGCGCGGGATGCGGCGCGCCCCGTAGACTCGTCCCGCCGCGGCCCGACCCCTGGGTGCGGCAGGAGTCAGGAGGATGTGCATGCCGGTGGAGCTGCCGCGTGCGGACCCGGGGACGGAGTCGCTGCCCGCCCTCCTCGGCGACGAGCAGGAGGCGCCGGAGTCCGTGGGGCCCTGGTGCGCCGTGGTCTGGAACGACCCGGTGAACCTCATGAGCTACGTGGTGTTCGTCTTCCGCCGCTACTTCGGGTACTCGCACCTGGTGGCCGAGCAGCTGATGCTGCAGGTCCACGAGGAGGGGCGGGCAGTGGTCTCGCGCGGATCCCGCGAGCGGGCCGAGCGGGACGTGCAGGCGATGCACTCCTTCGGGCTGCAGGCCACCCTGGAGAGGGCGGGGGAGGACTGATGGCGCACGCGTTCCGCCGCCGGGCCGACGGCAGCCTCGCGTGCCGCCTGGACGGCGAGGAGAAGGCGATCATCGCGCAGGTCGCGCAGGAGACCGCCGATCTGATCCGCGCCGATCTGGGGATCGATGCGGACGGCGACGCGCTGCGCCGCGCCGCGCAGAGCGAGGACCCGCTGCGCCGGCTGGAGGCGGAGTTCGCCGGGCGCGAGGCGCGCGAGCCCTCCGACCCGGCCGTGAAGCGCCTGTTCCCCGCCGCCTCCGAGGATCCCGCCCTCGCCCAGGAGTACCGGCGACTGGGGCAGCAGGACCTCGCCGAGGGCAAGCTCGCGGATCTCCGGCGCGTGATGGCGATCCTGGACCGCACCGGGAACGGGCACAGCGAGGTGGTGGTCGACGACGACGAGTCGATCGCGCTGCTGCGCGCCCTGAACGACGTGCGGATCGTGCTGGCGGACCGCCTGGGGCTGCAGCGCGACGGGGACTTCGACACCGTGCGGATGCTCCAGCAGATCGGCGAGCAGGTGGAGGGCGCCGAGAGCGCGGGGGACGAGGAGCATGTGGGCTCCGACATCGTCATCGCCGTCTACGAGCTGCTGAGCTGGCTGCAGGAGAGCCTGCTGCGCGCCCTGGACTGAGGGCGAGCCGCCGCCGCGTGGACAGGGAGGAGCTCGGCCGGTCACGCGCCGGGCCGAGCCCACGAATAGTGTGCACGCACTGTGAAACGGCACGCAGTGAGCGTGCCGTCACTGCCCCCGACGGCTGTCCGGTTTAGCCTTGCCCGGATGAACAACGCGCCGATCGGGATCTTCGACTCCGGGGTGGGCGGCCTGACGGTCGCCCGCGCCGTCCTCGACCAGCTCCCGCAGGAGGAGCTCGTCTACATCGGCGACACCGCGCACGGCCCCTACGGGCCCCGCCCCATCGCCGAGGTGCGCTCCCTGGCGCTGGAGATCATGGACGAGCTCGTCGGCCAGGGCGTGAAGATGCTGGTGATCGCCTGCAACACGGCCTCCGCCGCGGTGCTGCGCGATGCGCGCGAGCGCTACGACGTGCCGGTGGTCGAGGTGATCCAGCCGGCCGTGCGCCGTGCCGTCGCCGCCACCCGCAACGGCCGCGTGGGCGTGATCGCCACCCAGGGCACCGTCACCTCCCGCGCCTACGAGGACGCCTTCGCCGCCGCGCCCGCCCTCACCCTCACCGCCCGGGCCTGCCCCCGTTTCGTGGAGTTCGTCGAGCGCGGCGTGGTGACCGGCCACGAGGTGATCGAGGTGGCCACCGAGTACCTCGCCCCGGTGCGCGAGGCCGGGGTGGACACCCTGGTGCTGGGCTGCACCCACTACCCGATGCTCGCCGGCGCCATCAGCTACGTGATGGGACCGGACGTCACCCTGGTCTCCTCCGCGGAGGAGACCGCGCTGGACGTGTACACGCAGCTGCAGTCCACCGACCAGCTGCGGGAGTCCTCCCGCCCGCCCCGGCACGTGTTCGCCCAGACCGCCGTGGGCGCCGGCAGCGAGAACTTCGCCCGGCTCTCCCGCCGCTTCCTCGGGCCCACGCTGGAGATGACGGGCACGCTGCCGGTGGTGCCGGCATGAGGGTGCACGTGATCGGCTGCAGCGGCAGCTTCGCCGGCCCCGACGGCGCCGCCTCCAGCTACCTCATCGAGCACGAGGACGCCGACGGGCGGGTGTGGCGCGTGCTGATGGACCTGGGCTCCGGCGCCTTCGGGCCCCTGCAGGCCGTGATCGATCCGGCGGATCTGGACGCCGTGATCATCTCCCACCTGCACCCGGACCACTACCTGGATCTCACCGGGCTCGAGGTGTTCTGGGCCTACCATTCGCGCGACGATCTGGGCACGCTGCCCATCTACGCCCCCGCCCCGCTGCCGGAGCGGCTCGCCGGCGTGGTGGGCCGGGAGGGCCCGGTGCCCGCAGGGGTGGACACCGTCCCCTTCGACCACCGGGTGCTCTCCGACGGCGCCACGTTCCACATCGGCCCGCTCGCCATCGAGGCGCGGGCGGTGCTCCACCCGGTGGAGTCCTACGGCTTCCGGCTCACCGCCGACGGCGCCACGCTCGCCTACTCCGGGGACACCGACGCCTGCGAGGCGCTCGACGAGCTCGCCGCCGGCGCGGACCTGTTCCTCTGCGAGGCCGGGTACGTGGAGGGGCGGGACGACCGCTTCTCCGGCGTGCACCTCACCGGCCTGCGCGCGGGGGAGTGCGCCGCCCGGGCCGAGGTGCGCCACCTCGCCCTCACCCACATCCCCGCCTGGACCGATCCCGCGGCCCCGCTGGCCGAGGCGCGCCGGCGCTACGACGGCCCGATCACCGTGGTGGCCCCGACCGATATCCTCGAGGTCGTCCCGAGACACCCATGAGGAAGGAGCTCCGTGAGCTCTTCGACCCCCACCCCCGACGGCGACCGCGTGGACGGCCGCACCCCCGACCAGCTGCGGGAGGTGCGCATCACCCGGGGCTGGCTCGACCAGGCCGAGGGCAGCGCGCTGATCGAGTTCGGCCGCACCCGTGTGCTGTGCACCGCCTCCTTCTCCGAGGGGGTGCCGCGATGGAAGAAGGGTTCCGGCTCCGGCTGGGTCACCGCCGAGTACGCGATGCTGCCCCGCGCCACGAACACCCGCTCCCCGCGCGAGAGCGTGAAGGGGAGGATCGGCGGGCGCACCCATGAGATCTCCCGCCTGATCGGCCGCTCGCTGCGCGCGGTCATCGATCTCGACGCGCTCGGCGAGAACACCATCCAGCTGGACTGCGACGTGCTCCAGGCGGACGGCGGCACCCGCACCGCCGCGATCACCGGCGCCTACGTGGCGCTCGCCGACGCGGTCTCCTGGGCGAAGCGGCACACCGATCTCCCGGCCGCGGCAGAGGTGCTCACCGACTCCGTCAGCGCCATCAGCGTGGGCATCGTGGACGGCCGCCCGCTGCTGGACCTCGAGTACCGCGAGGACGTGGAGGCCGAGACCGACATGAACGTGGTGGTCACCGGCTCCGGCTCCTTCGTGGAGGTGCAGGGCACCGCGGAGGGCGCCCCCTTCGACCGCACCGAGCTGGGCGCGCTGCTGGACCTGGCCACCGGCGGCTGCGCCGAGCTCGCGCGCGTCCAGGGCGACGTCCTGGCCGGGCAGGCATGAGCGCCGCACCCGGGTCCGCCTCGGCCGACGGGTCCGCCTCGGCCGGCTCCGCCGCCGCCGGCGTCGTCCCGGCCGGCGCGCGGGTGATCCTCGCCTCCCACAACGCGGGGAAGCTCGCCGAGCTGCAGCGGATCCTCACCGCTGCGGTGCCGGGGCTCGCCGCCGAGCAGATCATCTCCTCGAAGGGGATCGCGCTGCCGGACGTGGTCGAGGACGCGGTCACCTTCGAGGGCAACGCGCTGCTGAAGGCCCGCTCCGCCGCGGCGGCGACGGGGCTGCTCGCCGTCGCCGACGACTCCGGGCTCGCCGTGGACGTGCTCGGCGGCTCCCCGGGGATCTTCTCCGCCCGCTGGTCCGGACGTCACGGCGACGACGAGGCGAACAACGACCTGCTGCTGGCCCAGCTCTCCGACGTCCCGGACGCGCACCGCACCGCGCGCTTCGTGTGCGCGGCGGCGCTGGTCGCGCCCGACGGCGCGGAGACCGTGGAGCGCGGCGAGATGGTGGGGACGCTGCTGCGGGCCCGCCGGGGCGAGGGCGGGTTCGGCTACGACCCGCTGTTCCTGCCCGAGGGGGAGTCGCGCACCTCGGCGCAGCTCGCGCCCGCGGAGAAGGACGCGATCTCGCATCGCGGCCGGGCGTTCCGGGCCCTCGCCCGGCACGTCGCCGACCTGCTGGTCTGAGCGGGCGCGAGCGCGCGCTCAGAGCGCGCCGACGTGGGCGAGGGCGCGCCGCACCAGCAGGTCGCGGCCGCCGTCCATCTCGTCCAGCGGGGTGGACTCCGCCGTCAGCTCGTCGATCTCGAACCAGGTGAGCTCCAGGGCGTCCTCCTGCGGAGCGGTCTCCCCGTCGATCGGCACCACGTAGGCCAGCGAGATCGCGTGCTGGCGCGGATCGTGGAAGGGCGAGATCCCCGGTGTGGGGAAGTACTCGGCGACCGTGAACGGCACCGGGGAGACCGGGATGCGCGGCATCGCCATCGGGCCCAGGTCCTTCTCCACGTGCCGTGCGATGGCCTCCCGCACCGTCTCGTGCACGAGCACGCGCCCGGAGACGATCGCGCGCACGATCCGGCCGGCGCCGGAGGCGCGCAGCAGCAGCCCCACCTCCACCACGGAGCCGTCCACGTCGGTGCGCACCGGCACCACGTCGACGTAGGGGATCGGCAGGCGCCGACGCAGCTCGGCGACCTGGTCGGGCTCGAACCAGGAGCCCTCGGAGTCCACTGCGGTGTGCGGGGTCATCCCCGTCCTCCTTCCTCGGCGCCGGGCGCCGCCATGCGCGCCGCGATCTGCGCGGGCGCCAGCTGGGACTTCTCGACCACGAAGCGCGGGTTCTGCGAGCGGTCGGGCACGGTGACCGCGTGGTCGACCTCCTCGCCGGCGATCATGCGCACCCGCCACGTGGTGCCCTCCAGCTCGACCAGGGACAGGGTGGCGTTGGGGATCGAGGGCAGCGGGCGCTCGATGATCCCCGAGAGCAGGAAGCGGATCAGGGTGCCGTGCGCGACCAGCAGCACCTTCTTGCCGGGGTAGCGGCGCTCGAGATCCTCCAGGGCGTCGTAGCCGCGATCGGCCACGGCCTGGTGGTCCTCGCGGCCGGGGAAGGAGCGGCCGGGGTGGCGCTCCTCCATCTCCCGCACCGGGCGTCCCTCCGCCGCACCCCAGTCGATCTCCACCAGGCGCGGCTCGGTGCCCTCGAACGGGATCGCATGGTCCTCGCCGATGATCCGGGCGGTCTGCGCGGCCCGCTGCAGCGGGGAGGAGAGCACCGCGTCCCAGGCCACAGGCGGCAGGTCGTCCAGCGCGGCGTGGGCCTGCGCGATGCCGGTGGCGTTCAGCGGGATGTCCGAGGAGCCCTGGAAGAGGTCCTGGAGGTTGTAGTCGGTCTGCCCGTGGCGGACGAGCCCGAACAGGGTCATGTGGCATCTCCTGGTCGCGATGATGTGCCGTGCGCGAGAAGGGACTCGAACCCTCACGCCCTGGGGCACTGGAACCTAAATCCAGCGCGTCTGCCAATTCCGCCACTCGCGCGCGGGCCCAGCCTAACGGCAGATCGGCCGTGCTCCGGTAGGCTCACAGGTCGGTGACGCGCACACCCGTCCACGAGCGGGCGGCGCGAGCGCGCCACCCCTCACGCACGGCACGCACCGACCACGATCCCAGGAGTCATCCATGAGCGCCCTCGCCGGCAAGACCGCCGTCATCACCGGTTCGTCCCGAGGAGTCGGGGCCGCGACCGCACAGCTGCTCGCCGCCGAGGGTGCGAACGTCGTGATCAACTACCGCCAGAAGGCGCCGCGGGCGAACAAGGTGGTCGCCGAGATCGAGGCCGCCGGCGGCAGCGCCGTGGCCGTGGGCGCGGACCTCACCGACCCCGAGGGCGTGCGCACCCTGATGCGCACCGCGGTGGAGACCTACGGCAGTCTCGACCTGCTGGTGCTGAACGCCTCCGGCGGCATGGAGGCCGATCTCGGCGAGGACTACGCGATGCGCCTGAACCGCGACGCGCAGTCCGACGCCCTCACCGCCGGGCTCGAGCACCTCACCTCGGGCGGCCGGGTCGTGTTCGTGACCAGCCACCAGGCGCACTTCATCGACGACGTCGAGACCATGCCGGAGTACGAGCAGGTGGCGCGCTCCAAGCGCGCCGGCGAGACCGCGCTCACCGCACGGATCGGGGAGATGAGCGAGAAGGGCGTCTCCTTCGTGGTGGTCTCCGGGGACATGATCGAGGGCACCGTCACCGCGACCCTGCTCAACCGTGCCCGTCCCGGCGCGCTCGAGCAGCGCCGCGAGGCCGCCGGGAAGCTGTACTCCGTCGAGGAGTTCGCCGCGGAGGTCGCGACGATGGCCACGGCGGACGTCGAGACCGGCCACATCGAGCTCGTGGGCGGGGCCGAGGACTTCCTGACCCGCGCCCGGGGTTGAGCGGCCCGCGCACGGCCCCGACCACGATACGATCTGCGAAGCAGACCCTGACGACACCGGAGGCAGTGGTGGCAGAGAAGAACAGCCTGGACGACATGCGCGACGAGGCCTATCGCCGACAGGACAACCTCGCATCGGACATCGACGAGCTCCTGGATCGCGTGAACCCCAAGAACGCCGTGACCCGCTGGAAGAACGAGCTGGTCGGGTCCGTGAAGGGTTTTTCGTCCGCCGGTGACGGCAAGTCCGCCTCGACCCTCCCGGTGGTCGTGGGCGGCGTCATCGGCGTGGTCGTCCTCGGTGCGGGCGTCGCCGCCGCCGTCGCGCTGTCCCGGCGCGAGCCCACCCGCGGCGAGAAGGTCGCCGCCGCCATGAAGGACGCCCGGCGCAGCACCGAGCGCTCCGTGAAGAAGGCCGCGAAGTCCGCCAGGAAGTCCTCCCTGCCGCGCTCCAAGGAGGCGGAGAAGCACGCCGCCGAGCTCGGGGCGATCCTCCAGGACGCCGCGAAGCGGGCCGAGAAGAAGGTCGCCTCCGTGGGCGGCTGACCGGCGGCACGCACCCCTGCGACGCCTCGGCCCCGGCAAGGGGCCGAGGCGTCGTCGTGTCCGGGGCGGGTCGACGTCAGCCGAGCTCGCCGTCGAGGTACAGCCAGGTCCCGTCCTCGCGCACGAAGCGGGAACGCTCGCGCTGCACCGACCGGCCGCCCGGCCCCTTGGAGAGCGCGCTGAACTCGACGACGCCGGCCTCGTCGAAGGGCCCACCGGCCTCCGTCGCGAGGATGTCCAGGCGCAGCCAGCGCACCTGCTCCGCGAGCGAGTCGGCGAGCTCCTCCCGCGCCGGCGCGGTCGAGGGATGCCAGCTGCGCAGCAGGTGCTTGAGGTCCCGCACGGCGAAGGCGGTGTACCGCGAGCGCATGAGCGCGACCGCCGTGGGGGCGCGCCGCTGCCCGCGCAGCACTGGACCGCAGCAGGCGCCGAGCACCTCGCCGCTCCCGCAGAGACAGCGGGCGTCGTCGAGCAGGGGAGCGGGGGAGTCGGCCATGCTCCCAGTATCCCTGTCGGCGATCCCTGGCAGTATCGCTGCATGACCGACGACGACCCCACCGCCCCGCTCCCGGCCGGCTGCCGCCTGACCGCCGAGCCGCCGACGGCCCCGGAGTACGTGCACCTGCGGAGGACGGCCGGGCTCAGCCCGCGCACCCCGGAGCAGGCCGCCGGAGCGCTCGAGAACAGCTGGGCCTGGACAACGATCCGCACCGCGGACGGCGCGCTCGCGGCGATGGGGCGCACCCTCGGGGACGGCACCTGGTACTTCCACCTGGCCGACATCGCCACCGACCCCGCGCACCAGCGCCGGGGCCTGGGCCGCGCCGTCATGGAGGACCTCATCGCCCGGATCGAGCGGGCCGCGCCCCCGCACCCCTACATCACCCTGCTCGCCGATCCGCCCGGGCAGCGCCTCTACCGCTCCCTGGGCTTCGTCGACTCCGCCCCGAGCCTGGGGATGCGCCTGCCGCGCTGACGCACGGCGGCCGCCCTGCCCGCAGCGGCGTCCCGGCTCAGCGGCGGGACCAGCCGGGCGTGGAGGGGCCGACGGTGGGGCGCCAGCCGGTCTCGGACATGAAGCGCACCGAGGAGACCCTCAGCGAGCGGCGCTGCACGTCCAGTCGGGTGCCGACGATCGCCTGCGTGATCTCCGGGTAGAACTTCGCCGGTGCGTCGACACCGGCCTCGGTGGCGAGGTCCTTCGCCCACCGCTTCTTGGTGATCGGCTCGCCGCCGACGTTGTAGAAGCCGCTTCCGGCGCGCAGTGCGGCCACGAAGGCGCGCCCGGCGTCGGAGTGGTGCAGCAGCGTGACATAGGTGTCGGGCTTGCCCAGCAGGATCGGATCGCCCTGCCGGGTGGCCTTCAGCGCATGGGTGGTGTGCTGGTCGCGGCCGAACAGCTGCCCCAGGCGCAGGATCACGGCGCTGCGCCCGCCGGTCGCGAAGTCCACCGCCGCGCGCATCTCCCGCACCCGCGGGCGGAACGCCTGGTTGCGCACGTTCAGCGGCAGGTCCTCGCTGATCCAGTCCGCACCATTGTCTGGGTAGAGGTAGATCGTGGACTCCTGGATGAGCCTCCGCGCCCCGGCCTGCGCGGCGGCCCGGGCGATCGCGACCGAGGCCTCGAGGTGGAGGCGGTCGTCCTCCCGCCAGGCGAGCGGGCGCAGACCGGACATGCCCACCGGGACGTGGGCCAGGGTGTTGATCACGACGTCGTGCCCGCGGAAGGCCCGGGCGAGGTCCCCGGCATCGAACACGTCCGCCACGACGGCGCTGCCCCCGCGGCCCTCCACGATCGGCACACCGGAGTCCCGTCGCGTGATGCCCGTGACCTCGTGGCCCGCGGCGACCAGAGCCTCCACGGCCTCCTGCCCGAGCACCCCTGTGGCACCGGTGATCGCGATCCGCACACTGACCTCCTCCGGCGAGGATCTGCCCCTCGCGCACCGTGTTCCCTGGGAGGACGAGTCTAGGTGATCGCAGCGACCTCCCGCGTCGGCGATCGTCCCCCGGAAGGGGGTGCGGACCCGGTGAAGGGACGCCGGCGCACCGCCGTGTTCGCTCGCTCACAGACGGGCCCGACGAGTTGGACGAGCGGCGCGCTGGGGGTAGAGTCTCTTCCTGTTCGCGCCATTAGCTCAGTTGGTTAGAGCAGCTGACTCTTAATCAGCGGGTCCGGGGTTCGAGTCCCTGATGGCGCACCCGAGGTCGAAGCCCCCGTCGCGGAAGCGGCGGGGGCTTCGTCGTGCGCGCTGGCGATCGGCCGACGGCTCCCGGGCGTGGCCCGCTATCCCTCCCGCAGTCGTTCGAGCCGTCGCGATGCCTCGACGAGCGAGTGGCGGTCGCTCGCGATGTTCCGCCACGGATCTTCCTTCTGCGCGAGGCGTCGACCGATGGTGCGGATCGTGCAGCCGTCGGGCGCTGCGGTGCCGAGCTCCTCCCAGTCCAGGGGCGTCGCCACCGGTGCTCCCGGGCGGGCCCGCACCGCGTACGGCGGGATGGCATTCTGGCCATGAGCATTGCGGAGGTAGTCCACGAAGATCCGATCTCCTCTGCGCTCCTTGCGCTGCTGTGTGGTCACGTGCTCCGGATCGCGGTCGGCGAGGGTGTCGGCCATGGCGCGCGCGACGCCTCGCACGGTCTCGAAGGTCGCGCTGCGATCCAGGGCGACCTGGACGTGGTAGCCCCGGGACCCCGTGGTCTTCAGGTAGGAGGTCAGCCCCAGCTCCTCGCACAGCTCGCCGGCGGCCCGGACGGCGCGGCGCAGGGTCCGCAGGTCCTCGACGGAGGGATCGAGGTCCAGGACGAGCTGGTCGGGGTGCGCGAGATCGTCGTCCCGCGAGAGCCAGACATGCGGCTCGATGCAGGCCTGGTCGGCGAGAAAGGCGAGCGTCGCGGCGTCGTCGCAGGCGACATGCTCCTGATGCCCGTCCTCGGTGCTGACCTCGATCCGGTGCACCCAGTCGGGGAAGTGCGCGGGCACCTTCTTCTCGAAAAACCCGTCCTCGCCGATCCCGTCGGGGAAGCGGCGCATCGCCACCGGACGTCGCCTCGTGTGCGGCAGCATCACCGGTGCGACGGCGAGATAGTGATCGACGAGGTCCTGCTTGGTGATGCCGTCGTCGGGGAAGAGCACCTTGCCCGGGTGCGAGATCTCGATGGTGCGGCCGTCGGCGTCGCGTTCGGCGTGATCGGTCATGTCGTCTCCTTCACCGAGGGCATCTCATCGCTGTTCCCGGACCACGTCGCGGGCGCGTTTGTCGCGTCGCAGGCCCTGGAAGCGCGGGTGGCGCAATCGCCCGTCCCGGGTCCACTCCGTGAAGCCGATGGCGGCGACGAGGCGGGGCTCGACCCAGTGCACTCCCGAGCGGGGCAGCGCCTCGCGATCGACGAACGGGGGCTCCTCGGCGGAGATGCGGTCCAGCTCCGTCCGCAGCTCGCTGAGCGCCCGCTCGGTGAACCCGGTGCCCACCTTGCCCGCGTAGTGCAGCGCACCGTCCTCGTGATAACCGACCAGCAGCGCTCCGAGTCCGGCGCGACTGCCCCGGGGGTCGGTCCAGCAGCCGACGACGAGCTCCTGATCGCGCACGCACTTGAACTTGAGCCAGTCCGTGGAGCGGCCGTGCTGGTACGGCGCCTCGGCGCGTTTCGCGATCACCCCCTCCCAGCCCTTGGCGCAGGCCTCCTCGTGCATCTCCTCGCCGTGCTCCAGTCGGTGGGTCGAGAAGCGCAGCGGGTCCTCGAAGGTCAGCGCACGGCGCAGCAGGTTCTTGCGCGTCCGCTGCGGCAGGCCGGTCAGATCGTGGCCATCCCAGTGCAGCAGGTCGAAGACGTAGTAGAAGACGTCGATGCCGGTCTCGCGTGCCTGCTCCGGGTCGGTCAGCCCGCTCCGTCCCTGCAGCGTCGCGAAGCTCGTCCTCGCTCCCTCGAAGGCGACCACCTCGCCGTCGACGACGAGACTGGTCGCCTCCTGGGCTCCCAACGCATCGATCAGCTCCGGATAGGTGCTGGCGGCGTCCTTGCCGTTGCGGGTGAGGAGCCGGACGGTCGCGCCCTCACGCAGGCCGAGACAGCGTTCACCGTCGAACTTGCGCTCGTACAGCCATCCCGGATCCGAGAAGCGATCCTCCGTCAGGGTGGCCAGCATCGGGGTCTTCCAGGTCGGCGCCGACTCGCAGTGCAGGAGCTCCTTCTCCTCGGCGTCCAGGCTGCTCAGGAGTGCGCTCATGGGTCAGTACCCGCCTCGCCCGCTGCGTCCGCCTGGACGTCCGCGAGTCCGCGACCCGTGGCGACCGACTCCTGCTGGGTGCTCACGGGGTTGCGGCGGGCGTCGGCCGCCTCGTCGCGCTGCTTGACCAGCAGCCAGCGGGCGTCTCGGCCACGTCCTGTCCGGGTGAACGCGAAGCCGCCGGTGAGCTTCTCGCCGTCGAGGCGCACCGACACGTGCCCGCGCTCGATGGCGTCGGCGACCGGGATGCTCTCACCGTCCTCTTCCGTGAGATTGCGATAGGTGCCCCGGTCCCAGACGATGACCGGGCCCGCACCGTACTCGCCCTCGGGGATGGTGCCCTCGAAGTCGGCGTAGTCCAGGGGATGATCCTCCGTGGGCACCGCCAGCCGCTTCTCGCGAGGGTCGGTGGACGGCCCCTTGGGCACGGACCACGACTTCAGCACGCCGTCGACTTCCAGACGGACGTCGTAGTGGAGAGTCGACGCCTCGTGCTTCTGGATGACGAACAGCGGGGAGTCGGGCTCGGAGCGCGTTCGGCCGCCCGACGGCTCGGGGGAGGAGCGCAGATCGCGCGCGCGCCGATAGTTCTGCAGGGAGTCGTCGTCGGGCATCGCCTCACCCCTTCGGTGCACTGCGCGGACCAGCCTCTCCATCACAGGGCGCAGGACCGGGGCTGTCAACGCCCCGCTGTGTCCTCGCAGGCGATCGCGCTGTCTACCGACCGGACGGCCGCATGCTCAGCGGAAGCGCTGCACCGCCACCGGGTTCGCCTCGGCGAGGTCGCGGATCGGGGCGTGCTCGGTGCGGGCGAGCACCTCGTCGAGCGTGCCGTCGGCGAGCAGGCGTCCGTCGCCCAGGAAGGCGATGCGGGGGCACAGACGCCGCAGCAGGTCGACGTCGTGCGAGGCGATGAGCGTCCCGATGCCGAGGCGCTCGATGGTCGCGGCGAGGGTGGCGGCCACCTGCGTGCGGGTGGTGGGGTCCACCGCGGTGAGCGGCTCGTCGAGCACCAGGATCTCCGGGCGTGTGGCCAGCGCGGTCGCCAGGGCGACGCGCTGCGTCTCGCCCCCGGAGAGGGTGCGCATGGTGCGGGCCAGGAGGTGCTCGGGCAGGCCGACGGCCGCGAGCATCTCGGCCGGGGAGACGGCGTGGGTGCGGCCCCCCTTGCGCGCCTCCTTCGCGGCGAGCTCCAGGCGTGAGCGGACGGTCTCCCGCGGGTCCGCGATCGTCATCGCGTACTGCGAGACGAAGCGCACCGCCGCGCGGAAGCGCCGGCGCTCCTTGCCCCGCAGCTTCGCGACCTCGCGCCCGTCCCAGGTGACGCGTCCGTGCGTGGGCCGGTGCTCGCCGCTCAGCGTGGCCAGCAGAGTGGTCTTGCCCGCCCCGGAGGCTCCGAGCAGGCCCAGCGGAGGCTCCCCGCCGCGCAGCTCGAGGTCGATCCCGCGCAGCACCTCCTCACCCGGGTAGCCGGCGTGCAAGGCGGAGGCGGTGAGGCTGGTGGGTGCAGGCATCGGGAACTCTCTCGCGGGAAACGGACTGCGGGCATGTTAGCCAGTAGGCCTGCATCGATGCTGGGGCAGGAGCGAAGAGCCGGAGGAGGCCAATCGGTCGGCGACCGCGACAGGAGCACCGGCCGCGCTTAGCGTGGTGGCGACTCCGCACCCTGTGTGCCGGTCCGGCAGCGGGACGAGGTGCGAGACCGCGGAGTCGAGGCGGCGCGGGCGATGCCTGAACCGTTCCGGGTCGCGACCGACCGTTCGCACACGCGCCGCCATCGCTCGACGATCCGCGCAACATCCAGGAGGACTCCATGGCCGACCAGCTCACCTTCACCGACCCCGTCAGCAGGTTCCCCGAGATCTCCCCGCCGAAGCAGGACCAGCCAGAGCCGGGGCTGGATGCCGAGCTGATCCCCCAGACCGACCGCGGTGAGGAGTCCTACCGCGGCACGGGCCGCCTGGAGGGCCGCCGAGCCCTGATCACCGGCGCCGACTCCGGGATCGGAGCAGCCGTCGCGATCGCCTTCGCCCGCGAGGGCGCCGACGTGGCTCTGAACTACCTCCCCGCCGAGGAGGAGGACGCCCAACACATCGCCGACCTGATCCGCGCGGAGGGCCGCACCGCCGTGCTGCTACCCGGCGACCTCACCGACGCCGCCTACTGCAGGCAGCTCGTCGAGGAGGCGGTCCAGGGCCTCGGGGGACTCGACGCCCTTGTGAACAACGCCGGCCGACAGATCGCCGTCGAATCCCTGGAGGAGATCGACGACGAGCAGTGGGAGACCACCTACGCGGTGAACATCCACGCGATGTTCCGCCTCAGCAAGGCCGCACTGCCCCATCTGCCCCCGGGATCCACGATCGTGAACACCACCTCTATCCAGGCCTACCTGCCCTCCACCACCCTCGTCGACTACGCCTCGACCAAGGCGGCGATCAACAACTTCACCAAGGGTCTCGCCCAACAGGTCGCGTCCCGCGGGATCCGCGTCAATGCCGTGGCTCCGGGCCCGATCTGGACACCGCTGCAGGTCTCTGACGGCCAGCCGAAGGAGGCGCTGCCGGAGTTCGGCAAGAGCACCCCGCTGGGGCGCGCTGGCCAGCCCACGGAGCTCGCCCCGGCGTACGTCTTCCTCACCTCTGCGGAGTCGAGCTACGTGCTCGGGGAGACCCTGGCGGTCACCGGAGGGAGCCCCACCCCCTGACCGATCCGACGGAGAACGGCTCCCGCGGCGCCCAGATCTCGGGAGACCTCCCGGGGAGGTGCGTCGGAGATCCCGCGGTCACTCGGCCTCGAGAGGCGGCGTCCCCGCAGGACCGGCCGGGTCTACCTCGAGGAAGAAGGTGTCCACCTGCATGGCGAGGTCCTTCAGCGGAGCGTCGTCGTGGGAGCGGTGCTGCAGGGAGCGCACGGTCTTCTCACGCACGGCGAGGTTGAGCACCATGGCCAGCAACGCGCGGCCGGCGAAGGGCGGGTCCGCGTCCTCACGCAGGAGGCCCTGGCTGGCGAAGCTCACGAAGCAGTCCTCCAGGACGTGCTCGTGCACCTTCCGCAGCCTGGCCATCCGGTACCGGCCGTGATGGTCCTCGCTCACCGACTCGGCGTCGAGCGTGGCGAGCAGACGGATGGGGAGGGAGGCCGGGTGCCAGATCTCGGCCAGCCCGCGCAGCAGGGCGCGCCGCTCCGCACGGAGCTCGGGGGCGCGGTCCAGCGCGGTCTGCGCGTGCTCCTCGAGCCGATCGATCACCCCGTCGAGGAGTGCGTCCTTGGAGTCGAAATGGTGCAGCATCCCCGAGTGGGAGATGCCGACCCGTGACGAGATGTCGCGCAGGCTGGCGCCGTAATAGCCGTGCTCGGCGAACATCTCCGCGGCACCGTCGAGGATCTCTTCGCGGCGTCCACTCCCTGCAGTGGGAGGACGTGCGCTCGCCGTCCCGGGACGTACAGCGGCCGGCGCGTCGACGCCTAGTGGGTGCCGTGCGGAGCCCTCCGCCGCCTCGGTCTCCTCCCCCGACGGTGTCGGTCCCTGTGGGGCATCGTCCGCGGCATGTCCGGCCATCGCTCTCTCGTTCCGTTCATCGTTCGGTGCAGAGGCGGTGGGGCGCTCCTGTGTCGCCGCACACCACGGGTGACGGCGTCGCGGCTCTTCGTGAGGAGTCTAGTCCACAGCAGGGGCGGAGCGAGCGGAGACAGCCCGCTCCCCGGGGGGGGGGGGGGGGGGGCGGGCGAATGCTCGGGCGCGAGCTGGGGCGTTGATCGGGCGAGCGGAGGAGGGCGCCCGCGCTCAGGAGCGCACGAAGCGCCCGATCGCGTCGGAGGCCTCCTTGAGCTTCGCCTCGGCCTCGGCCCCGCCGGCACGTGCGGCATCGACCACGCAGTGCTGCAGGTGATCGTCGAGCAGACCCATCGCCACCCCGTCCAGAGCGCTCTTCAGCGCCGAGATCTGGGTGAGGATGTCGATGCAGTACTTCTCCTCGTCGACCATGCGGTGCAGGCCGCGCGCCTGCCCCTCGACCCGCTTGAGGCGCGCGAGGTACCGGGCCTTGTCGGAGATGTAGCCGTGATGGTGCTCGTGCTCCGGGGCGGCGCCGGCGGGCGTGCCATGCGCGGCGGCGGGGTCAGCGGTGGTCATGGGTGCTCCTGGGGCGGGTGGCGGTCTCGGTGGGTCGGGCGATGGGGCGGGACGATCAGGCGGCCGCGGGCGCGGCGGCGGGGGAGTCCGTCGGCGCCCCCGGGGACGGGTGGTCCGCGGCGCGCGAGCGGAAGGACCGCAGGCGCAGGCTGTTGCCCACCACGAACACGCTCGAGAACGCCATCGCGGCACCGGCGAGCATCGGGTTCAGCAGCCCCAGCGCCGCGAGCGGGATCGCCGCCGTGTTGTACGCGAAGGCCCAGAACAGGTTGCCCTTGATGGTGGAGAGGGTACGCCGGGACAGGCGGATCGCGTCGGCCGCGGCACGCAGGTCGCCCCGCACCAGGGTGATGTCACCGGCCTCGATCGCGACGTCGGCGCCGGTCCCCATCGCCAGGCCCAGATCGGCCTGGGCGAGGGCGGGGGCGTCGTTCACGCCGTCGCCCACCATCGCGACCACCGCGCCCTGCTGCTGCAGCCGCACCACCTCGGCGATCTTGTCCTCGGGAAGCACCTCGGCGATCACCTGGTCGATGCCGACCTCGGCCGCGATCTGCTCGGCGACGGCGCGATTGTCGCCGGTGAGCAGGATCGGTGTGAGGCCGAGGCCCTTCAGCTGGGCGATCGCCTCGCCGCTGGTGGGCTTGAGGGCATCGGCCACGACGAGCACGCCCCGGGCCTCGCCCTCCCAGACCGCGACCACGGCGGTCTCGCCGCGGGACTCCGCCGCGGCCTTCGCCGCGGCGAGCTCGGCCGGCAGCGCGCCGCCTGCGAGCAGGGTCTCGCGGCCGACGAGCACCTGGACGCCCTCGACGGTGCCGCGCACGCCGCGGCCGGCGAGGTTCTCGAAGTCCGCGACCTCGGGCAGCGGGCCGTGCGCCTCGGCCGCTCCCTTCGCGATCGCCTGCGCGATCGGATGCTCGGAGGCGTTCTCGACGGCGCCCGCGCGGCGCAGCAGCTCGCCGCGGTCGGTGCCCGGCGCGGGGACCGCCTCCGCGAGGGTCATCCGCCCCGTGGTCACGGTGCCGGTCTTGTCCAGCAGGATCGTGTCCACGCGGCGCGTGGACTCCAGCACCTCCGGGCCCTTGAGCAGGATCCCGAGCTGGGCGCCCCGGCCGGTGCCCACCAGCAGCGCGGTGGGGGTCGCGAGGCCGAGCGCGCACGGGCAGGCGATGATCAGCACGGCGACGGCGGCGGTGAACGCGGCCTCCAGCGGCGCGCCGGCGAGGATCCACGCCGCGAGCACGAGCACGGCGATGACCAGGACGATCGGCACGAAGATCCCCGAGACCCTGTCCGCCAGTCGCTGGATCTCCGCCTTGCCGGACTGCGCGTCCTCCACCAACCTCGCCATCCGGGCGAGCTGGGTGTCGGCGCCCACGCGGGTCGCGCGGACCACGAGCCGGCCGCCGGCGTTCACGGTCGCGCCGGTGACGGCATCGCCCTCACCCACCTCGACGGGCACGGACTCGCCCGTGAGCATCGAGGCGTCTACCGCGGAGCTGCCGGAGACCACCACGCCGTCGGTCGCGATCGTCTCGCCGGGCCGCACCACGAAGAGGTCCTCGACGCCCAGCTCGGCCACCGGCACGCGCACCTCGGTGCCGTCGCGGAGCACGGCGACGTCCTTCGCGCCCATGTCCAGCAGGGCGCGCAGCGCGGCGCCCGCCTGCCGCTTCGAGCGCTTCTCGAGGTAGCGGCCCAGCAGGAGGAACAGCGTCACCCCGGCGGCCACCTCGAGGTAGATGTTCGCCGAGCCGTCGGTGCGGGAGATCGCGAGGGAGAACTCGTGGGTCATGCCGGGCATGCCCGCGCTGCCCAGGAACAGGGCGTACAGCGACCACAGGAAGGCGGCGCTCGTGCCCACGGAGATGAGGGTGTCCATCGTCGCCGCGCCGTGGCGGAGGTTCACCGCGGCCGCCCGGTGGAACGGCCAGGCGCCCCACACGATGACGGGGCCGGTGAGCGCGAGGCACAGCCACTGCCAGGAGTCGAACTGCAGGGCCGGGACCATCGACAGCACGATCACGGGGAGCGAGAGGACGGCGACGCCGATCAGTCGTTGGCGCAGCGAGCGCAGCTCCGGATCCTCGGCTTCGCCCGCCTCCGCGCCGCCCTCGACTGCGGCGTCCTCGGCGGGCGGTGCGGGCAGCGCGGCAGTGTAGCCGGCCTGCTCGACCACGGTGACGAGTTCATGGGGGTCGTAGCCCTCCGGCGCGGTGACGCGGGCCTTCTCGGTCGCATAGTTCACCGAGGCGCTCACCCCGTCGAGCTTGTTCAGCTTCCGCTCGATGCGGTGCGCGCAGGAGGCGCAGGTCATTCCGCCGATCTCGAGCTCGATGCCGACGTCGACGGGCTGGGGGGAGGGGGTGGTGGCCATGGCAGGCTGCTGCCTTCTTCCGTGGGCGAGGCCGCGACGCGAGGCGACGGGCGGGGTAGGGGGGGTCGGGAGCGGGGCGGGAGGCGGCATCGCCGCCCGCCCCGCTCCCGGCGGCTCAGGCGCGGGCGGCGGTGTAGCCGGCCTCCTCGACGGCGGCGAGCACGGCGGCCTCGTCCACGCCCTCGGCGGAGCCGACGCGGAGCTGGCCGGTCTCGTGGCTGACCTCGACCTCGGTGACGCCGGGGACCTCGGAGACCTCCTCACGCACGGACATCTCGCAGTGGCCGCAGGTCATGCCGGTCACCTGGAACTGGGCGGTGGTGGTGCTCATGGAGCCTCCTCGCACGGGGTGTGGGATACCCTGCTGGGGTATCGGGTCGTGCACCTTTATACCCCTTGGGGGTATGCGTGGGCAAGGGTGGCCGGGCGCCAGGGGTGTCGCTCGTCACTCCGTGGTGGTTCGATGGGGCCATGAGCCATGACGCCGTGACCATCATCCGCGAGGAGAGCGAGCGCGCGGTCGCCGCCCTCACCGCCGCCGACCCCGCGCAGCGGGTGCCCACCTGCCCGGACTGGACCGCCGATGATCTGCTGTGGCACCTCGCCGAGGTCCACGAGTTCTGGGCGGCGATCCTCTCCTCCGGTGCCACCACCGAGGAGGAGGTGCGTGCGATCGAGGAGGGGACGGCGCCCCGCCCCGACGACCGCGAGGCGCTGCTGGAGCGCCGCGCCGCCGCGACCGACGCCCTCCTCGCCCAGCTCACCGCCCGCGCTGATCACGAGCCCGCCTGGTTCTGGTTCTCGCAGGCCCAGCATGTGGGGATCGCCCGGCGCATGCAGACCCATGAGGCGAGCATCCACCGCGTCGACGCGGAGCTCACCGCCGCACACCCCGTCACCCCGATCCCGGCCCCGCTCGCCGCCGACGGGCTCGCCCACGTGCTGGACGTGATGTGGCCCGCGGACGCGGAATGGCTCCTCGACCAGGCCGAGAGCAGCCCCGTCGCCCTGGTGGAGATCGCTCCGGAGGACGGCTCCGCCCAGCTGCTCGAGATCAGCCGCTGGTACGCCACCCGCCCCCGCGACGGCGAGGAGGTCGAGGGGGTCTTCGGTCGACGCCCCGCGAGCGACGCGGCGTCCCGCGATCTGCCCCGCGCTCGCGTCACTGGGTCCCCGCTCGCCCTGGACCTGTGGGCCTGGGGGCGGGCGCAGGCGCTCGAGCACCTCGCCGGGGGCGCGGAGAAGATCTCGATCCAGGGCGACGACGCCGCGACCGCCGCGCTCGAGGCCCTCATCGCCGTGGGACACGACTGAGGGCTCCGCTCAGCGGCGGCGGGGCACCAGCACCACCGGGGCATGCGCCCAGCCTCCCACCGCGGCCACCTCCCGCTCGCCGGGGGTGTCGCTCGGGCGCACCTCGGCGACGGCCAGCAGCTCCCGCAGCAGGGTGACGAGCTCGAGGGTGGCGAGCGGTCGGCCGGGGCACACGTGCGGCCCGGTCCCGTAGACGAGGTTCGCCGTCGCGTTCGCCTCCGGGTCCACCGCGTCCGGTGCGGGGACGACGAGCTCGTCGCGGTTGATCGAGGTCCAGTGCAGCATCACGCGCTCCCCGGCGGCGATCCGCCGGCCCGCGAGGGTGACCGGGCAGGTGGCCACGCGGCGGTTCGCGACGAAGGGATCGTCGATCCGCGGCAGCTCGTCGACGATCGCGCCGGCCTCCGCCTCGCTCCCGTCCCGCACCCTCTCCACGAGCTCGGGGGCGCGGCTGAGGCCCATGAGCAGCACCCCCGCGCACAGCGCGATCGACCCGAGGTCGCCGCCGGTCCAGTTGCGCAGGATCGAGACGATCTCCTCCTCCCGCAGCGGCCGACGGGCGGAGCCGGGCACCGCCGGATCCGGCAGCTCCACCTCGAGACGCAGCAGTGCGGTGGTCGGATCCTCCGGGGCCTCCGCGCCCGCCGACCGGCGCGGGGCGAGCACGGAGCGGATGATCGCGTCGAAGCGCTCCGCGACGGCGGCGGTGCGGGCGAGGTCGCCCGAGCGGGACGCCTCGTGGTTCGCGACCATCCAGTCCAGCAGCTCGGTCTCGAGCGCGGCGGGCCACCCGAGCCATGACGTCTGTGCCCGCACCGCGAACACCGCGCCGAGCGCGGCGACGGCGTCGACCTCCGTGCCCTCCGGTCCCACCCCGTCCAGCAGCTCGTCCACGAGCACGGCCGCGACCCGGCGCAGCCTCGGGGCGAGGCGCGCCATCTCCGTCGGGCCGAAGAACGGATCGGTCGCGGTGCGCATTGCCGCGTGCTCGGCGCCGTCCCGGCCGTTCGGGACCTGCAGGAAGCGCGAGACCGCGGAGGAGAAGTTCTCCGCATCCTCGGCGACGCGGACCGCCTCCGCATGCCGCAGCACCACCCACGTGCCGTCCGGCGTGCGGGCCAGCGGTGACTCCGCGCGCAGCTCATCGGTCGCGGAACGGGGCTCGAGGCCGGTGGGGTCGAAGATCGGGACGCTCATCCCTCCACGCTAGGACTCCGGCGAGCAGCTGCGCCGGGACATCCTTCCCCCTCCCTCGAGCAGGTGCACCAGCGTGCCGATCACGAGGAACGCCACCAGCACCACGCCGGTGGTGGCCAGCACCTGCGGCCAGGAGGACGCGGTCGGATCCAGGAAGGCGTAGGGGTACCAGCCGGTCAGCGCGCCGCGCAGCCACGTGACCCCGAGGTACGCGAGCGGGTAGAGCAGCCACCACAGCACCCGTGCCGGAGGCGGTGCGCGGCGTCGCGGGGTGAGCAGCCAGTCCAGCATCGCCGCCACCGGCGCCACCCGATGCAGCACGATGCCCGTCCAGCCGATGTCCCAGCGCAGCAGCTCCTCCCACGGCGCGACCAGCAGCGCATAGATCAGTCCGGTCATCACCAGGTAGAACGCCAGCGCACCCCGCACCGCGTCCCATCCCCGGGGCCAGCGCTCGGGCGGCAGCGCCGCCGCGGCGAGCAGCGCCAGCGAGAACGCGAGGTTCGACTGGTTCGTGAAGTAGGAGACGTGCTGGGGGAGGGAACCCCCGCGCGCCGCCTCGAGAGTGCTCCACCCCAGCGCCGCCAGCACCAGCAGCGCGACCACGGCCCGCAGGACGGCTCCCGTCGGCCGGCCCGGCACACGGCCCGTCGACCTGCGCTGCTCGACTCCCGTTGTCCCTGCCGCAGGACCCTCGCTCATGAACCGCGCGGCCAGCTGTCGGGCACCGGCTCCCCGCCCTCGACCACCTGCTCCTGCGCGCCGGGCAGGCGGGTCCAGGCGTCCTGCGGGCGGTATCCGAGCTCGAGCTGGGTGTTCGTCATCGACCAGCGGCGGTTGGGATTGTCGGAGATCGCGTAGAACAGGCCGAAGCGCACCGGCGCCTCGATCGCGCAGCGCACCACCTGGGTGCAGTCCCGCGGGCTCAGCCACATGCCGCGCAGCACATCCTCCTGGGCCGTGAGCGGATCCTCCGCGAACCAGCCGATGCGCAGGCAGAGCACGTCCAGGCCGTGCTCGTCGTGGTAGAAGCGCCCCAGCGACTCGCCGAACACCTTGGAGACGCCGTACAGCGAGTCCGCGCGGGGGAGCTGATCGGGGTAGACGGGCCAGAGCTCCTGGCGGTCGTACATCCCCATGGCGTGGTTCGAGGAGGCCAGCACCACGCGCCGCACCCCGGCCGCCCGGGCGGCCTCGAGCACGTGGCGCACGCCGATCACGTTCGCCTCCAGCACCGCCTCCCAGGAGGACTCGGGGGAGGAGGCCCCGGCCATGTGCACCACCGTGTCGATCCCGTCCATGAGTGCGGCGACCTCCTCGAAGGCCGCGAGGTCGGCGAGCTTCAGCGCCCGCGCCGTCGGCGCCTCGTCCGGGTGGCGGCCGTGGAGGACGAGCTCGTACTCCTCCGCGAGGGTTCGCGCCAGGTGGGATCCGATCCCGCCGGTGGCCCCGGTGATCAGCACGCGTCGTCGAGCGGTGTGGTGGGTCATGCCCCCAGTATGGGCGCTGTGGTCCCGGTCACGCAGGCGTGGGGTGGAGGTCCTCCGGCGTCCGGACCGCTCGGCGCAGTGCCTCCGCCACCTGCGCCGTGGCCGGGTTCTGCTCAGCGCCGGGGCGCTGCACGAGCAGCAGCGTCGTGGAGCGCGGGCGCTCGGGCTCCTCGAGCTGCACCAGCGCGCCGGCGGCGAGATCCGCCGCGCACAGCGAGCGCGGCAGCACCGAGTATCCGGCGCCCTCTCGCAACGCCGTGATCACGGCGTGCAGAGACGGCACCGTCATCGCCGGCCCCACCGCGGGATGCTGCTTGCCGTACTGGGTGCGCCAATAGCGGCGCACCACCGGCATGTCGTCCGCGGTGGAGACCAGCGGCACCGCCTCGAGCGCCGCGCACACCGGCACGCCCTCCGCGCGGGAGCCCACGCGGGCGGCCCAGCCGGGTGCCGCGACCAGCAGATGCTCCTCCTGGGCCCACGGCGTGACCGCGAGCGCCCTGCCGCGCGGTCGCTGCGTCGTGATCACCAGATCGTGCCGCCCCTCCCGCAGCTGCTCGATCAGCTCCTCGTCCTCCCCGGTCGCCACGTGCACGCGCAGCCCCTCGGCCACCAGCGGGGCGAGCACCGGCAGGATCCGCGAGCACAGCAGCTCGGGCGGACCGGCCAGGTGCACCGGCGCGGTGCGCCCGTCGAGCTCGCAGTTCCCGCCCGCGACCACGTCGAGATCGTCGAGCGGCCCGGAGATCCGCTCGGCGAGCTCCCGGGCGAAGGGCGTCGGCTCCACCCCGCGGGGCAGGCGCTGGAACAGCTGGCGCCCCAGCTGCTCCTCGAGGCTGCGGATCTGCGCCGTGACGGAGGGCTGGGTGAGGCCGAGCGCCGGGGCCGCGCCGGTGAAGGAGCCCGCACGGTGCACGGCCAGGAAGGTACGCAGAAGATTGAGGTCCTGGACAGGAGCGAGAGTGGAGGTGATCACAGCGGCGAGAATACGCACCGCGACGACCTCAATCCATAGGGAGAGGGATACCTACCATCAGTTCTGCTATTGGTCATCGCATGGCGAGCGTGGCTAGCGTCCGGGCATCGCCGCGGCTCGGTCGCGGCGTCGTTCCGTCCGCGTCGACCCGGAGGTCTCTCCATGACCCAGCACCTGCTCGCCCCGATCACGCTGCGCGACCTCACCGTGCGCAACCGGATCTGGGTGCCGCCCATGTGCCAGTACGCGGCCGCCGGCCTCGACGGCATCGCGACCGACTACCACCTCATGCACTACGGCTCCTTCGCCCGCGGCGGCGCCGGCGCCGTGATCCTCGAGGCCACCGGAGTCCTGCCCGAGGGACGAATCTCTCCCCAGGACCTCGGCCTGTGGGACGGCGCCCAGCGCGAGGCGCTCCGCCCGGTCGTCGACCTCCTGCACTCCTTCGGGGCCGCGGCCGGCATCCAGCTCGCCCACGCCGGCCGCAAGGCCTCCACCGAACCCGAGTGGGGGACCGCGCACCCCGGCGCCTCGCTCACCGCGGCCGATGGCGGCTGGGAGACCGTCGGCCCCTCCGCGATCGCGTACGACGCCCTCACCGCCCCGACCGCACTGGATGAGGCTGGGATCGACGAGGTCGTCGCCGCCTTCGCCGCCTCCGCCGTGCGCGCCGTCGACGCGGGCTTCGACCTGCTCGAGGTCCACGCCGCCCACGGCTACCTCCTGCACGAGTTCCTCTCGCCGCTCAGCAACCATCGCACCGACTCCTACGGCGGGGACCTCGCCGGCCGCGCCCGCCTGCTGCTGCGCGTCGTCGACGCCGTGCGCGCGGCGATCCCCGAGGGCATGCCGCTGCTGGTGAGGATCTCGGCGACCGAGTGGGTCGAGGGCGGCTTCGACCTCGCGCAGGCGACGGAGGTCGTCACCTGGCTCGGCGAGCACGGCGTGGACATGGTCGACGTCTCCTCCGGGGGCAACGCCGCCGGGGCCCGCATCCCCGTCGGCCCCGGCTATCAGACCCCGCTCGCCGCCCACCTGCGCGAGCGCACCGAGATGCCCGTCTCCGCGGTGGGCATGCTCGATACGCCCTTCCAGGCCGAGCACGTGCTCGCCACCGGTCAGGCCGACGTGGTGCGCGTGGGCCGTGCCTTCCTGCGCGCGCCGAACTGGGGGATCGACGCCGCCCTCTCACTGCGCGGGGACAACGAGATCATCCCGCCCCCGTACCGCCGCGCCTTCCGCCAGCAGCTGCGCCGGGGCTGAGGCCTCGGGGTCGAGGAGCGCTCAGGCGGGGCCGTCCGGCGCGTCGCCGCCGGGCGTCGGGCCCGTGGGGCGGTCGCCGCCCGCCGCGGTGCCGCCCGACGGCGTCTGCGAGGGCGCCGTGCGGCCGGGGAACAGCCCGCTGCCCCCGCCGGGCGCGGCCTGCGGGCGGATCTCCCCGCGCAGCCGCTCCATCCGTGCATCGAGCTCGTGCGCGACCCGGGCCGCGTCATCGAGCTCGGCCCGCAGCGCGGGCGGCAGGTTCTTCTCGTACTTGTAGGAGAGCTTGTGCTCGGTGCTGGCCCAGAAGTCCATCGCGATCGTGCGGATCTGCAGCTCCACCGGCACCTGCTCGACGTGCGTGGAGAGGTACACCGGCACCTGCACGATGAGGTGCAGGGAGCGGTAGCCGTTGGGCTTCGGGGAGGCGATGTAGTCCTTCACCGTGAGCACCTCGAGATCGCCCTGGGCGGAGAGGATGTCCGCGATCCAGTACGCATCCGCCACGAAGCTGGTGGTGATGCGGATGCCGGCGATGTCGTGGATCCGCTCCCGGATCGCGCGCACCGTCATCTCGCCCTCGGTGCGCAGCGCCTTCTCCATGAGGGACTCCACCGACTTCAGCCGCGTGCGCACGTGCTCGATGGGGGAGTAGTCGTGCATCTGCTCGAACTCGGTGCGCAGGATCTCCACCTTCGTGAGCACCTCGTCGATGCCGAACTGGTAGTGCATGCGCAACGCGATGAACTCCTCGTACACCTGCTGCAGCCCCGCGGCGATCTCCTCCTGCTCCGCAGCGGTGGGCACGCCGCCGACGGTGCGCGCGGTGACCAGCTCGCGGACCCTGTGCTCGGGGGGCTCCTGCGGTGAAGGTGCTGCGTCCATCCGTCGACTCTCCTCGCGGGATCCGGGGTCGGGGAGTCGATCCTGCCAGAGCGGCCTGGGCGGGACGTGGAGGCGGGACCTCCGCGGCGCGTGGCCGCCCTGCCGGCCGCAGGATCAGCTCCGCTGCGCGCGCCCGTGCCACCAGGCGGCGGTCTCCGCCAGGGAGTTGAAGGTGAACACGTGCGGGGCGGCGATCCCCGGCACCTCCGCCGCCGCGATCGCGACCCGCAACGGCTCGGGATCCCAGCTGCCCGGGCTCAGCAGACGCCGCACCCCGGAGCCCTCCGCGGAGAGCATCCTCAACGAGCGGCCCACCCCGATCCGTGCGCCGATCCGCAGCAGCCGGGCGCGGGAGGCCGGAGCGGCGAGGCCCGGCCGCACCGGCAGGTCGATGCCCGCCGCGCGCAGCTGACGCACCCAGTCCACCAGCGGGACGGGAGCGAACAGCATCTGGGTGGCGAGGTAGGAGGCGTGCTCCGCCTTCCGGCGCAGCAGCTCGAGCGCCTCGTCGGGGCGTGCGAAGGGATGTCCCTCGGGGTGGGCGCCGACGCCGACGGCGAGGCCGCGCCGGGCGGGCCGCAGCGCCTCGAGCAGCGCGAGCGCGCCGTCGTAAGGGCCGGCCGGCGGATCGGCGTCCCCGGCGATCACGAACAGCTCCTCGATCCCCGCGCCGGCCAACCTCTCCAGGATCGTCTCGAGCTCGCGCTCGCCCGTGAGCATGCGCGCGGCCAGGTGCGGGATCGCGACCCTCCCCGCCCCGGCCAGGGCGATCGCCGTCTCGACGGTCGCCTCCAGCCCCTGGGCGGGGGACGCGGTGACCGTCACCCGGGTGCCGGGACCGAGGTGCTCGAGCACCTGCTCGAGAACACCTGGCAGCGGGATCACCTCAAACTGCGCCCGCCGCGGCGCCGGCGCCGGGAGCGGGGTGCTCGCCGGCTCCGGCGCCGCGGCGGCGCGCTCGGCGGGCTCAGGCACCGGCGGCGGCCTCGCCGGCCAGGGCCGCGACGTCGGCCTTCGGCTGCTCCTTGGTGGGATCGATGAACGGCTTCGGCACCACCACGGCGTCGACCGTCGGCAGCCCGGAGGGCAGCTGTGCGCCCAGCCGCTCGCCCACGTCCACGGTGAACGCGGTGCCGAGCGCGGCGAGCTCCGCCGGCACCAGCGCGAGGCCGATGTTCTTCTCCAGCCGCGGGGAGTGGCAGGCGGAGGTGACCTTGCCGACCACCTCGCCGCCGTGCAGCACGGGGAAGGCGTCGATCATCGAGCCGTCGTTGTAGGTGCCGAGCTTCTCGCCGCCGATCTCGAGGCCCACCAGCTTGCGGCGCGGCCCCTCCTCCTTGATGCGGCGCAGCGCCTCCTTGCCCAGGAAGTCCGCCTCCTGATCGAGGTCCACCATCCAGTCGTAGCCCATCCCCACCTCGAAGGGATTGGTGTCCACGGTGATGTCCGCGCCGTGGGCGAGCATCCCGCCCTCGATGCGGCGCATGTGGCACGGGCCGATCACCCGCAGGCCGTGGGGCTCGCCGGCCTCCAGCACCCGCGCCCACAGCTTCTCCGCGTCCCGCGAGGCGTTCTTCACGTAGATCTCGTAGCCGATCTCGCCGGTGTACCCGGTGCGGGAGACGATCACCTCGATGCCGTCGATCGTGAACTCGTGGAGGTAGTAGTAGCGGATGTCCGCGACCGCCTCGCCCACGAGATCGCGCAGCACGGCATAGGACTTCGGGCCCTGCACCTGCACGGGACCCACGTCGATCTCCTCGATGCGCACGTCCATCCCCGCGAAGGCCGCGACACCACGGGCCCACAGCAGGATGTCGCTGTCCGCCAGGGAGAGCCAGAAGCGGTTCTCCTCCACGCGCAGCAGGATCGGATCGTTGAGGATCCCGCCGTGCTGATCGCAGAGGAACACGTACTTGCACTGCCCGACCTTGCACGTCGAGAGGTCGCGGGTGACCAGCAGATTCGTGAAGTCGAAGGCGTCGGGGCCGGAGATCTCGATCTGTCGCTCCACGCCCACGTCCCACAGGGTCACCCCCTCCAGCAGTGCCCAGTACTCCGCGAGCGGGTCGCCGTAGTGGCGCGGGTGGTAGGTGTGGTTGTAGACGCTGTACAGCGCGACGCCGTGCTGCCTGGACGCGTAGAAGAAGGGGGACTTGCGGATCCGGGGGTAGAGCAGGACTCCGGGATCGGGGTTCACCGTCATGGGGGACCTCCTGAGAACGGGACGTGATGTCCACGGTGTGCTCTACTGTGACACCGACGTGCGGTATGCGCAACGATGTGCGCACTACGCAACGACGTGGGTGAGGTCCGCGAGGTGCGGAAGGACGGAGCAGGCGATGACGACCAGCGGTGCGGTGCAGTCCGTGGACCGGGCGGTGCAGGTGCTCGAGGCGATCGCGCGGGAGGACGGGGCGAGCGTGGCGGCGCTCGCCAGGGAGCTCTCGGTGCACGCCTCGACCGCCTCGCGCCTGGTCGCCTCCCTGGAGCACCACGATCTCGTGGAGCGCGACGAGGACGGGACCGTGCAGCTGGGCGTGGGGCTGCTGCGCCTGGCGGCCTCGGCACGGCCGCGCCGCGATCTCACCGCGATCGCCGGCCCCGTGTGCGAGGCGCTCGCCGAAGAGCTCGGGGAGACCGTGAACGTCGCGGTGCTGCGCGGCGGGGTGGCGGTGAACCTGTACCAGGCGCAGGCGCGCAGCACCGTCGCCATGCACAACTGGGTGGGGGACCGCACGGTGCTGCATGCCACCGCGAGCGGGAAGATGCTGCTCGCGCAGCTCGACCCGGACCGGCGCCGGGAGCTGCTGCGCGGCCCGCTGGAGGCCTTCACCGCGCACACCCTCACCGATCCCGGGCAGCTCGATCGGCAGCTGGCCGCGGCGCGGGAGCGCGGCTGGGTCGAGGCGATCGAGGAGTTCGAGGAGGGGCTGGTCGCGCTCGCCGCCCCGGTGCGGGGCCCCGAGGGCGCCGTCGTCGCCGCGGTCTCCGCCGCCGGGCCCGCCTACCGGCTCTCCCCGCAGCGACTCCCCGAGGCGGCGGTGGTGCTGCGAGGCGCGACCGAGGAGATCTCGCGCCGGCTCGGCCACCGCGAGAGCCGTCGTGCCGCGGACGACGCCGAGTGAGCGAGGGCGGCGAGGAGGGGCGGCGCTCCCGGACGAGGCGGCGCTCGCGCCCTGTGCGCGATAACCTCCCGCTCAGGGCCGTACGGGCGGACGAGGCGAGGAGAGGACTCATGGGGCTGCAGGACCTGCTGGAGGCGCTGAACGCCGGGACGAGCATCGAGGGAGGGTCGCCCCTGCACGCGGTGATGCACGAGGCGAGCCAGCATGCGCTGCGGGTCACGGCCGAGCTCAACGGCGGCTACCACGAGCCCGCACGGGTCCGCGAGCTGCTCGCGGAGCTCACCGGCGCCGAGATCGAGGAGACGGTCACCGTCTTCCCGCCTCTGACCTCCGACTTCGGCAGGAACCTGCGCCTGGGGGCACGGGTGTTCATCAACTCCGGCTGCCGCTTCCAGGATCAGGGCGGCATCACGATCGGGGACGACTGCCTCCTCGGCCACAACACCGTGCTGGCCACCCTGAACCACGACCTGGATCCCGCGCGGCGCGGGGATCTGCACCCCGCGCCGATCCACATCGGCGATCGGGTGTGGATCGGCGCGAACGCGACGGTGCTGCCGGGGGTGAGCATCGGCGACGACGCCGTCGTCGGCGCCGCGTCCGTGGTCACCAAGGACGTCCCCGCCGGCACCGTGGTGGTCGGCTCCCCGGCGCGCGTGGTGCGCGAGGTCCCTCGGAGCTGAGTGCCTCGCGGCGCAGCGAGTCGACGGCGAGGTCGGTGATCTCCGTCGAGTCCTGCTCCCACGACGACGACGTCCGCGCGGTCCGCTGCGACCAGCGGAACCTCTAGGATCAGCGCATGCTGCTCATCGCCCGGGCCTCGCAGCGCGAGATCGTCGCCGCCTTCGCCTCCCTCCCGACTCCCGATGACCCTGCCCGGATGTGGAGCGTGGGACCCACTGCGCCGAGCGGGTGGACGGCGGCCTGGGTCGAGGAGGAGGTGGCGCTCCCCGGGCACTGGGACCGGGTGCTCCTCGGTGAGGTCGGGGATCCGCGCGTGGTGCGTGTGCGCGCCGGGGGATCGGAGCGGAGGTTCGCGTGGAGCGCCCACGACGGGAGCATCCCGGAGGACGCCCCCGTCGCCATCGCGGCCACGCTCGGGATGCCCGGTGCCGCGGCGTCGTTCCGTCTCGCTCTCGCCGAGCACCTGCTCCGGGAGACGACGGCGGAGGAGGAGGACCTCGTCCTCTACCAGGTCGCCGAGGCACTCTGCGCGGTGCAGGGCGGGCTGCCCGAGCTGGAGAACGGCACCTCGCGGGAGCTCCTGCTGGATCGAGGGGATGCCTCGCGGCGCCACGAGCTCGCCGAGCAGTTCGCCTGCGGGGAGGAGGGCTGGATGCTCACGGAGATCGGCGGGGACTGGTTCACGGTGCATTCCCCCGGCACGCCGGAGATCGGCCCGGGGCCCTTCGACCTCGACAGCGCGTCGGGCGAGGATCACCCGGTGCTCGTGCTGTGGCGCGGCAGCGGCTCCGGCGCCGTCCTCGAGGATCGGGAGGATCTCATGGAGGTCATCCAGTGGAACACCGGCTGGGTGGAGCAGATCGACGACTCCGCAGAGCGTGCCCCCACCGCCGCGGCGCTCGGCGAGGCCTTCGGCGCGGGGACGGGAGCGCCTCACCTGCACGATCTGTGCGCCGCGCGGACCGTCGACGGCGATCCCCTGGCGCAGCTGCTCGACCTGCTGGGCATCCCCCGCACCGCCCTGATGGTCCTGGACGGTGATCCGTCGGCCCCCGAGCCGATGTCGGCCGTTGCCCCGAGCGGCTTTCTCAGCGGTGTGAAGCGGCTCGTCGGCGGGCGCGGCTGAGGCGAGCCCTCGGCACGTGCGATCTCACCGAGTCAGGTGTCGGGGGCACAGGGCGCCACGACGAAGGCCCCGGTGAACAGTCACCGGGGCCTTCGACGTCTCGGGGTGATCGACGGGATTTGAACCCGCGACCGCCTGGACCACAACCAGGAGCTCTACCAACTGAGCTACGACCACCATGTGCGGGCCGAAGCACCGCAACGAGAGACAAGCATACCTGCTCCCGCGCCCGATTCCGGCCGTCCGGGGCGGCTGCGGATGTGAGACGCATTGCATCGCGCCCACGGGTCGGCCCAGACTGGCGCCATGATCGTCGCCTTCTCCGTCCAGCCCACCGGTGAGCCCTCCGACCCGTCCCTCGCGCGCACCCTCGAGGAGGGGGCCGACGGCGCGAGCGTCCACGACGCGGTCGCCGCCGCCGTGCGCGTGGTGCGCGATTCCGGCCTGCCCGCCCGCACCTCGGCGATGTTCACCGAGATCGAGGGCGAGTGGGACGAGGTGATGGACGTGGTGCGCCGCGCCGCCGAGGAAGCGGGCCGCTACGGCTCGCGCCTCTCGCTGGTGCTCAAGGCGGACATCCGCCCCGGCCGCGAGGGCGAGCTCGACGGCAAGGTGCAGCGGATGGAGGCCGCCGTCGCGCGGCTCGACGGCCCCCGGTCCGGGGGCGACTGAGCCGCGCGGGGCGGACCGTCGGCCTCAGCCGCGCAGGTCGCGGTCCAGCAGGCCGTCCCGCAGCGCGGCGGCGAGCGTGGGCGTGACCGGCAGGCGCGGGATCAGCACGCACTGCAGCGCGTGGTACACGTCCGGCTTGCCCGGCCAGGTCACGCCCTGGGGCTCGTTGTCCGCGTCGAGCTCGTGGAACCAGGAGCCCTGCTCCGGGTCCAGCAGGTAGGTGGAGATGTACTCCCACCACTGCTCGTAGCGCTCGGCCCACACGCGCTCGCCCGTGACCTGATGCATCACCGCGGCGGCCCCCACGGCCTCGGCCGCGACCCAGTGCATCCGCTCGGCGGTGACGGGGGAGCCGTCCCAGTCCACGGTGTACACCCAGCCCGGGGCGCCGTCGGCCCCGAACGCGGCGGCGGATTTCTCCATCAGCGCGGTCGCGGCCTCGAGCATCCACTCGGGGGCCTCCCCGTCGGCGGCCAGCAGCGCGGCCCGGGCATGCAGCACCAGGCGCGCCCACTCGATCCAGTGCCCGATCGTGGCCCCGTAGGGGCGGAACGGATGGGCGGGCTGATCCCGGTTGTAGTCCAGCAGCGGCGTCCAGTCCACGTCGAAGTGCTCGGGCAGCGACCAGTCGTTCGCGCGCGCGAACTCGTCGATCGCGCGGGTGGCGATGCCCACGGCGCGGTCCAGCCAGCGACGCTCACCGGTGACGTCCGCTGCGGCGAGCAGCGCCTCCACGGTGTGCATGTTCGCGTTGATCCCGCGGTACTCCTCGCAGGTGGTGAACGTGCGGTCGAAGGTGTCCACACTCATCCCGGCGCTCTCGTCGAAGAACTTCTCCTCGAGCACCGCGAGCGCCTCGTCCAGCAGCTGCTTCGCGCCGGGCCGGCCGGCCGCGGTCGCGGAGGAGGCGGCGAGGACCACGAAGGCGTGGGCGTAGGCCTGCTTGGAATCGTCCACGGGCTTGCCGTCCGCCACGGAGGCGTACCAGCCGCCGTGCTCGTCGTCATGGAACACACCGCGCAGGGACGCGATGCCGTGGTCGGCGAAGCGGCCGTAGTCGGGCCGGCCCAGCAGATGGCCGAGCGCGAAGCTGTGCGTCATCCGGCAGGTGATCCACAGCTCGGAGGGGCGCGAGAGATCCGGGGCGCCGGTCTCGTCCAGCCAGGCGAAGCCGCCGTCCTCCCGCACCGACTCGGAGGCGAACAGCAGCAGCTCGTCGGCCTCGCCCGCCAGCCAGTCGCGGTGCGAGGCGCGCTCCAGCCACGGCAGGTGCGCGGCGGGCGCGGCGGGGGCCGCCGCCGCGACGGGCGCCTCCTCGCGCAGCTCGAGGCGCCGTGCCGCCTCCTGGGCCTGGGCGGTGGTGGGGCCGGGCTCGGAGATCATCAGCACCTCGCGGTAGTACTTGAGCTCCTGGATGGACTCGCGGATGTCCGCAAGGGCGCGGTGGCCGCCGTGCTTGGCGGGGATGTTGTAGTAGACGCGGGGGAACCAGCGCTTGGCCAGCTCCTTCAGGCTCGAGACGTCGATCGTGCGGTAGGAGAGCCACTGCGCGAACTCCGGCACGTCGCGGTCCAGGAACACGCGGTCGGTGCCCACGCTGTTGCCCGCCAGCGGCGCCTTGCCCGGCTCGGGGCAGTGCTGCGTCACATAGGCGAGGCACTGCGCCTGCGCGTCGGCGAGGGTGGTGCCGCCGTCGAGCTCCTCCAGCAGGCCGGAGACGGTGTGCATGTTCACCACGAAGGGATCCATGCCCTGGAGCGCCTCGGCCGGGGGCTTGATGACGACGTCCACGCCGTCCCCGAGGATGTTCAGATCGGCGTCGGTGACGAGGACGGCGATCTCGACGAGCGCGTCGCGCTGCTTGTCGAGGCCGGTCATCTCGCAGTCGACCCAGATGATGCGGTCATTGACGGAACGTGTGGAGCTGGAGGTCACCGCACCACACTAGCGCGGGCACGCGCGCCGTCGCGGCCCGTCGGGGCGGCGTGCAGCGGCCCCGAAGGCGGGTTACCCTTCAGTCACCTGGTCTGGGGCGTCTCCGGCGCCCGACGCCGAGCCGATGATGCCTCCGCAGGAGCCGCCCCGTGAACATGTACCTCCGTCTGCTGCTGTTCCTGCTGCGGGTGCGCGCGAAGAGCCGCCTCGGCATCTGGGACACCTCCCACGCGAGCTTCCGCGTGAACCTCGGCGACCTCGACGTGCAGCGCCACATGAACAACGGCCGCTACCTCTCGATCATGGATCTGGGCCGCATGGACCTGATGCTGCGCTCCGGCTTCTGGAAGAGGGTCACCGGTGCCGGCTGGTACCCGGTGGTGGCCGGCCAGAGCATCACCTACCGCCGCTCCCTCACGCTCGGCCAGCGCTTCGACGTCGCGACCCGTGTGCTCGGGCACGACGAGCGCTGGATCTACCTGGAGCAGGTGTTCCGTCGGGGGGAGACGGTCATCGCCGACGCCGTGGTGCGCGCCCGCTTCCTGCGCACCTCCGGCGGCTCCGTCGACGTCAGCGAGGTGCTGGAGCTGGTGGGGCCGATCCCCGAGGACCGCGTGCTGCCGGAGTGGGTGGCGCAGTGGAATCGGGAGTCCTCCGCCCACAGCCGCGCGCTGGCGGAGCAGGGGCGTGGGCGCTGAGGCCGACGCGCCGGCCCGCTTGCCTGCGCGGATGACGGCGCGTGACGGGCAGGCGTGACCGGAACGCGGGACCTCCCTACGGTGACGCCATGACGCTCACCGAGACCTCCCGCACCGACAGCACCTCCTTCGCCGACGACGCCGCCCTCGCCGACAGCGCCGCCTCCCGCGCCGACCGCCTCACCGCCGCGGGCACGGCCTGGAGCGAGCGGATCGACGCCCGCCGCGACTCCGCCCACCTCACCTACACCGTCACCGGCCGCGGCGTGGGCGCGGTCGCCACCGAGGTCCAGGCCGGACGCCACGAGTTCGCCGTGGACGAGCCCGCGGCGCTGGCCGGTGACGACCTCGCCGCCAGCCCCGTCGAGGTGGCCCTCGGCGCTCTCATCTCCTGCCAGGTCGTGGTCTACCGGCTCTACGCGCACGCGCTCGGCATCCGGCTCGACGACGTCGAGGTCACCGCTGAGGGAGACCTCGACGCGGCGCGCCTCTTCGGCAAGGACGAGTCCGTGCGGGCCGGGTTCGGGGACGTGCGCCTGCTCGTCCGCCTCATCGGCCCGGAGAGCGAGGAGCGCTACGGGGAGCTGCGCGCGGCCGTCGACGCCCACTGCCCCGTCCTGGACCTGTTCCAGAACCCGACCCCCGTGACCACCCGGGTCGAGGTCAGCGCCGGCTGACCGGGCGCGAGCCGCGCCCTGCTCACCGCGCCAGGAAGATCTCCAGGACGGGGACCCAGGGGTCGGGCCGCTGCACCGGAAGGGCGAACGTGACCGTGCCCGGTGCGAGCCCGCCCACGTGCGTGTTCCAGGCCCTCGCGGTCGGGTCGGTCTCCTCGAAGGGCACCTCCGAGGCATCGTTGAGAAGCTGCGCGTAGGCGATCTTCCCCGCGGCGTCGCGCAGATGGAGATGCTTCAGCGGTCAGGCCAGGAAGTGCACGTCGACGCGGTCCCCGCGCTGGGTCATCGCCGTGCCCGAGGGGGCGGACAGCGCGGTCGCGGGCCCGGCCCCGTGGATCGAGCGTCGGTGCAGATGCATCCAGCGACCGATCTCCACGAGGCGCAGCTCGTCCTCGCCCCGCAGTGTCCCGCGACCGTCGGGGCCGACGTTCAGCAGCAGGTTCCCGCCCTTCGCGACGGAGTCCACGAGCATGCTCAGCAGCATGGGGGTGCTCTTGACGTCGAGGTTGTCGCGGTCGTAGCCCCAGGCGCCGTTCATCGTCTGGCACGCCTCCCAGCGCACCGGTTCGCCCGCCTCGTCGGTCATCGGGGAATCGGGCTGGTACTGCTCGGGGGTGACCAGGTCCCCGGGGAAGGTGAAGTCGTAGAAGAGGTAGTCGATCTGCCCGTAGTCGGTCAGCAGCTCGCACAGGCCGCGAGCCCGGCGCACGTCCCGGCAGGGCGCGGCGTCAGCCCCGCATCGCGGCGCGCCGCCGGACCTCCTCGACGAGGCTGATCACCAGCAGGACCACCACGACGGTCAGCAGGATCCACTGCTCGTACACCACCGACAGCACTCCGGCGAGGCCGAGCGCGGAGAGGTAGACGATGTTCAGCACCCGGAGAGACACGCCCAGCAGGCGTGCGCCGAAGGACGTGCGGGTGAGGCGCAGCAGGAGCAGCAGCGCGATGGCGCCGAACGTGAGGACCTTCAGGATCATGGGGCGAGCTCCAGGTGGAGGGCGCGGAGCGGCGCAGGGCCGGTCCGGGAGGGCGGCTCCACGCTACCGGTGGTTCCTGGGGTGGGCACCGCGCGGGAGACCGCCCGAGCGGTCTCCCGCGCCTCGCCCGACGACGATCGTCGGCTCAGTGCCGCCACCGGGGCACCACCAGCGGGGTGCCCGACTCCGGATCGTGGACCACCCGCGCCTCCAGGGAGAACACCTCCGCCACCAGGTCCTCGGTGATGACCTCGCGCGGAGCGCCGGTGCGCACCACCTCGCCGTCCTTCATCGCGATGATGTGGTCGGCGTAGCGGGCGGCCTGGTTCAGGTCGTGCAGCACCGCGACCAGGGTCGTGCCGGTGTCGCGGTTGAGCGCGCGGCACAGGTCCAGCAGCTCGATCTGATGACTGAGGTCGAGGTAGGTGGTCGGCTCGTCCAGCAGCAGGATCGAGGTCTGCTGGGCGAGCGCCACCGCCATCCACACCCGCTGCCGCTGCCCGCCGGAGAGCTCGTCCACCAGGCGCCCGGACAGGTGGCGGATGCCGGTGGCCTCCATCGCCGCGATCACCGCCTGCTCGTCCTCCGGCGACCACGGGGAGAAGAGACGCTGGTGCGGGAAGCGGCCGCGCATGACGAGGTCCACCACGCGGATCCCGTCCGGGGCGACGGGGCCCTGCGGCAGCAGGCCGATCGAGCGGGCGAGGGACTTGGTGGGCATGCGGTGCAGCGCCTCCCCGTCCAGGAGCACGCGGCCGCTGCGCGGGGTGAGCAGCCGGGTGAGGCTCTTCAGCAGCGTGGACTTCCCGCACGCGTTGGGGCCCACGATGACGGTGAAGCGCTGGTCGGGGACGGCGACCGACACGTGCGGGCAGACGATGCGATCGGCGTAGCCGAGCGCGGCGTCGTCGACGAGGAGGCGGGTCATCGCGTCCTCCCTTCTCTGATCAGGAGCCACAGGAAGTAGACCCCGCCGATGGACACGGTGACGATGCCGACGGGCAGCGGGGAGTCGGGGTCGATCCGCTGGGCGATCACGTCGGCGAGGAGCAGCAGCAGCGCGCCGAGCGCGGCCGCGGGGCCGAGCGCCAGCCCGTCGGCCCGCACCAGTCGCCGGGCGATCTGCGGGGCGGCGAGCGCGATGAAGGAGACCGGCCCCACCGTCGCGGTCGACAGGGCGATCAGGCCGATGCCGACCACGATCGCGGCGATCTGCACCGCGCGGACGTTCTGACCGAGAGCGGTGGCGAAGGGGATGCCCACCTGCATCACCGTCATCGGCCGGGCCAGCAGAGCGGCGGCGACCAGGAACGCGATCGAGACCAGCACGGTGGGCACGACGAGGGGCCAGGACATGCCCGAGAGGTTCCCCGCGCCCCAGAGGCTCGCCATGATCGCGTCCTCCACGGTGGCGGTGAGCAGGATCCATACGTTCACCGAGGCGAGCATCGCGCTGACCCCGATGCCGACGATGATCAGCCGCACCCCGCGGACCGCGCCGCGCCGGGAGGCGAGTGCGAACACGATCGCCGCGGTGACGAGCCCGCCCACCAGGGCGCCGGTGATCACGGCCGTGGTGCCGCCGCCGAGCAGCAGCATCACGACGAGTGCACCGGTGTAGGAGCCGGTCTGGAAGCCGATCACGTCGGGGGAGCCCAGCGGGTTCGCGGTGAGGTTCTGGAAGAGGGCGCCGCTGATCGCGAGGCAGGCGCCGAGCAGCACGGCCATCACGATCCGCGGCGCGCGCCATTCGGCGACGATCATCGTCGTGTAGTCGTCGCCGCGGCCGACGAGGGCGGCGAGGCCCTCGGCGGCGGTGATGCCGGCGGCGCCGGAGAGGACCGCCCAGGCCGCCAGCAGCGTAGTCGCTGTCCAGAGCCCTGCGCACAGGGCGGTCGAACGGGCGTCGAGGAGCAGGAGCGGGCGTCCGGCGGGGCCGAGGCGCAGCATGGGGCGCCCGAGGTCGAGGGTCGTCATCGCTCAGGCCTCCGAGACACGGAATCGACGGACCATCCCGATCAGCACCGGCGCGCCGATGAAGGCGGTGACCACACCGACCGGGACCTCCCCGGCGGTGAGCACCCGGCCCAGGGAGTCGGCGAGGCCCAGCACGGTCGGGGCGATCAGCACGGAGCAGGCCATGATCCAGCCCTGGTGCGGGCCGACCACCATGCGGGCGAGGTGGGGAGCGAGCAGGCCGAGGAAGCCGATGGGGCCGGCCGCAGCCGTCGCGCCTCCCGCCAGCAGCGCGATCGCGACCAGGACCACGGCGCGCAGTCTCTGCGGGTGGGCGCCCATGGCGACGGCCGCGGCGTCGCCGAGGGAGAGGACGTCGAGCGCACGGACGCTCAGCGCTGCGATCCCGAGGCCCAGCAGGAGGAACGGCGCGATCTGGAGGGTCGCCTCGAGCGGCTGGGAGGCGGTGGTCCCGGCGGACCAGCCGCGCATCCGCTCGAGCACGTCGGAGCGGGTGAACAGCACGGCCGAGGAGAACCCGGACAGCACCGCCCCGAGGGCGACGCCCGCGAGCGTCATCCGGACGGGGTTGCCGCGGGCGGGCCCCGTGGTGCCGATCGCGAAGACCAGCACGGAGGTCACCATCGCCCCGGCGAATGACCACCACATGTACTGGGAGATGTCGGTCATCCCGAAGTACGCCAGTCCCGTCACCACCGCGAGGGAGGCGCCGGCGTTCACGCCGAGGATCCCGGGGTCGGTCATCGGATTGCGGGTGACGGCCTGCATCAGGCCCCCGGCCACGCCGAGCGCGGCACCGGCCAGCAGCACCAGCACGGTCCGGGGGATCCGGGAGAGCCAGACCAGCTGGGAGACCGGGTCGGCGGGATCGGGGTGGAGGGCGAAGCGCAGCACGTCGGCGGGCGGGATGGGCCGGGAGCCGACGAGCATGCTCGCGCCGAGCGCGATCAGGCACAGCAGCGCGAGGGGGATGAGCAGCAGGCGGCGCCGACGGAGGAAGGCCGGGCGGTGCCCGACCTTCTCCGTCCCGGCCGATGCGATGTCCCTCGTCGCGGCGGAGGTGAGCTGCGAGGAGACCATCGGGGGATCAGGCGACGTCGTCCGCGGACTGCACCAGGGCCGTGACCTCGGTGAGCCAGTCGGCGTAGGCGCGGGAGGTCATGGCGCCCTTGGAGCCCCAGCTGCCCAGCTGGTCGGCCTGGACCGCGGGCAGCTCCTCCCACAGGTCGGCCGTGAAGGAGTAGTGCTCGTCGTAGCCCTCGATGAGGATCACGTCCGCAGGATGGGAGGAGGCCTCCTCCCACGCGACCTGGCCCCAGGGGTTGCCCTCGGCGGGCCGCTCGCCGCCGACGATCGTGGCACCGGCCTCCTCCAGCAGGGCGGACTGCTGGAAGCCGACCGCGGTGTACAGCATCTCCTTGGTGGGACTGGCGAGCATGATCGAGAGGTCCTCGCCCTCGAGCGCGGAGCGCAGCTCCTCCTTCGCGGCCTCGAGGTCCGCGTCGGCCTGCGTCACGGCCTCGGAGCCGATGTCGCCGCCGAGGAAGCCCGCGATGTCGCGGGTCGCGTCGATCTCCTCGTCCACGGTCTCCCCCTCCGGCAGCGGGATGAAGGGGGCGACGCGCGTGAGCTGCGCGTTCACGGATTCGTCGAACCATGACCAGCCCTCGGCGCCGCCCTGGCCGATGATCGCGTCGGGGCGCAGCGCGGCGAGCTCCTCGACATCGATCTCGCCGTCCTGCCCGATCCGCTCGATGCCGCTGATGTCGATGTCGCCCATCACGAACGGGTTCTCGCAGTCGAAGCCGAACAGGGCGTCCGGCTCGACCCCGTACTCGTGCAGGGAGCTGTAGGCGTAGCAGTCCATGACCAGCACGTCTGGCTGCTCCTCGAAGGGGATCTCGAGGTCGGAGAGGGTGGGGTGGGTGAACGTCACGGCGGCGGCGGTGCTCTGCTCGGCGGCGGTGTCGGCGCCGCCGGAGGAGCAGGCGGCGAGGGCGAGCACGGTGGCGGCGAGGAGGGAGGGGAGGAGTCGGGTTCTCACAGGGGGACCATTTCGTCAGGACGGCAGGAACCAGGGAAGGTTAGCATCACCTCAGTAAGGTGAGCCAAACCTTCCCCGGCGCAGGCGGAGGGGGCGTCCCGGGGGTGCTCGATCCGTGCGGCCATCGCCTGTGTGCAGCGGCACTGCCGTCGCTGTGGTGGACAGGGTCGCCCCCGGTCGCGACCGTGTGGCTCGCGATCCGTCGATCCGGGTGAACGATCGCCCTGTCGCTGTGCGTGACTGCGAGGACGGGGGTGATGCCCTCGTCGCGCGGCGAGGTGCGCTCGCCGACACCGCCGTGCCCGCACTCCTCGCCGTGGTGACCGGGGCGCCTGCCCGTGCTTCGGACGGCGGGGGCTCGCGGCGCGTTCCGCCTCCGTGTCCACGGGCGTCGGGGTGGCTGGCGGCACGGGCGGACGAGCGCCCCCAGCAGGACTCGAACCTGCAACCTACGGATTAGAAGGCCGTTGCTCTATCCATTGAGCTATGGAGGCTGACGGTCGAGCAGTCTACCGAGGCTTAGGGGTGCTCAGAGTCGGGATGTCCGCGGAGCGCGGATCTCGCCACGGATGCTCGTCCTGTCGGCGTCGCGGTTGGGCGCTCACGTCTCGGCGTTCTCCGGTCGGGGCTCGGCGAGCTTGCTGTACTCGTCCAGGACGGTTCCCTCCGTTGTGCCGTCCTGTCGAGGGTTGGGCGACTAGTCTGAGGTCCAGGACTCGGCAGGTGGATGTTAGGGGGAGACGTGTTTGCATAGTCGATTAAAAGTGTACTGAGGCTTTTACTTATCGCCATGGTTGCGATCGGGCTCGCGGTTGGCGTGACGCCGGCGGTCCATGCGGCACCAATAACGTGCAAACCAACTAGTGTCCCAGTCGATCAATTGGACAAAAATCCCTCGGAAGCGGTCAAGATTCCGAGCGTCGAGCCGCAATGTGCAGGATATGGCATCCCGGGGCGGCTCGTGTCTGGGTCCGGTGGCGTAAAACTATCTGCATTTCCGGTAAAAACCAAGACGGGCTATCGCGAGAATCGGGGGCAGGCGTGGTCTATTGATAAGGATACTGCCGGGCATGGGGGGGGCGTGCTTGGAAGTTGAAGAACCCCAAGGGGTCACGGGTGGCGTCGCTCTATTCTGATGGACGCATCGCAAAGATCGACTGAAGGTGGAGAGAACAGTATGTTTTTCGAGGTTCAGTCGGGCTGGGAGCCATGGCCGATCTGCCCGGGTAGCACTGGCATCTTGTCACCGGGTGCCGTGGTCCTTGCTGGGTACGGTGACGGTGAACTGAAGGTCCTCATGCGGCGGTGGGTGGGGGATCGTTCTCAGTGGTTGTCGAGATGGCCGTCGGAGGAATCGGATCCGGAATCCCAGATGCCGACGGTGTTCTTTACTGACGGAAGTGATGCGAGGAATGCACGATTGCTTTTCGAGCAGCGCGGTCTCGAGGGAGAGGATCATCTGCTGTCGACCGTCGATCTCCGCACCGGGGATGCACCACGGTTCCTCCAGGAACTGCCTGACGGGCCCGAGGGATCAGTCATCGAGGCGATGACATCGGTGGTGGCGAAGGCTTGGTCGGCATCAGCGTCCGACGTCCTTCCGGACGATGAGGTGGTGGCTCTGCCGGGTCCGCAGCTCTCTGGAGTCCACGAGGACCTCGCGCAGCGGTCCTGGCACCTCGCTCACGAGGGGAGGGCCCTCCGTGCTCTGGAAGCGCCCCCGATCCGTGACGTCGACGGTGAGGTGGTGCGCGCCCGTCGAGCCTGGCTGATCGATGGGGGACTCCCGCTGTCCTCCCCGGGGCTCGTCATCTGGGGCGACGGCGACGTGCGGCTCTGGCGTAGCGGTGAGCAGCCTCTGCTCGATCGTCCCGTCCTTCAACAACAGCTCCGGCCGGCGGAGGAGCTCCTCATGGAGCACTTCGACCATGAGACGGTGCCACTGAGGGGCTCCGACGGCGACGCGAACACCTGATCCGTCGCGCAAGAACTGGTCGCGCCGTGCTCGTCTTCGTGGACCACGGAAGCGCCGATTACCTGTGTCTCCGACGTCCGGTCGCAGGCGGGGCTCCAGGCCCTGCCTGGCACCAGGGACAGAACCACAGTACCCGCGCCTCGGTCCCCTCGAGGCGGGGCTCGGCGAGTTCGCCGCGCTCGATCCGGGTGCGGCAGCGGCGGCACTGCTTCCCGCCGCGGCCGTACACCCACAGGTCCCCGTCCCGGCCGAGCATGCCGCCGGTGGTGACCCGCACCGCCCGGTCACGGTTCAGCACCAGCAGTCGACGGGCGAGGTCCACGAGCACGCCCGGGTCCTTCTCCGCGGAGGTCGGCGCGGCGGGATGGAGCCGGCGCAGGAAGCACAGCTCGCTGCGGTAGATGTTCCCGATCCCGGCGAGCACGTGCTGATCCAGCAGGGCGAGCCCGAGCGGCCGCGCCGGTTCCGCGGTGAGGTTCGTGATCGCCCGCTCGCGCAGGGAGGGATCCTCCTCCCAGGCGGGATCCAGCAGGTCCGGGCCGAGGCTCCCCAGCAGCTGCTCCTCATCGGCGGTGCGGAGCACGCGCACCTGCTTCACGTCGTAGGCGGCCGCCCGCACCTGGCGCCCGTCTGCGTGCGTGGCCTCGAGCAGGATGCGGAGCGTATCGGGGGAGCGGGGCCCGGCGCTCGTGTCGCTCGAGCGCAGCGCCTTCCCGTCCACGTGCCAGATCCCGTCCATCATGAGGTGGCTGTGCAGGGTCAGCGGCGGGGGACCTGGCGCGGGCGGGGTGAGGCGGAGCAGGAGATGCTTGCCGCGCGGACGCACCTCCGAGACCGTCCAGCCCACGAGGTCCGCGGTGGCCTCGCGCGGCACCCGCAGGTCGCAGGCGGTGAGCACGGCGCCGGCGAGCGCCTCGTCGAGGATCCGGCACTGCCGGGCGACGGTGTCGCCCTCGGGCATCAGCGCTCACCCGCCCGCAGCCGCAGGGAGCGCGGGGAGCGGTAGCACCCGGCCGCCTCGAGCGCGGCGGTGACCGCGGCGACGGGCTCGCCGTCGATCCCGTGTCCGACGATGCGCTCGATCCGCAGCTGCGGCAGGCGGGAGTCCTCCGCGATCGCGCGGACCAGCTGCGCGGCGACCTCTTCCGTCGCTCCCTCGTCCGCCCACCACAGCAGGTGCTTGCCGCCCTTGTCGACGTACGCCTGGACGTGTCCGTCCATGAGCAGCACCAGGGCGCCGGCGCGTCGGGCCGGGCGCACGCTCGTGCCCTCCGGGGGCGTGATCGGCAGCGCGGGCCAGGGCAGCGCGGCGCCATAGGGGTTCGCGGGGTCGGTCGCCGCGAGCGCCACGGCGGTCCCGTCGCCGGATCGCCCGGTGCCGGCGCCGTCCGCGCCGCCGGCCTCCCGGGCGGCCTCGGCCTCCCTATCCCGGTCACGGAGCAGGTCCACCGCCTCGGCGGGAGCGAACTGGGAGGCGCCGAGCCCGTCGACGAAGTAGCCGCGGCGGCAGGCGCCGTTCTCCTCGAGGACGGACAGCACCCGGTACACGCCCGCGAAGCCGCCGGGGATGTCCTCCACGTCCATCGCACCGCGGGTGACCACGCCGTGGCGGTCCAGGAGCAGGGTCGCGAGCGCTGCCGAGCGGGCGGCGGGATCGACCGACTCGACGCGGACCGCGGACCAGCGACCCGCGCCGACGGGCCCGGTCACCAGCTCCGAGGGGCTGCTCGCCCCCTGGCGCATCATGGCCGCGGAGAGCCGGGCCGCGCCGCGCCGGCCGAGGGTGCGGGAACGACCCGGGGTGCGCGTCGCGGGGGACTTCGCGGGGCCGCGGCCGTAGCTGCGCAGCGCCTCGAAGGAGTCGTTCGTGACCAGGCCCGTGAAGGCGAGGTCCCACAGCGCCTCGTGCAGGTCCTGCGGGCGGGCGGCCTCCCCGGAGTCGGCGAGGGCGGTGAGGATCTCGCCGTGCCGCAGCGCGCCCGGGGTGGTGCGCAGCAGCTCCAGGATCCGCGCGGCGAGGGAGCCGTCCTGGAGCGAGGAGGCGGCAGCCTCGAGCACTTCCGCGTCCAGCCCCAGCGGGAGGGCATCGGCGAGGTGGAGTCGGATCCAGCCGTCGTCGGCGCCGAGCCGGCCATGCCCCGTCCACACCAGCTCCCCGGAGGCGAAGGCGGCGTCCAGGACCGCCGGTGTCATCTCCGGCAGCCGGGCCGGCAGCACCTGGGACTCCCAGGCCGTCAGCGGCAGCGACACCCCGGCGAGCTGGTCCACGACCGAGAGCAGGCCCTCGTGTCCCGACCAGGTCCCGCGCTCGCGACGACCGTCCTCCCGCCGGCCCACCAGGTGCTGCCACTGTCCGAGGAAGCGCGCGTAGACGGGTCCGCCGACCGGCGCGATCTCGCGGCGGGAGGCGGCCAGGCTCGCGCGCCGGATCCGCCGCAGCACCTCGGTGTCCACCCACTCCTCGCCCTCGCGGCCCGGGGTGAACTCGCCCTGGGTGAGGACCCGTTCGGCGGTGAGCTGCTCGAGCGTGCCGCGCGCCACGGAGGGGGCGAGGCCGAACGCGGCCTGCGGGGCGTCGGCGGCGAAGGGGCCGCGGCCGCGGGCCCAGCGCGAGAGGAGCTGGGCGACGGCGCGGTCGACGGGGGCGAGATGGGCGGCGGGGATCCCGGGCGGCAGCGCGGTGCCGAGCGCGTCGCGCAGCAGGCCGGCGTCCTCGACCGCCGCCAGGTGCTCGGTGCCGGCGATCCGCACCCGGAGCACGCGTCGTGCGTCCTCGAGCGCGGCGAGCGCCGCGTCGAGGTCGAGGCCGTCCGCGGCGCGCTCGGCGAGCTGATCCGTGGTGAGCGGGCCCAGGCGGCGCAGCGCGTCGGCGATCTGCTCGGCGCCGCGCAGCGCCCGCTCCTCGGTGAGGCCCTGCAGCCGCTGCTCGACCTCGGCGATCACCTCCACGTCCAGCAGCTCGCGCAGGCTCACCGTGCCCAGCAGCTCGGCCAGCAGCGACTGGTCGAGCGCCAGCGCGGCCGTGCGCCGCTCCGCGAGCGGGGCGTCGGTGTCGTAGAGGAACTGCGCCATGTAGCCCAGCAGCAGGGAGCGTGCGAAGGGGGAGGGCTCGGCGGTCTCGACCTCCCGCACCTGCACCCGCCGCCGGCCGATGCCGGTCATGAGGTCCACCAGCGCGGGCAGGTCGTAGACGTCCTGGAGGCATTCGCGGGCAGCCTCGAGCATGATCGGGAAGTCCGGATGCGGGCGGGCCACCTCGAGGAGATGCGCGGAGCGCTGGCGCTGCTGCCACAGCGGCGCGCGCCGGTTCGGGTCCCGGCGCGGCAGCAGCAGGGCCCGGGCCGCGCACTCCCGGAACCGGGCCGCGAACAGGGCGGAGGAGCCGACGAGCCGCCGCACCTCCTCCTCGATCTCCTCCGGGGTGAACACGAACAGGTCCGCGCCGGGCGGCTGCTCGCCGTGGGGGATGCGCAGCACGATCCCGTCGTCGGCCGCCATCACCTGACCGTCCAGGCCGTACCGCTCCTCGACCCTCGCGCCGACCGCGAGCGCCCAGGGAGCCGTGATCCGCTGCCCGGCGGCGCAGTGCAGCACCACCCGCCAGTCCCCGAGCTCGTCGCGGAACCGTTCGACGACCAGCTGGTCGGGGGCGGGGACCGTTCCCGTGACCCGCTGCTGCTCGGCGAGATGGTCCAGCAGCACGGTGCGGGCGTTCGCGTCCAGGCCCAGCCCGTCCAGCTGCTGCTCCGCCTCGGCGCGGGGGAGGGCGGCGAGGTCGGCCTGGGCGGCGGCGATCGCGCGGCCCAGGCTCGCCGGGCGGCCGTCGCCGTCGCCGTGCCAGAAGGGGATCCGTCCGGTGAGGCCGACGGCAGGGGAGACGGTGACGCGGGAGGCGCTGATCTCCTCGATCCGCCAGCTGCTGGTGCCCAGCGTGATCACGTCCCCGCGCCGGGACTCGTAGACCATCTCCTCATCCAGCTCGCCCACGCGCCGCGGCTGGGTGTCTCCCTCCGCGGCGACCAGGTGCACCGGGTACAGGCCCCGGTCGGGGATCGTGCCGCCGCTGGTGACCGCCAGGCGCTGCGCGCCGGGCCGGGCGCTCAGCGTGCCCGTCTCCCGATCGTGCACCAGGCGCGGGCGCAGCTCGGAGAAGTCGGTCGACGGGTAGCGGCCGGCGAGCAGGTCGATCGTCTGATCGAAGGCGGAGCGGGGCAGCGCCCGATAGGGATGCGCGGTGCGGACCAGATCGAACCAGGCATCGACCTGCAGATCCTCCATCGCCGCGGCGGAGACTGTGTGCTGGGCGAGAACGTCCAGAGCATTGCGCGGCACCGTGAGCGGCTCGATCCTCCCGGCGACCGCCTCCTGCACCGCGACCGCGGAGCGCAGCACGTCCGCGGCGTGCAGCGGATGCAGGGACCCCTCCGACACGGCGCCCACGTCGTGCCCCGCACGACCCACCCGCTGCAGCAGGCTCGAGACCGACATCGGCGCGGCCACCTGCAGCACGAGGTCCACCGCGCCCATGTCGATGCCGAGCTCGAGGGAGCTGGTCGCGACCACGCAGCGCAGCGTGCCCGATTTCAGCTGGTCCTCGATCCCGGCCCGCACCTCCTTGGACATCGAGCCGTGGTGGGCACGGGCGATGTCCTCGATCTCGCCCGGCTGCTCCGCCGCGCCCTCCGTGCCGGCGGCCGTCTCCGCGGCGACGCGGCGGGCATGGAGCCGGTTGAGCTTCCCGGTGAGCCGTTCTGCCTGGCTGCGCGAGTTCGTGAACACGATCGTGGAGCGGTGGGCGAGGACCTCGGCGAGCACGGCGCGTTCCACATGCGGCCAGATCGTCCCGGAGACGTCCTCGTCGTCCACCGCATCGGCGGGCGGCTCGATCGTCCGCAGATCCGGGACGGGCAGCGAGACGCGCAGGTCCCAGCTCTTCGTGGAGGGCGGGCGCACGACGCTCACGCCGCGCTGACGGCCCGTGCCGGTGAGGAAGGCGGCCACCTCGTCCACCGGTTCGACCGTCGCCGAGAGCCCGATGCGCTGCGCCGGGGCGGCCGTGAGCGCGTCCAGGCGCGCCAGGGACAGCGCCAGGTGCACGCCCCGCTTGGAGCCGGCCACGGCGTGCACCTCGTCGAGGATCACCGTCTCCACGTCGCGCAGCGTCTCCCGCGCCTGCGAGGTGAGCATCAGGAACAGCGACTCGGGAGTGGTGATGAGGATGTCCGGCGGACGGGCCGCCAGGCGGCGCCGCTCGGCCGCCGGGGTGTCGCCCGTGCGCACCCCGACGCTGAGCCCCCGCCGCTCCTCTCCCAGCCGCTCCGCGGTGCGGGCCGTGCCCACCAGCGGAGAGGTCAGGTTCCGCTCCACGTCCACCCCCAGCGCCTTCAGCGGCGAGATGTACAGCACCCGCGTGCCCGGGCTCTCCGGCGCCGGCGCACCAGCCGATCGGTCGATCGCGAGGAGGAAGGCGGCGAGGGTCTTGCCGGAGCCGGTGGGGGCGACCACCAGGGTGTCGTCCCCGCGCTCGATCGCCTCCCATGCCGCGGACTGCGCCGGGGTGGGCGCGGCGAAGGACTCCGCGAACCACGTCGCCGTGGCGGCGGAGAAGCTGGACGGCAATGCCGGGGGCGGCGGGACCATCGCACCATTGTGGACCGCGGGGCCGACGCCCCGCGCAGCCCGGTCCACCAGGTGCCGCCCCCTGCCACCTCCCACGTCATCGTGGCAGGATGGAGAGCACGGCGGCTCCCGCAGAGCGGAGCCCGCTCACCACGACGAAGGGATGATCCACATGGCGGAGTACACGCTTCCTGATCTCGACTACGACTACGGTGCGCTGGCGCCCTCGATCTCGGGCAAGATCATGGAGCTGCATCACTCCAAGCATCACGCCACCTACGTCAAGGGCGCGAACACGGCGCTGGAGAAGCTGGCGGCGGCGCGCGAGGCCGGGGACTTCGGCACGATCAACCAGTTCTCGAAGGATCTGGCGTTCAACCTGGGTGGTCACACGAACCACTCGATCTTCTGGAAGAACCTCTCGCCGGAGGGTGGGGACAAGCCCACCGGTGAGCTGGCCGCGGCGATCGATGAGTTCTTCGGCTCGTTCGACTCCTTCCGTGCGCACTTCACGGCGGCGGCGCTGGGGATCCAGGGCTCGGGCTGGGCGGTGCTGGCCTATGAGCCGATCGGGGGGAACCTGGTGATCGAGCAGTTCTACGATCAGCAGAACGGTGTGCCGGTGGCGACGATCCCGCTGTTCCAGCTGGACATGTGGGAGCACGCCTTCTACCTCGACTACCAGAACGTGAAGGCGGATTACGTCACGGCGATCTGGGACATCGTGAACTGGGCCGATGTGCAGGCGCGCTTCACCGCGGCGCGCTCGTCCGCCTCGGGCCTGGTGGTCCCGCAGGCCTGATCCCGCAGGCCTGAGCCTGTTCTCGACGGCCGGTCCCTCCGTGGTGAGGGGCCGGCCGTTCGTCTGCGCGCGGCGACCTCTCCTCCCCAGGAGCGCCTCGTCCACAGGATCGGGCGGTGGCTGGCCGGTGCACGGCGCGGCCACGACGCTGGTGGGCATCGGCAGGGCGCCGATGCCGGGGCCAGTCCCGGCCCGTCAGGAAGGACACCGCCATGCGGGATATCCAGACCAGCATCATGGGGAACGCGACCGCCGACCCCACCGCGCACCGGCAGGAGGACGGCTCCGTCACCGCGAAGCTGCGGATCGCCGTCACCGGGCGCTACTACAACACCACTCTGCAGGAGTACGCCGATCGGAAGACGGAGTTCGTGACGGTCTTCGTGCGCCGGCAGCTGGCCCGCTACGTGCTGCTCTCCGTGCGCAAGGGGCAGCCGCTGATCGTCACCGGCCGGCTGAGCACCTCGGAGTGGACGGGCAGCGACGGCGCGCCGCGCCACTCGCTGAACGTCCAGGCCGAGGCCGTCGGTCACGACCTCACCTACGGCACCGCCATGTTCCAGCGGCCGCAGCGCAGCGATACCGTCCCGGACATCGACCCCTACACCGGCGAGGTGGTGGACCTCGACGCCGTCGGTGCGGGCGGCGCGGGCTCGGCCCCGTCCACGGGTGGGGAGCCGCTCAGCGGCGCGGCCTCGGCGGACGAGCCCGCCACGGTCGAGGAGGACCTCACCCCGGCGCCGTTCTGACCGCCCGCAGGGTCAGTCCGCGGGCCGGAGGGTCTCCAGCAGGGCGGAGGAGATGTCGGGCAGCAGCGCGGCGCCGAGGACGTAGCCGTCCTCGCCGCCGCGATGCACCGCGGACCAGGTGGTGCCATCGGCGAGCGCCGCGACCACCACCCGCAGCGACCGACCCTCGGGGAGGGCGCCGGCGCCGGTCTCGGTGCGGACGCTCCAGGCGGTGGCCGGCAGGTCGCAGGCGAGCGCGCCGCCCGCGGCGAGATCCGGCCACTGCACCGTCTCGAGAGCGGCGAGAGGATCGGCCGCGGGCCCGGTGCCGTCCTCGAGGTCGATCGGGGTGAGGTGCAGGGGGTCCTGCGCGCCGCTCTCCTCCGCGCCCAGCAGCGCGGCCAGAGAGGGCGAGGCGTCCAGCAGCTCGGCGCTTCGCGCGAGGGCGAAGAGGCGCGGGGCGGGGACGGGGGAGCCCTCCACGTGGCGTGCCACCTCGAGCACGGCGGCCGCCAGAGCCGCGGTGGGGGCGTCGAGGGGGTCCGGGGCCGGAGTCGTCATCGGATCGAGAGGTCCCTTACAGGTTCGGCCTGACAGAATGGGGTGACCGCCGCGACACGCGGCGGCTCCACACTGTACCCGGAGCCTGCTCCCCGCTCCGCGCCGCCGCCGGCGGGGGAGGAGCTCCGACCCCGAGGCACCCGAGGTTATCTGTGAGTTTCTCCGCCCCGTTCGGCGACATGCCGCGGCCGCGACCACGTCCCGCTCCTGACGCGAGCCCGAGCGAGTCCAGAAAGGTCTCCCCGCTGGCGATCACGGTGGGAGTCCTCGCCGTGCTCGTGATCGGGCTCGTCGTCGCCTCGGAGGTGTGGACCAAGTACCTGTGGATGGACCAGCTCGAGTACACGGACGTGCTCACCACCCGCTGGGGCACGCAGGTGGTGCTCTTCCTGGGCGGATTGGTGCTGTTCGCCGTCCCGCTGTTCCTCAGCCTGCGCCTGGCGTACACCAAGCGTCCCGTGTACCCGCCCGTCACCCGTGAGCAGGAGGCGCTGGAGCAGTTCCGCGCCGCCGTGGACCCGCTGCGGCGAGGTCTCACCTACGGGGCGCCGGTGGTGATCGGCGCCTTTGGCGGGCTCGCGCTCTCGCGCCGCTGGCAGGACGTGCAGCTGTTCCTCCACCCGCAGGAGTTCGGGCAGACGGACCCGATCTTCGGCAACGACATCTCCTTCTATGTCTTCACCCTGCCGCTGATCGACATGGTGATCTCGTTCGGGCAGTTCGTGCTGCTGGTCGCGATCGTCGGCGCGATCATCGGCCACTTCATCTACGGCGGTGTGAGCTGGGGCCAGGAGAGCGGCCTCGAAGTGGTGCGCGCCGCACGGCGCCACCTGGGCGTGCTCGCCGCGATCTACGTGGTGCTGCTGGGCGCCGGGCACTGGTTCCAGCGCTACGACCTGCTCACCGCGGCCCACCCCCGGTTCGAGGGCGCCTCCTACGCGGACGTGAACGCCATCCTGCCCGCGCAGACGATCCTCGCGATCGCCTCGCTCGCGGTCGCGGCGCTGTTCGTGGTGTGGATCTTCCGCTCCGACTGGCGGATCCCCGCGATCGGCGCCGGGCTGATGATCCTGTCCACCCTGGTGGTCGGGAACCTCTACCCGTGGGCGGTCCAGCAGTTCCAGGTCCAGCCCAACGAGCGCGCCCTGGAGCAGGAGTACATCCAGCACAACATCGACGCCACCCGCGCCGCGTTCAACCTCGACACGATCGAGGAGGTGCCCTACACCGCCAGCACCGATGCGGAGCCCGGCGCGCTGCGCGCCGATGCCTCCACCACCGCGCAGATCCGCCTGATGGATCCCAACATCATCGCGCCCACCTTCGAGCAGCGCGAGGCGAACCGCCGCTACTGGGGCTTCGACGAGCCGCTGAGCGTGGACCGCTACGAGATCGACGGCGAGCTGCAGGACACCGTGATCGGCGTGCGCGAGCTGCGACCGGACACCTTCGGCCTCGCGGACCGCTCCTGGGTGGACCAGCACATCATCTACACCCACGGCTACGGCACCGCGGCCGCTTACGGCAATCGCCGCAACGCGGACGGCGAGCCGAGCTTCCTGCAGTCCGGCGTGCCCGGGCAGGGTGCCTTCGGCGAGTACGAGGAGCGCGTCTACTTCGGCCGCTACTCCCCGAACTACTCGATCGTGGGCGCTCCGGAGGGCAGCGAGCCCGAGGAGTTCGACTACCAGCGCGGCGGCGCCGACGAGGAGGAGGGCGGCGAGCAGGTCTACAACACCTTCACCGGCGACGGCGGCCCCTCCGTGGGCGGCTTCGTGAACCAGCTGCTCTACGCGATCAAGTTCCGCGACCCGAACATCGTGATCTCCGGCTACCTCAACGAGGAGTCGCAGATCCTCTACGACCGCGACCCGCAGCAGCGTGTGCGGGAGGTGGCCCCGTTCCTGTCGCTGGATTCCCAGATGTACCCGGCCGTGGTGGACGGCGAGCTGGTGTGGGTGGTCGACGGCTACACCACCACCACCGAGTACCCCTACGCGCAGTCGGTGGACCTCGACACGACGGTCAACGACTCGCAGACCAATCCCAACGACACCGCGGCGAACCGGGAGCGCTCGGCCAACTACATGCGCAACTCGGTCAAGGCGACCGTGAACGCCTTCGACGGGTCGGTGACGCTGTACACCTGGGACACCGAGGACCCGATCCTGCAGGCCTGGTCGGAGGTGTTCCCGGACGCGCTGCGCCCGCCCTCGGAGATCAGCGGCGAGCTCATGTCCCACCTCCGCTACCCCTCGGACTTCTTCAAGGCGCAGCGGGAGATCCTCTCGACCTATCACGTCTCGGTCGCGGACGACTTCTACACCCAGCAGGACTTCTGGCAGGTCCCGCCGGATCCGACGGTCGCCGCCCCGCAGAACCCGGACGGCTCCACGGGCGAGCAGGATCCGCAGCCGCCGATGTACCTGACCATGCAGATGCCCGGCGATGAGTCGCCGCGGTTCATGCTCTCCTCGAGCTTCATCCCCTCCGAGGGGCAGAACGTGCTCACCGGCTACCTCGCCGTGGACTCCGAGACGGGCTCCGAGAGCGGCAACCCGGCCGAGAGCTTCGGGGACATGTCGCTGCTGGTGCTGCCGGCCTCGAACCCGGTGAACGGCCCCGGCCAGGTGCAGGCGACCTTCAACGCGGAGCCGAACGTCTCCCAGGCGCTGAACCTCCTGCAGTCCGGCAACTCCGAGGTGATCAACGGCAACCTGCTCACCCTGCCGGTGGGCGGCGGGCTGCTGTACGTGCAGCCCGTGTACCTGCAGTCCTCCGCCTCGGGCGGCGGCACCCAGTACCCGCTGCTGCAGATGGTGCTGGTCTCCTTCGGCGACCGGATCGGGTTCGCGCCCACGCTCGACGAGGCCCTCGACCTGGTCTTCGGCGGCGACTCCGGCGCGAGCGCCGGCGATGCCGAGGTCACCGACTCCGATGCCCCCTCCGGCACGGCCGACACCGAGACCGGCGAGGGCACGGTCGAGGAGGACGGCGGGGACGAGGGCTCCGGCGACGGCGGCCAGGCGACGACCGGGGACGGCACCGCCCAGGAGCGGCTCGACGCCGCGCTGGCCGACATGGACGCGGCGGTCGCCGACGCGGAGGCCGCCATGGCCGAGGGCGACTGGACCGCCTACGGCGAGGCGCAGGACCGGATCGCCGATGCGCTGAACCGGGCCCTCGCCGCCAACGAGGAGCTCGGCGGAGGCGCGCTCGGCTCTCCCTCGGACGGCGGGGAGGGCTGACCGGGCCCGAGCACCCCTTCCCGGCTGCGCCCGGCCGGCACCGTGATACCTCGGTGCCGGCCGGGCGCAGTCACGTCCAGGCAGGTGAACGACCCGTGAACGTGTCATGGCACACGTTGAGGGGCCTCTGGTTGGACGCGCGCCGAGGGGAGCCGTAGAGTTACTGATGTCGCCGCGGGGTGGAGCAGTTCGGTAGCTCGCCGGGCTCATAACCCGGAGGTCGTAGGTTCAAATCCTGCCCCCGCTACGAAGAGGAAGGCCCGGCCGGTGGAAACACCGGCCGGGCCTTCCGGCATGTCTGGCACGATGTCGCTCATGACTGCACCCTCCACCCCCGCGCCCCGCACGCTCCTGTTCATCGGCGACTCCATCACCGATGCCGGCCGCCGCGAGGACCCCGACGAGCTGGGCCACGGCTACGTGCGGCTGCTCGCCGAGCACGCCGCCGCCCACGAGCCCACCGCCACCGTGCTCAACCGCGGCATCAGCGGCGACAAGGCGGCGGACCTGGTGGCCCGGTTCGACGCCGACTGCCTCGCGCACCGTCCCGACGTGGTCACCCTGTATGTGGGCGTGAACGACTCCTGGCACCGCTTCACCCGCGGGGAGCACGTGCGCGACGACGACTTCGAGCGCGACTACCGCGACCTGCTGGACCGGCTCGCCCGGACGGTGCCCGGCGCGAGCGTGGTGCTGATGCTGCCGTTCGTCGCGGACGTCGACGCGGAGGCCGCACGGATCCACGAGGACCTCGACGGCAAGGCGACGATCATCCGGCGGCTCGCGGCCGAGCACGGCCACGCGCTCGTGGACCTCGAGCAGGTGCTCGCCACCGCCCTCGCCGCCGGCCACACCCCGCGCACGATCGCGGAGGACGGCGTGCACCCCACCCTGGCCGGGCACCGGCTCCTCGCCGACGCCTGGCTGGACGCCGCGGGCCGCTGACGCGCCGGTGGGCGCTCCGGTCACCGCAGCGGTGCGGTGACGTCCACCGAGAGCACGCCGCGCCGGAACCGGCGGGCGTCGAGCACCAGCACCGCGTCCGGGCGCCACGGATTGCGCAGATGCACATGCCCGCTGCGGGCGTCGGCGCCGACGACGGCGAACACATGGTTGCGGGGCAGGGGACCGGCGGCGCCGGGCACCAGGGAGCTCAGCGGATGGGTGGAGGCCGTGAGCGCGCGGCCCTCGGCCTGCCAGGCCAGGATCTGCCCGGCGCTCGGCAGTGCCAGGCGGGTGCGCACCCGCTCGCCCAGCAGCAGCTCGAAGCCGAAGCGCGCCAGCCCCCGCTGCAGGAATCGGTAGTCCCCGGCCACGTGGCCGGCGATCGCCTTCTCCAGCACGCCCGCCCAGCCGGGATTCGCGCCGTGGCGCCGGGCGTAGCAGAACCCGCCTCCCGTCTCGACGGGCAGGCGACGGTCCACCCGCAGCGGCCGATCCATCCCCGGCAGCTGCACGGCCACGATCCCGCCGGGCTCCTCGCGGAGCAGGGCCCGCAGCCGCTCCGGCGCGGTCTCGTGGAGGGCCAGCATCGGCGCCATCAGCCAGCAGTCCCCGAGCCGGCCCTGGCGGGGCCGCAGCAGCCGCGCGGGGGCCAGCGGGCCGCGATCCTCCCGCAGCGCGGTCCCGTGCGGGCCGGGGGAGAGGTGGAGCAGGCCGTCGCCGTCCCCACCCGTCCTGTCGATCCCGCCCGCCCCGCCCTCGGCACGGTCGGCTGCGTCGCCGTCGGCCCCGGAACGCGCGGCGCGCGCCCGCCCGATGAGGGCGAGCGCGCGCAGGGTGCGGCGCCAGGTGCGCACGCGCGGGCGGGTGCGGCTCATCGCCCCGCCCGCCCGGTGGTGGTCACCGGGCTCAGTGCCCCTCGGCGGGGACGATGCTCTGTCCGGTGCGCTCCATGACCTTCGCGAACCACGGCTGGGTGATGTCGAAGGCCTTGTGGCCGGCGACCCGCTCGAACTCGACGGCGCGCAGCACGTCCCCGCGCTCCTCGTCGTGGCCGATGAGGCCCGAGCCGCCCTCGAGGGCCACCTGCACGGCGTAGTCCGTCATCGACTTGATCAGGCGGATGTCCTCCGGGTTCGCCTTGGCGGAGCGGGAGAAGTAGCCGGACTTCTGCACCATCACCTTCTCCGCGCCCAGCTTCTCCGCGAACTGCTTCGCGAACCACTGGCCGGGGTTGATGGTGTCGATCTTGACGTGGCCGAAGGGGTCCTTCTCCGGCTCCTCGCCGCGGGCCTGCATCTCGGCGACGATCTCGGGGATGCCGGCGCCCTCGGAGAGGAAGATGTTCACGCAGCCCGCCTCGTCCATCACGGTGCGCAGGCGCGCCGCCTCTGCCTCGATGTCGAGCTTCAGCTCCGGCAGGAACACGGCGTGCACGTCCCAGCGCTCCGGCGTGTGGCCGATGCCGGGCAGCCACTCCTGCTGCGCGTGCCAGTCCTGGTAGTACTCGGCGGCCTGCGCGGTGAGGTAGCCGCAGGCGCGGCCCATGATCTCGTGGATGATGAGCATCTTCGGGTTCGAGCCGTGCTCTGCCAGCACGTTCTGGGCGAAGACGCTGGTCTGCTCCGCGGCGGACTTCGCGCCCAGGGACTGACGGATCGGCACGATGTCGTTGTCGATCGTCTTGGGCAGGCCCACCACCTGCAGCTCGTGGCCGTTCTCGTGGAGGTACTTCGCGAGGTCCGCGGCGGTGGTGTTGGTGTCGTCGCCGCCGATGGTGTGCAGCACGTCCACACCGTCGTCCTTCAGCTTGTTCGCGGCGACCTCCAGGGCGTTCTCGCCCTCGGCGATCAGGCCGCGCTGGACGAGGTCCTTCGTGTTGGTGAGCTTCACGCGGGAGTTGCCGATGGGGGAGCCGCCGTAGTTGTGCAGCAGGCCGGCCTTCTCACGGACGTCCGCGTCCACCACGAACTTCTCGCCGGAGAGCAGGCCCCAGTAGCCGTGCTTGTAGGCGATGATCTCGACGTCCGGCACCAGCTCGGTGTAGCGCTCGATGAGGCCGCCGACGGCGGAGGACAGGCACGGGGCATAGCCACCGGCGGTGAGGAGGGCGACGCGCTTGACGGTCATGGAGAGGGGGTCCCTTCACGGTTCGGGGTCACGACGGATCGAGTCTACCGATCCCGCCCTGACGGTCCCCTGCGCGGTCCTCGGGCTGGACACCCGTGACGGCGGGACGCCCGGCGGGTTCAGTCCCCGGAGAGCGCGAGCGCCTCGAGGATCTGCTCGTGTAGGCGACCGTTGGTGGCGACCGCGCTGCCGCCGAAGGGGCCGTCCTCGCCGTCCAGCGAGGTGAAGCGGCCCCCGGCCTCGGTGACGATGGGGACCAGCGCGACCATGTCGTGCAGCGCCAGCTCGGGCTCGCACGCCGCATCCACCGCGCCCTCGGCCACCAGCATGTAGGACCAGAAGTCGCCGTAGGCGCGGGTGCGCCAGAAGCGCTGCATGAGGTTGAGCATCTGCGGCAGCCGCTCGTGCTCGGCCCAGCCGTGCAGCGAGGAGTAGGAGAGCGAGGCCTCCTCGAGCGAGTCCACCGACGAGACCTGCAGCCGGGAGGCGCTGTTGATCCGCGAACCGGTCCAGGCCCCGGCCTCCTCGCCGCCCCACCAGCGCCGCCCCAGCGACGGCGCGGAGACCAGGCCCACCACGGGCCGGCCCTCCTCGATGAGACCGATCAGCGTGCCCCACACCGGCACGCCGCGCACGAAGTTGCTGGTGCCGTCGATCGGATCGATCACCCACTGCCGCGGCGAGGCGCCGGTGGAGCCGAACTCCTCCCCGATCACCTGGTCGCGGGAACGGGACCGGGCCAGCTGCGAGCGCACCAGCTGCTCGGCGGCACGGTCGGCGTCGGTGACCTCGGTGAGATCGGGCTTCGTGGAGACCTCGAGATCCTGCGCCTTGAAGCGCGACATCGTGAGCTGGTCCACGGCATCGGCGAGCACGTGGGCCAGGCGCAGGTCATCAGCGAATCGAGAGGACATGGGGCCCACAGTACGGGGCGGGACGGGTCGGGACCGTCAGCGACGCGGGCCGCGGCGGCCGCTCACAGCTCCCAGGGGTCGTTGCGGCGCAGCGCGGTGGCCAGGCGCCGGTAGGAGGCCAGGCGCGCCGGGCCGGCGCTGCCCGCCTCGCCGCGCTCCACCAGGGCGTCCAGGGCGCAGTCCGGGGCGTCCTCGAGGTGGGTGCAGCCGCGGGGGCACTGCGCGGCGAGCACCGCGAGATCCGCGAAGGCGTCCAGCAGCTCGTCGGGATCCACGTGGCCCAGGCCGAAGGAGCGCACCCCGGGGGTGTCGATCACCCAGCCGTCGTCGTCCGGCAGCGGCATGGCCAGCGCCGAGGACGAGGTATGCCGGCCGCGGCCGGTGACGTCGTTGACCACGCCGATGGCGCGGTCGGCGCCGGGCACCAGGGCGTTCAGCAGCGTCGACTTGCCCACCCCGGAGTGCCCGATGAGCACGCTCACCCGGCCCGAGAGCCGTTCCCGCAGCGCCTCCAGGCCCACGATCCCGGCCTCGCCCGCCCCCTCGGCGCGGCGGGTGACCACGTGCTCGAGGCCCAGCGGCGCATAGCTGGTGAGGAACTCCTCGGGGGAGCGCAGATCGGATTTGGTCAGCACCAGCAGCGCATCGATCCCCGCGACGTACGCCGCCACCAGGCAGCGATCGATCATCCCGCCGCGCGGCTCGGGCTCGGCGACGGCGGTGACCATCACCATCAGGTCCACGTTCGCCACCAGCGGCCGCTCGGTGGGGTCGTCGTCGTCGGCGCTGCGTCGCAGGAAGGAGCTGCGCTCCTGGAGCCGCACGATCCGGGCGAGGGAGCCGTCCCGGCCGGAGGTGTCGCCCACCAGCCCCACCAGGTCGCCGGGCACGATCGGGGTGCGGCCCAGCTCCCGGGCGCGCATCGCGGTGACCGCGCGCTCCTGGTCGGTGCCCTCGGCCACCACGGTGCGCCAGCGGCCGCGGTCCACGGAGACCACCCGACCGGTGATCGCGTCCTCGTGCTTGGGGCGGTCCTTCGTGCGGGGCCGCGATCCGCGCCGGTTCGGACGTATGCGCACGTCGCTCTCGTCGAAGTCCTTCGCCGAGCGCCTCACTCCGCGTCCACCGCCGGCTCCGGGTGCAGCATCGACAGCCACATCCCCACGAAGTCCGGCAGCGTCTTCTGGGTGGTGCCGATGTCCACCACCCGCAGGTCCGGCACGCGCAGCCCCAGGATCGCGCCCGCGGTGGCCATGCGGTGGTCCTCGTAGCTCTCGAACACCGCGCCGGTGAGCGGTCCCGGATGGATCTCCACGCCGTCCTCGAGCTCCACGGTGTGCGCCCCCACCTTCGTGAGCTCGGCGGCCAGGGCCTTCAGCCGGTCCGTCTCGTGGCCGCGCAGATGCGCCACCCCGGTGAGCCGGGACGGGGAATCGGCCAGCGCGCACAGGGCGGCGATGGTGGGCACCAGCTCGCCCACGGCCGACATGTCCGCCTCGATCCCGTGGATCTCGCCGCTGCCGCGCACGCACAGCGCGCGCCCCTCGCGCCACACCTCCCCGCCCATGCGGGCGAGCAGGTCGCGGTAGGCGTCGCCCGGCTGGGTGGTCGTCTCGGGCCAGTCGTCCACCGCGATGGTGCCGCCGGTGACCATCGCCGCGGCGAGGAACGGGCCGGCGTTGGAGAGGTCCGGCTCGATCCCCACGCTGACGGGGCGGATCTCCCCGCGGCGCACCGTCCAGGTGTGGCGGCCGTCGGCGTCCACGTGATGGCTCGCCTCGACGCCCGCCTCGCGCAGCGTCTGCACGGTCATGTCGATGTGGGGGAGAGAGGGCAGGGTGGAGCCCACGTGGGCCAGCTCGAGATCGGACTCGGCCCGGGCCGCGACCAGCAGCACGTTGGAGACGAACTGGCTGGAGGCGGAGGCGTCCAGGGCGATCCGGCCGCCGGGCAGGCGGCCGGTGCCGTGCACCGTGAGCGGCAGGTGCCCGGGCTCGCCGTGCTCGGTGACCTCCACCCCCTGCTGGCGCAGGGCGTCCACCACCGCGTGCATGGGCCGCAACAGCGCCGCGTCGTCCCCGGTGAAGCGCACGTCGCCATGGTGGAGGGCCGCCAGGATCGGCACGAACCTCATCACGGTGCCGGCCAAGCCGGTGTGGATCTCGAGCGGCTCGGCGGGATGCTCCGCGGGCGGCGGCAGGGGCGTCACGTGGAGGGCGCCGTCGGCCACCTCCAGCACCGCGCCGAGCCGCTCCAGCGCGTCGCGCATCAGCCGGGTGTCGCGGGAGACCAGGGCGCCGCGCAGCACGGACGGCTCATCGGCCGCGGCGGCCAGCAGCATCCATCGCGCCGTGAGCGACTTCGATCCCGGGACCCGCACCAGGGCGTCGACCGGATGGTCGGCGACCGGGGCGTTCCACAGCACCTCGCCGGGCATCGCGCTCAGCCCCGCTGGTCGGCGAGCTGCTTCTGCGCGGTCTCCACCGCTCCCTTCGCCTTCTTCTCGAGCTTCTCGGCCTTCTTCTCGATGTCGCGCTGGGTGGCGGCGGCCTTCTTCTGGCTGCGCTCGATGAACTGGTTGGCGCGGTAGCCCAGCGAGGGGCGGCCCTCGTGGTCGACCACGGCCAGCAGCACACCGCCCAGCAGACCCGCGTCGGTGAGGATCGACTGGATCTCCTGGGTGAGCTCCTCGCCGCGCAGCTCCCAGACCCGCTTCCGGCCGGCCCAGCCCACGGAGGTGGTGAGCAGCAGCGCCGCCGCGGCGGCGCGGGGGCAGCGGTTGGTGGCGTACAGGACGCCGGCGCCCGCGGCGACCGCTCCCGCCACACGCACCACGGCGCGCGAATCCACGAAACCGGGCGCCGAGCTCTTGGACAGCGCGGAGTCGACGGCGTCGAACGCCTGCGGGAAGACGTCGATCTCCCGCTCGGGGCGGAGCGCCGTGCGCACACCCTCGAACACGAAGGGGGCGGCGAGCAGGGGGCGTGCGATGCGTCGGACCAGAGCCATGGTGTCCTCACGTTCTTGGGCGGGGTCTGCGTGCGGCGAGCGGCGCTCTCGTGCCCCTCACCGCCGACCAGCCTACCGCCCGGGGAACATTCTCCGTGCCCGGAGCGTTGCACGAGGGGTCGCGGTGCCAGCGCCGCGGCCGGAGGACGGCCGGTGCCCGGCCGCCCCCGGTGCACGGACGAGGAGCTCGGCGGCAGCCGAGGACGGAGGCAGCCCATGGCGGCGGCGGTGCTCGAGGACGCCCCCTGCAGGCCCGGTGGCGTAAGTTTGAGGGCGATGACCCGTACAGACCATGCATCGAGCCCCGAGGCGGACCCGCCGGGGGCGGAGCCCGCCCTCGCGCCCGGCTCCCCGACCGCGCCCGCGGAGGGCGCCGCGGGCGAGGCGACGGACTTCGACTTCGAGGCCGAGGCGCTCTCGCACCTGGACTCCCTCTACGGCGGTGCGCTGCGCATGACCCGCAACCCGCACGACGCCGAGGACCTGGTGCAGGACACCTTCGTCAAGGCGTTCCGCGCTCGCGACCGGTTCACGCCCGGCACCAACATGCGCGCCTGGCTGTACCGGATCATGACCAACAGCTACATCTCGCTCTACCGCACCCGCCAGCGCCGCCCCAAGGAGGCCTGGACCGACACCGTCGAGGACTGGCAGCTGGCGGAGGTGGCCGGGCACACCAGCGACGGCCTGCGCTCGGCGGAGACGGAGGCGCTGGACCACCTCCCGGACACGGCGGTGAAAGACGCCCTCGGCGAGCTGCGGGAGGACTACCGCATGGCCGTGTACCTCGCGGACGTGGAGGGCTTCGCGTACAAGGAGATCGCCGAGATCATGGACACCCCCATCGGGACCGTCATGTCGAGGCTGCACCGGGGGCGACGCCAGCTGCGCGAGAAGCTCTCGGACTACGCCCACCGCACCGGATACCTGCGCTCCGGCGCGACCACCGCACAGGAGGCGCCCGACACCACGGGCCGGAAGGAGGAGCGATGACCCAGGACGACCCCACCGGCCGCTCCGGAGGCGCCGGCCGCGATCTGCGCTACGGCCTCGACGAGGCCCTCGACGGCGAGCTGCCCGCCGAGATGGTGCAGCGGATGCGCCGCCACACCGACGACTGCCCCGAGTGCGCCGAGGAATGGGAGCGGGTGCGAGCGCTCAAGGAGCTGGTTCGCCGCAGCTGTGCGGACCGCGCTCCGTCCTCGCTGCGCGAACGGATCGCCGTGCACTGCCGCACCGTCTCGGTGACGCGCACCGAGACCCGCACCGAGGCGGACGGCACCGTGCGCATCACGCGCACCTCCACCGTGCGGCGCGAGCTGGGCTGAGCGGCCCGGCGCCCCGCGCCGCGCCCACGACGACGACAGGCCGCCCCCGGTGAGGGGGCGGCCTGTCGTCGTCTCGCACGCGGCGAGCTCACGGTCAGCTGTTGGGGCGCTTGCCGTGATTCGCGCCGTTCTTGCGGCGAGCCTTGCGCTTGCGTCCTCGCTTGCTCATCACGATCTCCTTCCTTCGCCCGATGGATCCGTCGATTGTGCCACACCGGCCGGCCTGCACCCGCGCCGACGGGGGCGGGGAGGGCGTGCTGAGGCCGAGGTCACTCGGCCGCCGCGCCCCCGTCGGCAGGCTCCGGGGCGGCGGGGTGCTCAGGAGGAGGTGCCCAGCCAGCGGCCGAAACCGGCGTGCAGCACCAGCCAGGCGATCAGACCGTAGCCGGTCTGGCCGGGATGGTCGCCCGCGGAGCGCGCGAGATCGGACTCCCACTGGTCGTGCCCCACCAGCCCACCGACGGTGTCGACGTAGGGGATGCGGCGGCGGGAGCAGACGTCCTCGAACGCGGCGGAGAGCTCGCGCACGGCGGCCGTGGTGCCGCTGTCGGCGCTCGGCGCCGGGCCCACCACGAAGGCGGGTAGCCGGAGCCGTTCGAGCCCGTCGAGCACCTTGGCGAGATTGAGGCGGGACCGGGCCAGGGAGATCCCCGCCGGCACGTCGCCGCGTCCCAGGGCGAGCACGATGCGGTGGTCCACGGAGCCGTCGGCCTGGCCCTCCGCCGAGAGCCGACGGTGCACCTCCGCGTCCCAGCGGTCGGCGAGCTCGGCGGAGGTCTCCCCGGGCAGCGCGGCGGCGAACACGTCGATCCGGCTGTCGGCGCCCTGCTCGCTGGCGACCGCGCGGCCGAGCCAGCCCAGCGCCCGGGCGTCTCCGACTCCGGCGAGGAGCTCGTCACCGAGCGCGATGATCCGGATCCGGGACTCCGGGGTCGGGGCGGGCGTCATGGGCACGGTGGGCACCGGGACCTCCTGGACGGGGACGGGGGAGGACAACTGTAACGGCGGGGCGGGCCACGGGCGAACCCGTGACCCGCCCGCAGGGCTCAGGCCTCGAAGGCCCGGGTGAGCAGATCCTCCTGCTCGACCTTGTGGGTCGCGTTCGAGCCGGTGGCCGGGGAGGCGGAGGCCGGACGGGCCACGACCCGCAGCGTGCGCCCCACCTCGACGGCGAAGTTCATCGCCATGAAGCTCCAGGCGCCCTGGTTCTGCGGCTCCTCCTGCACCCAGGTGAGGGTCGCCTCGGGGTAGCTGTCCAGCACGCTGTGCAGCTGCTCGGAGGGCAACGGGTAGAGCTGCTCGACCCGCACGATCGCGGTGTCGGTCGCGCCGAGCTTCTCGCGCCGGGCCACCAGGTCCCAGTAGACCTTGCCGGAGGTGAGCAGCACCCGGCGCACGCCCGCGGGATCCACGGTGGTGTCCGGGAGCACGGGCTCGAAGGTGCCGGTGGTGAAGTCCTCCACGGGGCTCACCGCCGCCTTGTTGCGCAGCATCGACTTCGGGGTGAACACGATCAGCGGCTTCTTCGGCTCGGCGAGCGCCTGCTTGCGCAGCAGGTGGAAGTAGCTCGCCGGGGTGGAGGGGGCCGCCACGCGCATGTTGTTCTCGGCGCACAGCTGCAGGAAGCGCTCGATGCGCGCGGAGGAGTGGTCCGGGCCCTGGCCCTCGTAGCCGTGCGGCAGCAGCATCACCACCGAGGAGTTCTGGCCCCACTTCTGCTCGGAGGCGGAGATGAACTCGTCGATGATGGTCTGCGCGCCGTTGACGAAGTCGCCGAACTGCGCCTCCCACAGCACCAGCGAGTTCGGGCTCTCCACGGAGTAGCCGTACTCGAAGCCGAGCGCCGCGAACTCCGAGAGGGAGGAGTCGTAGACGTTGAACCGCGCCTGGGCGTCGTCCAGGTAGGACAGCGGGGTCCAGGTGTCGCCGTTCTCGTGATCGATGAGCACGCTGTGGCGCTGCACGAAGGTGCCGCGGCGGGAGTCCTGGCCGGCCAGGCGCACGCGGTGGCCCTGCATGAGCAGCGAGCCGAAGGCGAGCAGCTCGCCGAAGGCCCAGTCCACGTTCCCCTGGGTGCTCATCTGCGTGCGGCGCTGCAGCACGGTGAGGAGCTTGGGGTGCACGGTGAAGGAGGCGGGGATCTCCGAGTGCGCCTGCCCGATCCGCTCCAGCACGCCGGCGTCCACCGCGGTGTCGGCGTCCTTCACCGCGTCGGTGCCCTGCTGCGAGACGGGCAGGTCCAGGCCCTGCACGTTCTCCTCCGCGGGGGCGGCCGCGGCGGAGTCGCGGGTGGAGGCGAAGGCCTCGTCGAGGTGGTCCTGGAAGTTGCGCACCAGGCCCTCGGTCTCCTCCTCGGTGAGGTCACCGCGCTCGATCAGCGCCTCGGTGTACAGCTTGCGGGTGGAGGGCTTCTGCCCGATCAGCTTGTACATCTCCGGCTGTGTCATCGAGGGGTCGTCGCCCTCGTTGTGACCGCGGCGGCGGTAGCAGAGCATGTCGATGACCACGTCGCGGTGGAACTTCTGGCGGAACTCGAAGGCGATCTCCGCCACCCGCACGCAGGCCTCCGGGTCATCGCCGTTGACGTGGAAGATCGGCAGCTGCGTCGACTTCGCGACGTCGGTCGAGTAGAACGACGAGCGCGAGGAGTCCGGCAGCGTGGTGAAGCCGATCTGGTTGTTGATGACCACGTGGATCGTGCCGCCGGTGCGGTAGCCGCGCAGCTCGGAGAGGTTCAGCGTCTCGGTGACCACGCCCTGGCCGGCGAACGCGGCGTCGCCGTGCACCAGCACCGGCAGCACCGGGAACTCCTCGGGCCGCTCCAGGCGGTCCTGCTTGGCGCGGGCGATGCCCTCGAGCACGGGGTTGACGGCCTCGAGGTGCGAGGGGTTCGCGGCGAGGTAGACCTTGGTGGACTTGCCGTCCGGCGAGGAGTAGGTGCCCTCGGTGCCCAGGTGGTACTTCACGTCGCCGGAGCCGAGCTTCTGGCCGTAGTTGCCCTCGAACTCCTGGAAGATCTGGCCGTAGCTCTTGCCCGCGAGGTTCGAGAGCACGTTGAGGCGTCCGCGATGGCTCATGCCGATGCACACCTCGTCGACCTCGTCGTGCGCCGCGCCGTACAGCACCGCGTCCAGCATCGGGATCACGGCCTCGCCGCCCTCGAGGGAGAAGCGCTTCTGGCCCACGAACTTCGTCTGCAGGAAGGTCTCGAACGCCTCGGCGGCGTTGAGGCGATCCATGATGTGGGTGAGCTCGGCCTTGTCGAAGGGCTTGCGCGGCGTCTCCATCTTCTCCTGGATCCACGCGCGCTCCTCCGGATCGGAGATGTGCATGTACTCCACGCCGATGGTGCGGCAGTACGCGTCGCGCAGCACGCCCAGGATGTCCCGCAGCGTGGCCTTGTCCTTCCCGCCCAGGCCGCGAGTGGGGAAGGTGCGCTCGAGGTCCCACAGGGTGAGGCCGTAGGTCTCCACGTCCAGATCGGGGTGGGTGCGCACCTTGTAGCCGAGCGGATCGATGTCCGCCATCAGGTGGCCGCGCACGCGGAAGGCGTGGATCAGGTCCATCACCCGGGCGAGGCGCTCCGACTGGGTGTGCTTGAAGGGGTTGTCCGGCACCCAGCGCACCGGCTGGTACGGCAGGCGCAGCGAGGCGAAGACACGGTCGTAGAAGCCGTCCTTGCCCAGCAGCTTGTCGCCCATCCGCTTCAGGAACTCGCCGGAGGCGGCGCCCTGGATGATGCGGTGGTCGTAGGTGGAGGTGAGGGTGGTGACCTTCGAGACCGCGAGGTCCGCGAGGGTGGCCTGGCTGGCGCCCTGGAACTGCGCCGGGTAGTCCATCGCGCCCACGCCCACGATCACGCCCTGGCCCTGCATGAGGCGCGGGATCGAGTGGACGGTGCCGATGCCGCCGGGGTTGGTGAGCGAGACGGTGGTGTGGGCGAAGTCGTCCATCGTCAGCTTGCCGGCGCGGGCCTTCTTCACCACCTCCTCGTAGGCCTTCCAGAAGCCGTGGAAGTCGAAGCGCTGCGCCGCCTTGATGCTGGGCACCACCAGGCCGCGGGAGCCGTCCGGGCGGGGCATGTCGATCGCGAGGCCGAAGTTGATGTCCTCGCGCTCGAGGAGGAGCGGCTTGCCCTTCTCATCGAGCTCGAAGCCGTTGTTCATGTCCGGGATCTCGGTGATCGCCTCGATCATCGCCCAGCCGATGAGGTGGGTGAAGGAGACCTTGCCTGCGCGGTGGCGCTTGAGGTGGTTGTTGATGACGATGCGGTTGTCGAACAGCAGCTTCACCGGCACGTCGCGCACGGAGGTCGCCGTGGGCACGCCCAGGGACTCGTCCATGTTGCGCGCCACCGCGGCGGCGGGGCCGCGCAGCTTCACGGCCTTCGGCTCGCGCAGCTCGACGGCCGGGATCTGCGCCGTGGTGGTGGGGACCTTCGCGGGGCGGTCCGAGGTGGTGGAGACCGCGGGGGCGGGGGCGGAGTCCTTGGTGGGGTCTGCGTTCACGGCAGGGGTGTCCTTCGGGGGCTGCGAGGTGGTCGCGGGAGCGGGTGCCGGGGAGGCGGGGGAGGGTGCGGCGGCGGGTGCCGCCGCGGGCTCGGAGGGGGCGTCGCCCGTGGGGGCGGCCGGGGTGGGGTCCTCCGCGGGAGCGGTGGTGGACGCGGCCTCGTCGGCGGCCGCCGACGGGGCGGGGTCGCCCGCGGGCGTCGTCGTCGACGCTGCGGAGGTGTCCGAGGCGGTCGCGGTCGCGGACGAGCCCGTGCTCACCGGTCCCTGCGCGGAGAAGTACTCCGCCCAACTGGGATCGACGCTCGAGGGATCCTCCCGCCACTGCTCGCGGAGTGCGTCCACGAGCCACTGATTCGGACCGAACTCCGCGGAATCGGAGTCCTGTGTCTGCTGTGACACTCTGAGATCGCCAGCCTTCTCACGCTCGAGAGATACGGAATGAGGCCAGCCTAGCGGCAGGCGATGCCCCTCGTGCGCTCTCCCGCCGGGGTGCACCGGGGGAAAGCGCCGGAGGTGCGGGATATCACGCCGCGGGGAGGGTGCCCGGGAGCTCCACGCGGATCAGCGAGGAGCGCCCCTCGCGGGCGCGGTCGCTGCGCGGGTCGTCGAGCACCTCGATGGTCCCGCCATGCAGCCCCACCGCCCAGCGGGCGATCGCCAGCCCCAGGCCGGTGCCGCCCGAGGCATCGGCGTAGCCGCCGCGCTGGAACCTCTCGAACACCCGCGAGCGGTCCTCGCGCGCGATGCCCGGCCCCTCGTCGTGCACGTCGATGTGCACGCCGTCGCCCTCGCCGGTGCGGGCCGCGGTGACGTGGATGCGCCCGCCCGCGGGGGAGTGGCGGGCGGCGTTCTCGAGCAGGTTGTGGATCACCTGGTGCAGGCGTGCGGCATCGGCCGGGACGGTGAGGTCCGCGGGCTCCACCTCCACGATCCAGCGCACGTCGCGCCCCCCGGCGGCCAGGGCCGCGGCGTCGACCACCTCGTGGAGGAACGGGGTGAGCTCCACGGTCTCGACGTCCAGCTCGATCACGCCGGCGTCCAGGCGCGAGAGGTCCAGCAGGTGGTCCACCAGCTGCGAGAGCCGCTCCGTCTCGGTGAGCGCCACCTCGAGCGCGGCCGGATCGGGTTCGGTGACCCCGTCCACCAGGTTCTCCAGCTGGGCGCGGAGGCCGGCCACGGGGGTGCGCAGCTCGTGGGAGACGTTGGCGACCAGGTCCCGGCGCATCGAATCGGTCTGCTCCAGCTCCGAGGCCATGGCGGAGAAGGCCGACGCCAGCTGGCCCACCTCGTCCCTGCTGGTGGCACGGACCCGGCGGCTGTAGTCGCCGCGTGCCATCGCCTGCGCCGCCGAGGTCATCTCGCGCAGCGGCGAGGTCATGCCCCGGGAGAGCACCTGGGTGAACACGAGGGCCAGGAGCACCACCAGCGGCAGGGCCAGCAGCGGGGCCACCCCGGCCCGGATGCTCACCTGGGTGAGCAGCGCCGCCACGGACACGCTCGCGGCGACCAGGATCCCGAGCTTGACCTTGAAGGAGCGGAAGCGGTCCAGCGGACGCACGTCCAGCCGCTCCCCGACGCGGAGGTGCGCCTCGCCCTCCCCGTCCCGGGAGGCGCTCACGCGTCCTCGGCGGGGAGGTTCGGGGTGCGCAGGGAGGAGATGTCCCGCGCGGCGCCGTCGGCCGCCTCCTCCTCGGGATCCTCGGGGATCTCCAGCGCGTAGCCCACGCCGTGCACGGTGCGCACCAGGTCCGACCCGAGCTTGCGGCGCAGCGCCTTGACGTGGGAGTCGACGGTGCGGGTGCCGGTGGCGTCCACCCAGTCCCACACGTCGGCCAGCAGCTGCTCGCGGGTGAGGACGGTGCCGGGCGCGTTGGCCAGGCACAGCAGCAGGTCGAACTCGGTGGGGGTGAGGTGCGCGGGGACCTCGGCGCGCATCACCCGCCGCCCGGCGCGATCGATCACGAGGTCGCCGATCTGGAGCGCCTCCTGCTTCTCGGTCTCGGTGGGCGCGGGGGCGCCCACGCGGCGCACGCGTCGCAGCAGCGCCTTCAGCCGCGCCACCAGCTCACGGATCGAGAAGGGCTTGGTCATGTAGTCGTCCGCGCCCACGCCCAGGCCCACCAGCATGTCGGTCTCGTCGTCGCGGGCGGTGAGCATGAGCACCGGCACGGGCTCGTCGGCCTGGATACGGCGGCACACCTCGAGGCCGTCGAAGCCCGGGAGCATGACGTCCAGCACCACCACGTCGGGCCGCACCTCCGCGACCGTGCGCACGCCGGAGGGGCCGTCGAGCGCGGTGGAGACCTCCCACCCCTCCGCGGTGAGCCGGTCCGCGATGGCTCGCGTGATCGTCGGCTCGTCCTCGATGACCACCACCCGCACGGGGGCGGCGTCTCGGGCTGCGTTCTGCTCGGGCGTCGACATGGTCGCCACTGTAGTGCGCGGGGTCTGAACGCACCCGGCGAACGGGCCGGGAGCTGTGCTGCCCGGGGCGGCGCGAGCGGCGGCGCACGTGACCTGTCCCCCTCGGTGAGGGGCCGCGCTGTCAAGAGTGGGCAACCTTAGGGGCATCTGGGCAAAAACTTGGCAATGACCCGGTCCGCCTGCTCGTCCCACCGCCTGACCAGTGCGTAGTTTGTTCGAGGTTGTTCGGCGACGCGTACTTCCCCCTGTCCGGCGTCGCGCTCGGACAGACGTCAGCACGAGAAGCTCGCAGTCGCAATGGAAGAGGTCAGGACGTGGCGAATCATCGCTCCGAGGGACGCGCCACGGTGCGCAAGCACCGCACTGTGGGCGGCACCCACCGCGACTCGGCACTCTCCTCGGGAGTGGTGAAGGCCGGCGTCGTGGGCGTCCTCGCCACCGCCACCATCGCCGCCCCGCTCGCCGCCGCGGCCGCCGGGATCGACGAGACCGGCGTCGAGGGCGAGATCATCGCCCAGGCGCAGCCCGCCGCCCCCGCCCCGCAGGCCGCGGCCCCGGTCACCCTGCCCACCGCTCAGGCCGCCGCCACCGAGACCCGCACCGACGACGACGCCACCCGCTCCGAGGCGCGCACCTCGCCGGCCTCCGCCGAGTCCGAGGACGCCGAGGACGAGGGCACCGGCATCGAGGTCTCCGTTCCCGAACCGGTGGAGGAGGCCGAGGCCGCCGCCCCGGTGGGCGACTCCGGCTACCTGCGCCCCGTCAGCGGCCCCATCACCTCCGGCTACGGCGGCCGGATCCACCCCGTGCTCGGCTACTACAAGGGCCATGACGGCGTGGACTTCGGCGCGTCCTGCGGCACCCCGGTGCACGCCGCGAAGGGCGGCACCGTCACTGCCGTCGAGTACCACCGCTCCTCCGGCAACCGGGTGAAGATCGACCACGGCAACGGGGTCGTCACCGGCTACTACCACCTGCAGGGCTTCAACACCTCCGTGGGCGCCACCGTGGCCGCCGGCGACACCATCGGCTACGTGGGCTCGACCGGCCGCTCCACCGGATGCCACCTGCACTTCGCCAAGATGGACGAGGCGGGCAACTACTCCAACCCGATGTCGCTGCTGCGGTGACCGCCGCCGGGAGCCCCGTCGTCCTCGGGGTCGAGTCCTCCTGCGACGAGACCGGGTTCGGGATCGTCTCCGACGGGGTGCTGCTGGGCCAGGGCCTGGCCTCCAGCGCCGTCCAGCACGCCGACTTCGGCGGCGTGGTCCCCGAGATCGCGGCCCGCGCCCACCTCGAGGCCGTGGTGCCCACGCTGCAGATCGCGCTCGACGACGCCCAGGTGCGGCTCGAGGACATCACCCACGTGGCCGTCACCTCCGGGCCGGGCCTCGCCACCGCCGTGCACGTGGGCCTCGCCGCCGCGAAGTCGATCGCCTGGTCGCTGGGCACGCCGCTGTACGGGGTGCATCACCTCGCCGGCCACGCCGCCGCGGACACTCTCGAGCACGGGCCGCTCCCGGAGCGCAGCATCGTGCTGATCGTCTCCGGCGGCCACACCTCGATCCTCGCCGTGGGCGATCTGGTGCGCGATCCCATCGAGCACCTGGGAGACACCCTCGACGACGCGGCGGGGGAGGCCTTCGACAAGGTCTCCCGCCTGCTGGGCCTCGGCTACCCCGGCGGCCCCGCGATCTCCCGCGCCGCCGTGGACGGCGATCCCGCCGCCTTCGCGTTCCCGCGCGCGATGCTGCGCCCCAAGGACGCCCCGTACACCTTCTCCTTCTCCGGGCTGAAGACGGCCGTGGCCCGCACCGTCGAATCGCTCGAACGCGCCGGCGAGCCGGTGCCGGTCGCGGACATCGCCGCCTCCTTCGAACAGGCCGTGGTGGACGTGCTGGTCACCAAGTCCCTGCGCGCGGTGAAGGAGCGCGGCCTCGACACCCTGGTGATCGTGGGCGGCGTGGCCGCCAACGCCCGCCTGCGCGCCGAGGCGCAGCGTGCGTGCGACGCGGCCGGCGTGGAGCTGCGCGTGCCGCCGCCGCGGCTGTGCACCGACAACGGTGCGATGATCGCTGCGGTGGGGGACCTGCTGGTTAGCGCGGGCGCCGAGCCCAGCGGTCTCCAGATCGCCGCGGACCCCTCCGCCGTGCTGCACGGCGCGCAGCTGCCCCTGCTGGGGTGAGGTCCCGCTCACACCCGCCCGTCGCAGGCCCTCTCGAGGCGACTGAGGGGGCGCGAAGTTGGTAGGGTGTGCAGGTCCGCCCGCGTAGCTCAGTGGATAGAGCGTCTGCCTCCGGAGCAGAAGGTCGCAGGTTCGAATCCTGCCGCGGGCACCATGGGGAACGGCCCGCCGGCCGAGCTGAGAAGCTCGGGCGGCGGGCCGTTCTCGTTGCCGAGGGCGTGCAGAGGCGGCCCGGGCGGGTGCTCCCGGGACTCGTGCGGCCATTCCTCAAGAGGGGTGGAGCGCGCTCCTTACTCCCTGGTCACGGCCCTGACCAGCGCCGTTGACGGCTGCTCCGACACATGCCGTCCAATCTCCCTGCGCAGGTGTTCATCCGTCGCATCGTTCGCTAGCATGTGCATGTCCGGCATGTCCGATTTGACCCAGTCTGACCGGTATGCACGGTACGTCCAGCTCGGGTGGGGAGTCCGTCGTCACCCGTCGTACCGGTCCGTGGCGCTGCCAGGGGAACGTGGAGGGAACAGTCGTGGGAAACCAGCAGAGCAGTCCGATCACTCGCCGCACCATCGCGAAGGGCATCGCATGGTCCGTGCCGGCCTTCGCCCTCGCCACCGCCGCACCGGCGCTCGCGCAGTCGCCGCTGGTGACGCTCTCCGAGGGCGACGTGTGCAAGTACCCCGGTAACAGCGGGCCGACGGGGACCTTCCAGTCCTACCTCTTCCCCGTCATCATTCAGAACATCGCCAACGAGGTCGTGTGCCTCACTGTGAGCGGTGCCCAAGTGGTGCTCACCGGTGGCACGGTCAAGCCGGGTGACCCTATCTTCTGGACACAGCCCCCGGGCTCACCGGGAGCCGCGCCCGGTGGAGAGACCGTCTGTCTCCCCATCGGCGGGAACATCACCTACTGGCTCGTGCTGACGAACACGGGCAACAGCTCGAACTCGTCCGGCACCGTCTACGTGGACCTCTTCGTCGAGGGCCAGAGCTCCGGGCGCTCCTACGAAGACCAAGCCGCAGCACCCTTCGCGACCACCCCGCCCGAATGCGGTGACTACGTCACGACCTCGGAGCCCGTCACCCCCGCAGCCTCGACCACTCCGGTCAGCGAGGAGGCGCGTGTCGCCGAGACTACCGAACCCGAGTCCGACGGCGGGACGACGGAGACGCAGGAGAAGTCCGCCACGGAGCCGGCCGCCTCGGAGAGCAGCGACGGCGAATCCAGCGAGCCGGCCACCTCCGGGGCCGAGGGCACGGAGGCCGAGACATCGGAGGGATCGGGTACCGAGGAGGTCTGACCTCGCAGCATCTTGACGGACGCACTGAATGCGCGCCGGGGAGGTCCCTCCCCGGCGCGCTCCCGCGTCATGGTGTCGGCCGCTCCTGCCCCTCAGGGTGCGCGCTCATGCCGAGTCCGAGCCGACCGGGGCGAGCAGTCCCGCACTGCACCATCCGGCGAGGAGCTCCTCGAGACCGCCGAGCACCTCGTGCCGCGCGGCGCCCGAGGCGACCCACGGTGCGGCGAGCTCCAGGATGTCGGCCCCTGCCTCGCCGGCTGCGGCAAGTTCCTGCCACACCAGCGCCGGAGGGCCGTCGAAGAGCACCGGCCACCCCTCGGGAAGGCGGACCGCGACCACGGCGGGACCGTCGTGCCTCAACTCCCGCGGGCTCGTCCCGAGATCGTGACACTCGGCGGTCCACGCCACCAGGGGGTGCAGCCGCATCTTCGTGCTCGAGTCGCGGCTGGTCTCCCTCGACTCACCGCTCACGCCGACTCCTCTGCTGCAACGCCCGGAAGAGACCGCGCACGGTGTCCCGCACGCGCCGGGCCAGCTCGCGCGCGACGTCCATGGCCGTCGGCCGCCGCCCCAGCCCCATCGCCAGGTGATCCATGTTGGGGATCAGGGCCGAGCCGACCAGGCGCGCCCGTGCTCGCACCGTCGGCCGGGCCTTCCAGCGGGCGGTGAACAGGTCCCAGCGGGTGCCGCCCTGGGACATGTAGCGCCAGAACTCGTAGTCCGGCCGGTCCCGCCAGCTCTCCAGCTCGCCCATCGCCGCCGCGAGGGCGCCGCCCGCGCCCCAGGACTCCGCCCGCGCCACCACCGCCTGCCACTCCTCGGCGCTGAGCACCGCACGCAGGTGCTTCGCGTCGCGCGGGCCGCGGGAGCCGTCCCGCGCCGAGTGCAGCAGGATGAAGGTGGCCTGGTCCCGGCGCGAGGGGATCTGGGAGCCGATCGCGCAGATCTCCCGCCGCCCGCTCTGGGCGAACACGGCCTCGAACACCTCCGCCGGCGGCGTGGTGAGGCCCGGGAACAGCCGGTGCAGGTCCACGTGCCCGAAGCGCTCGTTGCGCATCGTCATCGCGTGGTGGAACACGGAGCCGCTAGCGAAGGTGGTCTCCGTCTGCCAGCCATGGCGCTCGAGATGTTCGATGAGTCGCTGCTCGTGACCCGGCCGCACCATCACGTCCACGTCCGAGCTCATGCGCCCGGCGGCGTAGAGGTCGCTGTCCACGCTGTGGCCCTTGAGGTGGAGCACGTCGGCGCCGGCCTCGTCGGCCACCATCTGCACGGCGGCGTGGCCCAGTCGCAGTCGCACGTCCCGCGGCAGGGAGCGCTGCGCCAGGGTGGCGTCGCGCCCGTCGCCGTCGGTCCCGGGCGCGCTCACGCCAGGCCCCCGTCCGCGATGCTCAGCAGGCCACGGTCCCGCAGCTGCTCCACCAGCTCGGCGACGATCCCGTCCGCGCCCTCCACCGTACCGTGCGCGGCGACCAGGGCCTCGGTGAGCTCGTCGAGGGTGCGGGGGCGGGTCAGCCGCTCCCACAGGGTCGCCCCCACGCCCTGCAACAGGAAGAAGTCGCCGCCGCGCAGCACCGCGACCCCGCCCGGGATCGCGACGGCATCGGCCACAGGCGCGCGACGGACCACGGCGCCGTCACCGCAGGGCGGCGACGGGGAGGTCTCCTCCACGACCGCGGACTCCCAGCTCTCGGGGCCCGCTGAGCGCGACTCCCGCCCGGCCAGCCAGGCGTCCAGCACCTCCGGCAGGGTCTCCGCTTCGGCATAGTGCAGCAGCCAGGGCCCGCCGTGCGCGTCCATCAGGGCGCACAGCGTCTGCAACGGCCGCGGCAGCAGATGCAGCGACGAGGTCTGCGCGACGATGCGCGGGAGCGCCTCCGCGAGGGGGAGGGGCGTCACCGTCGGCGCGGCGTCCCCTGCCGGATCGAGCGAACGGTCCAGCACGATCACGGGGCCCAGGTGCAGCGCGGTGGAAGCCGAGGGCGCACGGAGTCCCAGCTCCTCGGGGCCGCGCGCCACCTTCCGGGCGGCGACCTCGCGGTCGATGATCTGCAGCGGCTTCGGGTAGGGGAGCACCTGGCCCGTGCCCGGCACCACCGCCACCGTCTCGTCGGTGACGTATCCGAAACGGCGCGCCAGCACGAGGGTGGCCGTGGTCTTCCCGGTGCCGGGAGGGGCGCACAGGGCCATCACCCGGCCGTCCTCCGCGGCCAGGCCCGCCGCGTGCAGCAGCAGCAGCGTGCCGAGCGCCGACTCCATCGTCCGGGTGGTGACCGCGGTGGTGACCAGGTCGCCGAGGCGCGCCCCGCTGTCGGCCTCCTCCGTCGGCGCGGTCACCGCGCGCAGATCGCACAGCACGGCCCCCGCCGCCGGCGGGCCGGGGGAGAGGCACCGCGACCAGGCGTCGCGCAGCCGCGCGCGACGCTCCCCATCGGGGTCCGGGGGCAGGAGCACGGTCACCGGGCGGTCGAACACCACCAGGTCGAGACGGTCCTGCTCCTCCACGGCGACGAGAGCGCTCACAGGACCTCCCGCGCGGCGCGGCGACCGGGCACGGCCAGGGGCGAGGCCTCCGTCCTGCGGGGGACCGCTGCTGTCATGATCTGCCGCCTGGGATCGTGTTCCGAGCTCGGGATGAGCTGGGATCGAGGATACGTCAGCGGTGCTCATCTCTCGTCGGCGCGCAGGTGCAGCAGCCGCTGCAGCACCTCCCGCACCGCGTCCGTGTCCGCGATCCGCAGTCGCGCCGCCGTGTCGCCGCCGCCCACCTTCAGGCCCAGGTCGTGCTCGCCGAGCTCGGCGAACACGGACTCGTCGGTGACGTCGTCGCCCAGGTAGAGCCACGCATCGGCCGCGCTCGCCCGAGACAGCGCCTCGATCGCCGCGCCCTTTGAGGTGTGGACCACGGCGAACTCCACCACCTCCTTGCCGGGAGTGACCGTCACCTCGGGCAGCGTCATCGCGTACTCGAGCGCCGCCTCGGTGGCGTTCAGCCCGCCGCGCCCCTTCGCGGAGCGGGTGTGCAGCACGGCGGCGGTGGGTTTGGTCTCCACCTCCGTGCCGGGATGCGCCCGCGCGATCCGGCGCAGGGTGCGGGTGATCTCCGCGAGCTGCTCCTCCTTCTGGGGGGTCATGGCGAGCGCCGACTTGTCCAGCACCTCGGCCTGCATCCACGGGGGCAGCGCCCCCACCTCGGCGCCGTGCGAGCCCACCAGCACCACCGAAGACGGCATGGTCGTGTGCCGGTCGAGGTCCGCCAGGGAGCGGCCCGAGACCAGGGCGACGGCCACCCCGGGCAGGTCCGAGAGCTCCCGCAGCGCAGCGAGCGCCTCGCCGTCGGGCACCACCGCATCGCGGTCGTCCACGATCGGGGCCAGCACCCCGTCGAAATCCGAGGCGATCAGCAGGCGCGGCATGGCGGTGAAGTCCCGCAGCGCGACCTCGACCTCCTCCGGGGCGCTGTTCGCATCCCCCGTGAGCAGCACGGCCGGCGCCGTGTCGCCCGCCGGGGTGTGCATCGCCTCGAGCTGCTGCAGGAAGTCATGGGCCCAGGCCTGCACGTCGTTCTCCATCACCTGATGGCGCAGGGAACGCATCGCCTCCTCCTGCTCCTCGGCGGGCATCGCCAGCGCGCGCAGGATCGCCGCCTTCAGCTCGTCGATGTCGTGCGGGTTGACCAGCACCGCGGCGCGCAGCTCATCGGCCGCGCCCGCGAACTCGCTGAGCACCAGCACGCCCTGCAGGTCCGGGCGGGAGGCGACGTACTCCTTGGCCACCAGGTTCATGCCGTCGCGCAGCGCCGTCACCAGCACCACGTCCGCCGCCATGAACAGCGCCGTCATCTCCCGGCGATCGAAGGAATGGTGCTGGTAGGAGACGGCGGGGCGACCCAGCGGGGCGTGCTCGCCGTTGATGCGGCCCACCGTGAGCTCCACCTCGTCGCGCAGCTGCCGGTAGGCCTCCACCCGCTCCCGCGAGGGGGTCGCGACCTGGATCATCACCGTGTCGTGCGGGTCGATCGAGCCGTCGTCGAGAAGCTCTCCCCAGGCCTTCAACCGGTGCCGGATGCCCTTGGTGTAGTCCAGGCGATCCACCCCCAGCACGATCCGCTCGGGGTCGCCCAGATCGCGGCGCAGCTCCTCGGCCCGTGCCCGGATCGCGGAGTCCTCCGTGAGCTCGGAGACGGTGGCCGAGTCGATCGAGATCGGGAACGTGCGCGCCTGCACCTCCCGCACCGGGGCGGCACCGATGCCGGGCACCGAGATGGTGGTGCCGTCCACGTGGTAGCCCAGCAGCTTCCGCACCGCGGCGACGAAGTTCAGCGTGTCGCTCTCGCGCTGGAAGCCCAGCAGGTCCGCGCCCAGCAGGCCGCGCAGGATCGAGTTGCGCTTGGGCAGCTGGGAGAACAGCTCCACCGAGGGGAAGGGGATGTGGTTGAAGAAGCCGATGCGCACGTCGCTGCGCTTGTCCCGGATCATGCGTGGCACCAGCTGGAGCTGGTAGTCGTGCACCCAGATGGTCCCGCCGGGCGCGGCCACCGGCGCGGCCGCCTCGGCGAAGCGACGGTTGGCCGCCAGGTAGGAGTCCCACCAGCCGCGATGGAACTCCGGATCCACGATCACGTCGTGGTAGAGCGGCCACAGGGTCGCGTTGGAGTACCCCTCGTAGTACCGCTCCACGTCCTCCTGCTCGAGCCGCACCGGGTACAGGCTCATCCCGTCGGCCTCGAACGGCGCCGGCGCCTCGCCCGGTGCGCCGGCCCAGCCCACCCAGGCGCCGGAGTCCACGGTGCGCATCACCGACTCCATCGCGGTGACCAGGCCTCCCGGGCTGGTCACCCACTCGGTGGCGCCGTCGGGCAGGGTGCGGGAGTCCACGGGGAGCCGGTTCGCGACCACCACCATCTCGTGCTCGGCGGAACTGTGCTGGACCGGGGATGACGAGGGCACCGGAACTCCTTCGCGTCGGAACGATGAGGGCGCGGGCGCGGAGGGCGCCCGCAGGCGGCCGCCGCACCCGTCGACACCGTGAGGCTACCAAGTGCGATGGGTCACCCACTCGCCCTGATGGCCTCTTCACCGACTCGTGACCTGCGGGTGTGACCTGCGCGGATGGTCGCCCACCGAGTGGTCGGGCGGGGCGGGGGCGGTGTTCGCGGTCCGGACGGCCGCGCCGTGCCTCGCGCCGCGCCCCTACTCTCGGAGGGCGCCGCCGGCGCAGCCGCCCGGGAACCCGCCGGGCGGGACGGTGCGACCGAGGAGCACACATGCGCGCCCACGAGGCCGGAGCCCTGCACGGCAACGACGCAGCCCCCACCTGGCTGCCGTACCCCGCAGACGTCAACACCCTCATCGACGGACTGTGGTCGCGGAACACCGCCCGCACCGCCGACGGCTCCGTGGCCGTGGCCGGCGTGGACGTGCACCGCATCGCCGAGGAGGTGGGCACTCCCGCCTTCGTGGTGGACGAGGACGACTTCCGCCACCGCGCCCGCGCCTTCCGCGACGCCTTCGCCGCGGCCTTCCGCCCCCACCGCGGGGCCGACGTCTACTACGCGGGCAAGGCGTTCCTGTGCGGCGCCGTGGCCCGCTGGGTCGAGGAGGACGGCCTGGGCCTGGACGTGTGCACCGGCGGCGAGCTCGCCGTCGCGCTGCGCGCAGGGTTCCCGCCCGAGCGCATCGCCCTGCACGGCAACAACAAGTCCGAGGCGGAGGTGCGCCGCGCCCTCGAGGCCGGCGTGGGCCGGATCGTGGTCGACTCCCTCGACGAGATCGCGCTCGTGGACGAGGTGGCGGCGCGGCTGGGACGGCGCGCCGGCGTGATGCTGCGCGTCACCACCGGCGTGGAGGCACACACCCATGACTTCATCGCCACCGCCCACGAGGACCAGAAGTTCGGGCTCTCCCTCACCGGCGGCACCGCCTTCGAAGCCGTGCAGCAGGTGCTCGAGGCCCCGCACCTCACCCTGCTGGGCCTGCACTCCCACATCGGCTCCCAGATCTTCGACACCGGCGGCTTCGAGGTGGCCGCCCGCCGGGTGCTCGCCCTCATCGCGACGGTGCGGGACGAGCTGGGCCGCACCATCGACCAGCTCGACCTCGGCGGCGGCTTCGGCGTCATGTACAACACCCAGCACACCCCCGCGACCCCGGAGGCGCTCGCGACCGGCATCGCCGCCATCGTCGCCGCACAGTGCCACGACCTCGAGATCGACGTGCCGCACCTCGCCTTCGAGCCCGGACGTGCGATCGCCGGGCCCTCCACCCAGACCCTGTACACCGTGGGCACCGTGAAGGACGTGCGGCTGGGCGGTCCCCACCATCGCGTGTACGTCTCGGTGGACGGCGGGATGAGCGACAACGTGCGCACCGCGCTGTACGACGCCGACTACTCCTGCCTGCTCACCGGGCGGGTCTCCGACGTGACCCCCGAGGTGGTGCGCGTGGTGGGCAAGCACTGCGAGAGCGGCGACATCGTCGTGAAGGACGAGTACCTCCCCGGGGACGTGCGTCGCGGGGACCTGATCTCCGTGCCCGTCACGGGGGCGTACTGCTACTCGCTGGCCTCGAACTACAACCACGTGCCGCGCCCGCCGGTGATCGCGGTGCGCGACGGCGAGATCCGCACCCTGATCCGCCGCGAGACCGAGGAGGACCTGCTGGGCCTGGACATGGGCTGACCCGCCGGCCCGCCCGCAGTCCCACCGTCCTCGCCGGCACTGCCGGCCCGGCCCGCCCGGCCGCAGCACCCGCCCTGACCGGTCCGTGACGCATTCGTTCATCCACGGTCACAACCCCGTACCGTGCTCGGATACAGTGCGTACGCCCGCTCCGCCCGCCTCGTCGGCCCCTGTGGAAGGACCACCCCTCCCATGTCACTGCACCCCTCCGGCAGCACCTCCGGCCAGGAGGCCGCGGCCGTGTCCGCACTCCCCGCCCTCCGCGTCGCGGTGCTCGGCGCCGGCACCGTCGGCGGCGAGGTGCTGCGCCTGATCGCCCAGCAGGGGGAGGATCTCGCCCATCGGATCGGCGGCCGCCTCGAGGTGCGCGGCGTGGCCGTGCGCGACCTCGACCGGGACCGCGGCCCGCACGTGCCGCGTGCGCTGCTCACCGAGGACGCCGCCGCGCTGGTGCGCGAGGCGGACCTCGTGGTCGAGGTGATGGGCGGCATCGAACCGGCCCGCACCCTGCTGCTGGACGCGATGGCGCACGGCGCCAGCGTGGTCACCGCCAACAAGGCGCTGCTCGCGCAGGACGGCGCCACCCTCTACGAGGCCGCCGACGCCCACGGCGTGGACCTCTACTTCGAGGCCGCCGTGGCCGGCGCCATCCCGCTGGTGCGCCCGGTGCGCGAATCCCTCGCCGGGGATCGCATCCAGCGCGTGCTGGGCATCGTCAACGGCACCACCAACTACATCCTCGACGCCATGACCAGGACAGGGGTGAGCTTCGACGAGGCGCTCACCACCGCCCAGCAGCTCGGCTACGCCGAGGCAGATCCCACGGCGGACGTGGAGGGCCACGACGCCGCCGCGAAGGCGTCCATCCTCGCCTCCCTGGCCTTCCACTCCCGGGTGCGCCTGGGCGATGTGCACTGCGAGGGGATCACCCAGGTCTCCGCCCAGGACATCGCCGCCGCCGCCCGCATGGGCCGCACCATCAAGCTGCTCTCCATCGTGGAGCGGATCGAGGAGGAGAACGGCGAGCGGATCTCCGCCCGCGTCTACCCGGCGCTGGTGCCCGACCACCATCCGCTGGCCGCGGTCTCCGAGGCGTACAACGCCGTGTTCATCGAGGCGGAGGCCGCCGGCTCCCTGATGTTCTACGGCCAGGGCGCGGGCGGCTCCCCGACGGCCTCCGCCGTGCTCGGCGACGTGGTCTCCGCCGCCCGCTCCCGCGTGCACGGCGGCATCGGCCCGCGGGAGTCGCGCTACGCGGAGCTGGAGTCCATCCCGCTCGAGGAGCTGCGCAGCGCCTTCTACATCTCGCTGACGGTGGAGGACCGCCCCGGCGTGCTCGCGGAGATCGCCGGCACCTTCTCCGGCTACGGCATCTCGATCTCCACCATCCACCAGGAGCTCCTCCCGCCCGAGGAGGGCTCCGGCGCGCCCGCCCGCGCGCACATCGGCGTCAGCACCCATCGCGCGCTCGAATCCGCGATGACCGCCTCCCTGGACGTGTTCTCCTCCACCGCCACGGTGCGGAGCATCGATTCCGTCCTGCGCATCGAAGGAGAATGACCTCATGGCACATCAGTGGCGCGGCGTCCTCGCCGAGTACCGCGAGCACCTCCCGTTCGCCGACGGCGACACCCTGCTCACGCTGGGGGAGGGCGGCACCCCGCTGGTGCCGGCGCCCGCCCTGTCGCGGGCCGTCGGCGCCGACGTGCACATCAAGGTCGAGGGGATGAACCCCACCGGCTCCTTCAAGGACCGCGGCATGGTCTCCGCGATGAGCAAGGCGAAGAACGACGGCGCCACCGCCGTGGTGTGCGCCTCCACCGGCAACACCAGCGCCTCCGCCGCCGCGTATGCGACCGCCGCCGGCCTCACCTGCGCCGTGCTGCTGCCGCAGGGGAAGATCGCCGCCGGCAAGCTCGCGCAGGCCGTGGTGCACGGCGCGAAGCTGATCCAGGTGGACGGCAACTTCGACGACTGCCTCGAGATCGCCCGCAAGCTCGATGCGGAGCACCCCATCGAGCTGGTCAACTCCGTGAACCCGTACCGGCTGCAGGGCCAGAAGACCGCCGCCTTCGAGGTGGCCGACGCCCTGGGCCGCGCCCCGGAAATCCACGTGCTGCCCGTGGGCAACGCCGGCAACATCTCCGCGTACTGGATGGGCTACCGCGAGTACCGCGAGGCCGGGGCGACCGACTCCCTGCCGCAGATGTGGGGGTTCCAGGCCGAGGGCGCCGCCCCCTTCGTGGCCGGGCACCCGATCAGCGACCCGGAGACCGTCGCGACCGCGATCCGGATTGGCGCGCCCGCCTCCTGGGACCTCGCCGTCGAGGCGCGCGAGGCCTCGGGCGGCCTGATCGACGCGGTGAGCGATCAGCAGATCCTCGACGCCCAGCGCCTGCTCGCCGCCGAGGTGGGCATCTTCGTGGAGCCGGCCTCCGCGGCCGGAGCGGCAGGGCTGCTGCAGCAGGCCCGGCGAGGCCTGGTGCCCGCCGGGGCCACCATCGCGATCACCGTCACTGGCAACGGGCTCAAGGACATCGACACGGCGCTGACCCAGCACGACCTCACCCCCACCGTGGTGCCGGTGGACATCGCCGCGGCCGCGGAGGCCATCGGCCTGTGAGGATCCAGCACACGCAGGTGGCCGTGCACGTCCCCGCGACCTCCGCGAACCTCGGCCCGGGCTTCGACACGCTCGGTCTGGCCCTGGACCTCTGCGACGAGCTGCAGGTCGAGGCCACCACCGGCGGCGTGGAGATCGTCGTGGAGGGGGAGGGTGCCGGAGCGGTGCCCGCGGGGGAGGAGCACCTCGTGGTACGCGCCCTGCGCCGCGGCCTCGACCATGCCGGCGCTCCCCAGACCGGGCTGCGGTTGCAGGCGCTCAACCGCATCCCGCACGGCCGGGGCATGGGCTCCAGCGCCGCGGCGACCGTGGCGGGCCTGCTGCTGGCCCGGGGGATGCTCTCGGATCCCGAGGCGCTCGACGACCGCACCGTGCTGCAGCTGGCCACCGAGTTCGAGGGCCATCCGGACAACGCCGCCCCCGCGCTGCTGGGCGGGGCGGTGCTCTCCTGGGTGCAGGGGGACACGGCGCGCGCGGTGCGGCTGGAGGTCGCCGCGCGGGTGCTGCGGCCCGTGGTGCTGCTGCCCACCGCCACCCTTGCCACTCACCGGGCGCGAGGGCTGCTGCCGGCGGAGGTCCCCCACGGGGACGCCGTGTTCAACGCTTCCCGCGCCGCCCTGCTCGTCCACGCCCTCGCCGGTGCGCCCGAGCTCCTGCTCGAGGCCACCGAGGACCGCCTCCACCAGGAGCAGCGTGCTCCCGGCATGCCGGAGAGCGTGGAGCTGATGAAGGTGCTGCGCCGGGAGGGCCACGCCGCGGTGATCTCCGGGGCGGGGCCGTCGGTTCTGGTCATGGACGGCCGACGGGCCGAGATCGCACCGCTGGTGCGCCGCTTCGTGGCCGATCCCGCCGCCTGGCGGATCGCGGAGATGCCGCTGCGCCTGGCTCCGGCCGCTCCTGTGGTAGGTTGAACCCGCGTCCAGGCGACATCGCACGACGCTGAACCTGCCGCGGATCCTCGATGATCGCGCCGTGCAGAACTCCGCGTCCCGATGTGCTCCTCGAACGGCGCCCCGTACAGACCTCGCGCACCCCTCATGTCGTGCCCCGCAGGCCTGTGCACCCCGCTGACGCACCCCGAATCACACCGGCAGGCCTCCCGAGATGCCCTGCATCGCGGGGAACACCCCTGCTCGCACCCGCCGCCCCCGCACCTGTGGACATCCTGGTCCCGGCGCCGGGCGGCACCCAGACCAGACATGAGCCGGTGCGACCGGCTCGACAGGAAGGAACCCGGGTGAACGACACCACCTCCGGCGCGGACCTCGCGGCCAAGAAGCTCCCCGAGCTGCAGGCGATGGCCGCGGAGATCGGCATCAAGGGCGTGCGCCGCCTGCGCAAGGGCGAGCTGATCGAGGCGATCCGCAGCGGCGGCGCCCCGTCCTCCGCCGCCCCGTCGGCGCCCACCGGCGGCGAGGCGGCCTCCGAGGCCCCCGCGGCCGAGGCCCCGTCCTCCGAGGCCCCCGCACGCAGCACCCGCGCCGCCGCGCCCGCGGAGTCGGGCGAGGCGCCCAGCGGCGAGGACGCCCCCACCGGGCGCGGCCGGTCCCGGTCCCGCCAGCGTGCGGCGAGCACGGACGACGCCGCCCCCGATCTCGGGATCGAACTGCCCACGGGGCGGTCCGAGGAGCCGGCCTCCCGTGGCGGCGAGGACGGCTCGACCCGTCGTGACGACCGCGGCCAGGGCGGCGACGGAGACGGGCAGGACGGCCAGGACGGTCCCCGGCGCGGACGTGGCCGAGGCGGCCAGAACCGCGGGGACCAGAATCGCGGGGACCAGAACCGCGATGACGACGGCCGCCAGAACGGCCGTGACCGCGGGGACGACCAGAACCGCGGGGGCGACCAGAACCGCGGGGGCGACCAGCGCCGCGGCAACGACCAGAACCGCGGCAACGACCAGAGCCGCGGGGGCGGCCGACGCCGGCTCGAGGACATCGAGCTGCCGGATCGCTCCGGCGAGCAGAACGAGGACCGCCAGGGCGGGGACGGCTACGACGACGATCGCCGGGGCCGCTCCCGCAACCGCCAGCGCTCGCGCGACCGCAAGCGTCGGGGCCGCGGCGGCCAGAACGACGGCCAGAACCCGCAGGGCGGCCAGCAGGACGAGACCGAGGTCCGCGACGGCGACGAGCTGATGTCGATCGCCGGCATCCTCGACATCCGCGACAACAACGCCTACGTGCGCACCACCGGCTACCTCCCCGGCCCCAGCGACGTGTTCGTCACGATGAACCAGGTCAAGCGCGCCGGTCTGCGCAAGGGCGACGCCATCACCGGCCAGGTGAAGGCGCCGCGCGACGGCGAGGACCACCACGTCGAGCAGCAGCACCACGGCGGTGGCGGCGGCCGCAACCGCCGCGGCAAGGGCGGCAACCAGAACAAGTACGCCGCGCTGGTGCAGGTGGACACCGTCAACGGGATGGCCCCGGAGCGGGCCCGCCAGCGGGCGGACTTCAACAAGCTCACCCCGCTGTACCCGGACGAGCGCCTGCGCCTGGAGACCGCCCCCAACGCGGTCTCGCCGCGCGTGATCGACCTGGTCTCCCCGATCGGCAAGGGCCAGCGCGGCCTGATCGTCGCCCCGCCCAAGGCCGGCAAGACGATCATCATGCAGCAGATCGCGAACGCGATCACCGCGAACAACCCGGAGGTCCACCTCATGGTGGTGCTCGTCGACGAGCGCCCCGAGGAGGTCACCGACATGCAGCGCACGGTGAAGGGCGAGGTCATCGCCTCGACCTTCGACCGTCCTGCCTCGGATCACACCATCGTCGCCGAGCTCGCGATCGAGCGCGCCAAGCGACTGGTGGAGATGGGCCGCGACGTGGTCGTGCTGCTCGACTCGCTCACCCGTCTCTCCCGCGCCTACAACCTGGCCGCCCCGGCCTCCGGGCGCATCCTCTCCGGCGGTGTGGACGCCTCCGCGCTGTACCCGCCCAAGCGGTTCTTCGGCGCCGCGCGGAACATCGAGAACGGCGGCTCGCTGACGATCCTCGCCTCCGCGCTGGTGGAGACCGGCTCGAAGATGGACGAGGTGATCTTCGAGGAGTTCAAGGGCACCGGCAACATGGAGCTGCGCCTCTCGCGGCACCTCGCGGACAAGCGCATCTTCCCGGCGGTGGACGTCAACGCCTCCGGCACCCGCCGCGAGGAGGTGCTCATGGGCAAGGAGGAGCTCTCGATCATGTGGAAGCTGCGCCGCGTGCTCGGCGCCCTCGAGCAGCAGCAGGCGCTCGAGCTGCTCATGGAGCGGGTCAAGAAGACCCAGTCGAACACCGAGTTCCTCATGACGGTGCAGAAGAACACCCCGAGCGTGGGACAGCGCAGCTCGGACTGATCGCCGCGCTCGCGCCCGCCGGTCATCGCACGCCGCACGGGGCGTCCCTGCATGCAGGGACACCCTGTGCGGCGTCATCGTGGGGAGCGGCGCGGGCGTCCCCGACCGATGGGCCCCGCCACGACGTGTCCCGCCCGGGTCCGCCGGTGACGACGCACCACTGGGCGGCACGGGGCGGGTCCACGCGCGGGGGAGCATTGCCCCGAGCGCTCGGACGGGATAGCGTTGCCCGTGTCGTGAACGTTCACGGCATCCCTTCCACTCTGCCGCCCCCTCCGAGAAGGACGACGACGTCTCCATGAGCACTTCCTCCACCCCGTTCCGCTGGGCCGTGCTGGGCCCCGGCTCCATCGCCCGCCGCTTCGCCTCCCAGCTGCCCGATTCCCAGGACGGCGTGCTGGTGGCCGTGGGAAGCAGCTCCTCGGAGCGCGCTCACGCCTTCGCCGACGAGTTCGCGCTCGACGGGCCCGCTCTCGTGGGCGACTACGCCCAGGTGCTCGCGTCGCCGGAGGTGGACGCCGTCTACATCTCCACCGTCCACACCGGGCATGCCCGCCTCGCCGCGCAGGCGCTCGAGGCCGGCAAGCACGTGCTGTGCGAGAAGCCGCTCACCCCGAACGCGGGCACCACGATGGCGCTCCTCGATCTCGCCGCGCGCACGGGCCGCACGCTGCTCGAGGCCTACATGTACCGCTTCCACCCGCAGACCCGCCGGGTGCTGGAGCTGGTCGCGGAGGGAGCGATCGGCGAGGTGACCCACCTCGACGCCTCCTTCTCCTTCGACACCGGTGGTCGGGAGGGTCGCCTGTTCGACACCGCCACCGCAGGTGGCGGCATCCTCGATGTGGGCTGCTACCCGCTCTCCCTCGCCCGCTTCGTCGCCGGGGCCGTGGCGGGGAAGGCCTTCGCCGAGCCCACGGCGCTGCGCGGCAGCGGCACCCTGGGGGAGACGGGCGTGGACGAGTGGGCCACCGCCGAGCTCACCTTCGCCGGAGATCTCACCGCGAGCCTGCGCACCGGAGTGCGCCTGGCCGATCCGCAGTCCGCCACGCTCACCGGCTCCCGCGGTGTGATCCGCCTCGCCGATCCGTGGGGCCTCGGGGAGCAGCAGGTCATCGAGCTCGACGTGGTGGGGGAGGAGCCCCGCCGGATCGAGGTGCCCGCCGCCTCTGCGTACGCCCTCGAGGCGGACGCCCTCGCCGAGGCCGCCCGCGAGGGCCGCGAGGTGCCCGAGCTGACCGCCGAGAACTCCCTCGGGCAGGCCCGCGCCCTGGACGCCTGGCGCGAGCAGCTGGGCCTGCGCTACCCCTTCGAGGTCGATACCGCCCCGATCCCCACCCTCACGGGCAGGCCGCTGGTCGCCGGCGCCGTCCAGGCCGGCCCCGCGATGACCTACGGCAGCCTCCCCGGCATCGACAAGCGCGTCTCCCGCCTGGTGATGGGCTGCGACAACCAGATGAACCTCGCCCACGCCTCGGCGATGTTCGACGCGTTCTACGAGATCGGCGGCACCACCTTCGACACCGCCTACATCTACGGCGGCGGCTACATCGAGCGCCTGCTGGGCCAGTGGGTGCGCAACCGCGGCGTGCGCGAGGACGTCGTCGTCATCACCAAGGGCGCGCACACCCCGCACTGCGACCCCGCGTCGATCACCCGCCAGCTCGAGGAGTCCCTCGAGCGCCAGGGCACCGACTACGCGGATCTCTACATGATGCACCGCGACAATCCCGAGGTGCCGGTGGGAGAGTTCGTGGACGCGATGGACGAGCACCTGCGGGCCGGGCGGATCCGCGCCTTCGGCGGCTCGAACTGGACCCCGGCGCGGGTAGACGAGGCCAACGCCTATGCCCGGGCGAACGGGCGCGCCGAGTTCGCCGGCGTCTCGAACCACTTCGGGCTCGCCGAGGCGCTGGACGTGCCGTGGGCCGGCTGCGTGCACGCCACCGATCCCGCCTCCAAGGCCTGGTTCGAGGAGCGCGGCATCGCCCTGCTTCCGTGGTCCTCGCAGGCCCGCGGCTTCTTCACGGGGCGCGCCCGTCCCGAGGACCGCTCGGACGCCGAGCTGGTGCGCTGCTACTACAGCGACGAGAACTTCGAGCGGCTCGCCCGCGCCGAGGAGCTCGGCCGCGAGCGCGGCGTGCCCGCCACGGCGATCGCGCTGGCCTTCGTGCTCCATCAGTCCTTCCCCACCTTCCCGCTGTTCGGCCCGCGCAGCATCGCCGAGATGCGCTCGTCCACCCTGGGCCTGGGCGTGGAGCTCTCGCCGGAGGAGATGGCCTGGCTCGACCTCCGCACCCCGGCGCGATGAGCGGGGCGGACCACCGGGCCACGATCGTCGACGTCGCCGAGCGGGCCGGCGTCTCCCGGCAGACGGTCTCGCGGGCGATGAACGACATGCCCGGCATCAGCGCGGCCACCCGTGAACGGGTGCTTCGCGCCGCCCAGGAGCTCAGCTATCGCCCCTCCCGGTTCGGACGCGGCCTGGTCGAACAGGGACCGATCACGGTGGGGCTGGTGGTCGAGGACCTCTCGAACTCCTACTTCGCGGAGCTCGGCGCCGCGGTGGTCCGGGCCTGTGCCCCCCACGGATGGAACGTGGTGCTCGCCGAGGCGGTGCACGCACCGGACCCCGACGCCGTCGCCGCCGACCTCGCCCGGCGGGTCGACGCGCTCGTGGGCTACGGCGTGCTCACCGCCGCTCTGCGCGGCGCGGGCGGCATGCCCGTGGTGCAGCTGGACGGCACCCCGGAGCAGCTCGCCGACGGCGGCGTGGTGGAGATCGCCCGGCAGGAGGCGGCGGCGGAGCTCGCCGACCATCTGCGCGAGCGCGGGGTGCGACGCCCGGTGGTGGTGGACCTCGCCGTGCGCGGCAGCGCCTCCCGCAGCGGCGTGCTCGCCGCCGCGCTCGCCCCCCTCGCCGCCGGGGGCGAGGTGCCGATCCGTGCGGTCGATGCCCGCCGCGGCCACGAGGAGGCGCTGCGGGAGATCCTCGCGGACGGCGCGGACGCGGTGATCGCCTTCAACGACGAGCTCGCGGTGCGCCTGCTGCGCGCCCTGCGCGCCCTCGAGGTGCCGGTGCCGGAGCGGCTGCGGCTGGTGGGCGTGGACGGGCTCGAGATCGCCTCGCTGGTCACGCCCGAGCTCACCAGCCTCGCCATCGACATCGAGGAGGTCGCCGCGTGCACCGTGGAGCTGGTCTCCGGGATGTTGGCGGGCACGGTGCCGCTCTCCGGGGAAGGCGCCCACCGCGCGGTGCCCTACCGTCTCGAGGTGCGTGCCTCGACCTGACCGCCGCCGGCGTGGCGCACGACGCATCCCCGGCCCTCGCCCGCGCCGCCGGGATCGTGGCACAATGGCACGTCGGTTCTGGTTCACGGCGCCCGGCCGGGCGCCGACCCAGCGACCCCGAGCAAGGAGAGACATGAAGGCCGAGATCCACCCCGCATACGTCGAGACCCAGGTGACCTGCACCTGCGGCAACTCGTTCACCACCCGCAGCACCAAGACCGACGGCGCCATCAGCACCGAGGTGTGCTCCGCGTGCCACCCGTTCTACACCGGCAAGCAGAAGATCCTGGACACCGGCGGCCGCGTGGCCCGCTTCCAGGCCCGCTACGGCAAGAAGAACGCCTGATCAGAGCCTGAGGGCGATCTCCGACGCCGGCGCACGCCCCGTGGCGTGCGCCGGCGTCGTCGTCTGTGCAGGACCGAAGCGGAGGGAGCGGGGCGGTGGCTGAGACCGCAGAGGGCCGGGCGGGCCAGGAGAGCCGCGGCGGAGACGGCGAGGACCGGCTGGCCCCGCTGCGGGCCGAGCACGCGCGCCTGCAGGAGGCGATGGCCGATCCCTCCCTGCACGAGGACCCCTCCCGTGCCCGCCGTGTGGGCCGCCGCTACGCCGAGCTGGAGGCCGTCATCGAGGCCGCCGATCGCCTCGCGGCCACCACCGCGGACCTCGAGACCGCCCTGGAGCTCCTGGAGCTCGGGGAGGGGGACGAGGAGCTCACCGCCGAGACCGCGCAGCTCGAGGCGCGCCGCGAGAGCGAGCGCGAACAGCTCGAGGAGCTGCTGGCCCCGCGCGACCCGGACGACTCCCGCGACGTGATCCTCGAGATCAAGGCCGGCGCCGGCGGCGAGGAATCGGCGCTGTTCGCCGCCGAGATGCTGCGCATGTATCGCGCCTACGCCGAGGCGAACGGGTGGCGGGTGGAGGTGCTCACCTCCTCGCCCTCGGACCTCGGCGGGCTCCGGGACGTCACCGCGGCGATCGCCTCCCGCGGGGCTGCCGGCCCCGGCGCCGGGGTGTACGCCCACCTCAAGCACGAGGCCGGGGTGCACCGGGTGCAGCGGGTCCCGGTCACCGAGTCGCAGGGGCGCATCCACACCTCCGCCGTGGGCGTGCTGGTGCTGCCCGAGGCCGACGAGACCGACGAGTCCGAGCTCCTCGCCGAGGCCATGGCCCCCGCGAACCTGCGCATCGACGTGTTCCGCTCCAGCGGGCCGGGCGGGCAGAGCGTGAACACCACCGACTCCGCCGTGCGCATCACCCATCTGCCCACCGGGGTGGTGGTCTCCTGCCAGGATCAGAAGAGTCAGCTGCAGAACCGCGAGCAGGCCCTGCGGATCCTGCGCACCCGGCTGCTGGACGCCCGCCGCGCCGAGCAGGAGGCGGCCTCCTCCGCCGCCCGCCGCTCCCAGGTGCGCACCGTGGATCGCAGCGAGCGCATCCGCACCTACAACTTCCCCGAGTCCCGCGTCGCCGATCACCGCACCGGCTACAAGGCGGGCAACCTCGCCCAGGTGCTCGCCGGGGACCTCGACGCCCTCATCGCCAGCTCCCAGGAGGCGGAGCGCGCCGCGCGGCTCGCCGAGGCCGGTGCCGCCGCGACCGACGACGGCGAGGACGCCTGATGGCGGGCAATGCGAGGCCGGGGGAGCGGGACGTCCTCGCGATGCCGACGGTCGGCGACGAGGCCCGGGCACGGCTGCGCAGCGCCCTCGCGGAGACCACGGCGCGTCTCGGTGCGGCCGGTGTGCCCTCACCGAGCGCCGACGCCCGAGAGCTGATCGCCCGGGCCGCGGACACCGAGAGGCCGCTGGTGCTGCTGGACGAGCTGCCGGTCGGCTTCGCGCAGCGGCTGGAGGAGGGCGTCGCGCGGCGGGAGCGGCGCGAGCCGCTCCAGCTGATCCTGGGCCGTGCCCCGTTCCGCCGGCTGATGCTCGACCTCGAGCCCGGGGTGTTCATCCCGCGCCCGGAGACGGAGCTCGCCCTCGACCTGCTGCGCGAGCACGCCGCCGGACCGTTCGACACCGTGCTCGACCTCTGTGCGGGCAGCGGCGCGCTGGGCGCCGCCGTGCTCGACGAGCTGCCGGGCGCCCGGGTGCTGGCCGTCGAGATCGACCCGGCCGCCGCGGCGCTCACCGCCCGGAACCTCGAGCGGGCGGGCCCCGGCCGGGGCCGCGTCCTGACGGCGGATCTCGGCGGTCCGGTCCCGGAGCTCGACGCGCTCGGCGCCGTCGACGCCGTGCTCTCCAATCCGCCGTACATCCCCCCGGAGGCCGTGCCCCGCGACCCCGAGGTGTTCCACCACGATCCCCACCGTGCCCTGTTCGGGGGCGGGGCGGACGGCCTCGCCGTGCCCCGCGCCGTGATCGGCTGGGCGCGCCGGCTGCTGCGGCCCGGCGGCGTGCTGGTGATGGAGCACGCCGACGTGCAGGGGCCCGCCACGCGGGCAGCGGCCGCGGAGATCGGGGGATTCGACCAGCTCAGCACCGCGGCGGACCTCACCGGCCGCGACCGATTCCTGGTGGCGCGCCGCGCTCCCGGGGAACAGACCGACGGAAGTGAGAGACTGTCCCGGTGACCGTGCACGATACCCAGAACCCCGAGTCCCGCGAGGCCGCCCTCGCCGCCGCCGTCGACGCCGTCCGCAGCGGCGACCTGATCGTCCTGCCGACGGACACCGTCTACGGCATCGGTGCGGACGCCTTCACCCCGGACGCCGTCCAGGCGCTGCTGGAGGCGAAGGGGCGCGGCCGCGACACCCCGCCGCCCGTCCTGATCGGCGACCACGCCGTGCTGCTCGCCCTGGCCGCGAACCTGCCCGACTACGTCGAGGACCTCGCCGAGGAGCTCTGGCCCGGCGCGCTCACCCTGATCCTCACGGCGCAGCCCTCCCTCACCTGGGACCTGGGGGAGACCCGCGGCACCGTCGCCCTGCGCATGCCGGAGGAAGAGATCGCCCTCGAGCTGCTGCGCCGCACCGGCCCGCTGGCGGTCTCGAGCGCGAACCGGCACGGGAAGCCCGCGGCGCTGAGCGTGCTGGACGCCGCCACCCAGCTGGGCGACGCCGTGGAGGTCTACCTCGACGGCGGCCCCGCCCGCATCGGCGAGAGCTCCACGATCCTGGACACCACCGTCACCCCGGCGGAGATCGTGCGCCAGGGCGCGATCACCAAGGAGCAGATCATCGAGGTGGTGGGAGACATCTTCACCGCCCCGGAGCCCGAGCCCGAGGAGACCGGGAGCGGCGACGCCGAGGGCGACGACGCGGAGCCCACCTCCACCACCGAGGACGCCGACGCGGCGCAGGAGCACAGCGGCGAGGCCGCAGCGGACGAGGACCCCGCCGCGACCGGGGCCGCCCCGGTCCCCGCGCCCGCCGACGCCGCGACGGACGGCGCGGAGGCGGCGGGCGCCACCTCCGTGCTCGACCTCCCCGCCGAACCCGAGCCCGCCGCCGCGGCCCAGGACGACGCCTCGCAGCCCGCCGAGACCCCGCTGGCGGGTCTGACGGGGCAGGCCCCGGCCGAGGCGCCGCGCCGCGCTTCCCAGGAGGACGGCGCGGAGAGCACGCCCGGGTGAGGATCTATCTCTTCCTCCTGCTGCTGGCCGCCGCCGTCACCTTCCTGGTGACCCCGGGGGTGCGGCTGCTGGCCCGACGGCTCGGCGCCATGACGGCCGTGCGGGACCGCGACGTGCACGAGGCGGTCACGCCGCGGCTGGGAGGACTGGCGATGTTCGCCGGAGTGCTGTGCGCGATGCTCGTGGCCAGCAACGTCCCGTTCCTCGAAGGCCTGTTCCGCGATTCGCGGCAGCCCTGGGCGATCCTCGCCGCGGCCGGTCTGGTGTGCCTGCTCGGCGCGGCCGACGACAAGTGGGACCTGGACTGGGTGACCAAGCTCGCCGGCCAGGTGCTCGCCGCGCTGCTGCTGGCCTGGCAGGGGGTGAGCCTGGTGACCCTCCCGATCAACGGCGTGACCGTGCTCTCGGGCCGCACCGCGCTGATCCTCACCGTGCTGGTGGTGGTGGTGAGCATGAACGCGGTGAACTTCGTGGACGGCCTGGACGGCCTCGCCGCCGGGGTGATGGCCATCGGCGGCTCCGCCTTCTTCCTCTACGCCTACCTGCTCACCCGCGACGCCTCGGCGGACGACTACTCCTCCCTCGCCGCGCTGCTGACCGCCGTGCTGATCGGCGCCTGTCTGGGCTTCCTGCCGCACAACCTCACCCGCGCCCGGATCTTCATGGGGGACTCCGGCTCCATGCTGCTGGGCCTCATGCTCGCCGCGAGCACCATCGCCGTGACCGGGCAGGTGGATCCCGCCCGGCTCTCCGGGGCGGACTTCTTCGGGCAGTTCCTGCCGATCCTGCTGCCGATCGGCGTGATGATCGTGCCCTTCCTCGACTTCGGGCTCGCCGTGCTCCGGCGCATCGGCTCCGGGCGGTCCCCGTTCCACGCCGACAAGGCCCACCTCCACCACCGCCTGCTCAGCCTGGGCCACTCCAAGCGCACCGCGGTGCTGATCATGTACACCTGGACCGTCGTCATCTCGGTGGGCCTCCTGCTGCCCCTCGTGCTGCCCCTGCGGACGGTCTACGCCTGCTGGGCGCTCGGCCTCATGATCGCCGTGCTGCTCACCTTCGACCCGCTCAGATGGCGCCCCCGCCGCCCCCGGAAGGACTCCGATGCCCGCACACCCTGAGAACACCGGCTCCGTCGACGGCGCTCCCGCCCCGCGCCCCCGCAGCGCGGGGGACCGCACCATGCAGCGCGCCACGCTGCTGGCCGCGGCCGTGGGACTGGTGCTGGACGCCATCGTGCTCGTCGTCGCGGCCTCCCGCCCCGAGGCGGCGGCGTTCGGCGGCGCGCTGCTGGGCACCGGGCTCACCCTGATCGTCGTGCTGCCCTCGGTGGCGATCGCCTTCCTCGGCCCGCGCATGACCCCGATCTCGATGGCCGCGACGGTGCTCGGCTCCTGGGCCGTCAAGATGTTCGCTGTGATCCTGATCCTACTCGCAGTGCGGGACCACCCGGCGCTGTCCAGCACCTGGATCGGGCTGGCACTGCTGGTCGGCGCGGTCTCGGCGATGCTGGTGGAGGCCACGGTGCTGATGAGGACCCGCCAGCCCCTCGAGGTGGCCCCGGTGGAGGACTCCCGCGAGCCCCGTGATCCCGAGGCCGGCAGGTGAGTCTCTGTTATGCTTCCGGAGGTGCTCGACCGCTGATCACGGTGCAATACCGCGAGGAGCTCGACCACTGATCGACCACCCGGAACGCCCAGCGTCCATCGCCGTACGCACGGTGGCCGCACCCGGGTCGGAGACGATCGAGTCATACGGCCATGGCCGGCGCGACGCCGCCGGACCACACGACCACGGGAGATCGCGCTGAACACCGCAGACCTCAGCCCCACGCTGTACGCCGAAGGGGACTCGCTCTTCCACATCCCCACGCTCGACGAGTTCTTCCCCGACGCGATCCTGTTCGACGGGACATGGTTCGAGTTCAACCGCGTGCAGCTGGTGCGCCTCATCGTGCTGGCGGTCGTGCTGATCGTGATGTGCGTGCTCGCCTCCCGCGCGAAGCTCGTGCCCGGTCGCGGCCAGAGCATCGTCGAGCTGCTCATCGAGTTCGTCAACGGCACCATCATCAAGAACACGCTGGGGATGCGCGAGGGCAAGCGTTTCGCCCCCTTCCTCATCACCGTGTTCTTCTTCCTGCTGGCGATGAACCTCGCCGGTGTGGTGCCCGGGCTGAACCTGGCCGGCACCTCGGTGATCGGCCTGCCGTTGCTGGTGGCCCTGTGGACCTTCGTGGTCTACGTGAGCGCAGGCGTGAAGAAGCACGGCATCGCCGGCTACCTCAAGCACGAGACCGCCCCGCCCGGGCTGCCCAAGCCGATCTACCTGCTGCTCGTCCCGATCGAGTTCCTGCAGGTGGTCCTCATCCGCTGGGCCTCGCTGACGATCCGACTGCTCGCGAACATGGTCGCCGGCCACATCATGCTGGTGGTCTTCATCGGCCTCACCCAGGGCCTCCTGCTCTCGGGCAGCTGGCTGGTCGCGGTCTCCCCCTTCGCCGGTGCGCTGGCGATCGGCATCTACGGCTTCGAGATCTTCGTCGCCGCCCTGCAGGCCTTCATCTTCACGATCCTCGCCGCGGTGTACATCCAGATGGCCACCTCGGACGAGCACTGACCTGCACCCCAGACACTCCCTACCCCTGACATCACCCCTGTCCGTCGCCCGACCGGGCGGCACAACGAAAGGAAACCCCTGTGGACCCGATGATTCTCTCTGAGCTCAGCGGCAACGTCGCATCGGTCGGCTACGGTCTCGCGGCGATCGGCCCGGGCATCGGCATCGGCATCATCGTCGGCAAGACCGCTGAGGCCACCGCGCGTCAGCCCGAGCTGCGCGGCCAGCTCCAGTCCACCATGTTCATCGGCATCGCCTTCACCGAGATCCTCACCCTGCTGGCGATCGTCACCGGTCTGCTCTTCGGCTGAGGCTCATCCCCATGATTCTTGCCGAAGGAGAACAGTCAGTCCCGAGCTGGCGCCTCCTCGTTCCGCTGCCGTCGGAGATCATCTGGTCGCTCGCCTTCCTGATCATCTTCGCGGTGGTCTTCCTGAAGTTCGTGCTGCCGCGGCTGAACGCCGTGCTGGACGAGCGTGCGGAGAAGATCGAGGGCGGTCTGCGCAACGCGGAGAAGGTCCAGGAGCAGGTCGACCAGCTCAAGGCCGATCAGGAGCAGGAGCTCGCGGCGGCCCGCCAGGAGGCGGCGTCCATCCGTGAGAAGGCCCGCACCGACGGCCAGAAGATCGTCGACGAGGCCCGGACCCGCGCCGAGTCCGAGAACGAGCGCCTGCTCGCCTCGGGTCGTCAGCAGCTGCACGCCGAGCGCGTCGCCGCCTCGACCGAGCTGCGGGGCGAGGTGGGCACGCTCGCGAGCGAGCTCGCCTCCAAGATCGTCGGGGAGTCTCTCGCCGACGACGAGCGCTCCCGCCGTGTGATCGACCGGTTCCTGGACGACCTCGAGTCGAGCCAGGCCACCACCCGATAAGGAACCGTGATGCGAGGAACCTCCTCCACCTCCTTCGCCGAGGTGCTCCGCCAGGTCGAGGCCGCCCACGCGGCGGACTCGAGCGCGCGGGAGCCCGAGGCCCAGGAGCTGTTCTCGGTGGCGGACGCCATCGACTCCAGCAACCAGCTGGTGCGCACGCTCTCCGATCCCGGCCGCCCGGCCGAGGTCAAGGAGGCGGCCGTGCGCGCGCTGCTGTCGAGCCGCGTCAGCCCGCGCACCCTCGAGACCACTCTCGAGGTCGTGCGGCGGCGCTGGTCGGAGCAGGAGGACATCCTCGATGCCCTCGAGCTGCTCGGCGTCTCGGCGCTGCTGGACCAGGCGCGGGCAGAGGGCGTCCTCGAGCAGGTCGAGACCGAGCTGTTCGAGGTCTCGCAGCTGATCGACGGCAGCGGTGATCTCACCGGCGCCCTCGACGGCGCCCGGGAGCGTCCCGCGGAGCGGGCCGCTCTCCTGGGGCGTCTGCTGGAGGGGCGTGTCCACCGCCTCACGGCCGCTCTCGCATCCCGCGCCGTCGGGCGCCGCACCGAGGCCAAGCCGGCCCGTCGTGTCGAGGAGTTCGCCCGCTTCGCCTCCGACCGTCGCCGGCGAGCCGTCGCCGCCGTCTCCAGCGCCGTTCCGCTGAACGACTCCCAGCAGAGCCGCCTGGGCGCGGTCCTCGCCGGGATCTACGGCCGGGAGATCCAGCTGAACCTCCAGATCGATCCCGAGGTCGTGGGCGGGCTCCGGATCCAGGTCGGCGACGACCTCTACGACGCCACCGTGCTGGCCCGGCTCTCCCGAGCCCGGTCGCAGCTCGTGGCCTGATTCACTCCGACGCCACGGCGTCCCCAGCACTGACCAGACCATCCCCGGCACGGGGAGACCGAGAGGAAGCGAAGCAGCAGATGGCGGAGCTCACGATCAGCCCGGAGGAGATCCGGAACGCCCTGGACACCGCGGTGTCCACCTATCAGGCAGGCGCCACCGAGCGCGAGGAGATCGGCCGCGTCAGCGAGGCCGCCGACGGCATCGCGCGCGTCGAGGGCCTCCCGAACGTCATGGCCAACGAGCTCGTCAGCTTCGAGGACGGCACCCTCGGCCTCGCCCTGAACCTCGAGCTGCGCGAGGTCGGCGTGGTCGTCCTCGGCGAGTTTTCCGGCATCGAGGAGGGCCAGCAGGTGCGTCGCACCGGCCAGGTCCTCTCCGTCCCCGTCGGCGACGGCTACCTGGGTCGCGTGGTGGACCCCACCGGCGCCCCGATCGACGGCCTCGGCTCGATCGAGACCGTCGGCCGCCGCGCCCTGGAGCTGCAGGCGCCCGGCGTCATGCAGCGCAAGGCCGTCAAGGAGCCGATGCAGACCGGGCTCAAGGCGATCGACGCGATGACCCCGATCGGCCGCGGTCAGCGCCAGCTGATCATCGGCGACCGCCAGACCGGCAAGACCACGATCGGCATCGACACGATCCTGAACCAGAAGGCCAACTGGGAGTCCGGCGACCCGGACAAGCAGGTGCGCTGCATCTACGTCGCCGTGGGCCAGAAGGGTTCGACGATCGCCTCCGTGCGCGCGACCCTCGAGGAGAACGGGGCGATGGAGTACACCACCATCGTCGCCGCCCCGGCCTCCGACCCGGCCGGCTTCAAGTACATCGCCCCCTACACCGGCTCGGCCATCGGCCAGCACTGGATGTACGAGGGCAAGCACGTGCTGATCATCTTCGACGACCTGTCGAAGCAGGCCGAGGCCTACCGCGCCGTGTCGCTGCTGCTGCGCCGTCCGCCGGGCCGTGAGGCCTACCCGGGCGACGTCTTCTACCTGCACTCCCGCCTGCTCGAGCGCTGCGCGAAGCTCAGCGACGAGATGGGCGGCGGCTCGATGACCGGCCTGCCGATCATTGAGACCAAGGCGAACGACGTCTCGGCGTACATCCCCACCAACGTCATCTCGATCACCGACGGCCAGTGCTTCCTGCAGTCGGACCTGTTCAACGCGAACCAGCGCCCGGCGGTCGACGTCGGCGTCTCGGTCTCCCGTGTGGGCGGCTCCGCGCAGACCAAGGCGATGAAGGCCGTCTCCGGCACGCTGAAGATCGACCTGGCGCAGTTCCGCGACCTCGAGGCCTTCGCGATGTTCGCCTCGGACCTGGACGCCGCCTCGAAGCAGCAGCTCAACCGCGGCGCCCGCCTGATGGAGCTGCTCAAGCAGCCGCAGAACACCCCGTTCCCGATGGAGGAGCAGGTCGTCTCCATCTGGGCCGGCACCAAGGGCAAGTTCGACGACATCGAGGTCGAGGACGTCCGCGCCTTCGAGTCCCAGCTGCTCGAGCACCTGCGCCACAACGGCGGCGTCCTCGAGGCGATCCGCACCTCCGGCAAGTTCGAGTCCTCCACGGAGGAGGAGCTCTCGACCCTGCTGGACCAGGTGAAGCAGGACTTCCTGGCCGGGAAGGGCGATGGCGAGGCGCGCAACGACGTGTCCGGCCGCCTGGACGCCGACAAGATCGAGCAGGAGCAGATCGTCCGCGGCTGATGCGAGAGGCCGCCGTCCCCACGGGGACGGCGGCTCCCGCCCAGGACGCATCGATCCCGCACGAGGAGAGACATGGGAGCCCAGCAGAGGGTTTACAAGCAGAGGATCCGTTCCGCACAGGGGATGAAGAAGATCTTCAAGGCCAAGGAGATGGTCGCGGCCTCGCGCATCGCCAAGGCGCATGCACGGGTCGAGGCGACCACGCCCTACGCCGAGGCGCTCACCCGCGCGATCGGGTCGGTGGCGGCGCACTCCACGGAGATCGCGCATCCGTTCCTGGACGCCGAGCGGTCGCAGACCGGCCGCGCCGGGATCCTCATGATTACCGCGGACCGCGGCATGACCGGCCCGTACTCGCACAATGTGATCCGTGAGGCGGAGCAGCTCGCGAACACGCTGCGCGACGAGGGCAAGGAGCCCGTGATGTACGTCGTCGGCCGCAAGGGCGACTCGTACTACCGGTTCCGCAACAGGATCCCGCAGCGCTCCTGGACCCCGTACAAGGAGCACGAGCTGCCCGCTCTGGGCCGGGAGATCGCGACCACCCTCACCGAGGACCTGCTCAGCGAGGATCCGTCGGTGCACCTCGACGAGCTGTACGTGGTGGGCACCCGCTTCCACAGCCGCTTCGTCCAGGAGGCCCGCTCGGTGCGCATGGTGCCGATGGGCCTGGGTGCGGTGCGCGGCGAGAACGCGCCCGCCTACCCGCTGTACGAGTTCGTGCCGGACGCGGAGAGCGTGATCGGCGAGCTCCTGCCGCGCTACATCCGCTCGCGCATCATCAACATCCTGCTGCAGGCGATGGCCTCGGAGCACGCCTCCACGCAGCGTGCGATGAAGACCGCCACCGACAACGCGGAGACCCAGATCAACAAGTTCACCCGGCTGGCGAACTCCGCCCGCCAGGCGGAGATCACCCAGGAGATCACGGAGATCGTCGGCGGTGCCGACGCGCTCTCGGGATCCGGCCGCACCGAACGCTGAGCGACAGCCCACGAGACACCGGCCGACGTCGCCCGCGTCGGCACGACATGGAGAGAACGCACATGACCACCACCTCTGAGAGCCAGGCCCCCGCCGCCCCGGCGGCCGGTGCCACCGGACGCGTCGCCCGCGTCACCGGCGCCGTCATCGACATCGAGTTCCCTCCCGGGAACATCCCGGACCTCTACAACGCGCTGACCATCCAGATCGAGGACACCGGCTCGGGCCTCGAGGCGTCGACCCTGACCCTCGAGACGGCCCAGCACCTCGGCGACGGCATGGTGCGCGGCATCGCGCTGAAGCCCACCGACGGCGTGGTCCGCGGCCAGGCCGTGACCGACACCGGTGCGCCGATCTCCGTGCCCGTGGGTGACGTCACCCTCGGCACCGTGTTCGACGTGGTGGGCAACCCGCTGAACAAGCCGGCCGAGCAGCTCGAGATCACCGATCGCTGGCCGATCCACCGCACGGCCCCGAACTTCGACCAGCTCGAGTCCTCGACGGTCATGTTCGAGACCGGCATCAAGTCCATCGACTTGCTCACCCCGTACGTCAAGGGCGGCAAGATCGGCCTGTTCGGCGGCGCCGGCGTGGGAAAGACGGTGCTCATCCAGGAGATGATCTACCGCGTGGCCAACAACCACGACGGCGTCTCCGTGTTCGCCGGCGTGGGCGAGCGCACCCGTGAGGGCTGGGACCTCATCGAGGAGATGACCGAGTCCGGCGTCATCGACAAGACCGCGCTGGTCTTCGGCCAGATGGACGAGCCGCCGGGGACCCGTCTGCGCGTCGCGCTCTCGGCCCTCACCATGGCCGAGTACTTCCGCGACGAGCAGGCGCAGGACGTGCTGCTGTTCATCGACAACATCTTCCGCTTCACCCAGGCGGGCTCCGAGGTGTCCACGCTGCTGGGCCGCATGCCCTCGGCGGTGGGCTACCAGCCCAACCTGGCAGACGAGATGGGTGTGCTGCAGGAGCGCATCACCTCCACGCGCGGCCACTCCATCACCTCGATGCAGGCGATCTACGTCCCGGCCGACGACTACACCGACCCGGCCCCGGCGACCACCTTCGCCCACCTCGACGCCACCACGGAGCTCTCCCGCGAGATCGCCTCGCGCGGTCTCTACCCGGCGATCGACCCGCTGGCGTCCACCTCGCGGATCCTCGACCCGCGCTACGTGGGCCAGGACCACTATGACACCGCGGTGCGCGTGCAGCAGATCCTCCAGCGCAACAAGGAGCTGCAGGACATCATCGCGATGCTCGGCGTGGACGAGCTCTCCGAGGAGGACAAGGTGATCGTCTCGCGCGCGCGGCGCATCCAGCAGTTCCTCTCGCAGAACACCCACCTCGCCAAGCAGTTCACCGGTGTGGACGGCTCGGACGTCCCGCTGAAGGACACCATCGAGGGCTTCAAGGGCATCTGCGACGGCGAGTTCGACCACATCACCGAGCAGGCGTTCTTCAACGTCGGCGGCATCGACATGGTGCTCGAGAACCAGCACCGCATCGACAAGGAGCTCGGCGCGTGAGTGCGCTCGAGGTCACCTTCGTCACCGCGGACCGCACCGTCTGGACCGGGCAGGCCGCGCAGGTCGTGGTGCCCGCGATCGACGGCTCGATGGGCATCCTCCCGCAGATGCAGCCCACCCTGGCCATCCTCGGCACGGGCGTGGTGCGCATCATCGACGCGGACGGCCACGTCGAGGCGCTGGACGTCGAGGGCGGATTCGTCTCGGTCGACGCCGACGTCGTGACCATCGGCGTCGACGACGCGACCCCGGCCTCGTCCGCGGCGTCCCGCCACTGAGCCGCAGCCGCCCGGCATGAACGATCTGAGCATCCCGATCCTCCTCGTGGGGATCGGGATGCTCGTCGTTCTGACCGCGGTGCTGTTCCTGGCCCGACAGGCGGCGATCTCGAGGCGGCGCGGCGGGTTCCCGTGCACTCTTCAGCGGCACGGCCTGGTGGGCGGGTCCAGCTGGCAGCACGGCCTGATGCGCTTCGGCACGGATCGCCTCCGCTGGTTCCGCGCCTTCTCGTTCCGGATCGGGCCGGAAGTGGTGCTGCGGCGCAGCGAGATCGGCGACGTCTCCCGTCGGCGCCTGCCCGCGCAGGTCGCGGGCGCCGAGGACAGCGTCCTGGTGGAGTTCAGCATGCGCGACGGGCGCGCGGTCAGCGCCGTGATGGATCTGGTCTCCGGCGCGGCGCTGACCTCCTGGTTGGAGGCGGCGCCGACGGGCCTGGTGCGCGGCGACGCCGACTGAGCCCGACGCCGACTGAGCCCCGAGCCCTGCGGACGGTGCGGTCCGCCCGCGGGATCAGTCCGCGACCAGCGCGCCTCCGCGCAGCACCGTCACCGGGGCCAGCCGCTCGTCCACCAGCACCGCGTCCGCGCGTCGACCCGCCGCGAGCGTGCCGATCCGATCCTGCATCCCCAGCACCTCCGCGGGCGTCGCGGAGGCCGCGCGCACCGCACGCACCAGGTCCACACCGGCCTCCAGCACCGCGAAGCGCACCACGTCCAGCAGGTGCGCGGTGCCGCCGGCGATCGCGCCGCCGTCGGTGAGGGTGGCCACGCCCGCCTCGACGGTGACGTCCAGGGAGCCCAGTCGATACTGTCCCTCCGGCATGCCGGCGGCGGCCATCGCGTCGGTGACCAGCACCACGGCGTCCTCCGCGGCGAGGGCGAACACGTGCGCGACGGTGCGGGCGTCGAGGTGGACGCCGTCGGCGATGACCTCCACCACCAGCTCGCCCCGGGCCGCGGCGTCGAGCGCGGCCAGTGCGGGCCCCGGATCGCGGTGATGGATGGGACGCATGCCGTTGAACAGGTGGGTGGCGGTGGGGCGCGGGGAGCGCCCGCGATGACGGCGCAGCGCCTCGCCGGAGAGTCCCACGGCGCGGGTCATCGAGGCGCTGGAGCCGTCGGTGTGGCCCAGCGAGGGCAGCGCCCCCACCTCGGCGAGCACCTCGAGCACGGCGTCGGAGCCCTCCACCTCCGGGGCGACGGTCATCGTGGCGAGGGCGCCGCCGGCGAGGTCCGCGAGCTCCCGCACCAGCGCCGTGTCACCGGCGACGATGTGCTCGGGGTTCTGGGCGCCTCGGCGTGCCACGGAGAGGAACGGTCCCTCGAGGTGGAGCGCGGCGATCTCGCCGTCGGCGGCGAGGCGGGCCAGATCGGCGACGCGGGCGCGTAGCGTCGCGGCGTCGGCGGTGACCAGGGACGCGACCAGCGAGGTGGTGCCGTGCCGGCGGTGCTCGCGCACGGCGGTGAGCATCTGGCCGGGACCGGTCGCATCCGGGAAGGACTCCCCTCCGCCGCCGTGGCAGTGGAGGTCCACGAGCCCGGGGAGGATCAGTCCGTCGTGCGCGAGGGTGCGGGCGGCCTCGTGCGGCGGGGCCTGCGAGGCCGGCCCCGCCCAGGTGATGCGTTCGCCGTCCACGAGCACCAGGGCGTCGGGGACGAGTCCCTGCGCGAGCACGGCGGTGCCGCGGACGGCGAGGTCCACGGTGGGGGAGTCGGGGGCGGTGTGGGTGCTCATGTGCTCTCCCTCGAGGCGGTGCCGGGCGGTGGGGCGGTGGGGCGGGCGGCGACGGGTGGCGGGGATCTGCCGGCCGGCGCGGGTCAGAACAGGCGGGACTCGGCGTCGTCGATGCCGCGCAGCGCGTCGTAGTCGAGGGTCACGCAGTCGATCCCGCGGTCGGCGGCGAGCACCTTGGCCTGCGGCTTGATCGCCTGGGCGGCGAAGACGCCGCGCACCGGGGCGAGTAGCGGATCACGGTTCAGCAGCTCGAGGTACCGGGTGAGCTGCTCGACGCCGTCGATCTCTCCGCGACGCTTGATCTCGATGGCCACGGAGCCGCCGTTCTCGTCACGCGCGAGGATGTCCACGGGGCCGATCGCGGTGAAGTACTCGCGGCGCACCAGCGACCACCCCTCGCCGAGGGTGCCGATGTTCTCCGCCAGCAGGGCCTGCAGGTGCGCCTCCACGCCATCCTTCTGCAGGCCGGGGTCCACGCCGAGCTCGTGCGCGGAGTCCTCGTGGATCTCGTGCAGCCGTACCCGCAGCCGATCCCCGGACTTGTCGTGCACCACGTCCCACTGCTCGATCCAGTCGCCCTCCGGATCCTCCTGCGCCTCGGCGTCGCCGCGGCGGGAGGTGGTGAGCGTGCAGGGCGGGCTCATCCAGTTCAAGGGTTTGTAGCTGCCGCCGTCGGAGTGGACCAGCACGCTGCCATCGGCCTTGATGATCAGCAGGCGCGGCGCCAGCGGGAGGTGGGCGGTGAGTCGACCGGTGTAGTCGACGGAGCAGCGGGCAACGACGAGACGCACCCGGCCAGGGTATTACACCGCCGGGGTATGCCGGGAGCGCGCGCGGTGTGAGCATCCGTGCACGTGAGAGTTCTATGAGAGGGACATGAGGAGTGCTTTACCCAGGTGCAGATGCTCACTCGGGCCTGTCGCGGCCCCGATGCGGCTCGTATCGTGGCCGGGTCCCCTGCTCGGTATGTGCCGAGCCCCGTCGAAGGAGCTTCTACCGTGCAACGACTCCTGGCCGTCCTCCTGGTGCTGATCGGCCTCATCGGCCTCGTGCTGGGCCGTCTGGGCGAGACCACCTGGGCCCCGGCGACCGAGACCACCGCGACGGTGACGATGTCCGATCCCGGCGCGGCCGTGGTGCTCGATCCCGGCGTGCTCTACGTGGGCGGCGAGGACGGCGAGGCCGTCATCGAGGGCGCCTCGGACGTCTCCGTGATCACCGCCGGCGACGGCGACATCGAGGCGTACCTGGAGGAGGTTCGCTACACCCGGATCACTGGGGCGAGCGACTGGACCACCCTCTCCACCCAGGAGGTGAACCCGGACGGCGCCGCGGAGATCGACGATCCCACCTCGTCGGACCTCTGGCGCTCCGTGGACACGCAGCCGAGCCCGTACACGATCGACATCGCGGACTTCCGCGCCGGCGAGGACGGCGCCTACCGGTCGCTGCTGATCGTCACCGACGGCACCGAGCCCGGGGCGGAGTCTGTGTCGATCACCTGGCCGGTGGACGCCGAGAACGAGTGGGTGCCCTTCGCCTACGCCGGGGGCGCCGCGATCGCGGTGATCGGCCTGGTGCTGCTGGTGGTCTCGCTGGGCGGCCGTCGTCGCGAGCGGGACGACCAGGTGGAGGAGTCGAGCGCCGCACCCGCTGCGCCCTTCCTCGCGCACGGCGCCGCGACCGCCGGGGAGGAGACCGCCGACTCCGGCCCCGAGGACGACGACGCATGGTCCGAGCGGGCGGCCGAGGGCTCCGACGCGGAGCCCTCCGCCGGGACCGAGGACCGCACCGCCGCCGGCCCCGACGACGACCGCACCGAGCAGATCGACGCCGTCGACGACGAGGACCCCCGATGACCCGCCCCGACCAGCGCCGCAGCGCACGGAAGGACTCCACGATGAGCACTGCCCCCTTCGGCCGCCGCGGCCTCCTCCTGGGCACCGGCGGTCTGCTGGCCTCGGGCGTCCTCGCGGCCTGCTCCTCGGAGCCGGCGCCGCCGGCCGCGCCGCCCACCGGCACGCCGGCCGAGCAGCCTGTCCCGGCGCAGACTACCGAGCAGTTCGCCCGGATCATCCCCGAGATCAACGAGACCGTTCTCGCAGCGGACGAGGCGCGCGACGCCGACGGCCTGGCACCGCGCGTGAGCGGCTCCGCCGCCGAGTTCCGCAAGGCCGCCTACGAGATGATCGAGAAGGCGGAGGAGTGGGCGGAGCAGCTGCGCGTGCCCGGCACGGAGCTGATCGTCCCGATGACCTCGGTCTCCGCGGAGTTCCCGCGGGTGGCGATCGCCCTGGTGGAGGACTCGGTCGAGGACGGCGTGCCGTACTTCGTGGCGCTGCGCCAGGAGAAGGCCACCGCCGAGTACACCACCTGGGGCTGGGCCCAGCAGGCGGTGGGCGTGGAGATGCCGACGGTCCCCAACGCCGCGGTGGGCGCGGAGCCGCTGGACCGTGAGGCGGAGGGCCTGCTGATGGCCCCGGCGAAGGCGCTCGCGCTGTACGCGAGCGTGCTGTCCAACGGGGACTCCAAGGACCCCGACGACCTCCTGGCGCCCAACCCCTTCCAGACCGCCACCCACGAGAACATCCAGGGGGAGCGCTCGGAGCTGAACCAGGGCGTGGAGTGGGACGAGGCCGCCACCATCCACGAGCGCTACTCGGTGGACGAGGACGAGTTCGTGGGCCTGCGCACCGAGGACGGCGGCGCGATCGTGATGGCGACCCTGCGCTCCACCCGCCGGGTGAAGGTGAAGGACGGCGCCACCATGCGCTACGCCGAGGACAACGAGTACACCAAGGTGATCGGCACCAAGGAGTTCACCTCCGAGTACGTGCGCGAGTACGGCACGCACGTCGCCCTCCACATCCCCTCGAAGGACGCCGGCGGGCAGGTCCAGCCGATCGCCGCCTCGCAGATCGCGGTGGGCGCCAGCGGGGAGTGAGCCGCCGGGCGGCCGCCCCGGGAGCCGGGGTGCGAGCGGCGACCGCGGCGGCGGGGCGCGGGATGCTCCGCCCGCCGACGAACTCCCTACACTGGCACCGTCCCCCATTCCACGAAGGAGTTCACCTGTGACCGATCCGTATGGAGTCATCGACCTCGCGGCGCTGAAGCAGCCCGCCGGCGGGCAGGACGCCGGCGCGGCCGATGCCGGAACCCCCTCGGCGCACGAGATCGCCGTCACCGAGCAGGGCCTCGAGCAGCTGATCGCCGATTCCCAGCAGATCCCCACGCTGCTGCTGGTGACCAGCTCCCGCGTGCCCGACGGCGCGCAGTTCCTGGCCTCGCTGCGCCGCGGCGTCGACGCCCAGGGCGGCGCGATCCGCCTGGGCACGGTCGACGCCGACACGCAGCAGCGGGTGGCGGGCGCGCTGCGGGTGCAGCAGCTGCCCACCCTGCTGCTGCTCATCCAGGGGCAGCTGCAGCCGATCGTGCAGTCCGTGCTGCCGGACGCGGAGATCGACTCCCTGCTCGCGCAGGTGGTCGAGGTGGCGCGCCAGCAGGGCATGGAGCTGCCCGAGGGCGAGGCGCCGCAGGCCCCGGCCGAGGAGCCGCTGCCGCCGCTGATCGCGGAGGCGTACGCGGCGATCGAGCGCGGCGATCTCGACGCCGCGGAGGCGGCGTACCGCAGCCAGCTGCAGGAGGCGCCGGCCGATGCCGAGGCGAAAGCGGGCCTGGCCACGGTGTCGCTCATGCAGCGCACGAGCGACGCGGATCTCGCCGCCGCCCGGGAGGCCGCCGCGCAGCGGCCCGCGGACCTCGACGCCCAGCTGCTGGTCGCGGACCTCGACATGCTCGGAGGTCACGTGGAGGACGCCTTCGGCCGCCTGCTGGAGCAGCTCCGCGGCGCCGACCAGGAGACCAAGGACGCCGTGCGCGCCCGCCTGCTGGAGCTGTTCGAGGTGGCCGGCCCGGACGACCCCCGCGTCGGCCCGGCCCGCAAGCGCCTGGCGAACCTCCTGTTCTGACCCGCGCCGCAGGCGCCGGCCGCTGAGCCGGCGCCTGCGTGCTCAGGCCTCGCGGAGGCGGGAGGGCGCCAGCAGCACCGCTCCCAGCGGCGGGACGGAGAGCCGCACCGAGTGGTCGCGGCCGTGCAGGGGCAGCGCCTCGGCATGCACGCGCCCCAGGTTCCCTACGCCGCTGCCGCCGTAGACGGGGGCGTCGGAGTTGAGCACCTCCAGCCAGGTGCCGCCCTCGGGCAGCGGGATGCGGTAGTCGTGCCAGGGCTGCGCGGAGAAGTTCACCACCGCCACCACGGGATCCCCGGCCGCATCGCGCCGCACGAACGAGAGCACGTTGTGCTCGGCGTCGTCCCCGATCAGCCACTCGAAGCCGCCGGGCTCCTGGTCGCGCTCGTACAGCGCCGGGAACTCGGCCTGGAGGGCATTGAGGTCCCGCACCAGCTGCTGGGCGCCGCGGTGCAGCGGGTACTCCAGCAGCCACCACGGCAGTCCCGCCTGCTCGGACCACTCGGTGCCCTGGGCGAACTCGATGCCCATGAAGATCAGCTGCTTGCCCGGATGGGTCCACTGGAAGGCGAGGTAGGCGCGCAACGTCGCGGCCTGCTGCCGGTCGTCGCCGGGGGCCTTGCGCAGCAGGGAGCCCTTGCCGTGCACCACCTCGTCGTGGCTCAGCGGCAGCACGAAGTTCTCCGAGTACTGGTAGACCATCGAGAACGTCAGCTCGCCGTGGTGGTACTGGCGGTGGATCGGGTCCTGGCCGAGGTACTCCAGGGTGTCGTGCATCCAGCCCATGTTCCACTTGAAGCCGAAGCCCAGCCCGCCGGCGTCGGTGGGGCGGGTGACGCCGGGGAACGAGGTGGACTCCTCGGCGATCATCATGATCCCCGGCGCGCGCTTGTACGCGGTCGCGGTGGCCTCCTGCAGGAAGGCGATGTTCTCGAGGTCCTCGCGCCCGCCGTGGCGGTTGGCGACCCACTGACCGTCCTCGCGCGAGTAGTCGAGGTACAGCATGGAGGCCACGGCATCCACCCGGAGCGCGTCGACGTGGAACTCCTCGAGCCAGTAGCAGGCGTTGGCGACCAGGAAGTTGCGCACCTCGTGGCGGCCGGTGTCGAAGATGTAGGTGCCCCAGTCGGGATGCTCGCCGCGGCGGGGATCGGCGTGCTCGTACAGCGGAGTGCCGTCGAAGCGGCCCAGCGCCCACTCGTCCTTGGGGAAGTGCGCCGGCACCCAGTCCAGGATCACGCCGATGCCGGCGTTGTGCAGGGTGTCGACGAGGTGGCGCAGCTCGTCGGGGGAGCCCAGCCGGGAGGTGGGGGCGTAGTAGCCGGTGACCTGGTATCCCCAGGAGCCGCCGAAGGGGTGCTCGGCCACGGGCATGAACTCGACGTGGGTGAAGCCCATGTCCCGCACGTACTCCGTGAGCTCGTCCGCGAGCTCCCTGTACCCCAGGCCCGGGCGCCAGCTGGCCAGGTGCACCTCGTAGACGGACATCCGGGAGGCGAGCGGATCCCGCCCGGCGCGCTCGGCGAGCCAGTGCTCGTCGCTCCACTCGAAGTCGCTGCGGGTGATCACGGAGCCGGTGGCGGGCGGGACCTCCGCGAAGCGGGCCATCGGGTCCGCCTTGTCCCGCCAGGTGCCGTCCGCCCCCAGGATGCGGTACTTGTAGACCTCGCCGTCGCCGGCGCCGGGCACGAACAGCTCCCACACCCCGGACTCTCCCAGGGAGCGCAGCGCATGGCCGCGTCCGTCCCAGCCGTTGAAGGAGCCCACCACCTGGACGGCGCGCGCATTCGGCGCCCACACGGCGAAGGAGGTCCCCTCCACCCCGTCGACGGTGCGCACGTGCGCGCCCAACGCCCGCCACAGCTCCTCGTGGCGGCCCTCGCGGATCAGGTGCAGGTCCAGCTCCCCGATCGTGGGCAGGAAGCGGTAGGGCTCCTCGAGGTCGACCGGCTCGTCCCCGGCGGACCAGGTCACCCGGATCCGGTGGGAGGGCAGCGCGGTGCGGGCCACGGTGGTCACCCAGATGCCGCCTCGCTCGTGCTCCATCGTCACCGTGCCGCCCTCGGGGAGCACCAGCTCCACCACGTGCGCGAGGGGCTTGAGCGTGCGCACGGTGATCCCGCCGCCGTACTCGTGGGCGCCGAGCACGGAGTGCGGGTCGTGATGGCTGCCGGCCGCCGTGGCGCCCAGGGCGTGCTCGCCGAGCGGCATCGCCGGGACGGAGGGGGTGGGGGTCTCGGTCATGTCAGCTCTCCTCGGGGTGGATGATCCGCAGCACGTGCGCGGGCCGGTCGGCCGCGCTCAGGATCACGAAGGGGTCGCGGCCCCAGCGGAAGCGCTCGCCGGTGAGCAGGTCCTCGACGTCGAAGGCGTCCCCCACGCCGAGCGCGTCGAGATCGAGGTGCACGGCGGTGTGGGCGTCGCGGTCGTGCGCGGTGAGCGAGACCACCAGCACGGTGTCCGGGGACCCGGTGCCGCTCGCCGCGGCGTCGAGGTGCTTGGAGAACACCAGCACCTGCTCGTCGTCCGCCTCGTGGAAGCGGATCGTGGTGAGGGTCTGCAGCGCGGGGTGCGCGCGCCGGATCCGGTTCAGCGAGGCCAGCAGCGGCTCCAGGCTCTCCCCGCGGGCCAGCGCCCCGGCGTAGTCCCGGGGCGTGAACTCGTACTTCTCGTTGTCGATCTGCTCCTGCGCGCCGGGGCGGGGCACGTCCTCCACCAGCTCGTAGCCGCTGTAGATGCCCCAGGTGGGCACCAGGGTCGCGGCGAGGATCGCCCGCAGCACGAAGGCGCTGCGGCCGCCGGAGCTCATGTACGGGGTGAGGATGTCGTGGGTGGTGGGCCAGAAGCTGGGGCGCATGTACGGCGCCGCCTCCACCAGCTCCTCGAGGTACTCCCGCAGCTCCTCGGCGGTCTCGCGCCAGGTGAAGTAGGTGTAGGACTGGTGGTATCCCACCTTCCCCAGGGTGTGCATCATCGTGGGCCGGGTGAACGCCTCGGCCAGGAAGATCACCTCGGGATGGGTCCGGTCGAACTCGGCCAGCAGCTCCTCCCAGAAGCGCACCGGCTTGGTGTGCGGGTTGTCGACGCGGAACAGGGTCACCCCGTGGGCCACCCAGTGCTCGAGCATGTCGCGGATCGCGGTGTAGAGCCCCTCGTAGTCGGTGTCGAAGCTGAGGGGGTAGATGTCCTGGTACTTCTTCGGGGGGTTCTCCGCGTAGGCGATCGTGCCGTCGGCCCGCACCGTGAACCACTCGGGATGCTCGCTCACCCAGGGGTGGTCCGGCGAGCACTGCAGCGCGATGTCCATCGCGACCTCGAGGCCCAGCTCCTTCGCCCGGTCCACGAAGGCGTCGAAGTCCTCCAGCGTGCCCAGCTCGGGGTGGATGGCGTCGTGGCCGCCGTCCGGCGAGCCGATCGCGTACGGGGAGCCGGGATCGCCGGGCTGCGGGTCCAGGGTGTTGTTGCGCCCCTTGCGGAAGGTGGTGCCGATGGGGTGGATCGGGGTGAGGTAGGCGACGTCGAAGCCCATCTGCGCGATCCGGTCCAGGGAGCGGGCGGCGGTGCGCAGCGTGCCCGAGGTCCAGCCGTGCTCGGGGGTGAAGTGCGCTCCCTCGGAGCGCGGGAAGAACTCGTACCAGGAGCCGTACAGCGCACGGCGCCGCTGCACCACGAGCCGGTACGGGCCGGCCGCGGTGACGCCCTCGCGCAGAGGCCGCTCGGCGAGGATGCCGCGGAGGTCCGCGGCCAGCGCCGGCGCCACCCGGGCGGCGGCGGGCAGGCCGGGGGAGCGCAGGCTCTCCAGCGCGGCCCGCACCACCGGGCCGTCGGCGGCGGGCCGGGTGCCCTGCTCCACCTCCTCCAGCACGCGCTCCAGCACCAGGGCGCCCTCGGCGCAGACCAGGTCCTGGTCGATCCCCGCGGGGATCTTCACCTCGGCGGTGTGTGCCCAGGTCTCGTACGGCGCGGAGTAGGCCTCGATCCGGAAGCTCCAGTGCCCGGTGGCGTCGGGGCGGATCTCGGTCTCCCACCGGTCCAGGCCCGGATTGGTCGAGCGCAGCGACTGCCGGGTCTCCCGGCCGTCGGGGTCGGTGAGCACCAGCTGCACGCCCATCGCGTCGTGTCCCTCGCGGAAGGCGTTGGCGCCGACGGCGACGGTCTCTCCCTCGACGCACCGGGCGGGGAAGCGGCCGCCGTCCACCACGGGACGCACCCCCATGATCGGGATCCTCCCGATCCCGGCGCCCAGTCCCTCGAGGTCTGCGGTCTCTGACATGGCCTCTCCTGCCTGGGTGCCCACGGGGAACGGGGCGGCCCTGCGACGATCGTCGTGACAGCCCTCACGATAGCCCGTTCGCGACGCTCCCTGCGGGGTCGGCGGCGATCGCGACGACCACCACGGCGCCGGGCCCCACGGTGACCGTGCGGTCATCGAGCGGGGCGTGGTCCAGCAGCGTCGGTGACTCGAGCGCGGTGTCCATCACCACGCGGGCGTCGCCCTGCGGCCACGGCGCGGCGGGCAGCGGCACCCGCAGCGGTTCGGCGCCCGAGGAGAGCAGCACCAGCAGGTGCTCGGCGCCCGGATGGCCGCGGCGGGCGGGGCGCAGCATGCCCAGCAGGTGCTGGGAGGGGTCCATCCACTCCTCATGGGTCAGCGGCCGGCCGTCGGCGCCGAACCACGCCACCTGGTCGGCGTCCGGCGCCGCGGGATCGGCGGGGCGCAGGAAGTGCGGGGTGCGCAGCTGCGGGTGCTCGCGCCGCAGGCGCAGCAGGTGCGCGGTGGTCTCCTGCAGCGCCTCCGCGGCGCGGCTGCGGTCCCAGTGCACCCAGGAGATCTCGTTGTCCTGGCAGTAGGCGTTGTTGTTGCCCTGCTGGGTGCGGCCCCGCTCGTCCCCGGCGGTGAGCATCGGGGTGCCCGAGCCCAGCAGCAGGGTGGCCAGGATGCTGCGGGCGGTGCGGCGGCGGCGCTCCTCGAGCACCGCCGCCTCCGGCGAGCCGGCGGGCAGCTCGCCCTCGTGCCCGTGGTGGTAGGAACGGTTGTCGGAGGTGCCGTCGCGGTTGTCCTCCCCGTTGGCCTCGTTGCGCTTGGTCTCGTAGACGGTGAGGTCGCGCAGGGTGAGTCCGTCGTGCGCGGTGACGTAGTTGATCGAGGCCCAGGGGGCGCGCAGGCTGCGCCCCGCCGGGAGCTCGAGCGGGTCCCGGGCGGTGAACAGGTCGCTGGAGCCGGCCATCCGGGTGGCGAGATCGCGCACGCCGCCGATCGCCTCGGTGCCGGTGCGCTCCCGCAGCCCCCGGTCGGAGAGCCAGAAGGAGCGCACGTCGTCGCGGAAGGCGTCGTTCCACTCCGCGAAGGGCACGGGGAAGCGGCCGGTCTGCCAGCCGTCGGTGCCCACGTCCCACGGCTCGGCGATCAGCTTCACGTCCCGCAGCACCGGGTCCGTGGCGATCGCGCGCAGCAGCGGATGGTCAGGGCGGAAGCCGTGGTCGTCCCGGCCCAGCGTGGCGGCGAGGTCAAAGCGGAAGCCGTCCACGTGCATCTCCTGCACCCAGTACCGCAGGGAGGAGAGGATCAGATCCATCACGTGCAGCGAGCGGGGGTCCAGGGTGCCGCCGGTGCCGGTGACGTCCACGAAGCGGCCGTGGTCGGTCCAGTAGTGCTCGAGGTTGTCCAGGCCGCGCAGGCTGAGCGCCGGTCCGTCGGCGCCGCCCTCGGCGGTGTGGTTGTAGACCACGTCGAGGATCACCTCGAAGCCCTCGGCGTGCAGGGTGCGGACCATCGCCTTGACCTCGTCGACCACGGCCTGCGCGCCGGCCGCCTGCGCGGCCGCGGTGGCCAGCGACGGCTCCGGGGCGAAGTACGACATCGTCGAGTAGCCCCAGTAGTTCGTCAGCCCCAGGCGGGTCAGGTGCGGTTCGTCCATCGCCGCGTGCACGGGCAGCAGCTCGAGGCTGGTCACGCCCAGGCTCCGCAGATGGTCGAGGACGGCCGGGTGCGCGAGTCCCGCGTAGGTGCCGCGCTGCTCCGGGGGCACGGCGGGGTGCAGCTGCGTGAAGCCCTTTACGTGCAGCTCGTAGAGCACCGTCGCGTCCCAGCCGATCCGCGGCCGGCGGTCCTCCTGCCAGTCGAAGGCGTCGGAGACCACGACGGACCACACCGCGTCGTCCCCGTTGTCCGCCTCGGCGCGGCGGGCCGGGTCCCCGACCCGGTCCAGCATCGCGTCCACCTCGGAGGGGAAGAACGAGCTCAGCAGCGGCGAGGAGTGCGACACGCCGCGCGCCCGCGGATCCTGCAGCAGCCGGTGCGGGCTGCACAGCAGGCCGTCGGCCGGGGCCCACGGCCCCAGCGCCCGCAGGCCGTAGCGCGTGCCCGGGATCATCCCGGTGACGTGGTCCCAGTGCAGGCCGCCGTCCACGTGCCGCAGGCGCCGGCGCTGCTCGGTGCTGCCCCGACGGATGCACAGGTCCACGGCCTCCGCCCGCGGGGCGGCGACCGCGAAGGTGCCGCGCCCCTGCTCGTCCACCACCAGGCCGGGGGAGGTGGGGGCGCAGGGCGGGGTCAGGCGGTCGTCTCGGTCTGCGGGCACGGCCGCATTCTTCCACCGCGCCGCCCCGGATGCGCCCTCCGCGTGACCCGTGCCGCTAGGATCGTCGCGGCGGTCCCGTCGCGCTCACGGCGCGGAGCGGATCGTCGGCACGAGCGATCCGTCCGCCGGGTCCGGCCGGTCCGGCCTCCGGCCGCCTCGGGGGAGGTGGGCCGCGCGGCCCATGAGCGGGCCGCCCGTGCGGCACCGCAGGCACCAGCAGAACGTACGACGGGGGAACCGCAGCGCATGAGCAACCCACCCAGCCCGCACCCGGGGGGCCCGGCGCGTCCCGCCGCCCCGCCCGCGCCCGCCGGCGCGCCCGCGCCGACGGGACACTCCGCCCCGTCGGCCCCCGGCCCCGGCCCGGTCCCGTCGGGCCCCGGCCCCGCCCGCCAGGGTGCGGCGCCCGGTGCGGGCCGTCCCGGCCAGTTCGCGCCCGCGAGCGCCGCGATCGCGCCGGCGGAGCTCGAGCGGAGCGCCTCGATCATCGGCACCATCACCGGGGTGTTCCAGTCCCGGGTGGTGGGGCAGGAGAACCTGCGCACCACGCTGCTGGCCGCGCTCGCCGCCGGCGGGCACGTGCTGCTGGAGTCGGTGCCCGGCCTGGCCAAGACCACTGCGGCCAGCGCCCTGGCCTCCTCGATCACGGGCTCCTTCGCCCGCATCCAGTGCACGCCGGACCTGATGCCGAACGACATCATCGGCACCCAGATCTTCAACTACGGCTCCGGGACCTTCACCACCCAGCTGGGGCCGGTGCACGCCAACGTGGTGCTGCTGGACGAGATCAACCGCTCGAGCGCCAAGACGCAGTCGGCGATGCTCGAGGCGATGCAGGAGCGGCAGACCTCGATCGGCGGCGAGGTGCACCGCCTGCCCGAGCCGTTCATGGTGCTGGCCACCCAGAACCCGATCGAGGAGGAGGGCACGTACGTGCTCCCCGAGGCGCAGATGGATCGCTTCCTCATGAAGGAGATCCTCACCTATCCGCGCCCCGGCGAGGAGCACGAGATCCTCGACCGCTCCACCGCCGGCAGCCTCACCGGGCCACGCGAGGCGGTGGGCTCGGTCTCCCTGGAGGACGTGCGCTTCCTCCAGACGATGGTGGACCAGGTGTACGTGGACCCGGCCGTGAAGCGCTACATCATCGACCTGGTGTTCACCACCCGCGGCTCGGGCCCGCGCCCGGTGCCCAACCTCACCCAGTCCGTGCGGGTGGGGGCCAGCCCCCGCGGCTCCCTCGCCCTGATGCGGGTCGCGCAGGCGAACGCCCTGCTCCAGGGCCGCGACTACGTGACCCCGGACGACGTGCGCGCCATGCGCTACGGGGTGCTGCGCCACCGCCTGGTGCTCACCTTCGACGCGCTCGCCAGCGGCATCAAGCCCGAGCAGATCATCGACGCGGTGTTCCACGCCGTGCCGATGCCCTGAGCGGCCCGGCCCCACCGCCACCACCTCGCAGACGGACGGAGCGCGACACCCTCTCATGGCCACCTCGCTGCTGACACGGGTCAAGGCCCGGGTCGACCTGCACACCTCGAACCGGGCACGGGGGCTCATCCAGGGCCGCGGCCGCTCCCTGTTCAAGGGCAGCGGCGAGGACTTCGACGACCTGAAGTACTACCAGCCCGGGGACAAGATCTCCGACATCGACTGGAAGGCCACCGCCCGTTCCGGGGAGCCGCTGATCCGGCAGTTCAACGAGGAGCGGGTGCGGCACCTCTCGATCGTCGCCGACACCTCCTCGGCGATGGCCGCGACCGCCGCCGACGGCTCCTCGAAGCGGGACGCGATGATCCTCGCCGCGGGCATGATCTGCTTCCTGGCGCAGAAGAACGGCGACCTGGTGAGCCTGGTCGCCGGTGCGGAGCCCAGGCCGATCCAGCTGCCCTCCCGCTCCAGCGACGGGCACCTGGAGCTGCTGCTGCGCACCGTCCAGCAGGGCACCACCACGGCCTCCGCCCCGGCGGACAGCGCGTGGCTGCTGGAGCGGGCGTTCCGCGTCACCACCCGGCCCACGCTGATGACGATCATCACCGACGAGGCCCACCCCGCCGTGGAGGACTTCACGCTGCTGCGCCGGCTCACCACCCGTCACGACCTGCTGGTGATCCGGATCGCGGATGCGGATCCGCTGCAGGGCGCCGCGCTCGACCACGACGTGGTGGACGTGGAGTCCCCGCAGGAGGTGCCTTCCCTGGCGCGCACCTCGAAGCGGGTCTCCCAGGACGTGGCCGCCTACCGCAGGGCCCGCACCGAGGGCATCGGGGAGATGCTGGACCGGCTGCACGTCAGCCATCTGCTCACCCAGGGGGAGACCACCGTCGTCGAGGACTTGATCGCGCTGCTCAAGGCGAGGGAGTACCGCCATGCCCGTGCCTGAGCCCCGAGCCGCCGTGCGGGAGGTCGGCCGGCTGCTGAGCGAGCCCGCCCCGCCGGAGATCATCGACCCGCCGCAGTACTCCATCGCGTGGGTGATCCTCGCCGTGCTGTGCCTGCTGGTGATCGCCGCGCTGATCCTGGGCACCCTGCGGATCACCCGCGCGATCGAGAAGCGGATCGCCTACCGGAACCGGCCCGGCGAGGGGGAGGCGCTGAAGGCGGAGTTCCTGCGCGCCGTCAACGACATCGCTGACCGCCACGAGGCCGGGACGCTGGGCGCCCGGGAGGGGCACCACGAGCTCACCGGCGTGATGCGCCGCTTCGTGCGTCGCACCACCGGGCACGACGTCACCAGCCAGGATCTCGCGACGCTGCTGGCGGAGGAGCGCACCCGGCCCGTCGGCGCCCTCATCTCCCGGCTGTACGAGCCGGACTTCGCCAAGGCCTCGCAGCAGGACCTGCGGGACTCCGTGCGCGAGGCGAGGGAGGTGATCCGCGCATGGTCATGATCTTCTGGTGGGTCACCGCACTGCTCCTGGTGGCCGCTCTGACGGTGTGGGGGATCACCTTCTGGCACCGCCGGGCGATGCGCCGCTCCCCGGTGCTGGTGGCGAACTCCCGCTACCTGGAGAGGATCCCCAGCTACGTGCGCGCCCGCCGCACCGCGCGCGTGCTGCGCGCCGCGCAGGTGGGCGTGGCGGTGCTGGCGGTGCTCTCCGCCTCGGTGCTCTCGGGCCGCATCGCCACCGAGCGGCTGGCCACCCCCGAGTTCTCCTCCCGTGACATCGTGCTGTGCCTGGACGTGTCCGGGTCGATGTACGAGTACGACACCGAGATCCTCGCCACTTTCGCCGCGCTGGTGGACGACTTCGAGGGGGAGCGGGTGGCGCTGTCGATCTTCAACTCCACCAGCCGCACCGTGTTCCCGCTGACCAACGACTACGACCTGATCCAGCGGGAGCTCGAGAACGGCGCCGAGGCGATCGACTTCGACGAGTTCGGGTACCGGCTGGGCAATCGGGAGTACTCCGAGGACAAGGTGCGCCAGTACGTCGAGTTCGTGGAGGGCACCCGCGGCATCGCCGACGAGGCCTCGATCGTGCCGGACGGCCTCGCCTCCTGCGCGCAGCTGTTCGACCAGGCGGAGGAGGACCGCTCCCGCTCGATCATCTTCGCGACCGACAACGAGGTCAACGGCGAACCGATCTTCTCCCTCGAGGAGGCCACCGAACGGGTCTCCTCCCGGGACATCGACCTGTACACGTTCTACCCCGGCGCGTACGAGTGCGGTCCGCAGTGCTTCGAGGAGCTCCAGACCGCCACCGAGGACCAGGACGGCGAGCTCTACGAGTCCTCGGACCCGGAGGCGATCCCCTCCATCATCGGCCAGATCCAGAAGACCCAGGCCGAGGTGCTGGGCGCGACGCCCACCGTGCTGCGCACGGACCATCCGGCGTTCGGCTTCGTGCTCACCTTCCTCTCCCTGGTGGGGATCCTGGTGCTGGGATGGAGGTCCCGCTGATGCGACTGGAGCCCCTGATGCCGCTGTGGGCGAGCCTGCCCCTGTTCGCCCTGATGGCGCTGCTGTGCACGGTGCTGCTGGTGCGGCGTCCCCGGCAGCGCCTGGCCTGGGCGCGGCGGCTGCTGATGGTGGTGCTGCTGCTGGCGGTGGCGCTGCGCCCGGTCACCCCGATCGCCGGGGAGCAGACCGAGCGGATGAACGCGAACGTGTTCTTCGTGGTGGATCGCACCGGGTCGATGAACGCCGAGGACTACGCCGGCGACCAGCCCCGCCTCGACGGGGTGCGGGCGGACATGGACCGCATCATGGGCATGACCGAGGGCGCCCGCTACTCGATCATCGCCTTCGACTCCACCGCCACCCAGCAGCTCCCGCTCACCACCGACGCCGGCGCCGCCCGGGCCTGGATCGACACCCTCACCACCGAGCCCACCGCCTACTCCACCGGCTCGAACGTGGACCGCCCCCTCACCTCGCTGATGATCGAGATCACCGAGACCCAGCGGGAGGACCCGGACTCCAGCATCCTGGTGTATTTCCTCTCCGACGGGGAGAACACCGACGACCGGGACTCGGAGTCCTTCGCGCAGGCCGCCGGGTTCATCGACGGCGGCGCCGTGCTGGGCTACGGCACCGCCGAAGGCGGGCCGATGAAGGTGCAGGGCGGCGAGGACCACGGCGAGTACATCACCGGGCCGGACGGCCAGCAGGGCATCTCGAGCATCGACGAGGAGCAGCTGCGCACCATCGCCGAGCAGATGGAGGTGCCCTACCTGCACCGCGACGATCCCGAGGCTCCGATCGAGGGCACCATGGAGGGGATCACCCTGCGGCCGATCCCCTCCGAGTCCCGCCGCGAGGCGGCCAGCGTCGAGGACTGGTACTGGGTGGCCTCCATCCCGCTCGCGGCCCTGCTGATCTGGGAGCTGGGGGAGATGACCTACCGCCTGCCCCGCAGGCTGGACCGCTACGACATTTCAGGAGCCTCGCGATGAGCGCACCGACGGTGCAGGATCCGCGCCCGGACCCGGCGGGCGCCCCGCCCCCGACCGAGGGCGCGCTCGCGCAGAGCACCGCGGGGCGCCCCGGCGACTTCGGGCTGGACGTGCGGCGGCTGCGGCGGGTGCGGTGGATCGTGTTCGCCCTGCTCTCGCCGGTGATCCTGGTGCTGGCGATGCTCGCGGTGCGCTTCGTGTCCATGCCGATCACCCAGGCGATGCACCTGGGCGCCTACGGCGACGGCGACTACCCCACGGCGATCGAGCGCCTCGCGCCTGTGGAGCGCGTGAACTGGTTCGAGCCCTACCTGCCGCACCTCTCCCGAGGCACCTCCCTGCTGCAGCAGGGCGAGGACGCCGCCGCCGAGGAGGAGCTGCGCCTGGCGCTTCAGGAGTGGACCGCGCACAGCGACCTGAACTCCCCGCTGCACGCCCAGTGCAAGATCCTCAACAACCTCGCGCTGTCCATCGAGCGCCAGGCCGATCTGCTCGAGGACCCCCAGCAGCGCGCGGACCGTCTGTACGAGGCGGAGGAGCTGCTGGCGCCCTGCCTCGGCGGAGGCGGCGGCGAGGGCGACGGCGAGGGCCAGGGCGGCGGAGGCTCCGGCAACGAGGACTCCGAGAGCACCGAGGACAACGGCGAGCGGGTGGAGGAGAAGCGGCGCGAGGCCGACGAGGAGGCCGGCAACGACCCCGACGCCCGCGGCGAGGAGGACGGCGGCGAGGGCGAGGAGGAGGGCGGGACCCCCGAGGCGCAAGATCCCGGGGACCCCACCCGTGACGATCCCGAGGGCGACGGCCCCGAGGAGGAGGCGCCCACCAGCGGCAGCTCCGAGGACCAGAAAGACGACGAGCTCGAGCAGCGCAACCGCGACGCCCAGGGCGGCGACGGCGAGGACGGCAGCGACGGCTCCGACGACGACCCCGTGAAGCCGTGGTGAGGACGTGATGACCTCGCAGGACACTCCGCGCGCGTATCTCGACCACGCCGCCACCACCGTGATGCGGCCCGCGGCCCGCGAGGCCTTCCTCGAGGCCTCGCAGGTGGTGGGCAACCCGTCCGCTGTCCACACCTCCGGGCGCCGCGCCCGCGCCGTGCTCGACGAGGCGATCGGCACCATCGCCGCCCGCCTCGACGTGCCGCGCAGCTGGGTGCTGATGACCTCCGGCGGCACCGAGGCGGACAACCTCGCCCTGCGCGGGGCGACCCTGGGCAGGCTCCGCCAGGACCCGTCCCGCACCGCGGTGGCCGTCGCCGCGACCGACCATCCCGCGGTGCTCGCCACGGCCCGCTCGCTCGCCGGGGCCGAGGCTGCCCTGCAGGTGCGGGAGCTGGGCGTGGACGCCGCCGGGGCGCTGCGCCCCGAGGAGGTCGACGGCGCGCTGGCCGACGGCGCGGTGGGCGTGCTCAGCGCGGCACTGGTGAACAACGAGACCGGCGCCGTGCAGGACATCGCCGCGCTCGCCGAGAGCGCCCGCGCCCACGGCACCCTGGTGCACACCGATGCCGTGCAGGCGGTGGGGCACGTGCCGCTGCCGCGCCGGGAGCACGTGGACCTGATGTCCCTGTCCGGCCACAAGATCGGCGCCCCCGTGGGGGTTGGGGTGCTGGTGGCGCGGCCCGAGGTGCGCTTCGCGGAGCTCTCCACCGGCGGCGGGCAGCAGCGCGGGGTGCGGTCGGGCACGCTCGACGCCGCCCAGGCCGCGGCCTTCGCCGCCGCCCTCGGCGAGGCGCTCGACGCGCAGGAGGCGAGCTCCCGCCGCCTCGCCGCCCTTGCCGAGCGGCTGCGGGCCGGGGTCGCGGCGCTGGATCCGTCGGCCCGCCCCACCCTGCCCACCGCCGCGCACTCCCCGCACATCGTGCACCTGCTGTTCCCCGGCGCGGACGCGGACTCCCTGCTGTTCCTGCTGGACGCCGCCGGGGTGGACTGCTCGGCGGGCTCCGCCTGCGCGGCGGGCGTCACGCAGGCCAGCCCCGCGCTGGCCGCGATGGGCGTGCCGGAGCGGGAGGCCCGCGGTGCGCTGCGGCTCTCGCTGGGATGGACCAGCACGGAGGCGGAGGTCGATCACCTGCTCGCCGTGCTGCCCGGTGCGCTCGAGCGCGCCCGCGCCGTCGGCGCCCTGCACCGCTGATCCCGGCGCGGCCCACCATCCCGCGGGGCGCATCTCACGTTCACGGACGCTGACCGCATGCACCCTCCTCCGTACACTCGATGGGCAGGAGCTGTGAGGATCCGGAGGAGGGCGACGGCGCATGAAGGTGCTGGCGGCGATGAGCGGCGGGGTCGACTCCGCCGTCGCGGCGGCGCGCGCCGCCGAGGCCGGCCACGAGGTGGTGGGCGTGCACATGGCGCTGTCCAAGAGCCGTGACCAGACCCGCACCGGCTCCCGCGGGTGCTGCACCGTGGAGGACGCCTCCGACGCCCGCCGGGCCGCCGAGCGCATCGGGATCCCGTACTACGTGTGGGATCTCTCCGACGACTTCCACGACCTGGTGGTGGAGGACTTCCTCGCCGAGTACGCCGCCGGACGCACCCCGAACCCGTGCGTGCGCTGCAACGAGCGGATCAAGTTCGCCTCCCTGCTGGAGCGCGCCACGCTGCTGGGCTTCGACGCGGTGTGCACCGGGCACTACGCCTCGATCCGCGCCGACGGCCCGGGCGGCGCCCCGTCGCTGCACCGTTCGCGGAACATGGAGAAGGACCAGTCCTACGTGCTGGCCGTGATGGGGCCGGAGGCGGTGCGCCGCTCCCTGTTCCCGCTCGGGGAGTACGCCACCAAGGCCGAGGTGCGGGCCGAGGCCCGGGCCCGCGGTCTGGGCGTCTCCACCAAGCCGGACAGCTACGACATCTGCTTCGTGGCCGACGGCGACACCCGCGGCTTCCTCGAGCGGAACCTCGGCGAGGCGCCCGGCGAGGTGGTCGACGCGGACGGCACGGTGCTGGGCACCCATCGCGGCACCCACGGGTTCACGATCGGGCAGCGCCGCGGCCTGGGCGTCGAGCGACCGGCGCCCGACGGCGCCCCCCGCTACGTGGTCGACATCGACCCCGCCTCCCGCCAGGTGGTGATCGGCGCGGCCGAGCTGCTCTCCACTTACGAGCTGGTGGCCGGGGACGTGATCTCCTTCGAGCCGCTCACCGCGGGCCGGCGGGTGAGCGCCCAGATCCGCGCCCACGGCGAGGCGATCCCCGCCACGCTCGTGGGGGTCCCCTCCACCAGCGCCGCGGTGCCGCCCGCGGAGGGCGGCCCGGCCCCGGCTCGCGCCGACGGCGCCACCCCTGCCGTGGAGCCCGCCGGCACCGCCCTGCGGATCCGCCTCGACACCCCACTTCGCGGCGTCGCGCCCGGTCAGACCCTCGTGCTCTACGACGAGGACCGGGTGCTCGCCGCCGCCACCCTGGAGCGACGCGCATGAGATCACTGGTCACCCTCACCGGCGACGGCACCTTCCGCGCCCCCACGGCGCAGGAGACGCAGCGCCTCGGCCTGCCCGAGGATCCGCACCTCGCGGCGTTGATGCGGGTGCGGGCGCTGCTCGGCGACGACCCCGAGGAGCAGATCGCCACCCGCCTCTACCTGCCCTCCGCGCTGGGCCTGGACGAGACCGACCACCTGCTGCCCGCCACCCTCGCCCTGCTCGCCGAGACCACCGGGGACCTGGTGAGCTACGGCTGGCGGCTGGGCACCGGCACCGGGCTCGCCTGGCAACACGCCCGCGAGATGCGCGAGCGGATGCTGGACGCGGCCCGGATCGCGCTTCTGGGGTACCGCGGCCCGCTGATGACCACCGCCCTGGGCCCGGCCACGCTCGCCGGTGCCACCTTCCTGCAGTCCGGGGAGCGCACCCTCGGGGACCCGGGCGCGGTGCGAGACCTCCCGATGCTGCTGGCCGAGGGCCTGGTGGAGCACCTGGGCCTGGTGGCCGACAGGGTCCCCGGCGCCCAGCAGCACGTGCTGCTGCGCGAGGACGCCGTGGCCGCGATCCACGCGGGCCGCATCCCCACCCCGTCCGGCCGCCGCCGCTACCCGGCGGTGCCCGCCCCCGAGATCGGGATGCTGTGGCGGATCCTCATGGTCGCCCTGGAGGAGTTCGGCCTGGGCCCGGACGCCGTCACCGTGGGCGTGGGGGCGGATCTGGAGCTGCTGCGCGCCGCCCGGGACGCCGGCATCCGCCGGCTCGCGATCGCGCCGCGCCGCCTGCCGTCGCTGTCCACCGACGCGGGCCGCGCCCTGTGGGAGGGCATCGCCGAGGCCTGCGACGACGGCGCCGTGCTGGAGCTCGTGGTGGACCCCCGCCCCGGCGGGAACCTCGGCCCCGAGCTGGAGACGATGCTGGAGACCTGGCGCCGGCTGGGCCACTCCGATGCGGACGCCGCCGGGGTGGCGGTGATCGCCCACACCGGCGCCTCCCACGAGGTGCATGCCGGCCGGGCGGATCCCTCCGCGCAGCCCGACGCCTCGACCCTGCTGGACGAGGCGGCGCTCGAGGCGCTGCTGCGGATCGCGCCGTCCTGGGCGGAGCGCCTGGCCTCCTGAGCGGTCCGGCGGGCTGCGGCGCCCGCGTCGCCCCGGTGCGTCACAATGTTCCGGTGACCACGAACCAGCAGGGAACCGAGACCGCGGCCCGTGCGCAGCAGCGCGTCGCCGAGCTCACCGCGCAGATCGAGCAGGCGCGCGCGGACTACTACGAGCACGATGCGCCCACGATGGCCGACGGCGAGTACGACGCGCTGGAGAAGGAGCTGCGGGAGCTCGAGGCGGAGAACCCGCAGCTGGCCTCCGAGGACTCGCCCACCCGCACCGTGGGCGGTACCGCGGCCACCGGCCTGCCCACGCTCGAGCACGCTGAGCGGATGCAGTCGCTGGACAACGTGTTCTCGCTCGAGGAGCTGCGGGAGTGGTGCGCCCACGTGGCCGCGGAGCTCGGCGGGACGGTGCGCTACCTCACCGAGCTGAAGATCGACGGTCTCGCGATCAACCTCCGGTACGAGCACGGCGAGCTCGTCACCGCCGCGACCCGCGGCGACGGCCGCACCGGCGAGGACGTTACCGTCAACGCCCTGCGCATCGAGGGCATCCCGCAGCGCCTGGAGGGCGAGGGGCATCCGCCGCTGGTGGAGGTGCGCGGCGAGGTGTTCATGCCCACCGAGGACTTCACCCGCCTCAACGACCTTCAGGTGGAGCTGCGTGAGCGGGCCGTGGCCGAGGCCCGCACCCGCTGGGAGGCGCGGGCGGCGGAGGGGCGTCGACCCTTCGACGAGCAGCGCGAGCAGCTCGCCGCCACCCGCCGCTTCCCCTCCTTCGCGAACCCCCGCAACACCGCCGCGGGCGGCCTGCGCCAGCAGCTGGACAAGAAGGACGGGCTGGAGCGGGAGGCGGGCGAGGCGCGCTTGGCCGCGCTGCGCCTCACCGTGCACGGCCTCGGCGCCTGGCCGGACCCGCCGGCGGGCTCCCAGAGCGAGATGTACGAGCTGCTGAAGTCCTGGGGCCTGCCCACCTCCGCCCATCTGGGCGTGGTGAGCACCGTCGACGAGGTCGCCGCCTACGTCGAGCACCACGGCGAGCACCGCCATGACCTCGAGCACGAGATCGACGGGATCGTGGTGAAGGTGGACTCCTTCGCGCAGCAGCGCGCGCTCGGCTCCACCTCCCGCGCCCCGCGCTGGGCCACCGCCGTGAAGTTCCCCCCGGAGGAGGTCACGACCAAGCTGCTGGACATCCAGGTGCAGGTGGGCCGCACCGGGCGCGTCACCCCCTTCGGGATCATGGAGCCGGTGCTGGTGGCCGGCTCCACGGTGGAGAAGGCCACGCTGCACAACCAGTTCGACGTGGAGCGCAAGGGGGTGCTGATCGGGGACACGATCGTGCTGCGCAAGGCGGGGGACGTGATACCGGAGATCCTGGGCCCGGTGGAGTCGCTGCGCGACGGCACCGAGCGCCCCTTCGTGATGCCGACGGAGTGCCCCGCCTGCGGCACCGAGATCCGGCCCGAGAAGGAGGGGGACAAGGACTGGCGCTGCCCGAACCGCCGTGACTGCCCCGCCCAGGTGACCGGGCGCGTGGAGCACGCCGGCTCCCGCGGCGCCTTCGACATCGAGTCGCTCGGCGAGGAGAGCGCGATCGCGCTCACCGATCCGGACAAGCGCCGCCCCGAGGCGCTCGCCGCGCTCACCGAGGACCACGCGATCTATCTCCCGATCCGGGACGTGGCGGACACCGAGCTGGACGCCTTCGTGGTCGTCAAGAACGGGGAGGTCGTCCAGGGGACCGACGGGGTCCCGCTGCTGCGCCTCACCTCCGCCGAGGACCCGCTGCTGCCCGCGATCCAGCAGCCCGTCATCGACACCGGCGCGGACCTCTTCGACCTCACCGCGGACGCGCTCGCCGACGTGGTGGTGTGGCAGCCCGAGCGGCGCGACGGCGAGCCGACGGGGGACTGGCGCATCCAGCCCGCCTTCTGGACCCGCCCCCAGTTCCGCCACTACAAGCGCGAGAACGTCTGGAAGCAGGTCAAGGAGCCCGCGGCGCTGAAGACCACCGGCGAGCTGATCGCCGAGCTCGAGAAGGCGAAGGACCAGCCGCTGTGGCGGGTGCTGGTGGCGCTGTCGATCCGGCACGTGGGCCCTGCCGCCGCGCGCTCGCTCGCCACCGCCTACGGCTCGATGGACGCGATCCGCGAGGCGAGCGTCGAACAGCTCGCGGAGACCGACGGGGTCGGGCAGATCATCGCCGAGGCCGTGGTGGAGTGGTTCGAGGTCGACTGGCACCGCGAGATCGTGGACGGCTGGGCCGCCTCCGGCGTGCGCATGGCGGACGAGGTGGAGGAGGGCTTCGTGAAGACCCTCGAGGGCCTCACCGTGGTGGTCACCGGCGGGCTGGACGGCTTCAGCCGCGACGGCGCGAAGGAGGCGATCATCACCCGCGGCGGGAAGGCCTCCGGCTCCGTCTCGAAGAAGACGGACTTCGTGGTGGTCGGCGAGAACGCCGGCTCGAAGGAGACCAAGGCCCGCGACCTCGGCCTGCGCATCCTCGACGAGGCCGACTTCGTGGCCCTGCTCGAGGGCGGGCCGGACGCGGTCGCCCTGCCGGAGGCGAACGAGGAGGACGGCGCCGGCGCGGACGAGGCCGAGGCGGAGGCGGGGACCGACTGATCCCCGCGCGGGGCGGTCCTCGCCGGGGCGCGGCCGGTGCTCAGGCCTGTTGCGCGAGCGCCAGCGGGAGCACCGGTCCGGAGCCCGCCCTGCGCAGCAGCCGCGCCGCGACCGCCATCGTCCAGCGGGTGTCGATCACGTCGTCGACCAGCAGGATCGGTGCGCCGTCGAGCTGCTCGAGGCGCGAACGCAGCTGCTCGCCCACGCTGAAGCGCTCCCACAGGTCCGCCACGCGGAAGGCGCTGTTGCCGCCGCCGCGCAGCGGGGCGGCGCCCGGGGCGAGGTCGAGGGCGCCGAGGTCCTCGAGGCGTCCGACGGAGGCGATGCCGGCGGCGAGCGAGCTCACCAGCTGCGGCCGGGTGGCCGAGGGGACCGCGACCACCGCGGCGGGGCGCTGCTCCCAGTCCCAGTCCTTCAGCACCTCCACGATCCGGGAGCCGATCCGCTCGGGCACGACCGCATCGACGGGGCGGCCGTCCTCGTCGCTGCGCAGCAGCTCCCGCAGCGGCACAGCCCAGCCGAGGTCCGACATGCGGGCGATGACGCGGCCTTCCACGGCGCGCTCGCCCTCGGGGATCCGCCCCTTCGGCGCGTCCGCGCCGAGCAGCCGGTCCAGGCCCGAGGGCCAGCTCGCCCGCGGCTCCACCGGGACGCCCACCCGCTCCAGCAGCGCGGCGACGCGCTCGTCGGCGCCTTCCTCGCCGGGGCGGTCACCTGCGGCGGCGGGTGCGTCCGGCGCCGGGTACCAGGGCCCCGCGCACACGTCGCAGTGCCCGCACGGCACGGCGGTCTCATCGTCGAGCTGCCGGGCGAGGAACACCATCCGGCACTGCTCCGGCCCGCCGGAGAGCGCCTCGTAGGCGAGCATCGCCTGCTGCTCCTCGCGGCGGGCGCGGGCGACGGTCTCGTAGCGCGCGGCGTCGTAGTGCCAGGGCGCGCCGGTGGCGATCCAGCCGCCCTTCACGTTCTGGACGGCGCCGTCGACGGCGAGCACCTTCAGCAGCAGCTCCAGGGCGCTGCGGCGCACGTCCACCCGGGTCTCCAGCGCCGGGGTGCTCAGCGGCGCGCCGGCCTCCGCGAGGGCGGTGAGCACCTGCGAGGCGCTCTCCTGCGAGGGCATCGAGGAGGTCGCGAAGTACTCCCAGACCGCCCGGTCCTCCCTCCCCGGCAGCAGCAGCACGTCCGCCCGGTCGGTGGCGCGGCCCGCGCGGCCCACCTGCTGGTAGTACGCGACGGGGGAGGAGGGCGCCCCCAGATGGATCACGAAGCCGAGATCCGGCTTGTCGAAGCCCATCCCCAGCGCGCTCGTCGCGGCCAGCGCCTTGACCTGGTTGTCCTTCAGGGCCTGCTCGAGCTCGGCCCGCTCCTCGGGATCGGTGCGCCCGGTGTAGGCGCGCACCCTCCGCCCGGGCCGGTCCAGGAGGGAGGCGAGATCCTCGGCGGCGGAGACGGTCAGGGCGTAGATGATCCCCGAGCCCTCGAAGGAGTCGAGGTGCCGCACCAGGTAGTCCAGGCGCTGCCGGTCATCGGCCAGGCTCAGCGACCCCAGTCGCAGCGACTCGCGGGTGAGGGAGCCGCGCAGGGTGAGCACCTCGCCGTCGGCCCCGCCGGTGCCGAGCTGCTCGGCGACGTCCGCGACCACGCGCGAGTTCGCGGTGGCGGTGGTGGCGAGCACTGGCACCTCGGTGCCCAGCTGCGCCACCAGGTCCCGCAGTCGGCGGTAGTCGGGACGGAAGTCGTGCCCCCAGTCGGAGATGCAGTGGGCCTCGTCGATCACCAGCAGCCCGCAGCGGTCCACGAGCCGCGGCAGCTGCTCCTCGCGGAAGCGCGGGTTGACCAGGCGCTCGGGGGAGACCAGCAGCACGTCGATCGCGTCGGCGGCCAGCCCCTCCTCGATGTCGCGCCACTCAGTGGGGTTCGCGGAGCTGATCGCCTCGGCCCGCACCCCGGCGCGGCGCGCGGCCGCGACCTGGTCGCGCATCAGCGCGATCAGCGGGGAGATGATCAGCGCGGGCCCGGCCCCGCGCCGCCTCTGCAGCAGCGCGGCCAGGAAGTACACCGCGGACTTCCCCCATCCGGTGCGCTGCACCACCAGCACGCGGCGCCGCTCGGCCACCAGCGCCTGGATCGCCTCGAACTGCCCGGGATGGAAGCGCGCCTCCTCCCGGCCGGTCAGCGCACCGAGGGCCTGCAGGGCCTCCTCGTGCAGCGCGGCGCCGTCCGTCGGGGCGGCGGGGGAATGCGGGCTCGAGCTCATGCCCCCAGTGTCGCAAGCCCGGCCGACGCCCGGGGGAGCGGCCACGGCGCGGTGGACGGCCGCGCGATGGGGAGGAACGCTCGTCCAGGCGTCTCTGAGACACCTCTCATGCACCTCTCATCCCTGGCCGCCTCCGTCTCATCCCACCTGCCTAGCCTTCCGGCCATGACCACGCCTGCGCCGCACCGCCGCCCCGCGGGAGCCTCCCTCCCCGACACCCCCACCACCCGACTCCTCGCCGGGCTCCTCGCCGGCGCCCTCCTCACCGCGATCGCCCTCCCGGCCCGTCACCTGGGTGCCGAACGCGAGGTGCGCGACTCGTTCCCCTTCAGCCACTACCCGATGTTCTCCGCCCGCCGCTCCGCCCACTACCGGGTCGCGCATCTGCTGGGCGTGGACGCGGCGGGCACCTCCCGCCCGCTCCACTACAGCTACCTCGGCACCGGCGGGCTGAACGCGGTGCGCCGCCAGGTCCGCCGCCGGGTGCGGGCCGGCGACGGCCAGATCCTCGCCACCCAGGCCGCAGAGCGGCTGGCCGCCCGGAACCGTGCCGAGGACCGCGCCATCACCGAGGTGCGCGTGGTCCGCGGCCGGTACCGCCTGGAGGCGTACCTGCGCGGCGCGGACCGCGAGCAGATCACCGCACGGATCGAGCTGTGCGGTGCCGCACCCGTCCCGGGCCGTCGCCCCTCGCCGATCGCGGCGGGGGCAGGACGATGAGCCCCCTGCTGCGCCGGGCCGCGGACGTCGCACGCCGCCGCCTCGCCCCCACTGCGTCCCCCACGGCTCCTGCTCTGCTGCGCCTCGCCGTGGGCGGCTACCACCTGTGGCACGTGGGTCGCCGCCGCGCCCTGTACCGCGGCGTGCACCGCACCGCGAGCGAGAGCTTCGATCCCGTGGGGGTGGCCCGGGTGCTGCGCAGACCGCTGCCGCCGAGGATCGCCGATGCACTGCTGGACGCCTCCCTGGTCACGGGCGCGCTGTTCACCGCCGGGGTGGCGCACCGGGTCACCGGGCCCCTGCACTCCGCCCTGCAGACGTGGAACTTCAGCTACCGCAACTCGTGGTCGATGGTCTACCACCACGAGAACGCGCTGGTGCTGCACACCATGGTGCTCGGCGCCGCCCCGGCCGCGGATGCGCTCAGCGTGGACGCCCTCGTGCGCGACCGCACGGTGCTGCCCGGGCGCCGCTCCTGGATGTACGGCGCGACGCCCGCCGTGATGAACGGCGCGGTCGCGCTCACCTACCTGCTCGCGGGGATCGCGAAGCTCGCCGGCACCGACGGGCTGCGGTGGGCGAGCGGCGCCTCGATGCGCAACCAGGTCGCCGTGGACGCCCTGCGCAAGGAGATGCTCGGGGAGCCGGCGAACCCGCTCGTGCGAGTTCTCGGCCCTCACACCGGCCTGTTCACCGTGATGGCGGTGTCCTCCCTGGTGCTCGAGCTCGGGGCCCCGCTCGCGCTCGCCGATCGGCGTGCCGGGTGGCTGTTCGCCGCCGGGGCCTTCGGGATGCACTGGGGGATCCGGGTGATCATGCGGATCACCTTCCCCTATCAGCTCTCCGGCGTGCTCTACCTGCCGCTGCTGCTCATGCCGCCGCCGCAGCGGCCGTGAGGGGGCTCAGGACCCGGTGCCCTCGCCCCCGGCTCCGCCCTCGGCGCGCTCGCGCTCCAGGCGGCGCAGCCGCTCCGAGGTGGTCTCGGAATCCCGCAGGGGATCCTCCTTGGTGGCCAGGGCGCGGCGCATGCGCTCCTCGAGCTCCTGCGCCTCGCGCAGCCGCGCCTCCTCGACGGACTCCTCGTCGCTCCCGGGCGCGGGGGAGGCGGCGTCGCTGTGCGGATCGACGGTCATGGTGGATCCTTTCGTGGCCGGCCGGACGTGCCGAGTCTATCCGGGGCACGACGGGCACGGAACGCGCACCACTAGCCCTCGTAGACTTCCCGCATGGCTTCCCGCACCCGTCGGCCCTCCGTCCCCGCGCTCTCCGGCACGGCGCTGATCGAGACCCTGCTGGGCGGCTGGCGCGCCCTGTCCCGGCTGGACGTGGACGGCTTCGCGGTGCAGCGCTCCCGGGGCGTGACGCGCCGCGCGAACAGCGTGGTCCCGCTCGAGCCGCCCACCGATCCCGCGGCGCTCGAGGCCGCCCTGGCGCGGATCGAGGGACTGCTCGCCGCGGCGGGGGAGCAGCCCGTCTTCCGCCTGTTCACCGGCGAGGGCATCGACCACGAGCCGGTTCGCAGCGCCCTCGCGCAGCGCGGCCATGCACCCCACGCCCCGGTCCACGTGCTGCACCGCGGCCTCGCCGATCACCGCGCGGCCCCCGATCCCCGCGCCGCGATCACCGTCGGCTCCCCGCCCGCGCCCTGGCTCGAGGCGTCCTGGCGCCTGGCCCCGCGCGCCGAGGACGGCGCCCGCACGACCCTGCGCGACCTGATGGCGGGCACCCCCGCGATCTACCTCGCCCTCGACGACCCGGCCGCCGGGTCCCGTGCGCCCCTCGCCGTGGGCCGCGCCGCCCTCGTCCCGCACCGCCGTCGCACCGTCGCCGTGCTCGATCAGCTCGCCGTGGACCCCGAGCACCGCCGGCAGGGCCTGGGACGGGCGTGCGTGGACTCGCTGCTCGCGCTCGCCCGGGTCCAGGGCGCGGATCTCGCCCTGCTCGAGGTGGAGAGCGAGAACACCCCGGCGCGGCGCCTGTACCGCTCCGCCGGCTTCGCCCCGGCCGGGGAGTACCGCTACCTCGCTCCCGCCTGACGGGCGGCGCGCACGGACGGCGCGCGAACGGCCGTACGGCCCGCGGCTCCGCTCGTCCTAGACTGTCGGCATGCCTTCGATCGGACGAGATGACGTCGCACGCCTCGCCGACCTCGCACGGATCCAGCTCACCGAGGAGGAGATCGCCCGCTTCGCCGGCGAGTTCGACTCCATCATGGACGCTGTCGCCTCCGTCTCCGAGGTCGCCTCCGAGGACGTCCCCGCGACCAGCCACCCCATTGCCATGACGAACGTCTTCCGCGAGGACGTCGTCACCGAGACCCTCACCCAGGACGAGGCGCTGGCCGGCGCCCCCGAGGCCGAGGACGGCCGCTTCGCCGTCCCGCAGATCCTGGGCGAGGAGTGAGAGAGAGCATGACCGACTCCATGACCGCACCCGCCATGATCCGCCGCAGCGCCGCCGCCCAGGCGGAGGCCCTGCGCGCGGGGGAGATCTCCGCCGAGGAGCTCACCCGCGCCCACCTCGACCGCATCGCCGCCGTGGACGGCGATCTGAACGCCTTCCTCCACACCAGCGAGGAGGAGGCGCTCGCCACCGCGCGCGACGTCGACGCGCGCCGCGCCGCCGGCGAGGAGCTCCACCCCCTCGCGGGCGTGCCCGTCGCCGTCAAGGACGTCGTGGTCACCAAGGGCCAGCCCACCACGGCCGGCTCGAAGATCCTCGAGGGCTGGGTCCCGCCCTACGACGCGACCCTGGTCGAGAAGCTGCGCGCCGCGGGCCTGCCGATCCTGGGCAAGACCAACATGGACGAGTTCGCGATGGGCTCCTCCACCGAGACCAGCGCCTACGGCCCCACCCGCAACCCCTGGGACCGCGAGCGGATCCCGGGCGGCTCCGGCGGCGGCTCCGCCGCGGCCGTCGGCGCCTACGAGGCCCCGCTCGCGATCGGCACCGACACCGGCGGCTCGATCCGCCAGCCGGGCGCCGTCACCGGCACCGTGGGCGTCAAGCCCACCTACGGCTCCGTCTCCCGCTACGGCCTCATCGCCATGGCCAGCTCCCTGGACCAGGCCGGCCCCGTCACCCGCACCGTCGAGGACTCGGCGCTGCTGCACGAGCTGATCGCCGGGCACGACCTGCTCGACTCCACCTCGCTGCCCGATCCTGTGGGCTCCTTCGCCGAGGCGGCGCGCCGCCGCGACGTGAAGGGCCTGCGCATCGGCGTGATCGAGGAGCTCGAGGGCGAGGGCTTCGCCCCCGAGGTCCGCGCCCGCTTCACCGAGTCCCTCGACCAGCTCGAGCGGGCCGGCGCCGAGATCGTGCGGCTCTCCTGCCCGCACTTCGAGTACGCGCTGGGCGCCTACTACCTGATCATGCCCTCGGAGGCGTCCTCGAACCTCGCCAAGTTCGACGGCATGCGCTTCGGCCTGCGCGTGGTGCCCGAGGACAGCCCCACCGCCGAGTCCGTCATGAAGGCCACCCGCGGCGCCGGCTTCGGCGACGAGGTCAAGCGCCGCATCCTGCTGGGCACCTACGCGCTCTCGGCCGGCTACTACGACGCCTACTACGGCAGCGCCCAGAAGGTGCGCACCCTGGTGCAGCGGGACTTCGCCGCCGCCTTCGAGCAGGTGGACGTGCTGGCCTCGCCCACCTCTCCCACCGTCGCCTTCCGCCTCGGCGAGAAGATCGACGACCCCACCGCGATGTACATGAACGACATCGCCACCATCCCCGCCAACCTCGCCGGCACCCCGGGCATCTCCCTGCCCAGCGGTCTCGCCGAGGACGGCCTGCCCGCCGGCATCCAGTTCCTCGCCCCGGCCCGCGCCGACGAGCGCCTGTACCAGGTGGGCGGCGCCCTGGAGGCGCTGCTCGAGGACGCCTGGGGCGGTCCGCTGCTGGCCAAGGCCCCCGAGCTCGCAGGAGGCGCAGCCCGATGACCACCACCGCCATCACCCCCGTCGACTTCGACGACGCGATCGCCCGCTTCGACCCGGTGCTCGGCATCGAGGTGCACGTGGAGCTGGGCACCGCCACCAAGATGTTCGACGGCGCGCCGAACATCTTCGCCGCCGAGCCGAACACGGCGATCACCCCCACCTCGCTGGGGCTGCCCGGCTCGCTGCCGGTGGTCAACGCGAAGGCCGTGGAGTACGCGATCCGGATCGGCCTGGCGCTGAACTGCTCGATCGCCGAGACCTGCCGTTTCGCGCGCAAGCAGTACTTCTACCCGGATCTCACCAAGAACTTCCAGACCTCCCAGTACGACGAGCCCATCGCCTTCGACGGCTGGGTGGACGTGGAGCTCGAGGACGGCGAGATCGTGCGCGTGGAGATCGAGCGCGCCCACATGGAGGAGGACGCGGGCAAGAACACCCACGTCGGCGGCGCGACCGGCCGCATCCACGGCGCCACCCACTCGCAGGTGGACTACAACCGCGCCGGCGTGCCGCTGGTGGAGATCGTCACCAAGCCGATCCCGGACACGAAGGGCCGCGCCCCCGAGGTCGCCGCCGCCTACGTGCGCACCCTGCGGGACATCTTCCGGGCGCTGGACGTCTCCGAGGCGCGGATGGAGCGCGGCAACGTGCGCGCCGACGTCAACGTCTCCCTGCGGAAGGACCCGAGCGCCCCGCTCGGCACCCGCACCGAGACGAAGAACGTCAACTCCTTCCGCTCCATCGAGCGGACCGTGCGCTTCGAGATCTCCCGCCAGGCGGGGCTGCTCGACGCCGGCCAGCAGATCGTCCAGGAGACCCGCCACTTCCACGAGGACACCGGCGGCACCTCCTCGGGCCGTCCGAAGTCCGATGCGGAGGACTACCGCTACTTCCCCGAGCCGGACCTGGTGCCGGTCGCGCCCAGCCGCGAGTGGATCGAGGAGCTGCGCGCCGCGCTGCCCGAGCTGCCCGCCGCCCGGCGGCGTCGCCTGAAGGGCGAGTGGGGCTTCTCCGATCTGGAGATGCGCGACGCGGTCAACGCCGACGCCCTTGACCTGATCGAGGCGACCGTCGGCGCCGGCGCGAGCGCCCAGAGCGCCCGCAAGTGGTGGATGGGCGAGCTGGCCCGCATCGCGAAGGACTCCGAGACCGAGCTTCCCGCTCTCGCGATCACCCCGGCGCAGGTCGCCGAGCTGCAGGGCCTGGTAGACGAGAAGAAGATCAACGACAAGATCGCCAAGCAGGTGCTGGTGAAGGTGCTCGACGGCCAGGGCGACCCCGCCGCGATCGTCGACGCCGAGGGCCTGGCCGTCGTCTCCGACGACTCCGTGCTCACCGGTGCGGTGGATCAGGCGATCGCCGACAACCCCGACGTGGTCGCGAAGATCCAGGGCGGGAAGGTCCAGGCGATCGGTGCCCTCATCGGCCCGATCATGAAGGCCACCCGCGGCCAGGCGGACGCCGGCCGCGTGCGCGAGATCATCATGGAGAAGCTCGGCGTCTCCTGAGCGCCCCTGCACTCCGGACGGCCCGGCCCCGCTCTGGGGCCGGGCCGTCCGCCGTCCGGATACTGACACCCGCATCTCGCATGGCGGCGTACGATGACGCGCATGGCTCAGCTCCGCTCCCGCACCTCCACCCACGGCCGCAACATGGCAGGCGCGCGCGCCCTCTGGCGCGCCACCGGCATGAAGAGCGGCGACTTCGGCAAGCCGATCATCGCGATCGCGAACTCGTACACCCAGTTCGTGCCCGGCCACGTGCACCTGAAGAACATGGGCGACCTGGTCGCGAGCGCGATCGAGGAGGCCGGCGGGATCTCCAAGGAGTTCAACACCATCGCGGTGGACGACGGCATCGCGATGGGCCACGGCGGCATGCTCTACTCGCTGCCCAGTCGCGACGTCATCGCCGACTCCATCGAGTACATGGTCAACGCCCACACCGCCGACGCCCTGGTGTGCATCTCCAACTGCGACAAGATCACCCCCGGCCACCTCATGGCCGCGATGCGGCTGAACATCCCCGTGGTGTTCGTCTCCGGCGGGCCCTCCGAATCCGGCAAGCCCGTCGAGGGCGTCACCGAGGGGCGCATCGACCTGGTGGACGCGATGGCGCTGAGCGCCGACGACTCGGTCACCGACGCGCAGCTCGCCGAGGTGGAGGAGAACGCCTGCCCCACCTGCGGCTCCTGCTCGGGCATGTTCACCGCGAACTCCATGAACTGCCTCACCGAGGTGCTCGGGCTGTCCCTGCCCGGCAACGGCACCACCCTGGCCACCCACGCCTTCCGCCGGGAGCTGTTCCTCGAGGCGGGGCGCACCATCGTGGACCTCGCGCGGCGCTACTACGAGGAGGACGACGAGTCCGTGCTGCCGCGCTCGATCGCCACCAAGGCCGCGTTCTCCAACGCCATGGCCATGGACGTGGCGATGGGCGGCTCCACCAACACGATCCTGCACATCCTCGCCGTCGCGATCGAGGGCGGGGTCGACTTCGGGCTCGACGACATCGACCGCATCTCCCGCCTGGTGCCCACCCTGTCGAAGGTGGCACCCAACGGCACCGCGCACGTGGAGGACGTCCACCGCGCCGGCGGCATTCCCGCGATCCTGGGCGAGCTGGACCGGGCCGGGCTGCTGGACCACACCGTCCACACCGTCCACTCCCCGGACCTCACCAGCTGGCTGGCCGAGTGGGACGTGCGCGGCGGGACGGCCTCGAAGAAGGCCGAGGCGCTGTTCCACGCCGCCCCCGGAGGGGTGCGCACCACCCAGGCGTTCTCCACCACGAACACCTGGTATGAGCTCGATCTCGACGGCGAGAGCGGCGTGGTCCGCGCCGTGCCGCACGCCCACACCAAGGACGGCGGCCTCGCCGTGCTCAAGGGCAACCTGGCCCGCGACGGCGCCGTGTTCAAGACCGCCGGCGTCACCGAGGACCTCTTCCACTTCGAGGGCACCGCGGTGGTGTGCGACTCCCAGGAGGAGGCGGTGCAGAAGATCCTGGACAAGACCGTGAAGGCCGGCGACGTGGTGGTGATCCGCTACGAGGGCCCGCAGGGCGGCCCCGGCATGCAGGAGATGCTCTACCCCACCTCCTTCCTCAAGGGGCGGGGCCTGGGCAAGACCTGCGCGCTGATCACCGATGGCCGCTTCTCCGGCGGCACCAGCGGAGTCTCCATCGGCCACATCTCCCCGGAGGCGGCCGAGGGCGGGCTCATCGGCCTCATCGAGGACGGCGACACGATCATCATCGACGTGGACAAGCGCCTGCTCGAGCTGGACGTGCCCGAGGACGAGCTGGCCCGCCGCCGCACCGCGAAGGGCCCGCTGCCGTGGCGGCCCGAGCACCGCGAGCGCCAGGTCTCCCAGGCCCTCAAGGTGTACGCGCACCTGGTGCGCTCGGCGACCTACGGCGCGACCCGTCGGCCGCTGGACTGACACCGGCCTGCCCGCGACCTCCGCGCCCCGCCTCCCCACCCGGGGGAGGCGGGGCGCGCGCACGTCCTGCCGCCGTCGCGGCCGGCAGCGGTCATGCGCCGAGCGCGGCCTCGTAGCGCTCCAGCGCGATCTCGGCGACGAGCGGATGATCCCCGAGCGGTGCGGCGACCACGTCGGCCCCCGCCGCGGCGACCAGGTCGTGGAAGTGGCCGGGGGCGAGCACATAGCTCGCCACCACCACCCGCGCCCCGTCGGCGAGCCCCTCCCGCGCCGTGGCGACGGCATCCGCGACCGAGGGCGTGGCCGCACAGGCGAAGCCGACCCCCACCTCGCGCCCGAGCCGCCGACCGAGCTGGCGCGCCATCTCCTCGACCTGCGCGACGCCCTCGGGATCCCGGGTGCCGGAGCCCGCCATCACCACCGCGTCACCGTCCCGCAGCCCCGCCTCGGCGAGCCGCTGCGCCATGACCTCCGCGAGCCGCGGATCCGGGCCGAGCGGGGCCGCGGCCACCGCGGCGCGGCCCGCCACCGCCCCGCCGATGTCGTCCTTGACGTGATAGCCGAGGGAGAGCAGCAGCGGCACCACCACCGCCTGGATCTCCTCGCCCTCGCGCGTGCGGGCCTCGACGGGCCGGGCATGGGCGGCGATCACCGCGGCGACGTCCGGGGACTGCACGTCCACGAACGCCTCCCGCACCGCGCCCGGCGCCTGCCCCGCGATCCGACCCAGCAGGGCGCGCAGCACGTCGCGCCCGGCGCGCGAACGGGTGCCGTGGGAGCAGCCGATCAGCACCGGGGCGGGGGAGGGGCCTGGAGCGGGATCGCCCTCCGGCAGATCGACGGCCTCGCGGCCCGAGCCGTGCTCCGGGACGTCCGCCGCGGCGGCCGGCTCCTCCGGGCGGAGGAAACCCTCCGCGGCGGTCCGGCCCACCACGATCACCGCCGGGTGCCCGATGCCGGCCTCCGCGACGACCTGCTCGATGTCCGCGAGGGTGCCGCGCACGGACCGCTGGTCCGGCAGGGTCGCCTCCTGCACCACCGCGACCGGGGTCGCGGGGTCGATCCCGTTCAGCAGCGCCTGGGACACCAGGCGCGGCAGCCATTTCACGCCCATCATCAGCACGGTGGTGGTGCCCGGGTCGGCGAGTGCCGCGAGATCCGCGGGTCCCAGATCGCCGTGGGCGTTGACCACGTGCACGGCGACGGCCGTGCCGCGGTGGGTGACGGGCACGTCCGCGCTCGCGGGACCGGCCAGCGCGGAGGTCACCCCGGGCACCACCTGCACGTCGATGCCCGCGGCGCGGCAGGCGAGGACCTCCTCCCCGCCACGGCCCAGCACGTACGGGTCCCCGCCCTTCAGCCGCACCACGCGCCGGCCCTCGCGGGCCTTCGCGACGAGCAGCGCGCCGATCTCGTCCTGCCGCATGGAGTGCGCGCCGGGCCGCTTGCCCACGTCGATCACCTCGACGTCAGCGCCCAGCTCGTCCAGCAGCGCGCGCGGCCCGAGCCGGTCGGCGACCACCACGTCGGCCTGGCGCAGCAGGGCCATCCCACGCATCGTGATCAGGTCCCAGGCGCCGGGACCGCCGCCCACGAGGGCGACGGCCCCGGGCTCGAGGTGGGCGCCGGTCCGGCTGTTCACGCCTCCCCGCCCGTGCCGGGGCGCGGCGCGGCGGAGACGTGCACGTGCCCGTCCTGCACCTCGACGGCGAACACCGCGATCGGCAGCGTCTCCCCGCCGCCGGCGTCCAGCACCGCGCCGGTGTCGAGGTCCCAGCTCTGCTTGTACATGGGGGAGGAGAGCGTGGGGACCAGACGCCCCGGCTCCTCGCCCTCGCCCGCGATCAGGTGGGTGCCCACCAGGCCGCGGGAGAGGATGTTCGCGCCCGAGTAGGGATCGTGCTGCTGCACCGCACGCACGCTGCCGTCGTCCAGCAGGAACACGGCGATCTGGGTGCCGTCCGGCAGCAGCGCCGCAGCGCCCCGCTCCGGGGTCAGCGCGCCGAGCGGGCAGATCGGCACGAGGGCGTCGGCGGGGGCGGTCATCACTGGTCCTCCTGCGTGACGTGGGCGGCGCCGGCGAGGGCGTGGACCTTCGCCGCGAGCGGGGTGGGGAAGGTGTCGGCGGGATCGTCCTCCGGCCGGGCCGGGCGCACCTGCTCGCGCTCGAGCACGTAGCGCAGGCTCGTGTCGTGCAGGTCCGGCGCGTTGAGGAAGGAGACGAACTTCGCGCGCCGCTCCGGATCCTGCACGGCCTCGGCCCACTCGTCGACGTAGGTGTCGGTGTGGCGTTGCATGGCCGCCTCGAGCTCCTCGCCGATGCCGAGGGAGTCCTCCACCACCACGCGCCGCAGCGCGTCGATCCCGCCGGGATACTCCTCGACCCAGCGGGCGGTGCGCTGGAGCTTGTCCGCCTCGCGGATGTAGAGGATGAGGAAACGATCGATGCAGCGCTGCAGGGTCTCGTCGTCGAGGTCCTCGACCAGGAGCTGCCCGTGCGCGGGCCGGGCGCCGCCGTTCCCGCCGACGTAGAGGTTCCAGCCGCGGTGCGTGGCGATCACGCCGACGTCCTTCGCCTGTGCCTCCGCGCACTCGCGGGCGCAGCCCGAGACGCCGATCTTGAGCTTGTGCGGGGAGCGCAGCCCCCGGTAGCGCTGCTCGAGATGCACGGCCATCGCGGTCGAGTCGCCCACGCCGAATCGGCACCAGTTCGTGCCCAGGCAGCTCTTCACCATCCGCAGCGACTTCCCGTAGGCGTGGCCGGATTCGAAGCCGGCCGCGACCAGGCGCTCCCAGATCTCGGGCAGCTGCTCGAGCCGGGCGCCGAACATGCCGATCCGCTGGGCGCCGTTGACCTTCACGTACAGGCCGTAGTCCTTCGCGACCTGCGCGAAGACGAGCAGCTTCTCGGGGGTGACCTCCCCGGCGGGCATCGCGGGGATCACCGAGTAGGTGCCGTCCTTCTGGATGTTCGCCATGACGTGGTCGTTGGTGTCCTGCAGCGAGCCGAGCTGGCGGCCCACGGGGCTGTGGCGCCTGCCGGAGAACGCGCCGAGGGAGGACAGGATCGAGGCGACCGTCGGCCGGCACACCGCGCAGCCGCGCCCCGCACCGGTGCCGTGCGCGGCGACGACCTCGGTGAAGGTCTCCTGGCCGCCCTCCTCGACGAGCCTGTACAGCTCGGCGCGGGAGTGGTCGAAGTGCTCGCACAGCGCCCGCGAGACCTCGATCCCGGCCTTGGCGAGCTCCTGGTTCAGCAGCGTCGTGAGGGTCGGGACGCAGGAGCCGCAGACGGTGCCGGCGGTCGTGCACTCCTTGAGCGCGCCGACGGTGTGGCAGCCCTCCTCGTTCACGGCATGACGGATCGTGCCCGCGGCGATGTTGTTGCACGAACACACCACCGCGTCATCAGGCAGCTCGGCCCCCGCCAGGGCGTCCCCGCCGCCCTCCGGTGCGATCACGGCCGACGGGTCGGCGCCCAGGGCCCGCCCGGTCAGCGGGCGCAGCTGCGAGTACAGCGAGATGTCTCCGACGAACACCCCGCCGAGCAGGGTCGTCGCGTCATCGCTCATCACGAGCTTGCGGTACTGGCGGTGCACGGGATCGACGAAGGAGACCTCGAGCGCGTCGGGGGTCATGGCGTTGACGTCTCCGAAGGCGGCGGCGTCCACCCCCACGCCCTTGAGCTTCGTGCCGTCCTCGGCGCGCTGATGGGTGCGCATGCCGCCCAGGAAGCGGTCCACGACCACGTCGGCCATGTCGTTGCCGGGCGCGATCAGTCCTGCGCACACGCCGTCGAAGGACGCGCACTCGCCGATCGCCCAGATGTCCGGGTCGGAGGTCTGGCAGCTCTCTCCCACCACGATCCCGCCGCGCTCGCCGACGGCGAGTCCCGCCTCGCGTCCGATCCGGTCACGGGGGCGGATGCCGGTGGAGAAGATGACGACATCCGCGGGCAGCTCGCTGCCGTCGGTGAGCTCCGCGGTGCCGATCGCACCGTCCTCGGCGGGGCGGAAGGCGGTCGCGCCCACGCCGGTGCGCACGTCGATGCCCTTGTCCTGGATGAGCAGCCGCAGCATTTCGCCGCCGCCGTCGTCGAGCTGGACGGCCATGAGGCGGTCCGCGAACTCGACCACGGTGGAGTGGGCGCCGAGGCCCTGGAGCGCGGCCGCGGCCTCGAGGCCCAGCACGCCGCCGCCGACGACGACGCCGCGCACCTGCCGGCCCAGCGCCTCGCCGCGCTCCGCCACCCAGCCCGCGAGCGCCTCGACGTCCGCGACGGTGCGATAGCTGAAGGCGCCGGGGAGGTCCTTGCCCTCGGCGCGGGGGGCCCACGCCCAGGAGCCGGTGGCGAGCACGAGCCGGTCGTAGGGATGGACGGTGCCGGAGGCGCAGGTGACGGTGTGGGCGGCGCGGTCCACGGCCGCGGCGGCGTCGCCGGTGACCAGGGTGATCCGCGGGTCCTCCCACACCCCCGTGTCGAGCGAGAGCATCTCCGCGCGGCGGTGACCGAACCAGTCCGAGAGGTGCACGCGGTCGTAGGGCCGCTGGGGCTCCTCGCCGAGCACGGTGAGCCGCCAGTCGCCGGTGGGGTCCTGGGCGCGCAGGCGGGCCGCGAACCGGTGCCCGGTCATGCCGCCGCCGATCACGACCAGGCGCGAGCCGGGTGGGAGGGTGGTCCCCGCGGCGGGGGCGAGGGGGGAATGGCCCGGTGTGCTCATGGGGGTGCACGGTCCTCTCTCGGAACTGGTGGCGTCGCTCATACGGTAGGCGGGACGGTGTCGCGTGCGCAGGACTTTCGTCGCTGTGCGTCGAGTCCGTGACGCGGGGCCGCCGGGGCGCAGCGCGCGGGCACGACCGCGCGGTCTCGCCATCCGGACGCGTGGCCCCGGGGCCGGGTCACGCTCTATGGTGTGTCCATGCACACGATCCTTCTCGTAGTTCCCGAGCGCGGCTGACGCCCACTCGTCCACTACGAGCTGTCATCCGCGCCCCTCCCCGAGCCCCAGGCGGAGGGGCTTTTTCGTGTCCCGACCCGGGATGCGTGACGGGAGGGACGCGCAGATCGTCGCAGCAGTTCCCCGCCACGCCCACCGTCCGAGACGACGAAGGAGTTCCGATGACCGGACAGCAGATGACCGGCGCCCAGGCGCTGGTCGAGTCCCTCAAGCACGCCGGGGCCGAGGTCGTCTTCGGCCTCCCCGGCGGTGCGATCCTGCCCACCTACGATCCGCTGATGGACGCGGAGGGGCTGCGCCACGTGCTGGTGCGCCACGAGCAGGGAGCCGGCCACGCCGCGAGCGGCTACGCCCACGCCACCGGGAAGGTGGGCGTGTGCCTGGCGACCTCCGGCCCCGGCGCCACCAACCTCATCACCGCGATCGCGGACGCCCAGATGGACTCGATCCCGATGGTCGCGATCACCGGCCAGGTGGGCTCCGCCTTCATCGGCACCGACGCCTTCCAGGAGGCGGACATCGTGGGCATGACGATGCCGGTGACCAAGCACAACTTCCTCGTCTCGAACGCGGACGACATCCCCAAGGTGATCAAGCAGGCGTTCCACATCGCCTCCACCGGCCGGCCCGGCGTGGTGCTGGTGGACGTCACCAAGGACGCCCAGCAGGCCGAGACCGTCTTCCAGTGGCCGGAGAGCCTGGACCTGCCCGGCTACCGCCCGGACGCCCGCCCCCACACCAAGCAGATCCGCGAGGCGGCCTCCCTGCTCCTGGAGGCGAAGCGGCCCGTCTTCCTGCTGGGAGGCGGCGTGCTGCGCGGCGACGCCACCGAGGAGGTGCGCGAGCTGGTGGACGTCTCCGGCGCGCCCTTCATGACCACGCTGATGGCGCGCGGCGCACTGCCGGACTCCCATCCCAGCCACCTGGGCATGCCCGGCATGCACGGCACCGTCGCCGCGGTCTCGGCCCTGCAGCGGGCGGACCTCATCGTCGCCATCGGCGCCCGCTTCGACGACCGCGTCACCGGGCGCCTGGATTCCTTCGCCCCGAACGCGAAGGTGGTCCACGCGGACATCGACCCCGCGGAGATCTCCAAGAACGTGGTCGCGGACGTGCCGATCGTGGGACAGGCCGCGGACGTCGCCCGGGCGCTGAGCGCCGAGCTGCGCGGCCGCCTGGACGAGGGCGATCCGCGCGACTACGGCGCCTGGTGGAACACGCTGGACATGCTGCGCCAGAACTACCCGCTGGGCTGGACCGAGACGGCCGACGGGCACACCGCGCCGCAGAAGGTGATCTCGCGCCTCAGCGCCCTGTCCGGGCCGGAGTCGATCTACGTGGCCGGCGTGGGCCAGCACCAGATGTGGTCCGCCCAGTTCGTGACCTACGAGAACCCGCGCACCTGGCTGAACTCCGGGGGCCTGGGCACCATGGGCTACTCCGTGCCCGCGGCGATGGGCGCCAAGGTGGGCATGCCGGACAAGGTGGTGTGGGCCATCGACGGCGACGGATGCTTCCAGATGACCAACCAGGAGCTCGCCACCTGCGTCATCAACGACATCCCGATCAAGGTCGCGTTGATCAACAACTCCAGCCTGGGCATGGTGCGCCAGTGGCAGAACCTGTTCTACGACCAGCGCTACTCCAACACCGACCTCAACACCGGCCACGGCACCCGGCGCGTGCCCGACTTCGTCAAGCTCGCCGACGCCTACGGCTGCGCCGGGCTGCGCTGCGAGCGCGACGCGGACATCGACGACACCATCCGGCAGGCGATGGAGATCAACGACCGGCCCGTGGTCGTGGACTTCACCGTCAGCGCCGACGCGATGGTGTGGCCGATGGTGCCCGCCGGCGTCTCCAACGACGAGATCCAGATCGCGCAGGGCATGAGCCCCGAGTGGGAGAGGGACATCTGAGCATGAGCACCAACACCCCCAGCACCTCCGAGTACGTCATGACCCCGGAGAGCCAGACCCTCTCCGTCCTGGTGGAGAACAAGCCCGGCGTGCTCACCCGTGTCGCCGCGCTGTTCTCCCGCCGCGGGTACAACATCTCCTCGCTGGCCGTGGGCCCCACGGAGCACCCGGAGATCTCCCGCATCACCGTCGTGGTGGACGTCGACCAGCACCGCCTCGAGCAGATCACCAAGCAGCTCAACAAGCTCGTGAACGTGCTGAAGATCGTCCAGCTCGACGCCCGCTCCACCGTGCAGCGCGAGCTGATCCTCATCAAGGTCACCGCGGACAACTCCACCCGCACCTCGGTGCTGGAGATCGTGCAGATGTTCCGCGCCAAGGTGGTCGACGCCGCCGCGGACTCCGTCACCGTCGAGGCGACCGGCACGCAGGACAAGCTCACCGCGCTGCTGGGGATGCTGGAGTCCTTCGGCATCCGCGAGATCGTGAAGTCCGGCGAGGTGGCCATCGGTCGCGGCGGCCGGGCGATCACCGACCGCTCGCTGCTGTCCTGACCGCCCGTTTCCCGCATACCAAGACCCCCTCTCACAAGGTAAGACGCAGGGCGCTAGGATCGACCCGACGCCCGCACCCCACAACGAAGGAGCACACCGTGGCTGAGATCTTCTACGACGACGATGCCGATCTGTCCATCATCCAGGGCAAGAAGGTCGCCGTCGTCGGCTTCGGCTCGCAGGGCCACGCCCACGCGCTGAACCTCCGCGACAGCGGCGTCGAGGTCCGGGTGGGCCTGCGCGAGGGCTCGACCTCCGCCGCCAAGGCCCAGGAGGAGGGCCTCACCGTCGGGACCGTCGCCGAGGTCTCCGAGTGGGCGGATCTCATCATGATCCTCACCCCGGACCAGGACCAGCGGAAGGTCTTCGCGGAGTCCATCGCCCCGCACCTGAGCGAGGGCAAGGCGCTCGCCTTCGCCCACGGCTTCAACATCCGCTTCGGCTACATCGAGATCCCCGCCGGCGTGGACGTGCTGCTCATCGCCCCGAAGGCCCCCGGTCACACCGTGCGCCGCGAGTTCGTCGCCGGCCGCGGCATTCCGGACATCGTCGCCGTCGAGCAGGATGCGACCGGCTCCGCCTGGGCGCTGGCGCTCTCCTACGCCAAGGGCATCGGCGGCACCCGCGCCGGCGTCATCCGCACCACCTTCACCGAGGAGACCGAGACCGATCTCTTCGGCGAGCAGGCCGTGCTCTGCGGCGGCATGAGCCACCTGGTGCAGGCGGGCTTCGAGACCCTCTCCGAGGCCGGCTACCAGCCCGAGATCGCCTACTTCGAGGTGCTCCACGAGCTCAAGCTCATCGTGGACCTCATGTGGGAGGGCGGCATCGCCAAGCAGCGCTGGTCGATCTCCGACACCGCCGAGTTCGGCGACTACGTCTCCGGCCCGCGCGTGATCACCGACCAGACCAAGGCGGACATGAAGGCGATCCTCGCCGACATCCAGTCCGGCGCCTTCGCGAAGCGGTTCATCGACGACCAGGACGGCGGCGCGACCGAGTTCCAGGAGCTCCGCGCCAAGGAGGCCGAGCACCCGATCGAGAAGGTCGGCAAGGACCTGCGCAAGATGTTCTCCTGGAGCGCCCAGTCGGTCGACTCCGACTACACCGAGGGCAGCGCCGCGCGCTGACCCCGCGGGAGGCGGCACGGCGGAGGCACCCCGGTGGTGGCTCCGCCGTTCGCGTCCGCGCCCCTCCCGCACCCCTGCTCGCCCCACATCTCGGATCCTGATCGGGGCGACCGAATGGCGGACAGCGCAGTACGCTGTCCTCGGTTCCGACGACGGCCGCAGCGTCGGCCGTCCCCTCCTTTCCGAAAGGCACTCCCGTGACGCGTCCCGTCGTGCTGCTCGCCGAAGAACTCTCGCCCGCCACCATCGAGGTCTTCGGCGACGGCGCCGACGTCCGCCACGTCGACGGCACCGACCGTCCCGCCCTGCTCGCCGCGGTCGCCGACGCCGACGCGCTGCTGGTCCGCTCCGCCACCACGGTCGATGCCGAGGTGTTCGCCGCCGCGAGGAGCCTCAAGGTGGTCGCCCGCGCGGGCGTGGGCCTGGACAACGTGGACGTGCCCGCCGCGACCAGCGCCGGCGTCATGGTGATCAACGCCCCCACCTCCAACATCGTCTCCGCCGCGGAGCTCGCCGTCGCCCTGATCCTTGCCTCGCTGCGCAACGTGGCCCGGGCCGACGCCTCCGTCAAGGCGGGACGGTGGGAGCGCAAGCAGCTCACCGGCATCGAGCTGCTGGGCAAGACGGTGGGCGTCGTGGGCTTCGGCCGCATCGGCCAGCTGGTCGCCGAGCGCCTGCGCCCCTTCGGCGTGACCCTGCTGGCCTACGACCCCTACGTCAACCACGCCCGCGCCGCGGAGCTCGGCGCCCGCGTGGTCGAGCTCGACGAGCTGATGCGCGAGGCCGATGTGGCCACCGTGCACATGCCCAAGACCCCGGAGACCACCGGCCTCCTCGGCGCCGAGCAGTTCGCGCTGGCCAAGCCCTCCCTGCACGTGGTCAACGCCGCCCGCGGCGGCCTGATCGACGAGGCGGCGCTCTACGACGCCCTCAGCAGCGGCCGCATCGCCGGCGCCGCGCTGGACGTCTACACCAGCGAGCCGCCCTCCTCCTCCGAGACCGCCCAGCGCCTGCTGGAGCTCGAGAACGTCACCCTCACCCCGCACCTGGGCGCCTCGACCGCCGAGGCACAGGAGAAGGCCGGCGTGGCGGTGGCGAAGTCCGTGCGCCTGGCCCTGGCCGGCGAGCTGGTGCCGGACGCGGTCAACGTGGCCGGCGGCGCCATCGACGACCTGGTGCGCCCCGGCGTGGCCCTCGCCGATCGTCTGGGACAGCTGTTCACCTCCCTGGCCGGGGAGTCGCCGGAGCTGCTGGACATCGAGGTGCACGGCGAGATCGCCTCCCGCGACGTCACCGCGCTGAAGCTCTCCGCGCTGCGCGGCGTGTTCCGCTCGGTGGTCACCGAGCAGGTCAGCTACGTCAACGCGCCGGTGCTCGCCGAGGAGCGCGGCATCGCCGTGCAGCTGGTCACCGACGAGAGCTCCGAGCGCTTCCGCAACGTGATCACCCTGCGCGGCACCCTCCGCGACGGCGAGGTGGTCACCGTCTCCGGCACCCTCAGCGGCGTGGACCAGGAGCACAAGCTCACCGAGGTCTACGGCCACGCGCTGGACGTGCCGCTCAGCGACCACCTGCTGATCATCCGCTACGAGGACGGCCCCGGCCTGATCGGCAAGTACGGCCTGCGCCTGGGCGAGGCGGGCATCAACATCGCCGGCATGCAGGTCTCCCGCGCCGGCACCGCCCGCGGGGCGGAGGCGCTGGTGGTGCTGGACCTCGACGAGTCCGTGGACCGCGACTTCGCCGAGGAGCTGGGCGCCGCGATCGACGCCCGTTCGATCCACGCCGTCGATCTCGTCTACTGATCCCCCCACCGCTTCGAGGAGCATCCATGAGCACCCCCGCCACCCGCACCCTGCGCCTGGCCGTCATCGAGGGCGACGGCATCGGCAAGGAGGTCGTGCCGCAGGGCGTGCGCGCCCTCCGCGCCGCGCTCGAGCCCGCCGGCGTCGCCGTCGAGACCACCGACTTCGACCTCGGCGCGGGCCGCTGGCACCGCACCGGCGAGACCCTCACCGACGAGGACATGGCCCGCCTGGCCGAGCACGACGCCATCCTGCTGGGCGCCGTGGGCGACCCGGGCGTGCCCTCGGGCGTGCTCGAGCGGGGCCTGCTGCTGAAGCTCCGCTTCGCCTTCGACCACTACGTGAACCTGCGCCCCACCCGGCTGTTCCCCGGCGTCGCCTCGCCGCTGGCGAACCCCGGGGAGATGGACTTCGTGGTGGTGCGCGAGGGCACCGAGGGGCCCTACGTGGGCAACGGCGGCTCGCTGCGCACCGGCACCGAGCTCGAGGTCGCCACCGAGGTGTCGCTGAACACCGCCGTGGGCGTCGAGCGCGTGGTGCGCTACGCCTTCGCCCAGGCCGAGAAGCGCCGCCGGAAGCTCACCCTGGTGCACAAGCACAACGTGCTGGTGCATGCCGGGCACCTCTACCGCCGCATCGTGGAGCAGGTCTCCCTCGAGCACCCGGAGGTGGAGGTCGACTACGCCCACGTGGACGCGATGATGATCTACCTGGTGCAGGATCCGTCCCGCTTCGACGTGATCGTCACCGACAACCTCTTCGGCGACATCGTCACCGACCTCGCCGGCGCCGTGGGCGGCGGCATCGGCCTCGCCGCGAGCGGCAACATCAACCCCACCGGCGCCTTCCCCTCGATGTTCGAGCCGGTGCACGGCTCCGCGCCGGACATCGCCGGGAAGAACCTCGCCGACCCCACCGCCACCGTGCTCTCGGTCGCGATCCTGCTCGATCACCTCGGCCACGAGGAGCCGGCCGCCGCCGTGCGCGCCGCGGTCGAGAACGACCTCACCGCCCGGGCCGGCTCCGAGGAGCTGGCCTCCCGCGGCACCACTGAGATCGGCGATGCCCTGGTGGCGGCGATCGCCGGGCGCTGAGCCCCGGATCCTGACACACTGACCCTGCCCGACCCCGTCCCGAGGAGAACCCCGTGAGCGCGCTCGACTTCACCCCCACCAGCACGACCCGTCGTCTCGGGGACGACGAGCGCGCCCGGATCCTCGCAGCCCCCGGCTTCGGGACCCACTTCACCGACTTCATGGCGCACGCCCGCTGGACGGTTCAGGACGGCTGGGCGGAGTCCTCCGTGCTGCCCTACGGGCCCCTGCAGCTCTCCCCGGCCGCCGCGGTGCTGCACTACGGGCAGGAGATCTTCGAGGGCCTGAAGGCCTTCCGCCACGCGGACGGCTCGGTATGGACCTTCCGCCCGGAGGCGAACGCCGAGCGGATGCAGCGCTCCGCCCGCCGTCTCGCGCTGCCCGAGCTCTCCGCCGAGGACTTCCTCGCCTCGCTGCGCGCCCTCACCGCGGCGGACGAGCCCTGGGTGCCGGAGCCGACGGGGGAGGAGTCGCTGTACCTGCGCCCGTTCATGTTCGCCTCCGAGGAGTTCCTCGGGGTGCGGGCCTCCCACACGGTCGACTACTACGTGATCGCCTCCCCGGCCGGGCCGTACTTCCCCCGCGGCGTGCAGCCCCTGGTGGTGTGGATCACCGACGAGTACGCGCGGGCCGGGGCCGGCGGCACCGGCGCCGCGAAGTGCGGCGGCAACTACGCCTCCTCGCTGCTGGCCCGCCGCCAGGCGGTCGAGAACGGGGCCGACGAGGTGCTGTTCCTGGACTCGGAGACCCACACCGGCATCGACGAGCTCTCGGGCATGAACGTCTTCGCCATCACCCGCGACGGCCGCGTACTCACCCCGTCCCTGACCGGCTCCATCCTCGAAGGGGTCACCCGCGCCTCGGTGCTGCGCCTCGCCCAGGACCGCGGGCTCGAGGTGGCCGAGCAGCGCCTGGTGATGAGCGAGGTGCTCGAGCAGCTGGACTCCGGCGAGATCACCGAGATGTTCGCCTGCGGCACCGCCGCGGTGATCACCCCCATCGGCTCCTTCATGGCGCACGGCGGCACCTGGACCGTCGGCGACGGCGGCTCCGGCGAGACCACGCTCGCCCTGCGCAAGGAGCTCACCGACATCCAGTACGGCCGGATCCCGGACCGTCACGGCTGGCTGACCCGGCTGGTGTGAGCGCCTCATGACCACCACGCTCCCGGCTCCCGCGCCGCTGACCGGCTTCCACCTCTACGACACCACCCTGCGCGACGGCTCCCAGCAGGAGGGCCTGACGCTCTCGGTCGCGGACAAGCTCGCCGTGGCCCGCCACCTCGACGAGCTGGGCGTGACCTACATCGAGGGCGGCTGGCCCGGCGCCGTGCCGCGGGACACCGAGTTCTTCGCCCGCGCGGGCGAGGAGCTCACGCTGCGCCATGCGCGCCTGGCCGCCTTCGGCGCGACCCGCAAGGCGGGCGTGCGTGTCGAGGACGATCCGCAGGTCGCCGCCCTGGTGGACTCCGGCGCCCCCACGATCACCCTGGTGGCCAAGTCCGATCTGCGCCACGTGACGGGGGCGCTGCGCACCACCGCGGAGGAGAACCTCGCGATGGTGCGGGACACGGTGGCGCACCTGGTGGGCCTGGGCCGCGAGGTGTTCCTGGACGCGGAGCACTTCTTCGACGGCTTCCGGCACGAGCCGGAGCACGCGACCGCGGTGATGACGGCCGCGCACGAGGCGGGCGCCTCCGTGCTGGTGCTGTGCGACACCAACGGCGGCATGCTCCCGCACCAGGTCACCGAGGTGATCGAGGAGCTCCGCACCCGGCTCGAGCAGGCCGGCGCCGGTGCGGCCCGCCTGGGTGTGCACACCCACAACGACTCCGGCTGCGCGGTGGCGAACGCGCTGACCGCGGTGCGCGCGGGGATCACCCACGTGCAGGGCTGCGTCAACGGCTACGGCGAGCGCACCGGCAACGCGGACCTCGTCACCCTCCTCGCCGATCTGCAGCTGCGGATGGGCATGGAGCTGGTGCCGGCGCACGTGCTCGAGGAGACCACCCGCATCGCCCATGCGATCGGCGAGATCGTGAACATGCCGGTGGGCACCCGTGCCCCGTACGTGGGAGCCAGCGCCTTCGCCCACAAGGCGGGCCTGCACGCCAGCGCCATCCGGGTGGACCCGGATCTCTATCAGCACATCGATCCGCAGCGCGTCGGCAACGACATGCGCATGATCATCTCCGACATGGCCGGGCGCGCCTCGATCGAGCTCAAGGGCCGCGAGCTGGGCTTCGACCTGACGGGGGAGGGCGAGCTGCTCTCGCGCCTGGCCGCCACGGTCAAGCAGCGCGAGGCCTCGGGCTACTCCTACGAGGCGGCCGACGCCTCCTTCGAGCTGCTGCTGCTGGACGAGCTCGGGCAGGTGCCGAGCTACTCGACCGTGGAGTCGTGGCGCGCCACATCGCAGCGGGGCCGGGACGGCACCCTCGAGAGCGAGGCGACCGTGAAGCTCCACGGCGACGGCGACGGCCCGCACGAGCGGAAGGTCGCGATCGCGGAGGGCAACGGTCCCGTCAACGCCCTGGACCTGGCACTGCGCTCCGCGCTGCGGGAGCGGCATCCGGAGGTGGACGATTTCGAGCTGCGCGACTTCAAGGTGCGCATCCTCGACGCCCAGCACGGCACGGACGCGACCGTGCGCGTCCTGGTGCGCACCTCGGGCCGCGGCCTCGAGTTCCAGACCGTGGGCGTGGGGCCCAACGTCATCGAGGCCTCCTGGGAGGCGATCTACGACGCGTACACCTACGGGCTGTACAAGTCGGGGGTCTGAGGCCGGGCGGAGTTGCGCGAAGCCGCTCCTCCCGCCGCCCCGCGGGATACGCTGAGCCCATGACGACCCACGTGCCTGCCACCTCCTTCGTGCTCACCGCCATCGGGGACGACCGCCCGGGCCTGGTCGCGGCTCTCGCCGCCGCCGTGGACGAGCACGGCGGGAACTGGGTGGACAGCCAGCTCGCGCTCCTGGCGGGGAAGTTCGCCGGGATCGTGCAGGTGGATCTGCCCGCCGAGCGCGCACAGGACTTCCTGGCCGCGCTGCCGGCCCTCGCCGAGGAGGTGGGGCTGGAGGTCGAGGCGACCACCGGCCGCGCCGGGGAGGCGGCGGAGGAGCCGCGCCATGTCCTCGCCCTGCACCTGCTGGGACAGGACCGCACGGGCATGGTCCGCGAGATCACCACGGCCCTGCGCTCGCAGGGTGCGACGATCGACGGCCTGCGCAGCTGGACCCGCGAGGCGCCGGAGGGCGGCGGGATGCTGTTCGAGGCGGAGGCGGAGGTCCGCCTGCCGGCCTCGGCCCAGGAGCAGGACCTGCGCGAGGCGCTCGAGACCATCGCCGGGGAGCTGATGGTGGACCTGGAGCTCGACGCTCCCGCCTGAGCCGCCGCGACGCGGAATATCGCATCACCGGATTCACGGAATTCATTCTTTCGTGCGCCGCGCGAGGAGAGGGCTGCGTTTCTCTCGTCCTTCACGCGGCGTTCTTCGCGTGTCCTCGGCATCACTTTCCGTGGCGGCCCCGGGAATTCCGCAGGTGAATAGTCGGTAACAGTGCTTTCGGGACGGACGTCCCCTACTCTGGGCCCACAGGCCGAGGACCCTATGGGGGCGCGGGAACGACCCCGCCGTGCGCCGTCGAGACCCCTCGATCTGCGTATCCGCCCCCGAGCGTGGAGCACCGATGACCGTGACCCCGTCCCGCACCACCACCGCCTCCTCCGACACCGTCCCCGCCGGCGCCTGGAGAGCCCTCCTCCTGGTCACCGTAGGATTCGGCATCAACTTCTGGGCCTGGGCGCTGCTCAGCCCCCTGGGCCCGATCTACGTGGAGCGCGGCCTGAGCGCCGATGCCTCGCTGATCGTGGCCATCCCGGTGCTGGTGGGCTCGCTGGGGCGGATCGTCATGGGGGCACTCACGGACCGCTTCGGCGGCCACCTGATGTTCCCCCTGGTCTCCGTGCTCACCGTGATCCCGGTGCTCTTCCTGGGGTTCGTGGGCCAGTACACCTACCCCACCCTGCTGGTGGGCGGGTTCTTCCTGGGCATCGCCGGCACCACCTTCGCCATCGGCGTGCCCTACGTGAACTCCTGGTTCCCGCCGGCCAAGCGGGGCATGGCCACCGGCCTGTACGGCGTGGGCATGGGCGGCACCGCCATCAGCGCGTTCACCACGGTGCCGCTGCTCACCGGCATCGGGGACGTGGCGCCGTTCGTGGCCACCGCCGCCGCGCTGATCGCCTTCGCGGTGGTGGGCCGGCTGTTCATGCGGCCCGCCCCCACCTGGCAGCCCGCGCGCAGGAGCATCGTCGCGCAGTCCGCGGCCGTGATGCGGCTGACGGTCACCTGGCAGGCCTGCTACCTGTACGCGCTGTCCTTCGGCGGCTACGTGGCGTTCTCGGTGTTCCTGCCCACGATGCTCCAGAACTGGTACGGGCTCGAGACGGCCGATGCCTCCTTCCGCATGGCGGGATTCGTGATCGTCGCGGTGATCATGCGCCCGCTGGGCGGCACCCTCTCCGACTCCCTCGGCGCCTCCCGCACCCTGCTGCTGTCCTACACCGCCGTCGCCGCGGCGGCCCTCGTCCTGGCGTTCCAGCCCGCGCTGATGCCGCTGGGCACGATCGCCTTCATCGTCATGGCGGCCGGGCTCGGACTGGGCTCCGGCGCGGTGTTCGCCCTGGTGGCGCAGACCAGCGAGCCGTCGGTGGTCGGGTCCGTCACGGGCTTCGTGGGCGCCGCGGGCGGCCTCGGTGGCTTCGTCCCGCCGCTGGTGATGGCCGCGATCCACGCCAGCAGCGGCAGCTACTCGCTGGGCATCGTCCTGCTGCTGCTGGCCACGCTCGGCGCCGTCGGAGTGACGCTGTTCGTGGCCCGCGGTGCCCGGACCGCCGCCGCGGGCTCGTAGCCGCGCCCGCCCCGCCCGTCCCCTCGACCGCCCCGATCGCTGAAGGAGCACCCATGACCACCCAGGAGAGTCGCGAGACGCCCGCGAGCACCGGCGCCGGAGAGCCCGGCATCGACTCCCCGCTGTTCGACGCGCTGATCGGCGCCCGCAGGATGTTCTCCCGCGCCGAGCGGATCAGCGCCGACAGCCGCGAGACCCACCGGGTGGGCGGGCGCGGCGGCGACGCCTTCTACCGGGAGCGCTGGAGCCACGACAAGGTGGTGCGCTCCACGCACGGCGTGAACTGCACCGGCTCCTGCTCCTGGAAGGTCTACGTCAAGGACGGCGTGATCACCTGGGAGTCGCAGGAGACGGACTACCCCTCCACCGGCCCCGACAGGCCCGAGTACGAGCCGCGCGGCTGCCCCCGCGGCGCCTCGTTCTCCTGGTACACCTACTCGCCCACCCGGGTGCGCTACCCGTACGTGCGCTCGGCGCTGCTGCAGCTGTTCCGCGAGGAGAAGGCGAAGGTGCCCGGGGGAGACCCGGTCGAGGCGTGGAAGGCGATCGTCTCCGATCCCGAGAAGGCGATGCGCTACAAGCGCGCCCGCGGGAAGGGTGGACTGGTGCGCGCCACCTGGGAGGAGGCCGAGGAGCTCGTCGCCGCCGCCTACGTGCACACGGTGAAGGAGTTCGGGCCCGACCGCGCCACCGGCTTCTCGCCGATCCCTGCGATGAGCCAGGTCTCCTTCTCCTCCGGGGCCCGTTTCCACCAGCTCATCGGCGGGTCGATGCTCTCCTTCTACGACTGGTACGCGGACCTCCCGCCCGCCTCCCCGCAGGTGTTCGGCGACCAGACCGACGTGCCCGAGTCCGGGGACTGGTGGGACGCGGCCTACCTCATCATGTGGGGTTCGAACGTGCCGCTCACCCGCACCCCGGACGCCCACTGGATGGCCGAGGCCCGCTACCGCGGCCAGAAGGTCATCTCCGTCGCCCCCGACTACGCCGAGAGCGTCAAGTTCGCCGACGAGTGGCTCGCCCCGCACCCGGGCACCGACGCGGCGCTCGCCATGGCGATGGGCCACACGATCCTGCGCGAGTTCTACGTCGAGCAGCAGGTCCCCGCCTTCGAGGAGTACTCCCGGCAGTACACCGACCTGCCCTTCCTGGTGCAGCTCGAGAGGCGCGAGGACGGCGCGCTGGTGCCCGGCAAGTTCCTGGTGGCGAGCGAGGCGGGGGAGCACCGCACCGCCGAGGCCGCGACCGAGCACGCGGACTTCAAGCCCATGATGTTCGACCGCGCCGGCGGCGGGGTCGTGGTCCCGAACGGCACCCTCGGCCACCGCTACAGCGCCGACGGCGAGGGCCGCTGGAACCTCGAGCTGGACGATCTGGATCCGGCGCTCACCCTGCTGGGCCACCACGAGGACGTGGCCGAGGTGCTCCTTCCCCGCTTCGACACGGCCGGGCAGGGCGGCCGCGGCGACATCGCCCGCGGCGTGCCCGTGCGCGAGCTCGACGGCCGGCTCGTCACCACCGTCTACGACCTGCTGCTGGCCGAGTACGGGGTGGGGCGCGAGGGACTGCCGGGGCAGTGGGCCCGCGGGCTGGACGATGCCGAGGCGCTGTACACCCCCGCCTGGCAGGAGACCATCACGGGCGTGCCCGGGGTGGCCGCGGCGCGCATCGCCCGCGAGTTCGCCCGCAGTGCGATCGACTCCGGCGGGCGCTCGATGATCATCATGGGCGCGGGCACCAACCACTGGTTCCACTCCGACACCATCTACCGCTCCTTCCTCACCCTCACCACCCTCTGCGGCACGCAGGGCGTCAACGGCGGGGGCTGGGCCCACTACGTCGGACAGGAGAAGGTGCGGCCGATCACCGGCTGGCTGCATCTCGCCAATGCGCTGGACTGGACCCGGCCGCCGCGCCAGATGACCCAGACCACCTACTGGTACATGCACACCGACCAGTGGCGCTACGACCGCTTCGGCGCGGACACCCTCGCCGCGGCCACGGGCGCGGGCCGCTTCGCGGGCACCACCACGGCGGATGCCGTCGCCCTCTCGCAGCGCCTGGGCTGGCAGCCGTTCTACCCGCAGTTCGACGTCTCCTCCCTCGACGTCGCCGACCGCGCCGCGGAGGCCGGGAAGGAGACGATCCCGTATCTCGTCGAGCAGCTGAAGGACGGCGGGATCAGCTTCGCCGCCGAGGATCCGGACGCCCCGCAGAACCACCCGAAGATCTGGTCGATCTGGCGGGCGAACACGCTGGGCTCCTCCGCCAAGGGCGATCAGTACTTCTTCCGCCACCTGCTGGGCGTGGACTCGGCCGCCACCGAGGAGGAGACGCCGGAGCACCTGCGCCCGCGGGACGTGCGCTGGCGGGAGGAGGCGCCCATCGGGAAGGTCGACCTGATGCTCACCCTCGACTTCCGCATGACCAGCCACACCCTCCACTCCGACGTGGTGCTGCCGGCGGCGACCTGGTACGAGAAGCACGACCTGTCCACCACGGACATGCACCCCTTCGTGCACTCCTTCAACCCCGCGATCTCGAACCCGTGGGAGTCCCGCACCGACTGGGAGACGTGGGCCGGGATCGCCCGGCGCTTCAGCGAGCTCGCCGAGGGGCACCTGGGCACCCGCACCGACGTGGTCGCCTTCCCGCTCCAGCACGACACCCCCGGGGAGCTGGCCACCCCGCACGGGCGGGTGCGGGACTGGAAGAAGGGCGAGTGCGAGCCCGTGCCGGGACTCACCATGCCCACCCTGGTGGAGGTGGAGCGGGACTATACGCAGATCCACGCGAAGTTCACCTCCATCGGCCCGCTGCTCGAGACCCTCGGCATGACCACCAAGGGCATCACCTACGACGTCGCCGACTACGTCGCCGAGCTGGGCCGCCTCAACGGCACCCACCGCACCGGGCCCGCCGCCGGACGGCCGAAGCTCGTCACGGACCTGCAGGCCTGCGAGTTCATCCTGGGACTCTCCGGCACCACCAACGGGCACATGGCCACCGAGGGCTTCAAGACCCTCGAGAAGCGCACCGGCACCCGCCTGCACGACCTCGCCGCGGAGCACGAGGGCAAGCGGATCCACTTCGCGGACACCAAGGCCGCCCCCGTCCCCGTGATCACGAGCCCGGAGTGGTCAGGCTCGGAGTCCGGCGGGCGCCGCTACAGCCCCTTCACGATCAACGTGGAGCGGAAGAAGCCCTGGCACACCCTCACCGGCCGCCAGCACTTCTACCTCGACCACGACTGGATGCTCGAGATGGGCGAGGCGCTTCCCGTGTTCCGGCCCCCGCTGGACATGACCGCCCTGTTCGGGGAGCTGCCGCCGGGGGAGAGGGACGAGAAGGGCACCTCGATCTCGGTGCGCTACCTGACCCCGCACAACAAGTGGGCGATCCACTCGATGTACATGGAGAACTTCTTCATGATGAACCTCTCCCGCGGCGGGCAGACGATCTGGATGAGCGTTGAGGACGCCGAGGCCGTGGGGATCACCGACAACGACTGGATCGAGGCCACCAACCGCAACGGGGTGGTCGCCGCCCGCGCCGTGGTCTCGCATCGGATGCCGAAGGGCACCGCCTTCATGCACCACGCCCAGGACCGGACCGTGAACGTGCCGCTCACCGAGCGGGACGGGATGCGCGGCGGCATCCACAACTCGCTGACCCGGATCATGCTCAAGCCCAGCCACCTCATCGGCGGCTACGGCCAGCTGTCCTACGCCTTCAACTACTACGGCCCGACGGGGAACCAGCGCGACGAGGTCACGATGATCCGCCGCCGCACCGCCCCCGTCGAGTACTGAGACCTGCGAGAACGAGGAGAGACGACATGCGCGTCATGGCCCAGATGTCGATGGTGATGAACCTCGACAAGTGCATCGGCTGCCACACCTGCTCGGTGACCTGCAAGCAGGCGTGGACCAATCGCTCCGGCACGGAGTACATCTGGTTCAACAACGTCGAGACCCGCCCCGGCCAGGGATACCCCCGCGGCTACGAGGACCAGGAGAAGTGGAAGGGCGGCTGGGAGCTGGGGCGCAACGGCCGGCTGAAGCTCAAGGCGGGCGGGCGGATCACGAAGCTGATGCAGCTTTTCTCGAATCCGAAGCTGCCCGGCATCGAGGACTACTACGAGCCGTGGACCTACGAGTACGACACCCTCCTGAACGCCCCTGCGCAGCAGGAGAACATCCCCACCGCGCCTCCGAAGTCGCTGATCACCGGCGAGCGCACCCAGATCCAGTGGTCCGGCAACTGGGACGACGACCTCGGCGGCACGTACCTGCACAAGGACAAGGACCCGATGCTCAAGGGCATCGAGGACAAGGTCACCTTCGAGTTCGACCAGACCTTCATGTTCTACCTGCCCCGCATCTGCGAGCACTGCCTGAACCCCACCTGCGTGGCCTCCTGCCCCTCCGGCGCGATCTACAAGCGCGAGGAGGACGGCATCGTGCTCGTGGACCAGGACGGCTGCCGCGGCTGGCGCATGTGCATCACCGGATGCCCGTACAAGAAGATCTACTTCAACCACCGCACCGGCAAGGCGGAGAAGTGCACTTTCTGCTACCCCCGGATCGAGCAGGGGGAGCCGACGGTGTGCGCGGAGACCTGCGTGGGGCGCCTGCGCTACATCGGTCTGGTGCTCTATGACGCCGACCGTGTCACCGAGGCGGCCTCCACCCGCGACGAGAAGGAGCTCTACCGCGCCCAGCGCGACCTGATCCTGGACCCGAACGATCCCGAGGTGATCGCGGGCGCGAAGGCCGCAGGCATCCCGCACGACTGGCTGCTGGCGGCCCAGCGGTCACCCACCTATCGACTGATCAAGGACTACGAGGTCGCGCTGCCGCTGCACCCCGAGTACCGCACGATGCCGATGGTCTGGTATATCCCGCCGCTCTCCCCGGTGGTGGACGTGGTGCGGGACACCGGCTACGACGCGGAGGATGCCGAGAACCTCTTCGCCGCGATCGACGCGCTGCGTATCCCGGTGGAGTACCTCGCGAACCTCTTCACCGCGGGCGACGTGCCCACCGTGGAGCGGGTGCTCTACCGCATGGCCGCGATGCGCTCCTACATGCGCGACATCAACCTGGGCCGCGAGCCTCGCGAGGGGATCGCGAACGCGGTGGGGATGGACGGCGAGAGCATGCAGGAGATGTATCGGCTGCTGGCGATCGCGAAGTACGAGGATCGCTACGTGATCCCCGTGGGCCACCACGAATCGGCCCACGACCTCGAGTCCACCGGCACCGACTGCCCGCTGAACGCGCCCGGCGGCCCGGGGATGACCATGTCCCTGCCGGAGGAGTCCCTCGGGATGGCCGGCCCGGGCTACGCCACCAAGCGTCAGGAGGCCGCGCCCGAGCGCCCGGACGGCGTGCGGATCAACCTGTTGAACTGGGATGGTCGAGGTCGCCCCGACGGTCTCTTCCCGGCGCCCGCGACGGGGGGTGCCTGATGGGCGCCCTCGCCCGCTTGCTCGGCCGCCGCACCGGCGAGGACGCCGTGCACGGCGCGGCCGTCGCCGCGGCGCGTGGGCCGAAGAGCGTCCGCTCGCCGCGCGACCTGTTGCACGCCTCGGGCCTGGACACGCCGCAGCTGCGGATCACCTGGCTCGCCGCCTCGTGGCTGCTGAGCTACCCGGACGCCGCGGTGCGCGAGCGCTACGCCGATCTCGCCGAGCTCACCGCCCCGCTGCCGGCGGCGCTGCGGGACGCCGTCGCGGGAAGCCTCGAGGCGCTGCGGGCGATGGACCCGATCGCGCTGCAGGAGCAGTACGTCGACACCTTCGACACCCGCCGACGGGGCTGCCTGCACCTGACGTACTTCAGCCACGGCGACACCCGCCGCCGCGGCATGGCCCTGCTGCGCATCAAGCAGGACTTCCGGGCGGCGGGTCTGGAGGCGGGGGAGAAGGAGCTGCCGGACCATCTCCCGCTGGTGCTCGAGTTCGCGGCCGCGCACGATCCCGAGAGGGGGGCGAAGATCCTGCGTGCCAACCGGCCCGGCGTGGAGCTGCTGCGCCTGCACCTCGAGGAGATCGATTCGCCCTGGCACGGGGTGCTCGTGGCCCTGTGCGCGACTCTCCCGCCCCTGGACGCCGACGACCGCGCGGCCGTGCTGCGCCTCGCCGAGGAGGGACCGGAGGAGGAGACCGTGGGTCTGGACGGCTACGGCCTCGACGCCGACGCGGCGGCGCTCGGTGGGCAGACCTTCGCCGCGAGCGGCTGCGAGTCCCGCGCCACCGCCCCCGGCCCCGTTCCCGTGGACCTGCTGAGAGGACGCCCCTGATGAACGACACCTCGACCCTCGACCTGCTGCTGTGGGTGGTGCTGCCCTACACGGTGCTGGCCGTGTTCGTGCTCGGGCACGTGTGGCGCTTCCGCACCGACCGCTTCGGGTGGACCACCCGGTCCAGCCAGATCTACGAGTCGCGGCTGCTCTCGATCGGCTCGCCGATGTTCCACTTCGGGATCATCGGGATCTTCGTGGGGCATGTGGTGGGCCTCGGGATCCCGAAGTCCTGGACGCGCTTCCTGGGGATCTCGGACCACGTCTACCACCTCATGGCGGTGACGATCGGGCTCGCCGCCGCGGTGGCCTGCGTGGGCGGGCTGATGATCCTGCTGTACCGCCGCCGCACCAACGCGCGCGTGTTCGGGGCGACCACGGTGGGCGACAAGATCATGTACCTGCTCCTCACCGCCGTGATCTGCTTCGGTGTGCTCGCCACGCTCGTGCACACCACCTTCGGCGACTACGACTATCGCGAGGGGGTCTCGATCTGGTTCCGCCAGTTCTGGACCCTGCAGCCCTCGACCGAGCTCATGAGCCAGGCACCGCTGTTCTTCCAGCTGCACGTGCTCAGCGCGCTGCTGCTCTTCGCGGCCTGGCCCTTCACCCGCTTGGTGCATGTGTTCGCCGCGCCGGTCGGCTACCTCACGCGGCCGTACATCGTCTACCGCAGCAAGGATCCGCGCCGCGAGGCCGAGCGCCGCGGCTGGGAGAAGGTGAAGTTCTGATGGCGGCGAGGGAGCCGGTGACCCGGCAGGAAGACTGGTCGACCACCCTGCGGCCGTGGCTGGACCGCGCCGCCGCGTCCCTCGGGGTGGACGGCGTGGATCTCGACGTGGACCGGGTGCACGTGATGACGGGCGTGGTGGCGGACGGCGTGCAGCGGTCGATGGCCCCGATCTCCGCGTTCCTGGTGGGCGCGGCTGTGGCGCGCGGGGCGAGCCTCGAGGAGGCGTGCGCGGCGGTGGAAGGGGTCTCGCACGGTGGCGGCCGGTAGCGGCCGGACCCTTGTGGGGCCCGTCACGTTCGGTATTCTGGGTCCCGGCGGGCCGTTCCGAGGCACCGCCCAGGGGTCGAGAGGAAGATCGTCGTGATGTCAGAGAAGAACACGCTCGGCGGGGCTACGGGCCCGCGCCGCTGGACCGGACGCGTCGCCAAGGTCGCCGGTGGGCTGACCCTCGCCGTGGGCCTCGCCGTCGCCGGCGCGGGCGCCGCGAGCGCGGTGGAGGTCAACCCGCAGAAGTCGACCCTGCGCTTCGTCGAGGTGAACCCCCAGGTCGAGGTGAACCCCCAGAAGTCGACCCTGCGCTTCGTCGAGGTCAACCCCCAGGTCGAGGTGAACCCGCAGGTGGAGGTCAACCCGCAGTGACCGTGTGCTGAGGCCCGCGGCGCGTCCTCCGCGCCGCGGGCCTCCTGCATGCTCAGCGCGCCGCGGCGTCGCCCACGTGGGTGATCGCGAGCACCGGCTCCCCGGCCTCGTCGGTGGCCTCGAGATCGAGCTCGGCCTCGATCGCCCAGTCGTGGTTCCCCTCGGGATCGGCGAAGGCCTGGCGGATCCGCCACAGCCGCGACTCCTCGTGGATCTGCAGCAGCTGCGGGGAGCGGGCCGCGCCGTCGATCCCCACGTGGTCATAGGTGTCGTAGTAGCCGTCCATCGCCGTGGCCCAGCGCGCCCGGTCCCAGCCGGAGGCGCTGTCGAGCTCCGCCAGGCGCTCCTCGCGCTCGAAGGCGAAGTGCTCCACCCGCTGCCACATCGCGGCGCGCACCATCGTGCGCAGCACCGCCGTCTGGGCGGAGAGACCGCGCGGGGAGCTGGGCCGGATCTCGGAGGCGGCATCCCCCTCGAGGTCCTCGGGATGGGTGAGCGCCTCCCACTCGTCCAGCAGCGAGGAGTCGATCCCGCGCACCAGCACGCCCAGCCATTCGATGAGGCTCTCCAGCGCGTCGGTGCGCAGGTCCTGCGGGACGGTGCGGCGCATCGCCTGGTAGGCGTCGGAGAGGTAGCGCAGCACGATGCCCTCGGAGCGCTGCAGGCCGTAGCGCTGCACGAACTCGCTGAAGGTCTGGCCGGTCTCGTAGAACTCCCGCACCACCGACTTGGGGGAGAGGTCCTCGGCGCGCACCCACGGCCGGGTGCGGGCGTAGATCTCCAGCGCCGCCTCGAGGTCCTCCTCGAGCGGCTTCGGCCAGCTCACCTCGTCCAGCCGCGCCATCCGCTCGGTGTACTCCACTCCGTCGGCCTTCAGCTCGGCGAGCAGCTCGCCCTTGGCGGCGTTCTGCTGGGCCAGCAGGATCTGGCGGGGATCCTCGAGGATCGCCTCGATGATCGAGACGGTGTCGAGGGTGAGGGTCTCGGACTCCTCGTCCAGCGAGTCGATCATCGCGATCGCGAACGGGGCCAACGGCTGGTTCATCGTGAAGTCGAGCTGGAGGTCCTCCACCAGGGCGAACCGCCGTCCCAGATGGTCGGGCCGTTCCAGCACCTCCACGATCTCCGCATCCCGCAGCCCGCGGAAGAGGTCCACCGCCTCCTTCACCAGGCGCAGCTTCTGGGAGGGCGTCTGGTGGCTGGTCATGATCAGGTGCCGGCCGGAGGCGATCGCGTCGCCCGGCCGGGCGATCAGCGCCAGCACCATCGAGGCGGTGATCCGCAGATGGGGGCGCAGCGATTCCGGGGGATTCTCCACCAGCTTGGTCAGATTCGTCTCCGACCACGAGATCGCGCCCTCGGGAATGCGGGGCTTGGGCTCCTTCTTGCGCTTCTTCGCATTGTTGGGCGCCTTTCCGGCGGCCTCCCGGGCGCGCTGCTTGGCGCGCTCCTTCTCGAACTCGATGGTCCAGGTGGGCGCCTGCACCACGACGTGGCCCACGGTGTCGAAGCCCGCGCGTCCCGCGCGGCCCGCGATCTGGTGGAACTCGCGCGCGTTGAGCAGCCGCATCCGCTTGCCGTCGAACTTCGCGAGCCCCGTGAGCAGCACGGTGCGGATCGGCACGTTGATGCCCACGCCCAGGGTGTCGGTGCCGCAGATGATCTTCAGTAGGCCGGACTGCGCGAGCTTCTCCACCAGGCGGCGGTACTTGGGGAGCATCCCGGCGTGGTGCACACCGATGCCCTCGCGCACCAGGCGCGAGAGGATCTGCCCGAAGCCTCGCGAGAAGCGGAAGTCGCCGATGATCTCACGGATCCGCTCTTTCTCCCCGGCGTCGAGGATCTTCTGGCCCTGCAGCGCCTGCGCCTGCTCGAGGGCGTCCTTCTGGGTGAAGTGGACGATGTACACCGGGGCGTCGCGGTCCTGGAGGATCGTGGTGATCGTCTCCGGCAGCGGGTCCAGCGACCAGCGGAAGTCCAGCGGCACGGGGCGCGGGGCGTCGTCGATGACGGTGACCTCGCGCGCGGTGCGCTCCTCGAGGTCCTCCGCGAAGAAGGAGACGTCTCCCAGGGTGGCGCTCATCAGCACGAACTGGCACCGCGGCAGCTCCACCAGCGGCACCTGCCAGGCCCATCCGCGCTGGGGGTCCCCGTAGTAGTGGAACTCGTCCATCACGGCGAGTCCCACCTCCGAGGCGGGGCCGTCGCGCAGGGCGTGATTGGCGAAGATCTCCGCGGTGCACACGATGATCGGGGCATCGTGGTTCACGGCGGAATCGCCCGTCATCATGCCCACGTTCTCCGCGCCGAACTGCGCCACCAGGTCGAAGAACTTCTCGCTCACCAGCGCCTTGATCGGTGCGGTGTAGTAGGAGCGCTCCCCGCGGGCCATCGCCGCGAACACCGCCGCGTAGGCGATGGTGGTCTTGCCCGAGCCGGTGGGGGTCGCGGCGATCACGTGATCGCCCGCCGTGATCGCCAGCAGCGCCTCCTCCTGATGCGGGTAGAGCGTGCGTCCCACGGACTCCTGCGCCGCGATGAAGCCGTCCACGATCGCGTCCTGTCCGGCGTCGGCGGAGCTCTCGGGCAGGAACGGCGTGAGGGTCGACATGGTGCCAGTCTGCCAGGCGGCGCCGACGCGCCGGGCGTAGCCTGCTGGTCCCGACGACGGAAGGTGAGCGATGCCCGCACGACGCTCCGAGGACACCTCCCTCACCCCGGCCGAGCGCAGCGGCGAGGACGCGCTCGCACACTGGGACCCACAGCGCCGGGACCGCGCGCGCCCCGTCCCCCTGGAGCGGCGCCCGCCGAGCCCGTCGGACGACGATGCCGACGACGTCGGGGGCGCCGATCCTGAGGAGCGGCGCGACGGGGACCGCCCCGACGCGGACGCTACCGGTCGGTAAGCACGCGCGGTCACGACCAAACCGGTCAAAGCGGAACGCTTGCCCGGAACCCGCTCAGTGGCCTGCCTCACATGCGTTAGCGTGCCGCCACGTCGCTTCGGCGACGTCCATCCCTGCACCCCCGCAGAAAGGCATCCCCTGATGCGCACAGGAACCCTCCGCCGCAGCGCCCGGGCGCTCGGCACCGTCGCCGTCGCCGCAGCCCTCACGATGGGCGGCGCCGGCCTCGCCTCCGCCGACGGCTCCGACGTGGACCGGGAGAGCATCGCCTCCTCCTCCCGGGCGGACGCCCACGAGTACTGGACCGCCGAGCGCATGGAGGATGCCGTCCCGGCCGCGGAGCTCGCCCCGGAGCAGGCGGCCGTCCACGCCGACGTGGAACGCGGCGCCCCGGCCGTGGTGAAGGGCAAGCCCGCCGGCAAGGGGAAGGGCCCCAAGGCCGGCACCGCCGCCCAGGACACGGTGGGGAAGGTGTTCTTCACCCAGGGCGGCGTGGACTACGTCTGCTCCGGCAACGCGGTCGCCTCCTCGAACGGCTCCACCGTCGCCACCGCCGGTCACTGCGTGAACGACGCCGGGACCTGGGCCACCAACTGGGTGTTCGTGCCCGCCTACGACCACGGCGAGGCGCCCTACGGCACCTGGGCCGCCACGGATCTGGTCTCCACCGACCAGTGGGTGCAGCAGGAGGACATCAGCTACGACGTCGCCTTCGCGACCGTGGTCCCCGAGAGCGGCTCGGGCACGCTGGAGTCCGTGGTGGGCACCACCTCGATCGCCTTCAACCAGGCGCGCGGTGAGCACTACACCGCCTACGGCTACCCCGCCGCAACCCCCTTCGACGGGCAGTCCCTGGAGTCCTGCTCCGGGACGGCCTCCGACGACACCCTGGGAGGCACCCTCTCTCAGGGCATCGACTGCGACATGACCGGCGGCTCCTCCGGCGGTCCCTGGTTCCTCGACGATGGGGCACAGAACTCGGTGAACAGCTTCGGCTACACCACGCAGAAGAACGTCATGTACGGCCCCTACTTCGGTGAGGACGCGCAGGACGCCTACGAGGAGGCCGCGACGCTCTGAGCGCCGCGCCTCCCGACGCCGCGGGCCGGTCCCCTCACGGGACCGGCCCGCCGGCGTGCAGGCCCTCCAGCTCCTCCAGCAGCCGCTGCCGCAGCGCCTCGGCCCCGCGGGCCAGCTCGCGCTGGCGGCGCACGTACTCCGCCTTCCCGGCCGGGGTCTCGATCGGCACCGCGCCGTAGCCGAGCGGCCGCACGTCGTAGGGGCTCGCCTCCATGTCCAGCACCCGGGTGGTGCGGGCGTGCTCGAAGCAGTCCAGCACCAGGTCCGAGGGGATCAGCGGGGTGAGCTTCATCGACCACTTGTACAGATCCATCCCCACGTGCAGGCAGGCGGGGTTGTCGTGGTCCACCTGGGTCGCGCGCGCGGGCTCGAGCGAGTTCCGGGGCGCGGCCGACGGCGTGAAGAAGCGGAACGCGTCGATGTGCGAGCACACCAGGTTCTCCCGCTCCACCACCGCGTCCGTCTCCTGCTGCGTGAGCCGCAGCGGCAGATCCTCGTGCCGCTGCTCGCCCTCGCCCAGGCCGTGCACCATCGCCCACTCGTGCAGCCCGAAGCATCCGAACTCCGGCCGGCGCCGGGTGAGCGCCGAGGAGCGCAGCAGGCGGGTCATGAACGCGAGGGCGTCGGCGCGCTCCGCGAGGTACCGCTGCACGTCCGCACGCCGCACGGCCTCCGGTCCCGGCGAGTCGAGGTACCAGGAGCGGTGCCCGGCCTCGTCGACGTCCGCGATCAGGGGGCGACCCTCGGAGTCGACGTCGGCCGCGGCTGTGTAGTCGACCCGCCAGCCGGGGTGCCAGCGGCGCAGGCGCGCGGCCGAGAACGGGTAGTAGGTGAACAGGAAGTCCTCGACCGCGTGCTTCTCGCCCCGCCGCTTCCGCGCGCGATGCGCGGCGGTCAGCGCATCGGCCCGCTGCTCGTGCGCATGCCGGGCGGCGACGGCCTCGGCCGCCGAGAGCGTGCGCACGGGCGGGGGAGCGGGCATCGATTGGGATCCTTCGAGGTCGGGGGCGCGCTCATCCTCGCACGGCGCGACGGCCCTCACCCGGCCAGCAGCTCCCGCACCCGCGGGATCACCTCGGTGCCGTAGAGGCGGATCGACTCCATGAGCTGCGCGTGCGGCATCGGGCCGCTGGCGTACTTCATGTCGAAGCGCTCGATGCCCAGCGCGGTGATGGTCGCGGCGATCTTCTGCGCCACGGTCTCGGGGGAGCCGACGTACAGCGCGCCGTGGTCGGCCTCCGCCTCGAACTCGGCGAGGCCCGAGGGGCCCCAGCCGCGCTCGCGCCCGATCTCGTTGCGGTTGTGGATCCAGTGCGGGGCGAGCTGTCGCCGCGCGGTCTCGTCGTCGGCCGCGATGTGGCCCGGGGAGTGGACGCCGACGGGGAGCGCGCCCACGCCGAGCTCCTGCGTGGCCTCGCGGAACAGATCCACGAAGGGGGCGAAGCGCTGCGACGGGCCGCCGATGATCGCGAGCATGAGCGGCAGGCCGTGGCGTGCGGCGCGGAGCACGGAGTGCGGGCTGCCGCCCACGGCCACCCAGGTGGGCAGCTCCCGGTCGAGCGCCGGATGCAGCGACTGGTTCCGCAGCGGGGGCCTGGTGGTGCCGGACCAGGTGATCGGCTCGCGGGAGAGCCCCGCGACGAGCAGGTCCAGCTTCTCCTCGAAGAGCGTCTCGTAGTCCTCCAGCGCGACGCCGAACAGAGCGAAGGACTCGGTGAAGGAACCGCGGCCCACGGTGAGCTCGGCCCGCCCCTGCGAGAGGGCGTCGAGGGTGGAGAAGCGCTCGATCACGCGCAGCGGGTCGTCGCTGCTCAGCACGATCACGGCCGTGCCCAGGGTGATCCGCTCGGTGCGCGAGGTGAGCGCGGCGAGCACGATGTCCGGCGCGCTCACGGCGAAGTCGGGGCGGTGGTGCTCGCCGATCGAGAAGTGGTCGATGCCCACCCGATCGGCGAGCTCGCCCTGGGCGACGACGTCGCGGAGCACCTGGGCAGGCGCCACCGGCGCGCCCTCGTCGTCCACAGTCACGTCCCCGAAGGTGTCCAGGCCGAAGGTCACGGCCTGCGGATCGATGCTCATCGTGCTGCGCTCCCGCCCTAGATGATTGACAGTTCAAGCATAAGGGGCGGTGGTCAGGGGCGTCCAGCGCGGCGTGGAGGGCAGGGACGGGTCCGCGGGGGCGAGCGGGGCAGGGCCGCCCCGCCGGGCCGACCGCCTAGACTGGCGCCCATGCGCATCGCCCGATTCACCACCGGCGAGGACCCCATGTTCGGCATCGTCAGCGAGAAGGACGGCCGGGACATGGTCTACGGAATCACCGGTGATCCCCTGTACACAGAGATCCGTCCCACCGGCACGATCCTCCCGCTGGAGGACGTGCGGCTGCTCGCCCCCGTGATCCCGCGCTCGAAGGTGGTGTGCGTGGGCCGCAACTACGCCGCCCATGCCGCCGAGCTCGGTCACGAGGTCCCCGAGCAGGCCCTCTACTTCCTCAAGCCCAACACCGCCGTGGTGGGCCCCGGCGACCCCGTGATGATCCCGTCCTACAGCCAGGAGCTGAGCCTCGAGGCGGAGCTCGCCGTGGTCATCAAGCGCATGGCCAAGGACCTCGCCCCGGAGCAGGTCGCGGACCACGTGCTGGGCTACACCTGCGCGAACGACCTCACCGCCCGCGACGCGCAGCGCGAGGAGAACCAGTGGTTCCGCGCGAAGGCCTTCGACACCTCGTGCCCGATCGGGCCGTGGATCGAGACGGATCTCGAGCCTGCCGCCGGCCTGTCCATCGCCTCCCGCGTCGACGACGAGCCGGCCCAGTCCGGCACCACCGCCGACATGCTGCGCGGCGTCCCGGAGCTGATCGCCGAGATCTCCTCGGTCGTCACCCTGCTGCCCGGCGACCTCGTGCTCACCGGCACCCCCGCCGGTGTGCGCACCGTCGAGCCCGGTGCCCGGGTCGACGTCGAGATCGAGGGCATCGGCACCCTGTCCAACCCCGTCGTGCGCCGCTGAGTCGCACCCCACCACCTCCCCGAGGAGCATCCCCGAGTGACCACCGCCCCCGCCCAGCCCGCCCCGAGCACCTCCGCCGACGAGGTGCGGGTGCGCTTCTGCCCCAGCCCCACCGGCACCCCGCACGTCGGCATGGTGCGCACCGCCCTGTTCAACTGGGCCCATGCTCGCCACCACGGCGGGAAGCTGATCTTCCGCATCGAGGACACCGACGCCGCGCGCGACAGCGAGGAGTCCTACCACCAGCTGCTGGACGCGATGCGCTGGCTGGGCATCGACTGGGACGAGGGTGTCGAGGTGGGCGGCCCCCACGGCCCCTACCGCCAGTCGCAGCGCGGTGAGATCTATCAGGACGTCATCGCGCGGCTGAAGGAGGCCGGGCACATCTACGAGTCCTTCTCCACTGCGGAGGAGATCGCCCAGCGTCACCGGGACGCTGGGCGCGACCCGCAGCTCGGCTACGACGGCCACGATCGCGACCTCACCGAGGCGCAGAAGGAGGCGCTGCGGGCCGAGGGCCGCGAGCCCACCTGGCGCCTGCGCATGCCCGAGGAGGACATCACCTTCACCGACATGGTGCGCGGCGAGATCACCTTCAAGGCCGGCTCCACCCCGGACTTCGTGGTGGTGCGCGCCAACGGCCAGCCGCTCTACACGCTGGTGAACCCGGTGGACGATGCGCTCATGCGGATCACCCACGTGCTGCGCGGCGAGGACATCCTCTCCTCCACGCCCCGCCAGATCGCGCTGTACCGCGCGCTGATCGAGATCGGCGTCGCCGAACGGGTCCCCGAGTTCGGTCACCTGCCCTACGTGATGGGGGAGGGCAACAAGAAGCTCTCCAAGCGCGACCCGCAGGCCGATCTCTTCCTCTACCGCGAGCAGGGCTTCGTGCCCGAGGGGATGGTCAACTACCTGGCCCTGCTGGGCTGGGGCTACAGCGCCGACCAGGACGTGTTCGGCCGCCAGGAGATGGTGGAGCGCTTCGACGCCTCGGACGTGAACCCCAACCCCGCCCGGGTGGACCTCAAGAAGGCCACCGCCATCAACGCCGACCACATCCGCCTGCTGCCCGAGGCGGAGTTCGTGGAGCGCCTGCTGCCCTACCTGCAGGCCTCCGGGGTGCTGCCGGAGCAGGTCACCGAGGAGCAGCGCGCCCTCGTCGCCGCCGCGGCGCCGCTGGTGCAGACCCGCATGAACCTGCTCGGCGAGGCGGCGGACCTCATGGGCTTCCTCTTCGTCGCCGACGAGGACCTGGTGGTGCAGGAGGACGCCCTGAAGAAGCTGGGGGACGATCCGGTGGCGGTGCTGGACCGCGCCGTGGCCGAGGTGGAGGCCGTCCCGGCGGACTCCTTCTCCGCGGCCACGCTGGAGCAGGCGCTGCGCGCCGCGATCGTCGAGGACATGGGGATCAAGCCGCGCCTCGCCTTCGGCCCGCTCCGCAGCGCGATCGCCGGCCGGCGCATCTCCCCGCCCCTGTTCGAGTCGATGGAGCTGCTGGGCCGTCCTTCGAGCCTGGCGCGGCTGCGCGCCCTGCGCGAGCGTCTCGCGCTCCAGGCGTGAGCTCCTGGGTGTGAGCCCGCTGGGCGCTGTGGGGCGGGGTGCCGAGCCTCACAGCGCTCAGAGGCCCTCTCGCTTTGTGCTCGCCGCGAGAACCCGCTAGAGTCTTACCTCGGTACGGCACGCAGGAGATCGCCGGGAAGCCCACGGAAACCACCGGGGAGCGGAACGGGAAACACTGCGGAAAGTACTTCTCACCATGGGGTATGGTGTAATTGGCAACACGACGGTTTCTGGTACCGTTATTCTAGGTTCGAGTCCTGGTACCCCAGCGCTACGCAGCAGTCCTCTGCTGTGCGGCCCGCGCCCCGTTCGTCTAGCGGCCTAGGACGTCGCCCTCTCACGGCGGTAACACCGGTTCAAATCCGGTACGGGGTACGAGGCGGGATCATCGATCCCGCGCCCGCCCCGTTCGTCTAGCGGCCCAGGACGTCGCCCTCTCACGGCGGTAACACCGGTTCAAATCCGGTACGGGGTACCACAAGGAGCCGGCATCCAGCGGATGCCGGCTCCTTCTGCATTCCCTGCATGAGGCGGATCCGCAGGAGTCGTGCGGCCTCGACCGGGACCGCAGGTCCCCACCCGCCTCCGCGGCCGCAGAGTATCCTCGTGACATGACACACAGCACCGGTCCCCGCATCACCGTCGGTGTGTTCGATGCCGACGAATCCGATCTCGCGGTCCGCTGGGCCGCCCGTCATGCCGACGCCGTCGGCGGGACGCTGCATCTGGTCCACGCCTTCGTGTGGACCGAGCTCGACGTCAACATCGATCCCATCTCCGGGATGGCGGGCTCGGGCTTCCGCAGCGCCGCGCACAGCCTGATCCAGGACGCCGTGGAGATCGTGCGCGAGACCGGGGTCGACATCCCCGTCACCTCCGAGATCGTGGACGGCAACGCGGTGCCCGTGCTGGTCGAGGCCAGTGAGGAGGCGGATCTGCTGGTGCTGGGCGGTCGCGGTCTCGGGCGCCTGATGACGCTGATCGTCGGCTCCAAGAGCCTGGCGCTGGCCGCCCGGGCGCACTGCCCGGTGGTGGTGGTGCGCGGGCGCGTGGACGGGCAGGGGCCGATCGGCCTGGTCCATCACGAGATCGCCACGGAGGCGCTCGCCCGCGCCGCGGATCTCGCCGAGGCCTACGGCCGGGACATCCATCTGGTGGTGCGGCCGGAGACCACGCCGGAGGAGGCGCAGGAGATCCTCGCCGGCACGGCGCAGCGGATCGCGATGACCCACCCGTCGGTGTATGTGCGGGATGTGACGATCGCCGCCTCGGACAGCCCCCGGCAGCTCGTCGAGGCGAGCCAGGACGCGTGCCTGATGGTGGTCGCGGGGGAGCGCTCGGCCGGGGCGGGCGGCACGGTCGCCGCGCCGCGTCAGCTGGTGAACGTGCTGCGCTTCGCGAACACCCCGGTGTGGATCGAGCGGGACTGAGCTCAGGCGCCGGCGCGGCGCAGCAGTTCGGTGAGGTGGTTCGCCGAGCTCATCACGGAGGCGGCGTGGAGCCGTCCGGGCTGGCGGGTGATCCGCTCGATCGGCCCGGAGATGCTCAGCGCCGCCACCACGCGGCCGTTCGGCCCGCGCACCGGTGCGGAGACGGAGCCCACGCCCGGCTCCCGCTCCCCGATGGACTGCGACCAGCCGCGTCGGCGCACCGCGGAGAGCTGGGTGGCGGTGAAGCGGGCGCCCAGCAGGCCCCGGTGCAGCCGGTCCGGCTCCTCCCAGGCCAGCAGGATCTGCGCGGCGGAGCCGGCGCGCATGGTCAGCGCCGCCCCGAGCGGCACCGAGTCGCGCAGGCCGATGGGCCGCTCCGCGGCGGCCACGCAGATGCGGTGGTCGCCCTGGCGGCGGTACAGCTGGGCGGATTCGCCGGTGTGGTCCCGGAGGGCCGCGAGCACCGGGCCCGCGGAGGCCAGCAGGCGGTCCTCGCCAGCGGCCGCGGCGAGCTCTCCCAGGCGCGGGCCCAGGATGAAGCGCCCCTGCATGTCGCGGGTCACCAGGTGGTGGAACTCGAGCGCCACCGCGAGCCGGTGCGCGGTGGGGCGGGCCAGGCCGGTCGAATGCACGAGCTGCGCGAGCGTGGCGGGGCCGGCTTCCAGGGCGCCGAGCACGATCGCCGCCTTGTCCAGCACGCCGACGCCGCTGCCGTTCTCCTCCGAGGTCTTGTCCATGACCCGATACTGACGTCTTATTGGGTGAGACGCAAGTGCACCGCATCGTGGACCCGCACACCATGGACCCCATCGCTCGCACCCCGAGCGTTTTCGAGCAGTGACGGTGCGCGCCCCCACGAGGGGCGCAGGGAAGGATCGACATGGCGGGGACCCTCGCAGAGAAGGTCTGGGCGGATCACGTGGTCCGTCGCGGTGAGAACGGCGAACCGGACCTTCTGTACATCGACCTCCAGCTGCTGCACGAGGTGACCAGCCCGCAGGCCTTCGACGGCCTGCGCCAGGAGGGTCGCACCCCGCGCCGCATCGATCAGACCCTCGCCACCGAGGACCACAACACCCCCACGATCGACATCGACAAGCCGATCGCGGACATCACCTCCCGCACCCAGATCGACACCCTGCGCCGCAACGCCGAGGAGTTCGGGGTGCGCATCCACTCGCTGGGGGACAAGGACCAGGGCATCGTCCACGTGGTGGGCCCGCAGCTGGGCCTGACCATGCCGGGCATCACGGTGGTGTGCGGCGACTCCCACACCTCCACCCACGGGGCCTTCGGCGCGCTCGCCTTCGGCATCGGCACCAGCGAGGTCGAGCACGTGCTCGCCACGCAGACCCTGCCGCTCACCCCGTTCAAGACCATGGCCGTCACGGTCACCGGCTCGCTCAAGCCGGGCGTCACCGCGAAGGACATCATCCTCGCGGTGATCGCGAAGATCGGCACCGGCGGCGGCGCCGGCTACGTGCTCGAGTACCGCGGCGAGGCCATCCGGTCCCTCTCCATGGAGGGGCGCATGACGATCTGCAACATGTCGATCGAGGCCGGTGCCCGTGCCGGCATGATCGCGCCGGACGAGACCACCTTCGAGTACGTCAAGGGCCGCCCGCACGCCCCGCAGGGGGAGCAGTGGGACGAGGCCGTCGAGTACTGGAGGACGCTGCGCAGCGAGGATGACGCCACCTTCGACGCCGAGGTGGTCATCGATGCCAACGCGCTCGAGCCGTTCGTCACCTGGGGCACCAACCCCGGCCAGGGCCTGCCGCTCTCCGCCGCGGTGCCCGCACCGGAGGACTTCGTGGACGAGACGGACCGCTTCGCGGCCGAGCGCGCCCTGGAGTACATGGACCTGGTGCCCGGCACGCCGCTGAAGGAGATCCGGGTCGACACCGTCTTCATGGGCTCGTGCACCAACGGGCGCATCGAGGACCTGCGCGCCTTCGCCTCCGTGCTCGAGGGCCGCACCAAGCACCCCGACGTGCGGGTGCTGGTGGTGCCGGGCTCGGCGCGGGTACGGCTGCAGGCGGAGCAGGAGGGCCTGCACGAGATCTTCCTCGCCTTCGGCGCCGAGTGGCGCCAGGCGGGCTGCTCGATGTGCCTGGGCATGAACCCGGATCAGCTCGCGCCCGGCGAGCGTGCCGCCTCCACCTCGAACCGCAACTTCGAGGGGCGTCAGGGCAAGGGCGGGCGCACCCATCTGGTCTCGCCCGTGGTCGCCGCGGCGACCGCGGTGCGCGGCACCCTGTCCTCCCCGTCGGACCTCGGCGCCGATGCCGCGCCCTCCGACCTCCAGCCCGTCGCCTGACCCGGCCCTACCAGGAGTCCCCCCGATGGAAGCCTTCACCACCCACACCGGCATCGGCGTCCCGCTGCGCCGCAGCAACGTCGACACCGACCAGATCATCCCCGCCGTCTACCTCAAGCGGGTCACCAAGACCGGCTTCGACGACGGCCTGTTCAACGCCTGGCGCACGAACGATCCCGACTTCGTGCTGAACCGGCCCGCCTACGCGCAGGGCTCCGTCCTCGTGGCCGGCCCGGACTTCGGCACCGGCTCCTCCCGCGAGCACGCGGTGTGGGCGCTGCGCGACTACGGCTTCAAGGCCGTGCTCTCCACCCGCTTCGCGGAGATCTTCCGCGGCAACGCGGGCAAGCAGGGGCTCGTCGCCGGCATCCTCGCCCAGGACGACATCGAGCAACTGTGGAAGATCCTCGAGGAGAACCCGGGCGCCGAGGTGACCGTCGATCTCGAGAACCGCCAGGTGCACAGCGGCGAGAGCACGTTCCGCTTCGACATCGACGACTACACCCGCTGGCGCCTCATGGAGGGCCTGGACGACATCGGCCTCACCCTGCGCCACGAGCAGGACATCACCGCCTTCGAGGCCTCCCGTCCCTCCTGGATGCCGAAGACGCTGCCGGCGCGCACCGCCGACGCGCACTGAGCCAGCGCGCACCGGCACCACGGCCCGGGCCCGCAGCGCGCGGGCCCGGGCCGTGCCCGCTCCGGTATGGTGAGCCGGTCAGATATGGGCGCCCCGGGCGTCCGTCCACCCAGGCGAGGACACCATGAGTTCGACTTTCCACGTGCGCGGAGGGCGCCCCCTCGACGGTGAGATCACCGTGCGCGGCGCCAAGAACCTGGTCTCGAAGGCGATGGTCGCCGCGCTGCTGGGGGAGGGGCCGAGCGTGCTGCGCTCGGTGCCGGATATCTCCGACGTCCGGATCGTCTCGAAGCTGCTGTCCATCCACGGGGTCAAGATCGACCACGACGTGCCCGGCGGCGTCCTGCACCTGGACCCCTCGAACGTGGAGCGGGCCCACGTCGCGGACATCGACGCCCACGCCGGCAGCTCCCGCATCCCGATCCTGTTCTGCGGTCCGCTGCTGCACCGCCTGGGCGAGGCGATCATCCCGGACCTGGGCGGCTGCCGGATCGGCGACCGCCCCATCAACTACCACCTCGACGTGCTGCGCAGCTTCGGCGCGGTGGTCGACAAGCGCGAGATGGGCATCTACATCACGGCGCCGCACGGCCTGCGCGGCACCAAGATCGCCCTCGAGTACCCGAGCGTGGGCGCCACCGAGCAGGTGCTGCTCACGGCGGTGCGCGCCCAGGGCGTCACCGAGCTCACCAACGCCGCGGTGGAGCCCGAGATCGAGGACCTCATCGCGGTGCTGCAGAAGATGGGCGCGCTGATCTCCCTGCAGACCGACCGCACCATCACCATCGAGGGCGTCGAGTCGCTGGGCGGCTACCAGCACACCGCCCTCGCGGACCGCATCGAGGCGGGCTCCTGGGCGTGCGCCGCCCTGGTCACCCGGGGGGACGTGTTCGTGCGCGGCGCCCAGCAGAAGCCGATGGCCACGTTCCTCAACGTGTTCCGCAAGGTGGGCGGCGGGATCGAGATCCGCGAGGACGGCATCCGGTTCTTCCACCCGGGCACGGCGCTGCGCGCCATCGCCCTGGAGACCGACGTCCACCCCGGCTTCATGACCGACTGGCAGCAGCCCCTGGTGGTGGCGCTCACCCAGGCCGACGGCATCTCGATCCTGCACGAGACCGTCTACGAGAACCGGCTGGGCTTCACCCGCGCGCTCAACGACATGGGCGCCCGGATCCAGGTGTACCGCGAGTGCCTGGGCGGCTCGAGCTGCCGGTTCGGGCGCAGCAACTACAACCACTCCGCGGTGGTCTCGGGGCCGGAGGCCCTCCACGGCGCGGACATCACCGTGCCGGACCTGCGCGGCGGCTTCTCGTACCTGATCGCCGCGCTGGGCGCGGACGGGGTCAGCACCATCCGGGGCATCGACCTCATCGACCGCGGCTACGAGTCGTTCCGCGAGAAGCTCACCGCCCTGGGGGCGGAGTACTGGGAGGAGGGCCGATGAGCGCCGAGCTGCCGCAGGCCGGCGCCGGGAGCTCCCTCGCCCTGCGGGACATCCCGATCCCCGACTACTGCGACGTGGTGATCGTGCCCACCGCCGGGGTGGAGGAGACCGATCCGCGGGTGTGGGCGGAGGCGATCTTCGCCCACGAGAACACCCCGCTCACCTCGCGCGGCGTGCGCGCCCTGCGGGACGAGGCCGTGCGCCTGTTCGACATGGTGCCCCCGCCGCAGAAGGAGTTCGTGGCGGACGAGGTGGTCGGCTCCGAGGCGCTGATCATCGACGACGACGACAAGCTCACCGTGCGGATCGGGGTGGCGCTGCTGCCCGGCGGGGAGCTGCTGCAGGTCACCACCGCGGTGAAGTACCGCTCGGTGCGGGGACGGCTCGCCTTCGCGCCGCGCCGTCTGATGCACGCCGCCGCCGTGAACACCCTCGCGCGACGCGCCCCCACCACCCTGCGCCGCCGCGCTCTCGCCGGGGACCCGCGCCGGGCCTCGCTCACCGGGCAGGTCTCGCGCCGGGCGCTCGGCCGCGGCCCCGCCGCCCGCTGATGACCGGCCTGCGGCGTCGCTGGGACCTGGGCACGGCCCGGATCCCGGCGCGGCGGGCGGGCCTCGTGATCGGCCTCGCCCAGCTGCCGTTGCGCCCCCTGCTCACGGTGCTCACCCGCCCGCAGTGGCAGGGCACGGCGCACTTCCCGGCACACGGAGGGGTGATCGCCTGCGGGAACCATCTCAGCGCCTTGGACGCCTTCGCCTACGGCCACCTGCTCCAGGCCTCGGGCATCGCCCCGCGCTTCCTGGCCAAGGAGTCCCTGTTCGCGGTGCCGGTGCTGGGTGCGCTGCTGCGCGCCGCCCGGCAGATCCCGGTGCGGCGCGGCGGGCGCGGCGGCGAGGGCGCCCTGGCGGAGGCGCGGGCGGCGCTGGGCCGCGGGGAGCTGCTGATGATCTTCCCCGAGGGCACCTACACCCGCGACCCGGCCCTGTGGCCGATGCAGGCCCGCACCGGCGCGGCCCGTCTTGCGCTCGAGACCGGCGCCCCGCTGCTCCCGATCGCGACCTGGGGCGGCCGCGCGCTCTGGCCCGTCGGCTCCCCGCTCCCGCGCCCCGGCCGCGGCCGGCGCGTGCAGATGCGGGTGGGGGAGCCGTTCACCGCCGCCGCGCGCGAGGGCGAGACCGATCAGCAGGCGGCGCTGCGGGTCACCGAGGAGCTCATGGCACGCCTCGCCGACCTGCTGGGGGAGCTGCGCGGCGAGCAGCCCCCGGCGGTGCTGCACGACGGCCGGCGCGACGCCCACCGGCCCGAGGTGGGCCGCCCCGATCCCGCCTACCGACCCCCGAGGCAGGAGACATGAGCGCACACGCCCAGGAGCACCGTCCCGTCCCGCCCCGGCTCGCGGTGCTCGGCGCCGGCAGCTGGGGCACCACCTTCGCCCAGGTACTCGCCGACGCCGGCGCGGAGGTGACCCTCTGGGCCCGCCGAGAGGAGGTGGCCCGCGAGATCCGCGAGGAGCACCGCAACCGCGCCTATCTCCCCGAGCTGGTGCTGCCCGACGCGGTGCACGGCACCTCCCGGCCCGAGGAGGCGCTCGACGGCGCCGACGCCGTGGTGGTGGCGTTCCCCGCCCAGTCGCTGCGCTCCACCCTCGCCCCGTGGCCGGACCTCCCCGCGGTGCCGGTGCTGTCGCTCACCAAGGGCATCGAGCGCGGCACCGACGCCCGCATCAGCGAGGTGATCGCCGCCGCGGGCGGCGCGGACCCCGCCCTGATCGGCGTGCTCTCCGGCCCGAACCTCTCCGCGGAGATCGCCGCTCGCCGCCCCTGCGCGAGCGTGGTGGCCGCCCCGGACCAGGAGCTCGCCGACAGGCTCGCCCGCTGGTGCACGGCCCCGTACCTGCGCGCCTACACCTCCACCGACGTGGTGGGCGTGGAGATCGCCGGCGCCGTGAAGAACGTCATCGCGATCGCCGTGGGCGCCGCGAGCGGGCTCGGCCACGGCCACAACACCACCGCCAGCCTCATCACCCGCGGCCTGGCGGAGATCACCCGCCTGGGCGTCGCCCTCGGCGGCCGGCGGGAGACCTTCGCGGGCCTGGCCGGGATGGGCGACCTGGTGGCCACCTGCGCCTCCCCGCTGAGTCGCAACCACCGCCTGGGACTGGCGCTGGGCCGAGGCCTGGACGTCGAGGCGGCCGCCGCGGAGGTGGGGCAGACGGCCGAGGGCGTCGCCACCGCACGCGCGGTCGCGGACCTCGCCGCCCGCCTCGACGTGGACATGCCGATCACGCGCGCGGTGGTCTCGGTGGTGGACCACGGTGCGCGCATCGACGAGGTCACCACGGCCCTGCTGTCGCGCTCGGTGCGCTCGGAATGAATATCCTGCCCCCATGAGAACCACCGTCGCCCTGCTGTTCGGCGGCCGCAGCGGAGAGCACGGCATCTCGTGCGTCACCGCCGGCGGCATCCTCGCCGCGATCGATCGCGAGCGCTTCGAGGTGGTGGCCCTGGGCATCACCCGGGAGGGGCGCTGGGTGCACGTCTCCGCCGATGCCAGCGACTGGACGATGGTGGACGGGCGCACCCCCGAGGTCGATCCGGGCGGGGACGAGGTGCTGCTGCCCGAGGCCCGCCACCGCCCGGGGGAGCGGATCATGCTGCGCACCGTGCGGGACGGCCGCGTGCAGGACCTCGCGGAGGTGGACGTGGTGTGGCCGCTGCTGCACGGCGCCTACGGCGAGGACGGGACCGTCCAGGGCATGCTCGAGATGCTCGACATCCCCTACGTGGGCAGCGGCGTGCTGGCCTCCGCCGCCGCGATGGACAAGGCCGCCACCAAGCTCGTGCTCGGCACCGCCGGCATCGACTGCGCCCCCGGCATCGTGGTGCACGAGGACCAGTGGGCCGCCGAGTCCCACCGCGTCACCACCTACCTGCGCGACACGCACCCCCTGCCGTGGTTCGTCAAGCCCGCCCGCGCCGGCTCCAGCCTCGGCGTCACCCGGGTGAGCGACCAGGCCCAGCTCGACGCCGCCGTGAAGAGCGCCTTCGCCGAGGATCCCAAGGTGCTCATCGAGGAGGGGCTCGACGCCCGCGAGATCGAGTGCGGGGTGCTGCAGGGGCGCGACGGCCGCGAGCCGTCCACCACGCTGCCCGGTGAGGTGAAGGTGGGCGCGGACCTCGACTTCTACGACTACGAGGCGAAGTACTTCGGCAAGGGCACGGTGAGCATCGACGTGCCCGCCGCGCTGCCGGACGCCGTGCTCGAGGAGGTGCGCGAGACGGCGCTGCGCGCTTTCCGCGCCCTGGGCCTGGAGGGACTGGCGAGGGTGGACATGTTCGTCACCCGGGACCACCGGGTGCTGGTCAACGAGGTCAACACCATGCCCGGGTTCACCCCGTACTCCATGTTCCCGGTGCTGTGGGAGTCGATGGGCCTGAGCTACGCGGACCTCATCGGCGAGCTCATCGAGACGGCGCGCGGCCGTCGCCTCGGCGCGCGCTGAGGCTCAGTCGGCGAGGTCCCCGGGGCCCACGCAGCGATCGGTGGCCTCGATGTTCCGGGTGATCAGCGTGGTGAGGTCCAGCGCCGCCCCGGAGGGCTGGTCCGGCGCGGCCGAGCGCGGCACGCTCACGTCGATCGCCGGCTCCCGCCCGTAGGTGGTGTACAGGAACACCTCGTGGTCGAGCTCGTGAACGATCCAGTCCACCTCCACGCCGTCGCCGTCGGCGAGCGTGGTGCAGATGTCGGTGGTGGGACCGGGCGGGGTCACGCCGCAGCGCATCACGATGGTGTCCTCCCCGTCGCCCCAGGCCGCCGTGCCCTGGCTGGAGGTCTCCACCCGCTCCATCCCCAGCACCTCCGGCGGTGCGTTGAGCACGATCTGCGCGCAGACGGGGTTCGCGGCATCGCTGCCGGCGGGCACCTGCACGGTGCCGCAGGAGGCGAGACCGAGCGCCATCAGGGCGGCGGCGGGCAGGGCGAGCAGGCGGGAGCGGAGCACCCTGCGAGCCTACCCGGGGACGTCGGGCACACTGGGCACATGGCAGGCGATCCTCCCCACCCCGAGCCGGCACGGCCCAGCGACCTCCGCGGTGAGGCCGCCCTGCTGGGCCGGATGCTCCCGCACCTGCGCCACGGTGCGGAGGTGGAGGTGGGGCCCGGGGACGACGCCGCGGTGGTGCGCCTGAGCTCCCCGCGCCTGGTGGTCACCACCGACACCCTCGTCGAGGGGCACGACTTCCTGCCCCGTGCCACCACCGCCCGCTGGATCGGTCGCAAGGCCGCCGTGCAGAACCTCGCGGACGTCGCCGCGATGGGCGCCCGGCCCACCGCGCTGGTCGCCGCGATCTCCGCCCCGGCGGGCACCCCCGCCGCCGTCTTCGAGGAGCTCACGATCGGGATGACCGCCCGGGCCGAGGCCGACGGGGCGAGCATCGTGGGCGGGGACCTAGGGCGCGCCGACCGGCTCACCCTCACGGTCACCGCGATGGGCGCCCTGGAGGAGGGGCAGGAGCCGGTGCTGCGCTCCGGCGGCCGCCCCGGGGACGTGCTCGCGATCGGCACGCCCCGCCTGGGCCGCTCCGCCGCCGGTCTGGCGCTCGTCCTGGGCGGACGCGCCCTGGTGCGCACCGCGGCGGGCACCGCGCCGACGGTGGTGCTGCGGGAGATCCGCGACCCGTCGGCCGCGGAGCTGGTGCAGTGGCACGACGCCCCGGAGCCGGATCTTTCGCTGGGCTGGACCGGCGGCCGTGCGGCGCACGCGATGATGGACCTCTCCGACGGGCTGGTGCGCGACGGCGGGCGTCTCGCCCGCGCCTCGCAGCTCGTCGTCGACCTCGACCGGGACGCGCTCGCCCCCGACGTCGGCGCCCTCGCGGATCTCGCCGCGGAGCTCGACGCCGATCCCTGGGACTGGGTGCTCCACGGCGGGGAGGAGCACGCGATGCTCGCCGCCTTCGCCCCGGGCGAGGTGCCGGCGGGCTTCCGCCCCGTCGGCCGCCTCCGCGCCGCCGGCGCCGACGCCCCCGCGGTGCTGCTGGAGGGCCGGGCGGTCGCGGGCGAGGGCTTCGACCACTTCGCGTGACGCGTACACCGGCGCGGGGGCGGGGCCCGCAGGTCTAGGCTCACAGGCGGCGCGCGTCGCGCCCGCACACCCCGACCCGCTGGAGGTACCCCCATGCCGCTCACCGTCAAGGCCCTGCAGAAGACCGGCCCCGACCAGCCCTTCCGCGTCGCCACCATCGAACGGCGCGACCCGCGCCCGGGCGATGTGGTGATCGACATCGAGGCCGCCGGCATCTGCCACAGCGACATCCACACCATCCGCAACGAGTGGGGCGAGGCCCACTTTCCGCTCACCGTGGGCCACGAGATCGCCGGCACCGTCTCCGCCGTGGGCGCCGAGGTCACCGACTGGGCGGTGGGGGACCGCGTGGGCGTGGGCTGCATGGTGAACTCCTGCGGCACCTGCCTCGAGTGCCGCGCCGGCCAGGAGCAGAACTGCCTGGAGGGCAACGTCGGCACCTACAACGCGCAGGACGTCGACGGCACCATCACCCAGGGCGGCTACGCCGAGAAGGTCGTGGTGGACCAGCGCTTCGTATGCCGCATCCCGGACGCCCTCCCGTTCGACCGGGCCGCCCCGCTGCTGTGCGCCGGCATCACCACGTATGCGCCGCTGCGCCGCTGGGGCGCCGACCAGCAGGTCGACGGCCGCGCCAGGCGGGTGGCCGTGCTGGGCCTGGGCGGACTGGGCCACATGGGCGTGCAGATCGCGGCGGCGATGGGCGCGGAGGTCACCGTGCTCTCCCGCTCCCTGCGCAAGGAGGCGGACGCCCTCGCCCTGGGGGCCACCCGTGTGCTCGCCACCGGCGAGGAGGGCTTCTTCCGCGACCACCGCGGCGAGTTCGACCTGATCCTGAACACCATCAGCGCGGACATCGACGTGGACCGCTACCTGGGCCTGCTCGCGCCGCGCGGCGTGATGGCCGTGGTGGGCCTGCCGCCCGCGCCGCAGTCGCTGGGCTTCGGCTCCCTGATCGGCGGCGGCAAGGTGCTGGCCGGATCGAACATCGGCGGGATCGCGGAGACCCAGGAGATGCTCGACTTCTGCGCCGCGCACGGGATCGCCGCCCAGGTCGAGACGATCTCCGTCGACGAGGCGGACGCCGCCTACGACCGCGTGGTCGCCGGGGACGTGCACTTCCGCGCCGTGATCGACACCGCCACCTTCGCAGGCGCCGCCGCGGAGTGACCACCGGGTGGGGCGGGCGGCGCGCCCGCCCCACAGCAGGTTTCGTCGATCAGTCGAGTCACAGAGGAAATCAACTGTTACTCTCCCTGTGCGGGAACGATGTCCGTACGCACGAGAGCCCTCACCCGATCGGGCGAGGGCTCTCGTGGAATGAGTCCTTGCGGTCTCGCTCAGGCACCGAGCGTGCTGACCTTGCCTGCCTTGAGGCAGGAGGTGCACACGTTCACGCGCTTGCTGGTGCCGTTGATCACAGTGCGGACCGACTGGATGTTCGGGTTCCAGCGACGCGAGGTGCGGCGGTGCGAGTGGGACACGGCCTTGCCGAAGCGCGGGCTCTTGGCGCAGATGTCACACGTGGAAGCAGCCACTGTCGTCTCCTGGTACGTCGATGTTCTGATCGCGGTGCCCGCTCCACCCCCGCGCCGGAACGGCGGGGTCGGTGACCTGGGTGAGCACGGAGGTGCGAGCCCCCGGCGGTCAGGGCAACCACGGAATCATAGCTCAGATGGCCGCGTGCCTGAAGGGGACGGCTGTCCACAGCGGCTGTGGAGTCCCTCACGATGTCCCGGGGCAGTGGCACGATGGGACCGCGCAGGTCGCACCGCCCGCGGCCGCACCGTCGAGCACGAGGAGAGGTCCGCATGGCCAGGAGGCAGGAGTCCGCCCCCGGCTCGATGCCGCTCTCGGAGCTGCTGATCACCAAGGAGTCCCGGGCGATGGCCTCCTTCGGGGTGCGGGACCTGGACACCATGATGCGCTTCGCCCCGCGGCGCTACGTGGTGCCGGCGCCGCTGCGCTCCCTGCGCGAGCTCCACCAGGGCGAGGACGTCAGCGCGATCGTCGAGGTGGAGTCGGTGCGCGATCGCGCGATGCGCAGCCGCCACGGCTTCATCCTCGAGGTCACCGTCACGGACGGCACCGAGTCGCTCCCGCTCACCTTCTTCCTCAGCGCGCAGGGGCAGGTGCAGTGGCACCGGGGCCGGCTCCCGGTGGGGGCGCAGATCCTGGTGCGCGGCACCGTGGGCTACGACGACTACCGCGGCGCCCTCCAGATCGCCCACCCGGACTACGAGCCGGTGGAGGACACCGAGCAGGGCCGCGCCTGGGCGCAGCGCCCCCGCCCGATCTACCCCCTGCGCAAGAACATCGCCCAGCAGACGATGGGCTCCGCGACGGCGAAGGGGCTGGAGTACACCGCCTCCCTCTCCCGCCCGGTGCCGGCCGCGGTGCTCTCCCGGCGCGGCATCCCCCCGATCGACGAGGCGGCGCGCCTGGTGCACCGCCCGCTCACCGTCGAGGACGTGCGGCGCGGCATGGCCCACCTCCGCTACGAGGAGGCGTTCGTGCTGCAGGCGATCTTCGCCCAGCGCCGCGCCCAGGACGAGCGCACCCCCGCCCCGCAGCTGCGCGCCGAGGGGCCCCTGCAGCAGCTCTTCGACCAGCGCCTGCCGTTCACCCTCACGGACGGCCAGCGAGGGGTCGGGGATCGCCTCGCCGAGCGGATCGGGAACGGCCACCCCACCAGCGCCCTCCTGCAGGGCGACGTCGGCTCCGGCAAGACGGTCATCGCCCTGCGCGCGATGCTGCGGGCCGTCGACTCCGGCCATCAGGCCGCGCTGCTCGCCCCCACCGAGGTGCTCGCCGAGCAGCACCACCGCACCCTCACCGGGCTGCTGGGCGAGCTCTCCCGCGCCGGGCAGCTCGACGCCCATCCCGAGGCCACGCGGGTGCGCCTGCTCACCGGCTCGCAGCGCACCTCCGCCCGTCGCGAGACCCTGCTGGACGTCACCTCGGGGCAGGCCGGGATCGTGGTGGGCACCCACGCCCTGCTCACCGAGGGGGTGGAGTTCGCCTCCCTGGGGCTGGTGGTCATCGACGAGCAGCACCGATTCGGCGTCGACCACCGCCGGCGCCTGCGCGCCAAGGGGCCGCAGGGCATGAATCCGCATGTGGTGGTGATGACCGCCACTCCCATTCCGCGCACCGCGGCGCTCGCGACCGTGGGCGATCTGGACGTCCTCACCCTTACCGAGAGTCCCGGCCGCCGCGCCGGGGTGGAGAGCCACGTGGTCCACGAGCAGCTGCCCGCCTGGGAGCAGCGCATGTGGCAGCGCGCCGGCGAGGAGATCCGGGCCGGGCGGCAGGTGTTCGTGGTCTGCGCCCGGATCGACGAGGACGAGGCCGACGCCGCCCCCGCCGCGCCCGCCCCGGACGAGGACGGCGCGAGTGCCGGCTCCGGTCTCGAGCCCGCCCGCGGCGTCACCCAGACCGCCCAGCGCCTCGCCGAGCGCCCCGAGCTGGCCGGTGCCCGCCTGGGCATCCTCCACGGCCGCCTCACCGGCGAGGAGAAGCAGCAGGTGATGGAGCAGATGGTGCGCGGGGAGATCGACCTGCTGGTCTCCACCACGGTGATCGAAGTGGGGGTGGACATCCCCAACGCCTCGGTGATGATCGTGCTGGACGCCGAGCGCTTCGGCGTCTCCCAGCTCCATCAGCTGCGCGGACGCGTGGGCCGCGGGGAGCATCCCGGCATCGCCTTCTTCGACACCACGGCCGTGGTGGACGAGGAGCACTCCCAGCATCTGCGCGCGATCGCCGAGGCGCCCGACGGGTTCGCCCTCGCCGAGCTCGACCTGCGCCGCCGCGGCGCGGGTGATCTGGTGGGGCAGGAGCAGTCCGGGCTGCAGCGCACGTTGAAGCACCTCGACGTGGTGCGCGACGCGCGCGCGATCGAGCAGGCCCGGGAGGACGCCTTCGCCCTGGTCGCCGACGATCCGGATCTGACCGCCCACCCCGATCTCGCCGGCGCCGTCGCGAACCGGCTGAGGGACGCCGACCCCGACGTGGAGAGGAGCTGACATGCCGCGCATCATCGCCGGCCGCCTGGGAGGGCGCACGATCCCGGGCCCTCCCGGCAACGGCACCCGCCCCACCTCGGACCGCGTCCGCGAGGCGCTGTTCAGCAGGCTCGACGGCTGGGACGCGCTCGCGGGCACCCGCGTGCTCGATCTCTACGCCGGCACCGGGGCGCTCGCCTTCGAGGCCCTCTCGCGCGGCGCCGCCCACGCCGTTCTGGTCGAGCTCCACGGGCCGACGGCCCGCCAGCTGCGTCGCACGGCCGTCGAGCTCGGTCTCGACGCGCAGGTGGACGTGCGCGCCGGCAAGGCGGCCGCCGCCACGACGGGTCTGGACGGCCACGGCGCGACCCTGGTGTTCCTCGATCCGCCCTACGACGTCCCGACCGAGGAGCTGGAGCGCCTGCTCCTCGCGCTCCGGCCCGCGCTCACCGATGACGCCCTGGTGGTCCTCGAGCGCTCCTCGCGCAGCCGGCCCGTCACGTGGCCCGCGGGCTGGGCCGACGACGGCACCAAGACGTACGGCGAGACCGTGTTGCAGTTCGGCGGGCCGGTCGTCGAGGAGGACGGCGCCGCGGAGGAGTGAGCAGGGCTCGACCGCCTTGTGGCGCGCCGTCCACAGCATTCCCTGACCTCTTGCGAAATGCCACAGACTTTGCATCGCGCGGTGTCCAAGGGAAATCGTCGGAGTGCGGCGTGCCTGCCCGTCCGTGAGCTCCGATCGCAGATGTGCTTTTCGACCTTTCCTCCACACCTGCGGGTTACCCACATTCTGGGGCGGATATCCGAAAAGGGTCGCATTTATCGAGCCTCTGTTCTAAAATAGACGGCAGGACGATGTGGTGTCGAACGTGTGTGCGAGTCTTCGCGATCGCTCACTCCACCGACACCACCGCCGCCCACAACATCACCACAGGACGACATCGCCACAGGACGACACCCCGAAGGAGGCACCATGGGCGACCGCACCGAGACCGGCGCGACCACGTCGCCCGTGTGTCCCGCGCCGCCCGGCGCGGCGGAGGGGCCGCCCCGCAAGGACGTCCGCGCCCGCCGGGCCCTCACCGCCGCCGCTCTCGTCGAGCGCGCCGAGGTCGCTCCGCGCACACCCGAGGCGGAGACCGTGCTGCGCATCCACCGGCGTCGCCGCGAGCAGCATGCCGCCTTCTACGTCGCCGAGGTGCGCGACCTCGCCTCGCTGTGGAGCGAGGAGGACGACGGCGACGAGAAGGCCCTCCACGCCCTCGCGGCCGCGGCGGGGCTGCGCACGAAGCTCGGCCGCGGCGAGGACCGCCTGCGCGACGCCCACATCGCCCTCACCGACCTGCCCGGATGCTTCGCGCGGGTGGCCGCCGGGGAACTTCCGGTGGACTGGTTCGAATGGCTCCTCCGCAGCGTCCTGCGTCTCACCGCCCACCAGCGACGACAGGTCGACGAACGTGTCGCCGCCTGGGAGCTCGACGCGATCGACGTGGAGCGCTTCTATCGCGAGCTGCGCCTGCTGATCGACTGGTTCGGGCGCGCGGCCGTCCGGGAGACCCCCGAGGAGCGCCGCGCGGTGCATGTCCGTCCCTCGCCGGACGGCGACGGCACGGCCTGCCTGTCCGTGGTGGGCCCGGCGCCGGAGATCCTCGCTCTCGGGCGGCGGCTCGATGCCGCCGCGCGCGCCGTCCAGGATGCCCAGCGTGGCGCTCTCGAGACCGGTGCGCCGCTCCCCTTCGACCTCGACGGCGAAGCCCTCCGGCAGCAGCGCCACCTGCCGCTGGCCGCGCTCCGCTACGCGATCATGACCCGCTCCGCGCTCGAGACCGGCGCCGTCGAGGTGCCGGAGCCGGCCTTCCGCCTCTCCGTCGTCGTCCCGGTGCTGTCCCTGCTGGGGCGCTCGCACGCCCCGGCCACCCTCGACGGCACCGTCCCGATCCCCGCCCGGATGGCGCGGCAGCTGGTCGCCTCGGCCCCGACTTTCGAGCGGGTGCTGGTCGACGCCGCCACCGGGGACTACCTGCCCGCCGCGTCCCGCACCTACCGCGTCAGCCACGCGATGGCCGAGAACCTGCGCCTGATCGATCCGGTCTGCGCGGTGCCCGGCTGCGCGCGCAACGTCATGACCATCGGCGAGAACGACCACATCGAGGAGTTCGACCTCGAGCATCCCGCCCGGGGAGGGCCCACCACCATCGCGAACCTCCACCGGCTCTGCCGCAGCCACCACCGGATGAAGACGGCCGGCCTGCTCGATCCGGAACGTGACGAGACCACCGGGGTCACCCGGTGGAGGATCGGCAACGCCGCGGTGAGCGAGGTGCGGCGCGACGGCGATCTCGTCACCCGCGAGCTCGCCGAGCGCCTGGAGGAGGCGTGGGACGCGTATCTCACCGACCTCGTGTTCGAGGACCTCGTGCGACGCGGCGAGTTCGACGAGACGCCGCAGGAGCGGGCCGAGCACGCGGAGGAGCAGCGCTGGGGCGAGCACCTCATCGACTACTGGTCCCGGCCCGACACCGGCGGCCCGGACGATCCCGGACCGCCCGGCCTGGAGCTCGTCGGCGGCGGCGCCCCACCTCCGTTCTGACCGCCCGTGCGGCCACCGCGCTAGCCTGGCGCGGTGACCCGCACCCTCGCCGACCTCGACTGGCCACTCCACACCGCACACCTCACCCTCCGACCGGGACGCAGCGAGGACGCCGAGGCCGTCTGGCCCTGGTACCGCCTGCCCGCGGTGCAGGAGTACACGACCACCCTCAGCCTCACCCTGGCCGACCACCAGGCGTGGTGGGACCGCACCCTCGACAGTTGCGTCGTGGGAGAGCAGGAGGGCCGGATCGTCGCCGCCGGGAAGGTCGAACGACAGGACGCCTGGTCCCAGGACGACGTGCGCGCACAGGCCGCCGGGCAACAGGCCGAGATCGGCTGGGTGCTCGACCCCGCCGTGCACGGCCGCGGGCTCGGCACCGCCTTCGCCGCCGCGCTGCGCGACATCGCGCTCGAGGGCCTTGGGGTGCGCCGCATCGAGGCGGGCTGCTTCGCCGAGAACCGCGCCTCCCGCCGCGTCATGGAGAAGATCGGGATGCGGCTCGAGGGCGTGTTCCGCGAGGATTCCCTACACCGCAGCGGCCGCTGGCTCGACGGGGCGAGCTACGCACTGCTCGCGAACGAGCGGCGTCCCCGCCGTTGAACCTCCCCGCCGCCCGGGCGGAGACTGGGCCCATGGCCGCGCTCACCGGAACCTTCACCGTGCAGATGACCCCCGCCGCACCGCTCCCCGGTGCCGCATCCCGCTTCGACCTCGTCAAGACCTGGAGCGGCGATCTCGACGGCACCTCCCGCGGCACGATGCTCACCGCCGGTGACTCGGCCGGCGGCAGCGCCGGCTACGTCGCCACCGAGATCTTCGAGGGCCGGGTGGGCGGCCGCAACGGCACCCTCACCCTCCAGCAGCTCGGCACCATGACCGCAGGTGACCCCGCCCTGCAGTACGTGATCGCCCCCGGCTCCGGCACCGGCGAGCTCAGCGGCCTCACCGGCACGCTCGAGATCGGCGAGATTGACGAGGACGGCGTGCACCGGGTGACGCTCGCGCTCGACTGAGCCCGCGGCGGACGAGGGCGGGAGAGCCACTACAGTGGCGCCATGAGCACCGTCGTCCTGCCCGGCTCGTTCGATCCCTTCACCCTGGGGCATCTCGATCTCACCCGCCGGGCGGTCGCCCTCGGCCACCAGGTGATCATCGCCGTCTCCCACAACCCCTCCAAGAAGGGCCTGCTGGGACTCGAGGCGCGCACCGGTGCGATCACGCAGACCCTCGACCGCGAGCAGCTGCGCGACAGCGTCGAGGTGCGCACCCTGCCGAAGGGCCTGCTGGTGGACTTCTGCCGCGAGGTCGGCGCCGGCGCCGTCGTGCGCGGTCTGCGCTCCCAGCTGGACCTCGCCTACGAGGAGCCGATGGCGAGGATGAACCAGCACCTCGCGAGCATCGACACCGTCTTCCTGCTCACGGACTCCTCCCTCGCCCACATCTCCTCCTCGCTGGTGCGCGAGGTGCACGCCCTCGGGGGTGACGTCTCCGACATGCTCCCCGGCCCCTCCCTGGACGCGCTGCGGGCCGCGCCCGCCGTATCCTGAACTGTCCCCACGATCGAAGGAGCCCGCGATGACCTCCGAGAACGACTCCTCCACGGCGCTCGACGCCGCCCTGCGCTTCGACGCGGTCGACCTCGTCGGCCGCACCGGATCCCACCGCCACGTGGAGCGCACCGTGCCCGCGCCCGCCCGCGAGGCCGGCGGCCTCGCGATGCAGGTCGCCGAGGGCGAGGAGATCGCCGTCGAGGCGGAGCTCGAATCGGTGGTCGAGGGCATCTACGCCCATGGCACCGTCGCCGCGCTGCTGACCGGTGAGTGCTCCCGCTGCCTCGACCCGGTCGAGCAGGACGTGCGCGCCCGGCTCGACGAGCTGTTCATGTACCCCGAGAAGGTGCGCGCCGACGAGGAGGAGGACACCGTCCTGCTCGAGGACGACCAGGTGAACCTCGGCCCGCTGGTGCGCGACGCCCTGGCGATGGAGGCCGAGGAGCGCCCCCTGTGCCGCGAGGACTGCCCGGGCCTGTGCGCCCAGTGCGGATTCCGCCTGGAGGACGATCCGGAGCACCACCACGACGTCATCGACGACCGCTTCGCGGCGCTGAAGGGCCTGTTCGACGACGACGCCGCCGACAGCAGCACCGAGGGGAAGGCCTGATGGCGCGCAGGCGCCGCGCCACCGAGGCCGCCGCCGCCTCGGGACTCCTGCAGCGCCTGCCGCTGGACGGTGCGCAGAGCGAGGACCTCACCGCCTCCGGGCTGCTCGACCTCGCCCTCACCCACCGCTCCTACTCCTACGAGCACGACGGCCTGCCCCACAACGAGCGGCTCGAGTTCCTGGGCGACGCCGTGCTGCAGCTCGCGGTCACCGAGCACCTCTACGCCGCCCATCCCTCCCTGCCCGAGGGGGATCTCGCCCGTCGCCGCGCCGCGACGGTCTCCACCCGGGCGCTCGCCGTGATCGCCTCGAAGCTGGACCTCGGCGCCTACGTGAAGCTGGGCCGCGGGGAGGACCTCACCGGCGGGCGGGCCAAGGCCTCGATCCTCGCCGACACCACCGAGGCCGTGATCGGCGCGGTCCACCTCGCGCTCGGCCAGGACGTCTCCCGCCGCTTCGTGCTGGATCTGCTGCGCCCGCTGCTGGACTCCGACGAGTTCCTCGAGGCCGGGTACGACTTCAAGACCCGCCTGCAGGAGATCGCCGCCGCGGAGGGCGCCACCGTCACGTACACGATGGCCGAGTCCGGCCTCGAGCACGAGAAGGTCTTCACCGCCACCGCCACCGTGCCGAACGTGGTCACGGCCCGCGGCGACGGCGGCTCGAAGAAGGACGCCGAGCTCGCCGCCGCGCAGAACGCGGTGCGCGCCGTGCTCTCCGAGCGCGGCGAGTCGCTGATCCCGCGGGGCTGAGAACGTGCCCGAGCTGCCCGAGGTGGAGGTGGTGCGCCGCGGCCTCGCACCCCGCACCGTCGGCCGCACCGTCGCCGAGGTCGAGCTGCTCGACGCCCGCATCATCCGCCGCCAGGCCGGGGGAGCGGATCGGCTGCGCGCAGCCCTGGCCGGCACCACTCTCACCGCCCTGGTGCGTCGCGGGAAGTTCCTGTGGTGGCGGCTGGCGGATCCCGACGGCGCGGACACCGGCGAGGCGCTGATGGGCCACCTGGGCATGAGCGGCCAGCTGCGCGTGCGCGCGAGCGGCGAGGCCCCGGCCCTCGCCCCGGCGCCGGCCTCCGCGGGGCCGGCCTCGGATCCGCTGCGCCACCGCCGCCTCTCCCTCCACCTCGACGACGGCACCCGCATCGACCTCATCGACCAGCGCCTGTTCGGCGGCCTGTGGACGAGCGAGCTGGTGGACGCGGCCGACGGGCGGACGGCCGCGCTGGGCAGCCCCGACGCGCTGCTGCCCGCCGAGGCGGCCCACATCGGCCGCGACCTGCTCGACCCCGCACTGGACCTCCCAGCCGCCGCCCGCGCCCTGCGCGCCCGGCGCGCCGGGATCAAGTCCCTGCTGCTGAACCAGCAGCTGGTCTCCGGGATCGGGAACATCTACGCCGACGAGGCGCTGTGGGCGGCGCGCGTGCGCTACGACACCCCCGGCGAGGTGCTCAGTCAGCGCAAGGCGCTGCAGCTGCTGCGCGAGGCCCGCACCGTGATGGAGCGGGCGCTGGAGGTGGGCGGGACCAGCTTCGATGCGCTGTACGTCAACGTGGACGGGCGCAGCGGCTACTTCGCCCGGAGCCTCAGCGCCTATGGGCGCGAGGGGGAGCCGTGCCCGCGCTGCGGGACGCCGCTGCGGCGCGTGGTGTCCATGAACCGCTCCAGCCACTTCTGCCCGCGGTGCCAGCGGCGCAGGACACCGGCCGTCGCGCCGTCCCCGGTGCGGTAGATTGAGGAGCGCCAGGATCCCTCGGGCGGACGCGCCGGACGACGTGAAGGAGAACGCTTCGTGACAGCGACCGGACAGGACGGCCCGATCCGCGTGATGCTGGTGGACGATCACGAAGTGGTGCGCCGCGGCATCGTCACCGCGATCGACGCCAGCGCGGCGCTCACGGTGACCGGGGAGGCCTCCAGCGTGGCCGAGGCGACGCGCCGGCTTCCCGCGATCCGCCCCGAGGTGCTGGTGGTGGACCTCCAGCTGCCCGACGGCACCGGCATCGACGTCATGAAGCGGGCCCGCGAGCTCGACCCGGCGCAGCGGATGCTGGTGCTCACCAGCTTCGACGACGACGCCGCGCTGCGGGAGTCCCGCGCCGCCGGCGCCGACGGGCTGATCCTGAAGTCCGCCCGCTCCCAGGAGATCGTCGAGGCGATCCGCACGGTGCACGCCGGGCGGGCGATCTGGCCCACCGACCACGTGGACGACGGCCCGGACCTCTCCGAATCCGATCAGCGGATCGTGGAGCTCATCGGGGACGGCCACTCCAACCGCGAGATCGCCGACGCCCTCGGCATCGCGGAGAAGACGGTGAAGAACCGGGTCACCGTGATCCTGCAGGCCTTCGGCATGCAGCGCCGCACCCAGGTGGCCGCGATGGTCGCCGCCCGGCGTCGCGCCGGCTGGAAGCCGCAGTAGGTCCCCGCCGCCTCGGCGTCGGGCCGCTCAGGCCGGCGGCAGCGTGACCCGCCAGGAGATCATCGTGCCCGGCTCCAGGCCCAGCGCGTCCACCCAGCCGGAGTGACGCCGCGCCCGCGAGGAGATGTTCGCCAGGCCGCTGCGACGCCGCACGGAGGGGTCGATCCCGCGACCGTTGTCCGAGACGTTCACCTGCACCACCCGGTCCACGCCCTCCGAGAAGAGGCTGATCGAGACCGCCACGGCGGTGGCATGCGCGTGGCGGGCGGCATTGGCCAGGCACTCCCGCACCACCGCGACCACGTCCTCGGCGATCTCCGGCGGCAGCTCCGCATCCATCTCCGCCGGGCGCGGGGGCAGGCGCATCGAGGGCACGAAGCCCAGCCCGGCCGTGGCCAGCCCCACCTCGCGGCGCAGCTGCTCGGTGAGCGTCGCCTCGGAGCGCTCGCGCCGCAGCGACTGCACGATCTGCCGGATCTGCGCCACCGCGTTCTCCACCCCCTGCACGGAGATGGCCACCGAGCTGCGGATCCGGGCGTTCGAGGGCGGTGCCCCCGGCGACTCCAGGGAGTCCACCAGCGCCTCCAGCTCCATGCCCACGGCGAAGAGCTCCTGGATCGCGAGGTCGTGGAGGTCCCTGGCGATGCGGCTGCGCTCGTCGTCGATCTCCGCGCTCGAGCCGAGGGAGGGGACGCGCAGGGTGAGCGCGACCAGGCCGGCGAGGGCGTCGAGCCGTTCACGGTCCGCGGCGGTGACGGGATCGGCCCCCTCCTCGCGCAGCACGGCGAGCAGACCGGTGCCCTGCTCGGCGGCGTCGACCGCGGCCAGCAGCGCCGGTCGCCGCGTGCCGTCCACGTCGAGGGCGTCGATCCCCTCCAGCGCGTCCGCGTCGGCGCGGCCCAGCGCCTCGCCGAGCGGCGAGTCCGGGGCGACGTCCTGGCCCAGCAGCGCGGGGGCGTCCGGGCCGTCCACCATCTCGATGCTCCACCCTGTGCCGCGCAGCGGCATCACCAGCAGCGCGCTGCGCGCGGAGAGGTCGCTGCGCGCCGAGTGCACGAGCAGCTCCAGCAGGTCCTCGGCGTCGCCGCCGGCGAGCACGGCCTCGGCGAGATCCTGCAGGCGGGGCCGGCCGGTGCGGGAGGGCGGGGTGCGGGGGCTCATCGGGTCTCCTCGAGGCGGAGGATCGGGGTGTCGGCGGGGACCGCCTCGACGCGGTGGGTGACCACCACGACGGTGCTGTCGGCAGGCACCAGGGAGGTGTCGCGGGGATCGAGCAGGGCGCGCAGCAGGGCGTCGCCGCGTGCGGTGTCCAGGTGTTCGGTGGGCTCGTCCAGCAGCAGGATCGGCCCGCGCCGCACCACGGCCCGGGCCAGCAGGAGGCGACGCCGCTCCCCGCCGGAGATCGTGGTGCCGTCCGGACCGAGCATCGTGTCCAGGCCCCGCGGCAGCGCCTCGAGCCAGTCGTCCAGGCCCACCGCGGAGAGGGCCGCGCGCGCGGTATCGTCCCCCAGGTCGCCCCGCACCACCCGCAGGTTCTCCCGCACGGTGGTCGCGAACACGTGGCCGTCCTCGGCGAACATCGTCACCCCGGCACGGATCTCGGGCACGCTCCACCCCGGCAGCGGCTCACCGTCGAGCTCGACCCGCCCCGCCAGCGGGTCCAGCAGTCCGGCGAGCGTGGCCAGCAGTGTGGACTTCCCGCACCCGGAAGGGCCCACCACGGCGAGCCGGGCCCCGGGCGGCAGCTCCAGGTCCAGCCCCGTCACACGGGGGGCGTCCGGGCTCCACCCCGCGGTGAGGCCGACGGCGCGCAGCGCTGCGGTGTGCGGGCGCTCCGGCGCGGGAGCGGGGGCGGGGTCGGGGGCATCGGCGGGGGCCGGCCGGTCGTGCACGTCGCCGCTCAGGGCGTCGAGCCGTGCGGCGGCGGCCCGGGAGCGGGCGAGCTGGGCGGCGGCCGCGGGCAGGGCGGTGACCGCCTCGAAGGAGGACAGCGGCAGCAGGAGCAGGATGCCGATCTGACCCGCGCTCGCACCGCCGTCCACCCACAGCGCCCCGGCGGCCAGCAGGGAGCCCGTCACGGCGAGGATCATCGCCAGCGGCACCGCGGCGGCGGCGACCGCGGCCGGGAGCGCCGCCCGGTCCAGGGCGAGGTCGTGCTCGGCCTGTCGGGTGCGCAGGGAGGCGACGGCGCCGTCCAGGCGCCCCTGCACCTGCAGCGCGGTCGCGTCGTCGAGGATCGTCAGCGCCTGCGCGCCCACCTGCGCGCGGGAGGTCACCACCGCCTGCTCGGCCAGGCGGGCGGCACGGTACGAGGCCCACGGCGCGATCCCGCTCGCCACCAGCAGCGAGACCAGCATCGCCGCGGCGGCCGGGAGGGAGAGCGGGGCGAAGGTGGCGAGCACCACCACCGTCATCACCGCTGCCACCAGCCCGGGCACGACCGCCGTGATCACGTGGTCACCGAGCTCCTGAGCGTCATCGCCCAGCCGGGAGAGCAGATCACCGCGGCGCAGCCGGGTCAGGCCGTCGTCCGTGCGGGCCGCCAGGGCGGTGAAGAGGTTCGTGCGCAGCGAGACCACGCCGCGCAGCGCGACGTCGTGGGTGAGCATCCGCTCCAGCCAGCGCAGCACGCCGCGGGACACCCCGAGCGCCCGCACCATGACCACCGCGACCGTGAGGTCCAGCACCGGCGGCATCGTCCAGGCCCGGGTGACCAGGTAGGCGGAGACCGCGGCCAGCGCGAAGGCGGAGGCGAGCGTGGCGCAGGCGGCGAGCACCGCGGCGAGCAAGCGGGCGCGCGGGATCTCCAGCGCCCCCACGGTGCGGCGCAGCGGGGAGGCAGGGGCGGTGAGCGCGCTCATCGGCCCGCCTCCACCCGGGCGACGTCGTCGGCGCACTCCACCAGGCGCGAGCGGTGCGCGATCACCACCACGGTGCGGCCCTGGTCGCGCAGCGTCCCGATCAGATCCAGCACCACCTGCTCGCTCGCCCCGTCCAGATGCGCGGTCGGCTCGTCGAGCACCACCAGCGGGGCGGGGGAGAGCAGCGCCCGTGCGAGCGCCAGGCGCTGACGCTGACCGAGCGAGAGCCCGCCGCCCGCCCGGCCCAGCTCCGTCTCCGCCCCGCGCTCGGCGATCACGCGATCCAGGCCCGTCGCGGCCGCGGCCGCCGAGAGCTCGGCCTCCGAGGCGTCCGGGCGGGCGTCGGCGAGCACGGCGCGGAGGGTGCCCGGGGGCAGCACGGGGCGCTGGGGGAGCCAGGCCACCTGGTCCCACAGGGTGCGACGGTCCAGCGACCGGACCGCGGTGACGGTGCCGTCGGCAGCGATCACCTCGGCGCGGCCCTCCTCCGGCTCCAGCAGCCCCAGCAGCACCTGCACCGCGGTGGTCTTCCCGGCGCCCGACGGGCCGGTCACGGCGAGCACCCGGCCCGGCCGCACCACCAGCTCGGCGCGGTGCGGGGCCCAGCCGTTCCGCGAGCGCACCGAGACTCCGCGCAGCGCGAGGCTCGCCCCGCGCAGGTCCGGGGCGGGCAGGTCGCCGTCCGGGACCACCGGCTCGTCCAGCACCTCGAACGCGGCGCCCACCGCGGCCAGCCCGTCGGTGGAGGCGTGGTAGCGGGCGCCCACGGCCCGCAGCGGCAGGTACACCTCGGGCACCAGCACCAGCACCGCCAGCGCGGGCTCCAGCGGCATCTCCCCGTACACCAGGCGCATCCCGATGCTCACCGCCACCAGCGCCACGCACAGCGTGGCCAGCAGCTCCAGCACCATCGAGGAAAGGAAGGCGTAGCGCAGCGACCCCATCGCGGAGGCGCGGTGGCGCTCCCCGAGCCGGCGCACCACCGCCTCCGGCCCCCTCTCCCGGCCCAGCGCCCGCAGGGTGGGCAGCCCCTCCACCAGATCCAGCAGCTGGGACCACAGCGAGCGCATGTCCGCCAGCAGGCGGTCCGAGCGGCCCACGGTGAGCTTCCCGACCAGGACCATGAACAGCGGCACCAGCGGCAGCGTGACCCCTGCGATGACGGCGCTGAGCGGGTCCAGCAGCGCGATCGTGAGCAGCGCCAGCGGGGTCACCGTGAGCGTGAGCACCAGCTGCGGGACATAGCCCACCAGGTACGGGCGCAGCTTCTCGATCCCGGTGGTGGCCAGCGCCGTGAGATCCGCCCCGCGTCCGGCGCCGCCGCGAGGGCCCAGCCGGGCGGCATGGGCCACGATCCGGGTGCGCAGAGCACCGATCGCCGCCGTCGCGGCGCGGTGGGCGGTGGCCTCCTCCACCAGCACCGCGACGGCGCGCACCGCGAGCGCCCCCACCAGCACCGCCAGCAGCCCCGGGGCCTCGGCCGGCAGCGTGCGCTCGGTGAGCAGGCGCGCCCCCAGCCGCGCGATCACCAGCGCGGTGACGATCACGCACCCCGCCTGCACCACGCCGAGCGCGGCGGTGCGCGCCACGTGGCGGCGGGCCGCTCGCACCTCCCGCAGCAGGCGCGGGTCCAGCGGCGCGCGGCGCCGGCGCGGCGCCGCCGAGGCGTCGACGGCGGGCGCGTCGACGTCGGCGGGGGCGGTGGTGGCGGAGCTCATCGGGTCAGGCCGTCATTCCTGGGAGAAGGCGTCGCGGTAGCCCTTCCTCGCCCGTTCCAGCAGCTCGGCGCCGGGGGCGGGGGAGTCCTCGTCGGCGACCCGGTGCCGGAACACCCGGTACGTCCAGATCGTGTACGCGATCACGATCGGCATCAGCACGGCGAGGGCCACCAGCATCACCGTGAGGGTGTGCTCGGTGGAGGAGGCGTTGGCGACCGTGAGCGAGAGCGCCGGATCGTTGCTGGCCGGCATCACGTAGGGGAACAGACCGCCGAACAGGGCGATGGTCGCCGCCGCGATGGCGGTGGAGGTGGCGAGGAAGGAGAGCCCCTCCCGTCGGGCGCGGTTCAGCACCACCACGGCGAGCAGGGCGACGGCGGCGACGCCCACCGGCAGCAGCGTCCACCAGGTGTTCGAGTGCGCGAACTGGAACCACAGCAGGAAGGCGGCGCCGGCGAGGATCGTGGGCCACACCAGCACGCCCGCGAGCCGGGCCGCGTCCTCCCGCAGGCGCCCCTCGACCTTCAGCGCCAGGTACAGCGTGCCGTGCAGCCAGAACAGCAGCACGAACACCACCCCGCCCAGCAGGGCGAAGGGGTTCAGCAGCCCCAGCAGGGAGGTGGTCACCCAGCGGTTCTCGTCGATCCCCACCCCCGCGACGATGTTCGCGAAGGCCACGCCCCACAGCAGGGCCGGCGCGAAGCCGCCCAGCACGTGCACCGCGTCCCAGGCGGTGCGCCAGCGCGCGTCGTCCACCTTGTCCCGCCACTTGAACGCGCACACGCGCACGATGAGCACCAGCAGGAGCAGCAGCAGCGCCAGGTAGAAGCCGGAGAACAGCGTCGCGTACCACTCCGGGAAGGCGGCGAACAGCAGCGCGCCGCCGGTGATCAGCCACACCTCGTTGCCGTCCCAGACGGGGCCGATGGTCTTCAGGATCGTGCCGCGGGTGCCGGAGCCGCGCCGCCAGAAGGCGGCCACGTTCATCTGCACCCCGAAGTCGAAGCCCTCGAGCACGAAGTAGCCCAGGAAGAAGAAGCCGATGAGGGCGAACCAGAGGGCCTGCAGGGCCGTGGGGTCGAGCATGGCGTCCATGATCTGAACGGGTCCCTTCTCAGTAGTCGAAGGCGAGGGTGGGGGTGTCGAGTTCGTCGGTCTCCGGATCGCGCTGCGGCAGCGGCACGCCCTTCAGGGCGGCCTTGCGCATCATCTGGAACCAGATCACCGCGAGCACGCCGTACACCAGGGTGAAGGCGATCAGGCTGGTCGCGACCATCCAGGCGGGATGGCTGGAGACGGCCTGCATGGTCATCAGGCGCACGGTGGGGTCATCGGGGTTGGGGTGGACCACCCAGGGCTGGCGGCCCATCTCGGTGAACACCCAGCCCGCGGAGTTGGCGAGGAAGGGCATCGGGATCGCCAGCACCGCGAACCACTGGAAGGCGCGCGAGCCGGTGGTGCGGGCGTTCTCGCCGCGGCCGCGGGTCACCCATAGCGCCCACAGGGCGAGCACGCCGCTGAAGGCGGCCAGGCCCATCATGAGGCGGAAGGACCAGTAGGTGACGAACAGGTTCGGGCGGTAGTCCGCGGCGACCTCCTGGCCGTGGATGTCGGTGACGGTCTCGCCGAACTGCTCCTTGTACTGGGCGTTGAGATCGTCGACGCCCTGCAGGGTGGCGCCGGGATCGTTGGTGGCCAGGATCGCGGTGACGTACGGGATCTCGATCAGGTGGGTGACGCCGGAGCAGTCGGTGCTGAAGGCGTCCGGCCCGCCCACGGCGAGGATCGAGAACGGCGCGCTCTCCTGCGTGGTGCACAGCGCCTCGGCCGAGGCCATCTTCATCGGCTGCTGCTCGAACATCAGCTTCGCCTGGAAGTCCCCGGAGACCACCAGCACCAGCGCGGAGACGAACATGGCGACCACGCCGAAGCGCAGCACGGGGCGGAACAGCTGCCGGGCGGCGTGGTCGTGGTCCGCACCCTCGGCGGTGTCGCGGCCCAGCTCGTCGGCCCGGCGGTGGTGGCGCACCATGTGCCAGGCCGCGATGCCGGTGACGAACGCGGCGGCGACCAGCCAGGCCCCGGAGACGACGTGGGGGAAGGCGGCCAGGGTGGTGATGTTGGTGAGCACGGAGAGGATCGAGCCCTGGGAGGGGTCGAGCTCCGCGCGGCCCGTCTCGGGGTTCAGCATCGCGCCCACGGGGTGCTGCATGAAGGAGTTCGCGGCGATGATGAAGTAGGCCGAGAGGGTGGTGCCGAGCGCGACCGCCCAGATGGTGAGCAGGTGGATCCGCTCCGGCATCCGCCCCCACCCGAAGATCCACAGCCCCAGGAACACCGACTCGAGGAAGAAGGCGGCCAGGCCCTCCAGCGCGAGCGGGGCCCCGAACACGTCGCCCACGTAGCGGGCGTACTCGGACCAGTTCAGCCCGAACTGGAACTCCTGCACGATGCCGGTGGCGATGCCGATGCCGAAGTTCACGATCAGCATCGAGCCGAAGAACTTCGTCATCCGGATCCAGGCATCCTTGCGGGCCGGGTCCTTCGACCGCAGCGCGATGGTCTGCATCATGGCGACCATCAGCGACAGCCCGATGGTGAGCGGCACGAAGATGAAGTGGTACACGGTGGTGATGCCGAACTGCCACCGGGCGATGTCGAGGGCTTCCATCAGATCCTCCGAAGTGAATGACGCACTGTCGTGAAACCTACGGAACGGGGCGGGTGCGTCCGGGGACCATCGTCCTTCACCCCGCCGGGCAGGGCATCCAGGTGGTGGTCCCCGGGCGGGATCGGCGCCCCCCGGTGAGACCGGCGACACATCGGGGTGCCCGCCGGGCGGTCTCGGGGCGCGCATGTCCCACCGGGGTGCGCGGAGGCCCTGTGCCATACTGGCCGAGGCACTCTTCCGCCCCGTACCGGGTGGGAGAACCTCCCGGCGTCGTGACGTCGGAGCGCCGGTGACGCGGAGGACCGCGACCGCAGTGCTCCATGCGCGGCATCGCAGCGCTCCCCGCGGGGAGCTGCGCGACGGCGAGGGCTAGAGACTTCCGTCCCCAGGGACGATGACCAGACGGGACCAGGGTGCGCTGGTCCTCCAGAAGGAGACGGCCCTATGGCTGACAGCACCCACGACCCCGAGAACGACACCTCGCAGGAGAGCGCGGCGCAGCCGCCCGCGCGCCGCCGACGCCGCGCCGGGGCGCCCGCCGGGGCCCCGGCGTTCACCCCGCCCACCCTGCCCGCGCCGGAGAGCACCGGCCCCCGCACCGTCGTCGCCGCGCAGGACGCCGCCCCGGCGGAGCCCGCGCCCGCGCCCGCCGCGAAGCGGCCCCGCCGCCGTGCTGGCGCGCCCGCCGGTGCGCCCGTGGTGCCCGCCCCCGTCGCGGAGGAGCCGGCGCACGAGGACGCGCCGCAGGAGACGGCGCCGCAGGAGGCGGCGCCCCAGGCGGAGGCCTCGGCGGTCGAGGACGACAACCCCGTCGTGGGCGACCTGCGCGCCCTCGCCTCCGCGCGCGGCGCGGAGACCGCCCCCGAGCCGGCGGCGGAGGACGACGATCGCGCCCGCCGTCGCGAGCAGGTGCAGATGGACTTCGCCTCCCTGCTCTTCCAGGCCCCCACCCCGCAGCCGCGCACCACCGTCGCCCCGCAGGACGGCGCCCAGGGCACCGCCGAGATCTCCTTCGAGGACGTGGGCCGTGCCGAGGACGGCGAGGGCCAGGACGAGACGGAGACCGACGGCGAGGACGAGCAGTCCTCGCGGTCGCGCCGCAGCCGCAGCCGCTCGCGCCGCTCCGGCCAGCGTGACGGCGGCGCGGCCCAGGGCGGCGCCGAGCAGGCGCAGGAGCAGTCCGGCACCGAGGACGACTCCGAGGGCGACGCGGACTCCGACGACTTCGACGAGGGAGGCTCCGGCGGGTCCGGCGGCTCCCGTCGACGCCGGCGCCGCGGCGGGCGCGGTCGACGCGGCCGCGGACGCGGCGAGGACGACGCCGCGGGCTCCGAGGACGAGGGCCGGGACGGCGACGACGAGAAGGGCTCCGGCGCCGACGGCACCGACACGAACGGCGAGGACGGCGAGGACGGCTCGGGCGGGGACTCCGGCTCCGGGTCATCGAGCTCGTCCAGCTCGCGCCGGCGCCGGCGCCGCCGCCGCTCCGGCGGCGGGGGAGGCGGCGACGAGTCCGGCTCCTCCGATGATCCGCCCAACACCGTGGTGAAGGTGCGCGAGGCCCGCGACGAGGTCAAGGCCGTCAAGGGCTCCACCCGGCTCGAGGCCAAGCGCCAGCGCCGGCGGGAGGGCCGCGACAACGGCCGCAAGCGCAACGTCATCACCGAGGCCGAGTTCCTCGCCCGCCGCGAGTCCGTCAAGCGCTCGATGGTGGTGCGCGAGCGCCCCGGCCGCACCCAGATCGCAGTGCTCGAGGACGACGTGCTCGTCGAGCACTACGTCGCCCAGAAGTCCCAGACCTCCATGGTGGGCAACGTGTACGTGGGCAAGGTGCAGAACGTGCTGCCCTCGATGGAGGCCGCGTTCGTGGACATCGGCCGCGGCCGCAACGCCGTGCTGTACGCCGGCGAGGTGAACTGGGACGCCGTGGGCCTCGAGGGCCAGCCGCGCCGCATCGAGCTCGCGCTCAAGAGCGGTGACCCGGTGCTGGTGCAGGTCACCAAGGACCCGATCGGCCACAAGGGCGCCCGCCTCACCAGCCAGATCTCCCTGCCCGGCCGCTACGTGGTGTTCGTGCCCGGCGGCTCGATGACCGGCATCTCCCGCAAGCTGCCCGAGACCGAGCGCACCCGGCTGAAGAAGATCATGCGCCAGATCATCCCCGAGGACGCGGGCGTCATCGTGCGCACCGCCGCCGAGGGGGCGAGCGAGGAGGAGCTCACCCGCGACGTGGAGCGGCTGCGGGCGCAGTGGGAGAAGATCACCAAGGCGCAGAAGTCGAAGTCTGCGCCGGTCGCGCTCTCCCAGGAGCCCGACATCGCCATCAAGGTGGTGCGCGACGTGTTCAACGAGGACTTCACCTCCCTGATCGTCGAGGGCGAGAAGGTCCACCAGGACGTCCACGACTACGTCTCCGAGGTGGCGCCGGACCTGCTCGAGCGCGTCACCCGCCACGTGGGCGAGAAGGACGTCTTCGCCAAGCACCGCATCGACGAGCAGCTGCTGAAGGCGATGGACCGCAAGGTGTACCTGCCCTCCGGCGGCTCGCTGGTGATCGACCGCACCGAGGCGATGACCGTCATCGACGTCAACACCGGCAAGTTCACCGGCTCCGGCGGCACGCTCGAGGAGACCGTCACCAAGAACAACCTCGAATCGGCCGAGGAGATCGTGCGCCAGCTGCGACTGCGCGACATCGGCGGGATCATCGTCATCGACTTCATCGACATGGTGCTCGAGTCCAACCGCGACCTGGTGCTGCGCCGGCTCGTGGAGTGCCTGGGCCGCGACCGCACCAAGCACCAGGTCGCCGAGGTGACCTCGCTGGGCCTGGTGCAGATGACTCGCAAGCGGGTGGGCCAGGGCCTGGTGGAGACCTTCTCCACCACCTGCGAGCACTGCAGCGGCCGCGGCCTGGTGGTGGACGTGGACGGCGACCACCAGCACGGCGGAGGCGGCGGGAACGGCGGCGGCTCCGAGGACGGCGGGAAGTCCTCGCGCCGCCGCGGCGGGCGCCGCTCCCGCGGAGGCGCGAAGGACGGTGCCGAGGGCAGCGAGAGCGCCACCGAGGAGGCGCAGGGGGACGTGCACCGCCTGCAGGCCGACGAGGACAGCCGCGCCCAGGCCCGGGCCACGATCGCCTCGATCGCCGCCGCGTCCGGGAACCATGGCCACACCGAGTCCGACGCCCCTGCCGAGGGGTGACGCGTTCCACAGGGTGTGACCGCGTTCTCGCAGGTCGCGGCGTGTCCGGTGGTTGACCGGCAGGTCGCGGGATCGTAAGCTGTTCCTTGGCGCAGAACGCGTCGCAGTCGTGCTCTCGGTGGACATCGCCGACCGCATCTCCCGGTCCCGGCCGGTCGACGGTCGCAGGTCCGCGGTGACACCCGGCAGGGAGCGCGGCGCTCAGAGCAATTCCGAATCACAAGATGGAGCATTGACGTGGTGTACGCAATCGTCCGCGCAGGCGGTCGTCAGGAGAAGGTGTCGGTCGGTGACACCATCGTGATCAACCGCGTGGCAGGCGAGGCGGGCGACAGCATCGATCTCGCTCCCGTGCTGCTGGTCGACGGTGACACGGTCACGTCCGCCCAGGACGAGCTGGCCAAGGTGAAGGTCACCGCCGAGAAGGTCGAGGACCTCCGCGGCGAGAAGATCCGGATCCTCCGCTACAAGAACAAGACCGGCTACAAGAAGCGCCAGGGCCACCGCCAGGAGCTCACCCGGCTGAAGATCACGGGCATCGCCTGAGCGATCCCTTCGAACACGGAAAAGGATTGATTCCAGATGGCATCAAAGAAGGGCGTCAGCTCCTCCAAGAACGGGCGTGACTCCAACGCCCAGCGCCTCGGCGTCAAGCGCTTCGGCGGCCAGGTCGTCGGCGCGGGCGAGATCATCGTCCGCCAGCGCGGCACCAAGATCCACCCCGGTGACGGCGTGGGTCGCGGCAACGACGACACCCTGTTCGCGCTCACCGCGGGCACCGTCGAGTTCGGCCGCAAGCGCGATCGCCGCGTGGTCAGCGTCGTCGAGACGGTCTGATCGCTCGCCCCGCATGCCGGGGCACCCAGCGTCCTTCGAGGGGCGGAGCCGAACGCTCCGCCCCTCGAGGCTTTTCTCCCTCCCCAGCATCGGAGCACTCCCATGGCCACATTCGTCGACCGCGTCCAGCTGCAGGTCGTCGGAGGATCCGGCGGTCACGGCGCCGCCTCCATCCGTCGCGAGAAGTTCAAGCCGCTGGCCGGCCCCGACGGCGCCGACGGCGGCCGCGGCGGCGACGTGATCCTCGAGGTCGACGCCTCGACCACCACGCTGCTGGAGTACCACCACCGCCCGCATCAGCGCGCCACCGGCGGCGGCTTCGGCAAGGGGGACCTGCGCCACGGCGCCCGCGGCGAGGACCTCGTGCTGCCCGTCCCGGACGGCACCGTGGTCACCGACGAGCACGGCACCGTGCTGGCGGACATGATCGGGATCGGCACCCGGTACGTGGCCGCCCGCGGCGGCAGCGGGGGCCTCGGCAACGCGGCGCTGGCGAACACCAAGCGCAAGGCCCCCGGCTTCGCGCTGCTGGGCGAGCCCGGGCAGGAGCGCACCCTGGTGCTCGAGCTGAAGTCCGTGGCGGACGTCGCGCTGGTGGGCTTCCCCAGCGCCGGGAAGTCCTCCCTGATCGCGGCGATGAGCGCCGCGCGCCCCAAGATCGCCGACTACCCCTTCACCACGCTGGTGCCGAACCTGGGCGTGGTCGAGGCGGGGCAGCACCGCTACACCGTCGCCGACGTGCCCGGCCTCATCCCGGGCGCCAGCCAGGGCAAGGGCCTGGGGCTGGACTTCCTGCGCCACATCGAGCGCTGCCACGTGATCGTGCACGTGCTGGACGCCGCCTCCCTGGAGTCGGAGCGCGACCCCGTGGGCGACCTCGCCACCATCGAGGGCGAGCTCGCCGCCTACGCCGCGAGCCTCGACGAGCAGACCGAGGGGCGCGTGCCGCTGATGGAGCGGCCCACCGTGATCGTGCTGAACAAGACCGATCTGCCCGACGGCGAGGACATGGCGGACATGGTGCGCGCGCAGCTCGCCGAGCGGGACGTGCCCGTGCTCGACGTCTCCGCGGTGTCGCGCAAGGGCCTGCGCGAGCTCGCCTACACCCTGGGCGAGCTCGTGGAGCAGGCCCGCGCCGCGCTGCCCGCCCCCGAGGCCGCCCCGATCGTCATCGCGCCGAAGGCCGTGGACGAGAAGGGCTTCGCGGTGGTCACCGAGCAGTACGAGGGCGGCACCGCCTTCCGCGTGCGCGGCGACAAGCCCGAGCGCTGGGTGCGCCAGACGGACTTCACCAACGACGAGGCCGTGGGCTTCCTCGCCGATCGGCTCGCAAAGCTCGGCGTCGAGGACCAGCTGTACGCCGCAGGGGCCGTGGCCGGCTCCACCGTGCTGATCGGCCCGGGGGACGACGCGGTGGTGTTCGACTGGGAGCCGACGATGGTGGGCGGCGCCGAGCTGCTGGGCCGGCGCGGCACCGACGACCGCCTCGAGGACCACCACCGCCCCACCCGCGAGACGAAGAAGGCCCAGCAGCGCGAGCGCACCGCCGCCCGCATGGACCGCCTCGCCGCGATGGAGGCCGAGCGGCGGGCCGGGCACTGGTCCGATCCGACCGACGACGGCATGCGATGAGCGTCGCGGAGCTGCGCCAGCCGGAGCGGCTGGCCACCCGCGCCGCTCTTCCCGGCGCCCGCCGCCTGGTCGTGAAGATCGGCTCCTCGAGCCTCACCGACGCCCGGGGCCGCCTCGACGAGGAGAGCATCCGGCACATCGCGGATGTCGCCGCGACTCTCGCCGCGGGCGGCACCGAGCTGGTGATCGTCTCCTCCGGTGCGATCGCGGCGGCGCTGGGCCCGCTGGGCCTCGCCGAGCGGCCCGCCGAGGTGGAGCTGCAGCAGGCGGCCGCGAGCGTGGGCCAGGCGCTGCTGGCCACCGCCTGGCAGGGCGCCTTCGCCCGGCACGGCCTCATCACCGGGCAGGTGCTGCTCACGGAATCGGACGTCATCCGTCCGCAGACCTACCGCAACGTGCGCACCGCGCTGGAGGCCCTGCTCACCCTGGGCACCGTACCCGTGGTCAACGAGAACGACACCACCGCCACCCACGAGATCCGCTTCGGGGACAACGACCGGCTCGCCGCGCTGGTCGCGCAGCTGCTCGGCGCCGACGCGCTGATCCTGCTCACCGACGTCGACGCGCTGTACACGGCGCCGCCGCGGGAGCCCGGCGCCGAACGCATCGGCGTGGTCGACGACGTGGCGCGCCTGGCCGGGGTGAACATCGGCTCCGTGGGGTCGAAGGTGGGCACCGGCGGGATGGTCACCAAGCTCTCTGCCGCCCAGCTCGCCTCCACCACCGGCACCGCCGCGCTGATGACCTCCGCCGCGTCCTTCGCCGCCGCGCTCGCGGGCGAGGACGTGGGCACCTTCTTCCCTGCCCATCACGGGCGCCGACGCTCGCGCCTGGTGTGGCTGCGCTTCGCGACCCGCGGCGCCGGCACCCTGCACCTCGACGAGGGCGCCGCCCGGGCAGTGCGCAGCGGGCGCCGCTCGCTGCTGGCCGTGGGCATGCACGAGGTGGAGGGCACCTTCCCGGCCGGGGTGCCGGTGGACGTCGCTGCGCCCGACGGGACCGTGATCGCCCGTGGGCTCACCTCCTTCTCCAGCGACGAGCTGCGCGCGATGGCAGGACGCGGCACCGACGAGGCGCGCGAGCACCTGGGGGAGCGGTTCCGCCGCCCCGCGATCCACCGTGACCAGCTGGTGGTGCTCTGAGCCGCTCTCCCGGCCCGGCTCGTAGACTCCCGCCATGGAGACTCCCGTGACCGCCGCCGTGCTCGACGCCGCCCGCGCCGCGAAGGAGGCGCAGCCGGCGCTCGCGCGACTCCACCGCGCCGAGAAGGACCGCGTGCTGCGCGCCATGGCGGACGCCCTCGTGGACCGGGCCGGAGAGGTGGTCGCCGCCAACGCGCGCGATCTCGCCGCGGCCGACGCCGCCGGCATCGCCCCCGGCCTGCGCGACCGTCTCGCGCTGGACGAGGAGCGCGTGGCCGCGATCGCCGAGCAGCTGCGTGACGCGGCCGCGCTGCCGGACCCGATCGGCGAGGTGATCCGCGGCTCCATGCTCGACAACGGGCTCGAGCTGCGTGAGGTGCGGGTGCCGATGGGCGTGATCGGCATGGTGTACGAGGCGCGGCCGAACGTGACGGTCGATGCGGCCGGTCTGGCGCTCAAGGCCGGCAGCGCCGTGGTGCTGCGCGGCGGCTCCGCCGCCCTGCACTCCAACACCGCGCTGATCGGCGTGCTGCGCTCGGTGCTCGCCGCCCACGACCTCCCCGAGGACCTGATCGTCGGCATCGACGCCCACGGCCGCGAGGGCGTGGACGTGCTGATGCGGGCCCGCGGCCTGGTGGACGTGCTGATCCCCCGCGGCGGGGCCGGCCTGATCCGCCGTGTGGTGGAGAACTCCCTGGTGCCGGTCATCGAGACCGGGACGGGGAAGACCCACATCCTGGTGGACGCCTCCGCCGATCCGGCACAGGCCGTGCCGATCGTCGTCAACGCCAAGACCCAGCGGATCGGCGTGTGCAATGCGCTGGAGACCCTGCTGGTGCATCGCGAGATCGCCGAGGAGGCGCTGCCGCTGCTCGCCGCCCCGCTCGCCGAGGCCGGCGTGCGCCTGCACGCGGACGACGCCGCCCGGGAGATCCTCGCCGCCGCGGGCACCGCGGCGGAGGTGGTGCCCGCCACCGCCGAGGACTGGGACACCGAGTACCTGGCCCGCGAGCTCGCGGTCGCGGTGGTGGAGGATCTCGACGCCGCGCTCGCGCACATCCGCACCCACTCCACCGGGCACACCGAGTCGATCCTCACCCGGGATCTGCGCAGCCAGCAGCGCTTCCTCGCCGAGGTGGACTCCGCCGTGGTGATGGCCAACGCCTCCACCCGCTTCTCCGACGGCGGCGAGTTCGGGTTCGGCGCCGAGATCGGCATCTCCACCCAGAAGCTGCACGCCCGCGGGCCCATGGGCCTGCGGGAGATCACCGCGAGCAAGTGGCTGGTGGTGGGGCAGGGACACGTGCGGCCGTGACCGAGCGGACACCGCGCGCGCGTCCGGCGCCGACCTCCGCCGGCCCTGTGGGATGATGGGCCGGTCACCCGTGGAAAGGCCTGCACAACCATGATCGATCAGCTCATGATCCTCGCCGAGTCCGGCGCCGAAGCGAGCGAGGGTCTCAGCGCCCCCGCCGTCGGCATCGGGATCTTCGCCATCCTGATGGTGCTGCTGGGGATCACCTGGCTCACCGGCGGTGCCCACCACCGCAGCCTCGACGCGAAGCGCGACGCCTCCGGCGACACCGACCACTGACCTCCGTGGAGCTGCAGCGACGGCGGATCGGCGTGATGGGCGGGACGTTCGATCCCATCCATCACGGCCACCTCGTCGCCGCCAGCGAGGTGCAGAGCGTCTTCGGCCTCGACGAGGTGGTCTTCGTGCCCACCGGCCGGCCCTGGCAGAAGGCGGATTCGGAGATCTCCGATCCCGAGCACCGCTACCTGATGACGGTGGTCGCCACCGCCGCGAACCCGGTGTTCACCGTGTCGCGGGTGGACGTGGACCGGCCGGGGGCGACGTACACGATCGACACCCTGCGCGATCTGCACCACGAGCACCCCGAGGCGGATCTGTTCTTCATCACCGGCGCGGATGCGCTGCAGAACATCCTCACCTGGAAGGACACGGAGGAGATCTTCGAGCTCGCGCACTTCGTGGGCGTCACCCGCCCCGGCCACGAGCTGGACACCTCCGGCCTGCCCGAGGACGGCGTCACCCTGATCGAGGTGCCGGCGATGGCGATCAGCTCCACCGACTGCCGCATCCGCGTCGCCGCGGGGGAGCCGGTGTGGTACCTCGTCCCCGACGGGGTCGTCCAATACATCAACAAGTACGCCCTCTACACAGGAGGTGACGGCCGATGACCGAGCCCGAGACCACCCCGCGGCGCGGCCGCCGCGCCCGGGCCCTGAGCGCCGAGGAGAGCGCCGCCCTCGAGGCGCGCGCCTCCGTGGAGGCCTCCGGCGAACAGCCCGCGGTGCCCGGGGTGCGCGGCGCCGTCGCCCCGCCCACCGCCGAGGCCCCGGTCCCCACCCTGCGCAAGTTCGGGCGCCGCGCGCGCATCATCGAGCTCAGCGAGGAGCCGGCCCCCGAGGTCGCCCGCACCGCGGAGCCCGCGCCGGAGGCCCCCGTGGCCGAGGACGGCGCCGCCACCGCGACCCACGATCATGACGGGGTGGAGCTCGGCGAGCTCCCCGTCACCGAAGCCCCGGAGCCGCGCCCCGCCCCGCGCTTCGAGGGCCAGGTGCTGCACCGGCCCGAGAACACCGGCGGTCGCGCGCTGGTGTGGGTGGTGTGGGTGCTCATCGCGCTCGCGCTGGTGGCGCTGATCGCCCTGCTGCTCACCGGGGTCCTCGGCCCCGGCGTGGCGTCCTCCGCGGACGCCCTCTCCCCGCTCCCGGGGATCGCCCTCGACCATCCGCTCCTGGAGGACGCTGCCGCGTGACCGCTCCCGACGAATCCCTCGACCTCGCCCGCGTCGCCGCGCAGGCCGCCGCCGACAAGCTCGCCGAGGAGGTGATCGGCCTCGACGTCTCCGAGCTGGTGGTGATCACGGACGTGTTCCTGGTGTGCAGCGGGGAGTCCGAGCGCCAGGTCTCCGCCATCGTGGGCGGCGTCGAGGAGGCGCTGCTCACCGAGCGTCGGCGCAAGCCGCTGCGCCGCGAGGGCGAGCGCGACGCCCGCTGGGTGCTGCTCGACTACGGCGACATCGTGGTGCACGTGCAGCACGCCGAGGACCGCGCCTTCTACGCCCTCGAGCGGCTGTGGCGGGACGCCCCCGTGATCGACCTGCAGATCGACGCGGACCGCTCCGCGTGAGGGGCCCCCGCACCCGGCTGGTGCTGGTGCGCCACGGGCAGACGGACTACAACCGCGAGGGCCGCCTGCAGGGTCAGGTGGACATCCCCCTCAACGAGGCGGGGCTGCGCCAGGCCGCCTCGCTCGCGCCCGTGGTCGCCGCGGATCCGCCCGACGTGCTGATCGCCTCCCCGCTTCTGCGCGCCCGCGAGACCGCGCGCGTGATCAGCCGGGACACCGATCTCGAGGTGCGCACCGACGAGGCCTTCCTCGAGCGCGGCTTCGGGCAGTGGGAGGGGCTGCGCGGCGAGGAGATCCGCCGGCGCTGGCCGGACGAGCACGCCGACTGGCGCGCCCACCGGCCCGTGCTCGGCCTCGGGGTGGAGGACCGCCCGGAGGTGGCCGCACGGGTCGCCTCCGCCTGCCGCACCCTGATGGAGAACCATCCCGGCGGGACCGTGATGGTGGTGGCGCACGGCGCCGCGATCACGCTGGGCATCACCGCCCTGCTGGGCCTGGACACGCACGACTTCCGGGGCATCGCCGGGCTCGAGAACTGCCACCGCTCCGTGCTCGAGCCGCTGCACGGCGAGCCGGCGAACGGCCTGATGAGGTTGGTGTCACACAACCTCCCTCCCGATTTCCCCTGATCATCGGAGCGTTGTATTCTCTACGAGTCGCCCGATGAGGCGGCACCCGATACGGGGCTATGGCGCAGTTGGTAGCGCGCTTCCATGGCATGGAAGAGGTCAGGGGTTCGAATCCCCTTAGCTCCACAATTGAAGACGTACTAGAACTCCTGACATCTGCCGATGTGGGTGCGGGTGTCAGGGCGGCGAACGGCTCAGCGAGTCGGATCGTCGCCCTTTCGTCTTCGCTGATCTCGATGCCGCTGGTGAGTGCTTGGTTCGCCAGCCGCTTGCCCTGCTCGTCGGTGCGGGCGTAGAGGCTGGCGCAGTCGACGAGCAGGCTCAGGGCAGTGGCGAGCTGCTTACGCGCTCCCGCGTGGTGGTCGTGTTCGGTGGCGAGGCGACGGTCGATGTCCGCGAGCCCGGCGCGGATGCGGTCTTGGTGGCGCTTCAACGTCTCCAGATCGATGGCGTCGGCGAAGTGTGCGGCCAGCAGCTTGTCGCTCTCGTTCTGGAGTCGCTGACGGTTCTCGGTCAGGTCGGCCAGTTCCTGTGAGCGTGAAGCGAGGCGCTCATCGGACGCCGCCTCGACCTTCGCGGCGAGAGCGGCGTACTCGGCCTCGGTGATCGAGATTTCCTGGTAGCAGTCCGCGACCAGTTGCTCGGCGATGCCGACGGGCACGGCGCGGCGAGTGCAGGACTTCCGTTTCGATGCGCGCCCGGAGCAGACGTAGTAGGCGTAGCGGATGCCTTGCTTGTTCGCCGGGTAGTCCAGCTGCATCCGGGACCCGCACGAACCGCAGAACAGGGTGCCTTTGAGGTAGTGGTCGTGGGAGCGGCGCCGTTCGGCAGCGATCCGGTTGGCGTTGAGAAGCGTCTGAACCTGCTGCCAGGTGTCGACGTCGATCAGCGGCTCGTGGACTCCGGGGTGCTCGGCGCCTTTGTAGCGGACGATGCCGACGTAGTACGGGTTGCGCAGCAGCTTGAAGAATCCGGACCGTGCGACCGGACCGGATGGACGCTTCGGTGTCGGGACGGTGGTCAGGCCGCGCGCGGTGACCTCGGCGAGGAGGTCCACGACGGTGCGTTCCCCGGTGGCGTACTGCTCGAACACCCACCGCACCAGGGGTGCACGATCGGGGTCGATCTCGACGGTGCGGTACTCCCGTCCCTGCTCGTCGCGCTTGCGGACGTTGAGGTAGCCGATCGGTGCACGCATGGGGGTGCCGCCGGTCTCGAACTTCTGCGTGAGTGGGACTGCCGCACGGATAGGTGACATCTTGACCTGACCTATGGCTCGGTTTCCAGTTGACGTCGCTAGTCGATGGTCTTCATGGAAGGCTCTTCGCATGCCCCGCCCGTACCCTCCCGAGTTCCGTGCCCGTGCCATCGCTCTGGTCCGCGAGGGCCGCCAGGTCAAGCAGACCGCACTGGACCTCGGCATCCACGAGGTCACCCTCCACAACTGGCTGCGACAGGACGATATCGACCACGGCCGTCGGCCGGGACGAAGCAGTCAGGAATCTGCCGAGCTCCGCGCGGCGCGCGGCCGTGTCCGGCAGCTCGAGCAGGAGATCGCGATCCTCCGCCGGGCTGCGACGTGGCTCGACGAGGAGGGAGGAGTCGCCCCAAAAGGGCGCACCCGGTGATCGACCGACTCGTCGACGCCGGGGCACCCACAAGCACCTGCTGCCGCCTGCTGGGCGTCTCCCGTCAGGGCTACTACCGGTACCGAAAGCGCCCGACCAGTGCCACTGAGCTGCGCCGCCGCTGGCTGACCGGCCTGATCCGGGAGATCCACGTCGCCTCCCGCGGCACCTACGGCTACCGCCGCATCCACGCCGAGCTCACCATCGGAATGAACATTTCGTGCTCCAGCCGGCTCATCTCCGTCCTCATGACTCGCGCCGGAATCGGTGGCCTTCCAGGCCCAGCCAGAATCAAGCGACTCAAGGGGTCGCCACAGCGGACGACCTGGTCAACCGCAAGTTCCACCGTCTCGCGCTGAACGAGCTGTGGGTCACGGACATCACAGAGCATCCCACCCGGGAGGGCAAGATCTACTGCGCCGCCGTGCTGGATGCTTGCAGCCGCAAGATCATCGGCTGGGCTATCGACTCCACACAGGACTCCGCCCTGGTCGTGAACGCTCTGGACATGGCAATCCGTGCACGTCAGCCGAGTCCTGGAGGGATCGTTCATGCGGATCATGGAGTCCAGTTCACCTCCTGGGTCTTCACTCAGAAGATCCGTTCAGCGGGCCTGCTGCCGTCGTTCGGGACCGTTGGCGATGGCCTCGACAATGCGATGATGGAGTCGTTCTGGTCGACGATGCAGATCGAGCTGCTGAACCGGAAGACGTGGAAGACGCGCATCGAGCTCGCGAACGCGATCTTCGAGTACATCGAGGTGTTCTACAACCGTCGTCGACGGCACTCCTCCCTCGAGTACGCGACACCCCACGACTACGACCTCGCCCGCACCCCACGGGCACTCACCACCACCGGAAGCTAGCGACCAAGAGTGGAAACCAAACCGTCGGGCAGGTCAAACTGTCACCTGATCGTGCGGCAGTCCCCAGGTAGACGAGGCAGGGCACGAGTCGCCGGACTCATCTCGACGCTTGCCGAGCCAATCGCAGACGGCATGCGGCCCGCGCTCACAGAGCGGCAGACGCTCATCGAGACCGCCGCGCGCCGACTCCTGCACGATGCCCAGGAAGCCAGAGCCGCTTGGGTGGCGCGGCTCGGGCAGCCGAGTCCACGACCCGAGGCGCGAGAGCGGTGGGAAGCGCACGCGGCCACCGTCGCGCTGTACCGCTACCGCTACGACATCATCGGCACTTCGCCGCTGGGCGACAAGAAGACAAGCGTCACCGCTGAACAAGGCGCCGAACACCGTGCCGCCACGGCCGCTCTGCGCCGCGCCCAAGCAATCGGCCAGCGCATAGATGCTGGGCCGTACAGGCGCGCGCCGCGAATCGATCACGGGCACCGTCTGTGAACGACTCAGGCGGGCGGGCGTGAAGAAGCATGACGGAGCGCGTCCGCGTCACCGCCGACGAAATGGTCGTCTACGCGGATCAGCGCAGCATCCTGTGCGGGAGCGGCGCTACTCGGCTGCTCGCCGTAGCTCGCGGCGGCGTCCACATCCTGCTCGGTGGGACGCTGACAGTCGCGGATGTCATCCGCCATGTAGCCGTGAGGGCCGACTCGTGCGCAGCGCGCGGTCGTGTCGTCGCCCGTTCGCGGCGACCTTTTCGAGATACTGGTAGATGACATGAATCTCTGACACCAGGCGAGTTCGCGCAGCCGAGCCATCGCCAGAGAGCGAGGCAGACGATGGCGGCGGTATCTCCGCAGATCTGGCCCTGGGGTTACCCAAGCACGTTGAGCCTCGTCGGGTTCGATGCCCTGGGGGAAATGATCCTCGACGACCTGGACTGGGGCCGGGCGACGCGTACCCGCTTTGTCGACCACCACTTCGACGCCGCACCGATCGGGGCGGTCAGCTACAACTACACGGCCGACAAGCCCAGGCTGCTGAGCGGCGGAGCCGGAGGTGAAGACTGATGGTTGGTGCAAGCAAAGACCAGGCGAATCCGCCTCTGATCAAGATTGTCTACTTCGATGAGGAGTCGGCCTCGGACTTGCTGGATATCGTGGCGGGGGGCAAAGAGACTTCTTCGAAGGACTTGACCAAGGAACGGACAGCTGAGGTGGAGGCTGAGGCGCGTGCGAAGGCCGCCGCAAAGTTCAACTGGCTGCCCTTCTTCGGGGGATCTGTCGAGGCTGGCGCTGCTGCGAGTGCGTCGGCGGTTGGACGCAGCATCCTCAACAAGACGCTCTCGAATACCATCCTGACCGACTACCTCAGCAAGCTTGGTGAGCTGAAGGGTATCGAGCGGCTTGAAGGCCTGACGGTTACTGCTCGTAGCGAATCCGCGGCGTATATGAAGATGTACACGCCGTACTTGGCGATGCTTAAGATAGATGAGCTACCCGTCAATCTTGCCGAATTGGATAGCGCACTGACGTCGGCGAAGGGGTATTACGAGCTACTCGGACAGAGTGCGGACGGCACGAAGCGCATCCTGCGCTTCAACATTCAGGCGTTCCGAAACAACTATGGACTGGTTGATCTTGGTCGGATGCGTCTTGTGTTTCACGGCATCCGTGTCGGCAAGGCCTCGGAATCCAGCCTGACTATGCAGGCCGAGATGGCTCCCGGTGCCGAGCCCGCACCTGTGACGGGCCTGGACGTGGTCGACGGCGTCTCAACGGAGTCAAACACGCTTCTGGACGTGTACGACGTCATCCTTGCGGGAGTCGAGTATGGGGAGTGACACGAAGGTCAAGGTCTATTACGGCCCCCTTTCATGGTTCGAGAAGCAACTCGGCAAGAGATCTCGACGGTACCTGCTCGACGCCGTCAACGAACGCGACGAAGCCAGACGCCGCATCCGGCACACTGTCGATGGGCAAGAGAGCGCCGAGGAGGAGGCGCCAGCGCCGCGACCAGATCGCCTGATCGCGATGTCCAGTGACTACGCGAGTGTCCATGAGCACGCCATCACGAACTTCGTTGGTCTCGTGCGAGAGATCAACCCAAAGCACTTGCTCCTACACAACCCGCCAGAACACATCCATACGCAGCTGGACCGAGTGTTCAAGACGAAGGTTGAGTCCTTTGCCTACCCGGTCGTCACGCGCGACACCTTGGTTAAGTTCCGCGACGGCTTCGCGGAGCATCTCGTTGGACAGCGGGCAGTCCGAGAACGGATGCTGGCTGCCCTCTACCCCCTGACTACGGATCGGCGCCCCAAGCCAGTCGTCCTGATGTTCTACGGTCCGTCCGGCGTGGGCAAGACCGAGACTGCCCAGTTCATCAACGGACTTCTTGGTGGCAAGCTGCTTCGTAAGCAGTTCTCGATGTTCCATAGTGACAAGTTCGCCTCCTATGTTTTTGGCGGCACACACTCCGAGAGCTCGTTCGCGCGGGATCTTCTCGACCGGTCCTCGGGTGTGATTCTGATCGACGAATTCGACAAGGCTAACTCCGTCTTCCATAGCGCCTTCTACGAAGTCTTTGACCAAGGCGTCTTCGAAGATAAGAACTATCGGGTGCAGCTTGGTCCGGCACTGATCATCTGTACATCGAACTACGGCTCAGAAGACGAGGTCCGCCAAGCGCTTGGGGACGCTCTGTACTCGCGCTTCGATGCGTTGATCCCGTTCGAGCCGCTGTCTCCCGACGAGATTAGGCAGGTTATCGATCGGCTGGTAGATGGTCGCTTTGAAGTTCTCTCGACCGATGAGCAGGCGGCACTCGACAGCGACAAGATCAAGTCTTTGCTCTACGCTCATGCGAGCGGCACCGGCAACGTCCGCAAGCTCGGAAAGCTGGTCGACGAGGTGATCTCGCTGCTTCTGGTCCGAGCGGCTCTGGACGAAGCGACTGATACCAACGTGCCGACGTCCCCCGATGACGAGGAGACTGCGGTATGAGGGTCAGACAGCTCGAGATCGAGAGCTTCCGCGGCATCACAGAGGGACGCATCGTCTTCCAGCAGCACACCCTGCTGGTCGGCGGAAACAACATCGGGAAGTCCACGGTGTGCGAGGCGCTCGAGCTGGTCTTGGGTCCGGAGCGCCTCTACCGTCGTCCGGTCATCGACGAGCATGACTTCTCCCACGGAACATATCTTGGCGACGAGGGCGACCCACGCGAGATTCGCGTTCGCGCCGTGCTGACCGACCTTTCGGACGAGCAGCTGCGCCGGTTCTTCCAACACCTCCGGCGCTGGGACGACGAGGAACTCTCGTTCATCGATGAGGAACCGGACAGCGTCCAATCCGCTGACGACGATGGAACTGTCTGGGCGCTCCCTATCATCTTTGTAGGACGCTATGACCGCGAAGAAGACGACTTCATCGGAGAGACGTTCTTCGACCACCCGCTACCCGAGCTTGACGAGCTCGACGAAGACCAGCGCGCATCACTCGGATCGGGCCGCGCGCAGTTCAGCCGTGCGCACAAGCGGCTCTGCGGCTTCATCTTCCTGCGAGCACTGCGCACCGGATCTCGCGCGCTTAGCCTGCAACGCGGTTCGCTGCTCGACACGATACTTCGGCTGGGCGGCGAGGGCGCAGCAGAGATGTGGCAGGACGCACTTGGAGCGCTGCAAGATCTTGATCCGGCAATCGGAGAGATCGAACAGCTCAAGGTGATCCGAGAAGATATCCGCACGCGCCTCGGCAAGTTCGTCAACCTGGCCCCAGGTGAGGACTCCGCGGCGTTCTTCGCCTCAGACCTGACGCGCGAGCACCTCCGCGAGGTCGTCCGCCTTTTCGTTGCGACGCAACCGAGCAACCATTCGGTGCCGTTCGCCAAGCAGGGCACCGGCTCGATCAATCTGCTGGTGTTCGCGTTGCTGACGATCATCGCGGATCTGAAGCAAGACCAATCCGTCATCTTCGTGATGGAGGAGCCGGAGATCGCGCTTCCTCCCCACACCCAGCGGCGCGTGACGAAGTACGTAGTGCAACAGATGGGACAGTCGATCGTCACCTCCCATTCGCCCTATATCATCGAGCAGTTCGACCCAGAGAACGTGGTGATCCTCTCTCGTGACGGGGATACCTTCTCCGGCGCACCGATCGACACTACAAGCGTGAAGCCGAAGACGTACCGCACGCAGCGCCGCCAGTTTGCTGAGGCGATCCTGAGCCGCGCCGTCCTCGTCCTTGAGGGGCAGACGGAGATGGTTGCCGTGCACGCCGTCTCATCGGCGCTCGAGCAGTTCCGGGGCGACTACTCGCACGTTGATCTCACTGGCGTCACTCTCTTCAACGCGGGTAACGACCGCGAGGTGCCGCGGTATGCTCCGATCTTCAAGTCTCTCGGCAAGCGGGTCTATGGCATACGTGACAAGCTGAAGGCCCCTGATGCAGCGGACGCGACGGAGAACATCAAGTCGTTCGACGAGTTCTGGGAGTCGCCGGAGACGGGCATTGAGCAGATCCTCGTGAAGCAGGTTCCGACGCGTGTGATGCGGAGCTTCCTCGACGAAGTCGTGCAGCGTGACGACTATCCGACGAGCTATCCGTACGTGGCCGAGCAGGTTGCTGAAGATGACCTGGCCGCGCTGGCGGTGAAGGTATTGAAGGCCCGCAAGGGTGATGCGTTCGGCTTCGGGTACACCGGCACGCTCATCGAGCAGTGTCAGACCGAGGACGAGCTGCCCGCCTTCATCCGCGACGCGCTTCTCACTATCAACGAACAGCTCCAGGACGAGCCTGAACTAATACTGGACGACGCTCAATCAGCGACCGGCTCCGCAGAGCCCGAAGAGTAGGCGCCGTGGAGGTGCAGCTATCCGAGACCGCCCAGGGAGCCCTGGATCGCGACTGCCCCGTGTTGGTGCTCGGTGGCCCCGGCTCCGGCAAGACCACGTTGTCGCTCCTGAAAGCGCAAGCGATGCTCCACGTCCTGCAGCCCGGCCAGGAGATCCTCTTCCTCAGCTTCTCCCGAGCAGCCGTCCGGCAGGTCGAGATCCGCTGCCGCGACATCTTGCGCTCGAACGAGCGTCGGCAGATCGTCGTGCGCACCTACCACGCGTTCGCGATGGACATCCTACGTGCGCATGGTCGCCTGCTCACCGGACGCGTTCCGCGCATTGTCTATCCCGGCGATGAGAACCTCGCCAAGGCCGCCTTCGACGGTGACTGGGGCGCTGAAGTCGAACGTCTCGCACGCGATGAAGGCCGTTACGTGTTCGGGCAGTTCGCCGCAGCCGCTGCCCAACTCGTCGCTGGCAGCTCATCGATTGCGGCCCTACTCGCTAACAAGTACCCCGTGATCATCCTGGACGAGTTCCAAGACACCGACGACGCACAATGGGCGCTGGTCAAGGCGCTGTCCGCACGCTCGAAGACCGTGTTCATGGCCGACCCGGATCAGCGGATCTTCGACTATGACGCGCGTGTGGACCCGGAGCGCATCAACCATCTGCGTGATCACCTCGGACCCGCGGAGTTCGACCTCAGTGGCGAGAACCACCGAAGCCCTGACGCCGGTATCCTGCAGTACGCCAACGCAGTGCTGATGAACCGGCCTCTCCCGGACACCAAGGACGTGATCACGCGCGCCTACTGGGCCAACGCATTCGACAGCACCGTCCACGCCGGCGTCATCTGGATGCTCAGTTCGCTCCGCAAGGCGGGCATCGCCCATCCGTCCGTCGTCGTACTCGCAAGAACGAACGCGCTCATTGGGAAGCTATCGACAATCCTGGGGCAAGAACACAGCTTCAACGGCCAGACGATCAGACCCGTTGAGCACGACGTGCTGTGGGACGCAGACCTCACCGCAGCGGCCGCCCTGGTAGTGGCCTCGATTCTGGAATGGCAGAGCTACCCCAAGGAGGCTGCACTTGGCCAGACCTTCGATCGCATCGCCGACTATTTTGATGCGAAGAATGCTGCCAACGCGAGCAACACCGCCCGGCAGACCAGCGAGCGGTATCGGACCGCCGCTGACCGAGCGCGTAAAGGTGAGATGCAGCGGTTGAAGAGCGCCAAGGCCCTCACCGCCTCGTACGACAGCGGTCTAGTGCTTCAGGGCGATCCGGCACAGGACTGGCTACACGCGCGTGATCTGCTCGGCGCCGGGAATGACTTGTCTGATCTCTTGGCGAACGCCAAGTTCGTCCGACTCTTCCGCGCAACCGATGAGATCGGAAGCCGACTTGCCTCGGCGTGGGATCTCCACGGTAGCTACGGCCGCGCCGTCGGCCTCGTACGTCGCGCGCTCGAGGTAGGCAGACTCCAGGCCGACCAGCGCGACCCACGCGGCTGCGTGCTCATGACCATCCACAAGGCCAAGGGCAAGGAGTTCGATGGCGTCCTGCTCGTCGAGGGGCAGTACCAGGGCAACTTCTTTCGCGACACGGACACCGAGGTGCAGCGAGCCGCAGCGCGACGTCTGCTGCGCGTCGGCATCACCCGCGCGCGACACCAGGTGGCGATCATTCGGCCGCAAGGCGCTCCGGCACTTGTGACCCCAGCGGGTGCGCCGGTGTTGGCATGACTTGCGGGATGACGAGACACCCCGACCCAGAATCGACATCGACGCGACCGCGAAGATCGAGGCCGCGTTCGGAGGGTCACACCCTGATGGCACTCCGACTAGCCGAGACGAGGTCCAAGGTGGATAGACCGGTCCCATAGGCCGGAGTTGTCAACGTCTTTGAGTACCTGAGGCAGTGTCAATCGGAAGGACGCTTAGCGCCGAGGACTACCTCCTGGGTTGAACTCGAGAGGTCTACGCGATCAGATCCTTCGTATGCGTCCAGACGGTCATCCGATGCACCTCGAATCGTCGGCAGATGGAGATCACGCTCTCACCGTTCTTGCGGGCAGTTCGGATAGCGTCCACTTGGCTCTCCGTCAGAGGTGTTCTAGCTCGTCTCCTAGGGTTCGCGACGACCCCCGGCTCGTCGTCAATGGCACTGTCTGGCGCATCATCGATGCCGAGTCTCGCCTGATTCCACGCGGAACTCAGCCGCTCGAATCGCTGCCAGGTGTTCGGTTTGAGTCCGCCCGCGTCCACAGAGTTCTAGTTGAGACTCCTTGCCTCGGCTGGTGTCGCATCCCGAATGAATGGCATTGCGAGCGGGTTCAGCCAGGTGCTCCGACCTCGATGACCGATACAGCGGCGCCAGGAGCACTGCATGGAGACCCGCTCGTGGCCGCAGCCACATGGCTGATCCGACTTGCCTCGTTTACGAGCGGTGCTCGCCGTCGGACTCGCGGGAACGATCTTGCGCCGACACCGCCCTGGCGCCTTGCCTGGAGTTGGGCCGTTCTGTCGGCCTCCACTGCTAAAATTGCCGTATGTAGCTCCGCCTGTACCGCTGCCAGGCCCTGGGATGGGGCTGACGCGCGCCAGAAAGGACGAGCTGCCGGATGCCTCGCTTGACGTTGCCGCAACTAGAGCGGCACCTGTTCGCCGCCGCCGACGTGCTCCGCGGCTCCATGGAGGCCTCCGCCTACAAGGAGTACATCTTCGGGATGCTATTCCTGAAGTACGCCTCGGACCAGTTCGAGGCGGAGCAGCAGCAGGTCATTGCCGAGCAGCGCTCCCGTGGACGTTCCCAGGCCGAGGCCGAGCAGCGCGCCGAGTCACCGTCGTTCTACAAGACCTTCTACGTGCCCCAGCGGGCGCGCTGGGAGCAGATCCGTGATCATCTCCACAAGGCGGTGGGCAGCGGTTTGAACAAGGCCCTGGAGGAGCTGGAGCACAGCAACCGGTCGCTCGACGGGGTGCTGCAGCACATCGATTTCAACCGCAAGATCGGACAATCGTCGATGTCTGACAAGAAGTTGCGTGAGTTGATCATGCACTTCAACAAGGTGCCCCTCCAGCAGCAGGACTTTGAGTTCCCAGACCTCCTCGGCGCTGCGTACGAGTACCTGATCCGTGACTTCGCTGATTCGGCTGGCAAGAAGGGCGGGGAGTTCTACACGCCCCGCGATGTCGTCCGTCTCATGGTGCAGATCGCCGACCCGCGTCCCGGCATGAGCGTCTACGACCCGTGTACGGGCTCTGGCGGCATGCTGATCCTCTCGAAGGAGTATGTGGAGGAGTCGGGCGGCGACGGCCGCAACCTGGCGCTCGCGGGACAGGAGAAGGACGGCAGCGTCTGGGCCATCTCCAAGATGAACATGCTCCTGCACGGCATCCCCGACGCTGACTTGCGGAACAACGACGACGGCACGCTCGAGGACCCGGCCCATATCACGGGCGGGGAGCTGCAGCGCTTCGACCGCGTGATCACCAATCCGCCGTTCTCGATGAACTACTCAGCCCATGCCATGCCCTTCCCTGAGCGGTTTCGCTATGGCTACACGCCCGAGAAGGGCAAGAAGGCCGATTTGATGTTCGTCCAGCACATGCTGGCCGTCACCCGGCCTGGTGGCCTCGTAACCACGGTCATGCCGCACGGCGTGCTCTTTCGCGGTGGTGACGAGGGGAGGATCCGCACTGGCTTCCTGGACGACGACCTCATCGAGGCTGTCATCGGCCTCGGCCCGCAGCTCTTCTACGGCACGGGCATCCCAGCCTGCATCCTCGTGTTGCGGCCGCTCGGCTCGAAGCCGAGAGACCGCGCAGGCAAGGTGCTGTTCATCAACGCGGACCGGGACTACCGAGAGGGCAGGGCACAGAACTACCTGGAGCCCGAGCACCTCGAGAAGATCGTTTCGGCATACCGCACGTTCGAGGAAGTCCCCGGTTTCGCGCGCCGAGTCAGTCGCAGCGAGCTGGCCGAGAACGACGACAACCTCAACATCCGACGCTACGTCGACACCACGCCGCCTCCCGAACCGCAGGACGTTCGGGCACACCTGCACGGCGGCATCCCAAAGAGCGAGGTGAGCGCAAAGGCGAATCTCTTCGCAGCGCACGGCCTCATGTCCGAGCACCTGCTGGCGCCAAGGAGTGACGACTACCTACAGTTTGCGGACGTCGTGACCGAGCGGCGCGACCTCCGTCGCCTGATCGAAGCCGACGCTGGAGTGCTCGCGGCGGAGAGCGCTGTACTCGATGTGATTGGCGTCTGGTGGGAGGAGCAGGAAGCCCGCGTCGACAAGCTGGAGGAGCCGGGTGACCTCGTCGACCTCCGCAAGGACCTGATCGAGACGTTCCGGGAGGCCCTCGCTTCGACGCCACTGCTCGATCCGTTCGCGATCCGCGGCATCGTGGCGTCCTGGTGGGGCGAGAGCCTGCCGGACCTGAAAACGCTCGCGACGCACGGCTACCGCGGTCTTATTGAGGCCTGGGTCGCCACGGTGCTCGACGCCCTGGCCGAAGAGAAGGCCAAGGTCAACCCGCTCGACCACAAGGTGGCCCGTGCATTGCTGCCGGAGTACCTCTACCGGCTGGCCACGCTCGAAGCCGAGGTCGCTGAGCTGGATAGGACGATCAAGGCGGACACTGTCTCCGATGATGAGGAGGAGAGCGACGAACCCGCCGAAGAGGCCCTGTCGCCGGCCGAACTCAAGAAGCTGAAGAGCAAGTTGACGGCCACCAAGAAGCAGCGCAAGGTCGAGAAGGCGTCCTTCGCCGATCATCTAGCGGCAGCGAGCACAGCCCTCGACGACACGTCGGCCCGCCTGATCGTGCTCGATGCCTTACAACACGATTTGCTGGCCGAGGCCACCGACCGAATCACCAGGCACCGACGAGCCGCGATCGCGGCCTTCGAGGCATGGTGGGACAAGTACCGGACGCCGCTCTCGACGCTCGAGGCCGAACGTGACGCCGTCACAACAACCCTTGCCGGGATGCTGAAGGAGCTCGGCTATGAATAGACGAGCGTACTCGGAGTGGGAACCTCGCTCCCTAGCCTCCCTCGGCACGTATCTCAACGGGTTTGCCTTCAAGCCCCAGCATTGGGGCGAGAACGGCCTGCCGATCGTTAGGATTCGAGAACTCCTCGATCCTACCGTTGAACCGGATCGTTACGAGGGGCCGACGGCAGAGCCCTACCTCATTGAGGACGGAGATCTAATTTTCTCCTGGAGCGCAACACTCGCAGTTGTGTTCTGGAATCGCGGGCCCGCGTACCTCAATCAGCACTTGTTCAAGGTGACCCCGGCTCCCGATGTGAACGTGCGATTCCTTCACCATCTCATCAATTATCACCTCGACCGCCTTGCGGCGAAGTCGCATGGGACGACAATGAAGCACGTAACTCGTGGTGACCTGGATCGCTATTTGATTCGACTGCCAGGCCTCGACGAGCAGGGGGCGATCGCGGAACTGCTCGACACACTGGATTGCCAGATTCGGATCTCAAACGAGTTGGTGAACAAGCTTCGGCTTCAGGCTAATGGTCTCGTCGATGACCTCGTCGCGGCGATCCCAGCAGAACAACGAGAGCCTCTAGCCCATCTCTGTGTGGCGGACATTTGCTACGGCATCGTTCAGTCCGGTGAGTTCGTGGCCGGTGGTGTCCCCGTCCTCTCGATCCGAGACCTCAGCGGCGACTTCGAGACTGACCTGCATCGTACGAAGCCGGCAATCGACGCACAGTATCGGCGAAGCCGGGTTGCTCCGGGAGATGTCCTACTCTCGATCAAGGGGACTATCGGGCGTGCCGGAGTTGCCCCGGAACACTACACGGGAAACATCAGCCGAGAGCTGGCACGCCTCCGGTTTGGGAAGAATATATTGCCAGAGTTTGCGCGCCTCTATCTTCTGAGTCGCGAAGCTCAGCGACGCCTCGACCTGGCTGTTGTCGGCACGACGCGAGCTGAGGTCTCGATCCACGTGTTGAAGAAATTCGGGTTTCCGGCACCGAGTCCTGAGTGCCAGCAACGAATGGTTGCTGTCTATCGTTCTATCGAGAGGCGCATTGTCGCTGAAGAGAAAGAGCGCGAGAAACTCCGAACTTTGAAACTCGGGCTTGCGAGCGATCTCCTTACTGGCCGTGTCCGCGTTCCAGCCGTGGTCTCCTCATGAGCCAGAGCCCCGAGTACACCGAGGTCGAGAAGCCGCTGCTTGATCAGTTGTCTGGCCTCGATTGGAAGGTGATCGAGGGCTCGAAGTCGGACCCGGCGGTGACGGAACGCGACTCGTTCCGTGGCTCGATCCTCGAGGACCGGCTCCGCGCTGCGCTGCTCAAGATCAACCCTGGCCCGGATGGCAACGCGTGGTTGGACGACAGCCGCCTGGCCGAGGTCGTCTCGTCCCTGACACGCGCTGAAGTGGGCAAGCTCGTCGAGCTCAACGAGCGGATGACTGAGCGCCTTCTTGAGGGCGTGTCGGTAGCCGGCCTGCCGGACTGGGATCAGGGGCGCTCACAGCGTGTCCAGTTCATCGACTTCGAGAATCCAGCCAACAACGACTTCCTAGCGATCAGCCAGTTCCGGGTGGATGAGCCCGGCGGCCAGGCCAAGAAGTTCGTGGCCCCGGATGTCGTGCTGTTTGTTAATGGCATCCCACTTGTAGTCATCGAGTGCAAGAGCCCGTACGTCACCGACCCTATGGCTGAGAGCATCAACCAGCTGCGGCGCTATGCCAACCAGCGTCACCTCGGGCTTCCCGAGGGCAACGAGCAGCTGTTCTGGACGAACCAGTTCGTGGTCTCCACCTACGGCGACAAAGCTCGCGTCGCCACCTTCACCGCTGGACCGGAGCACTTCATCGAGTGGAAGGACCCCTTCCCGCTCATCCGTGACGAGCTGGCATCACAATTCGGCAAGCCCGCGGCGGACCTCACCGGCCAGGAGCTGCTCACTGCCGGGATGCTGACACCATCTAACCTGCTCGATATCGTCCGCCACTTCACGCTGTTCACCGAAGTAAATGGCCGGCGGATCAAGATCGTCACTCGCTACCAGCAGTACCGCGCAGTTGGCCGAGCGCTCACGCGGCTCAAGACCGGCAAGACCCGTGGTCAGGATAGCGAGAGCGATCGACGCGGTGGCCTCATCTGGCACACGCAGGGCTCGGGCAAATCACTCACCATGGTCTTCTTGGTGCGCGCGATGCGCTCGGACCCTGTGCTCCGGGCCTTCAAAGTCGTGGTCGTCACCGACCGGACCGACCTTGAAAAGCAGCTGTCCGAGACCGCCAAGCTCTCCGGCGAAGGAGTCGTGCGCGCTCGCCGTACCAGCAAGCTCAAGACGATCCTCGCTGAGAAGGGTCCAGCGCTGGCCTTCGCCATGATCCAGAAGTACCGAGACACCGACTATGCCGATGCGACTGTGGCCCATATAGCGGGGGACGACGCCAATGAGGCGCTTGGTGTGCTCAACACTGACGAGACGATCGTGATCCTCGTCGACGAGGCGCACCGCTCCCAGACCTCAACACTGCACGCCAACCTCATGGCGGCGCTGCCTAACGCGGCCAAGATCGGCTTCACCGGCACACCGATCATGCGGGAAGGGAAGAAGCGCACCGACGCCATCTTCGGACCGTTCATCGACAAGTACACGATCCGACAGGCCGAGCACGATGGTGCCGTCGTCCCGATCTTCTACGAGGGGCGCACGGCCAAGGGTGCAGTGGCTGGCGGCAGCGACCTGGATGAGCTGTTCGAGGACATGTTCGCCGAGCACACGACCGAGGAGGTCGAGAAGCTCAAGGCGCGCTACGCCACGACCGGCGCGGTGTTGGAGGCGCCGAAGCTCATTGCAGCCAAGGCGAAATCGATTCTGTGGCACTACGTGTCGACGGTGCTCCCTGGCGGCTTCAAGGCGCAGCTGTCGGCAACCAGCAGGCTTGCCACCGTCCGCTACCGGGAGGCGCTGCTCACGGCCCGTGATGAACTCGTCGCGCAGATCGAGAGGCTCCCGGAGTACCTGGTGCGCGGGGCTGAGGACGGCAGCCTCGATATCGACGGGCTGGACCGACGGCGGCAGGTGCTCGTGCGCGCCTTGCCCCACCTCGAGCTCATTCGCATCCTCGACTTCGTGCCGGTGATCTCCGGCGACCACAACGACGATCCGGCCTGGGCGCAGTGGACAGATAAGGGCCGTCAGGACAAGGTCATTGCGGAGTTCAAGCAGCCGCTCGGCTTGCCCGGAGAGCACACCAGCCCGGTCGCCTTCCTCTTGGTACGCACCATGTTGCTGACCGGCTTTGATGCCCCCGTTGAGCAGGCGCTCTACCTTGACCGCTTCATCCAGGACGCCGAGCTGCTCCAGGCCATCGCTCGCGTGAACCGGACGGCACCGGGCAAGGCGGCTGGCCTCCTGGTCGACTACTTCGGCGTCGGCGCCCACCTGCAGAAGGCGCTGCAGGCCTACGCCCCCGAGGACGCCGAGGATGCGGTTGGCGCGCTCGCCTCGATCACCGACGAGGTGCCGAACTTGCGTGATCGGCACGCACGCGTGGTGGCGCTCTTTGCTCAGGCTGGTATCGAGAGCTTCGACTTCGATGAGGACATTGAAGCCTGTGTCGATCTGCTCTCAGACGACGCTCTTAGGGCTCGCTTCGGCGTGCTGCTCAAGCAGTTTCTCACCACGCTCAACACCATCCTGCCTCGTCCGGAGGCGCTGCCGTTTGTGGCCGACGCCAAGCGCTTCGGTCTCATTCAGAAGGTCGCCAGGCGCCGCTACCGCGACGATGGACTCGGTGACTTCGATGCCTCGCTCTACGGCGAGAAGGTCCGGACACTCATCGACGAGCACGTGACGGCGCTCGACATCGCCACCAAGATCCCGCCCGTCTCGGTGACCGACCCGGAGTTCCTGGCCAAGGTCAAGGGCCTCACCTCGGACAAGGCCAAGGCCTCCGAGATGGAGCACGCTCTGCGATTCCACATCCGGAAGAACTTCGACGAGGACCCGGCCCGCTACACCAAGCTCTCCGAGCGGCTCGACGAGATCCTAAGGACCCTCACCGGCAAGTGGGATCAGCTCAGCCTGGCGCTTGAGGTGTTGCTTCGCGATGTCGTCGACGAGCCGGCCGCGACGCGCGTGCATGAGGACCCGCTGGTCGCCCGGTTCTACGGTCTGCTGGAGAGTGAGTTCGCCACCAGCGCCACCCTGCCCGACGAGGTGCGGGCGGACATCATGCATCTGGCCGCAAAGCTCGTCGTTGAGGTCACTCAGCACGCGGGCATCGTCCGGTTCTGGCATAACTCACATGCACAGGATGAGCTGCATAAAGACATCATCCGCCGCTTGGACGACCGGGATCTGTTCCCATTCTCCGAGCAGGCTGCCATTGCCGATCGGCTCATGGAACTGGCGCGGGCGAACCAGTCGCTGATCGCTGAGCACGTCAAGGGCCGAGGGCGCTCATGACGGCCCTCCTTCAGCTCGACGATCTCCAGGTGCCTGTTGAGATTGGCGGCACCAGCCGCCGGGCAAAGCTCACCATCGAGGCTGACGGCTCCTTGCGTTTGCGTGCCGCCAAAGACGTGGCAACCGAGGAGCTGCAGCAGTTCCTTGCCTCGAAGCGCGAGTGGGTCTACCGCAAGCTCGCGGAGAAGGAGGTTCTGCAGCACGAGCCGGTCACCAAGGAGCTGGTTGACGGCGAGGGCTTCTCGTACCTCGGCCGCAGCTACCGGCTCAAGCTTGTGGACTCAGATGGCGACGTCCGCCTCGAACGCGGACGGCTGGTCCTGCCTCAACGTCTTGCTCCGGCGGGCGACGCGGCTCTGATCGCGTGGTACCGCCGCTGCGGCGAGATTTGGCTCGGGCCACGTGCTGGGGCGTGGGCGGAGCGGCTGCGCGTTGACGATGTCCCGATCGAAGTGCGGGACCTCGCGCACAAGTGGGGGACCGCGACCGCGGGCCGCAAGGTGCGTATCCACTGGGCAACGTTGCAGCTGCCACCGGCACTCGTTGAGTACGTTTTGGTGCACGAGCTAGCACACCTCCGTGAGGCACACCACGGCCCGACATTCTGGGAACTGCTCGCCCGCGCTATGCCGGATTACGAGGAGCGCAAGCGCGACCTTGCAAGGCGTGGTGCCGCGTTATGGTTCGGAGGGGTGTCGTGACTGCCCCCGCGCTCACACTCTGGTCGAACGATCCCGCCGGAGTCGACCTAATGTCGTTCGACGCGGTGGCAGGGACGGTCGCGGATGCGCTGCTCGATGAGGCGCTCGCCCCGGTTGCGCTAGGCCTGTCCGGCAGCTGGGGAAGAGCCAGTGAACCCGGTGCGATTCATCAGCCGAAAGGATCGGCTTGACTTGCCTGTCTGGTACTCGCTGATCGTCTCTCTTAAGACCAGGGAACAGGGTGTTGACCTCTACACGCCCGTCGCGACCGATCTCCGTGTGCCGCTCACGGTCGACGCAACGTAGCCTCAGCGCGGTTCGCTCCCAATCACGGGGAGCTGATCCGTCTGACGTCGCAATCCTGCTGAGTGTGTTGAGGCGCGGCGTCGATCACGACAGCAGGTGCTTCGTGTGCGTCCACACCGTCATCCGATGCACATCGAACCGCCGACAGATGGAGATCACGCTCTCGCCGTTCGCTCGCGCAGTTCGGATATCGTCCACTTGGCTGTCCGTCAGCGGTGTTCTAGCTCGTCTCCTAGGGTTCGTCACGACGCTCGGCTCGTCTTCGACGGCATCTTGCGGTTCATCGCCGGAGCCGAGTTTCGCCTGATTCCACGCGGAGCTGAGCCGCTCGAACCGCTGCCAGGTGTTCGGTTTGAGTCCACCCGCGTCCACTCGAGAAACCGTGAGACAGTGACTCGTCAGCAGGGCCCCGGCAGATGCCGGGGCCCTGCTGCTGTGTCGGGGTGATCGTCCGTCACCCCTCCTCCTCGAGGGCGAGGAGCGCCTGGTCCATGTGATGGAGCACCCGCAGCGTCCCGGCGAGCTCTGCGGCGGTGAGATCGCCGCCCACGCGTTCGAGCCGGGACCGCTCGCGTGCGAGGACGGCCGCGATGGCGGCATCGCCCGCCGGTGTGAGGCGCACGAGTCGGGAGCGGCGGTGTGCCGGATTGTCGACGAGCTCGACCAGGCCGTCGGCGCGCGCCCTGTCCACCATGCGCTGGGTGTACTGCCGGCTGAGGTCCTGGGTGCGCGCGAGCTGCGGGACGGTGCGGCGCCCGTCGCGCCGGAGCTGGTCCAGCACGTTGCGCACTCCCACCGACAGGCCGCTGACCTGCTCGTCCTGCTCCACGATCCGGGCCACGCGGCGGTACACGGGCCCGAGGGCCACGTACACCTCGGCGAGTCGGGCGGCGCGGGCGTCCGGGGGGAGGGGGACATCGCTCATCCGGCCAGTATGACACTCGGGTTGTCATTCTGCGCGCGGCATGACACCTTGGGTGTCATGAGCCCTGCAGAGACGCACCCCGGAGTGAACTTCCTCGACCTGGCGGACCAGACCATCGCCTACCGCGAGAGCGGCCCCTCGGGGGGAGGCCCGCCGCTGCTCCTGCTGCACGGCGGGGCGGTGGACTCCCGCATGTGGGGACCGCAGCTGGACGCGTTCCCGGGGCGGCGCGTCATCGCGCCCGATGCGCGCGGGCAAGGCGGCTCGAGCGACGCCGAGGCCCCCTACCGTCTCGTCGACGACGTGATCGCGCTGATGGATGCACTGCAGATCGACGTCGCCGTGCCGATCGGGATTTCCATGGGCGGCGGCACCGCCGTGGACCTGGCCCTGGAGTTCCCGGCGCGCGTCGCCGCACTCGTGGTCAGCGGCACCGGCACGAGTCAGCCGGAGTTCACCGACCCGTGGGCGCTGCAGGCCTTCGCGGACTGGCGGGAGGCGGAGCAGGGCACCGACCCCGAGGCCTGGATCGCGGTGCTCCAGCGCTTCACCGCGGGCCCGCACCGCACGCGCGGGCAGGTCGATCCCGCGGTGTGGGCGCTCATCGACACCATGGCCCGGGACACCCTGGCCCAGCACCTGCGGCTCGACCCCGACGGCCGCCCTCTGCCCCCGGTCCCGCCCACCCCGGTCGCCGACCCCTGGGGACGGCTCGGGGAGATCGCCGCCCCCGTGCTCGCGCTCTCCGGGGCGCTCGACGGGGACGATCACCGGGGGATGGGGGCACGGCTCGTCCGCTCCGTCAGCGGTCCCGCGCGCCATGTCGAGGTGCCCGGCGCCGCCCACTACCCGAACCTCGAGGCGCCGGAGCTGTTCGACGCCGCGGTGCAGGAGCTGGTGGACGCGCTGTGACCGACAGGCGATAGCGTGGTCCACCGCCCCTGACCCCGAGCGAGAGGCGCGAGAGCCATGACCGCCGACGCGACCGCCCTGGCACGCACCCTCACCGCGATCGACTCCCGCGGCTACGGCGCCTACAAGGAGCTGCACGGCCGCTACGACCTCGGGCCCTGCCGCCTGGTGGTCGACCACGTGCAGGCAGACCCCTACGCCCCGCCCTCGCTGATGCGCCTGATCGTGGACCGGGCGGAGGCGGCCCTGCCCGAGGACCTCCTGGACGACCGGCGCGGACGAGTCGCCACCACCGACTTCCTCGCCCGTGCCGTCGCGGCCGCCGCCGCCCGTCACGGCGAGGGGATCCTCACCGGAGCGCCCGGGCAGGAGGTGCTCGAGCGCACCAGCGTGGCCGTCACCGCGGAGGGTATCGAGGCGCGACTGGCGGTGCCGCTGCCCGCCTCCGGGCGCCGAGTGCGCGGCCGGCAGGCGGCGCGCCTGCTCACCGAGGCGCTGCCCCGGATCGCGGAGTCATCGCTGCGGGCCGCGACCCTGGACGTGGAGGCGCTGCGCCGGCACGTCACCCTGCACCGCGACCAGGAGGCGCTGCGGGACCGGCTGGCAGGCCGGGGCCTGGTGGCCTTCGTGGGGGACGGCGCGATCCTGCCCCGCCGTGCGGGGGACTCGGACCTCCCGCTCGTCGGCGGCGCGGTGCCCTTCACGAGCCCCGCCTCGCTGCGGGTCCGGTTCGAGCTGCCCAGCGGTCGGAGCGTGCAGGGGATGGGCGTGCCCGACGGGGTCACGGTGATCGTCGGCGGCGGCTACCACGGCAAGTCCACGCTGCTGCGGGCGCTCGCGCGGGGCGTGCACCCGCACGTGGAGGGCGATGGCCGCGAATGGGTGATCGCCCGGGCCGACGCCGCGGCGCTGCGCGCCGAGGACGGCCGCTCCGTGGCCGGTGTGGACATCTCCCCGTTCCTCGCGGGCCTGCCCTCCGGCGCCGACACCCGCGCCTTCTCCACCACCAACGCCTCGGGCTCCACCTCCCAGGCCGCTTCGCTGGTCGAGGCGGTCGACGCCGGCGCATCGGCGGTGCTGCTGGACGAGGACACCTCGGCCACCAACATGATGTTCCGCGACGAGCGCATGCGGGCCCTCGTCTCCGTCGAGCGGGAGCCGATCACCCCCTTCGTGGACCGGGTGCGGCCCCTGCTGCACGAGCGGGGCGTCTCCACCGTGCTGGTGGCGGGCGGCTCCGCCGCCTTCCTCGACGTGGCCGACTGCGTCATCGCGATGGACGAGTACGTCCCCCACGACGTCACCGCCCGGGCCCGCGAGCTCGCCGGCGCCGCGCCCAAGGCGACGGCGGGCGGGGTGTTCGGGCCTTCGCGCCCCCGTCGTCCCGCGCCCGGCGTGCTGCGCCCGGCCGGGAAGCGCCGGCCCGCCGCCGCGAAGGGCCGGGCCACGATCCGGTTCGGGCAGGAGAGCATCGACCTCGCGGCGCAGTCCCAGCTGGTCGACGCCGCGCAGACCCAGGCCGTCGCGCACGCCCTGGACCGCCTCGCCGAGCTGCTGGACGCCCCCGGCACCGGAGCCGCCGAGGATCTCGGCACCGCGATCGCCGCACTGTGCGCCCGCCTGGACGCGGAGGGGCTCGAGGCCCTCTCGCCCCATCGCGGCCATCCCGGCCACCTCGCCCGGCCGCGCGCCCTGGAGATCCACGCGGCCGTGAACCGCTACCGGGGGCTGCGGCTCGCCTGACGGGACGCCGCGGCCGCGCGGGCCTTGCCCTCCTCGACGATCAGTCCGTGCAGCTCGGCGAGTTCGGCCACCGTGAACCCGGCCGCGGCCAGCGGCTGCTCGAGAGCGCGACGGAAGGCGGGGTACGAGGCGGGGACCGCCATGCCGCGCTCGCGCAGCAGGCGCCGGGCGTACTCGTCGCACAGGAACGCGGGCCGGCCGAAGCAGTACAGGCTGATCGCATCGGCCGTCTCCTCGCCCACGCCCTCCACGGCGAGCAGGTCGCGGCGCAGCGCCGCATCGTCCAGCGCGTGGGCCGCCTCGGCGTGCTCCGCCCACCACCGCGCCAGCGCCTGCACCCGGCGGGGCTTGGCGCGCGGGAACCCGGCCGGCCGCACCAGCTCCCGCACCGTCCCCTCCTCGGCGGCGGCCAGCGGCGCTGGTGCCAGCAGGCCCGCCCCACGCAGCGCCGTGAGGGACGCGGCGGCCTGCTCCCAGCGGCTGCGCTGCACCAGCACCGCGCCGAGCGCGATCTCGAAGGGCTCCTCGCCGGGCCACCACCAGCCCTGCGGGCCGTGGAGCGCGCGGAGCTCGCGGTGCAGGGGGCGCAGAGCGATCATGCGCGGTAGGTTGCCACGTCCTCGCGCGGCACCGCGAGCCGCACCGGAGCGCCCGGGCGCAGAGCGTGGGCGGCCACCTGCTGCCCGGAGAGGTCCGCGGCGAGATCCTCGGTGCGCACCCGGACCAGGTCCCCGTGGGGGAGCAGGCTGCGCACCGTGCGCCGCAGACCGCCGTCGGCGACGGGCCGCACCGCGGCCGGGCGGAAGGCGGCGTGCACGGAGGCGTCCGCGGGATGCGCCCCCGCGGCCGGCAGGCGCGAGCCGTCCTCGAGCACCACGGCACCGGCGTCCCAGCGGCCCGTGAGCAGGTTCAGCCCGGCGAAGCGGGCCGTGAAGGCGGAGCGCGGGCGGGTGAGCAGCTCGGCGGCCGCCCCCTGCTCCACGATCCGGCCCCCCTCGAGGACCGCCAGGGAGTCCGCCAGGGTGAGGGCGTCGAGCACGTCGTGGGTGACGATCACCGCGGTGCGGCCGGCCAGGTAGTGCCGCAGCTGCTCGCGCAGGGCCGCGGCCACGTCGATGTCCAGCGCCGCCATCGGCTCGTCCAGCAGCAGCAGCTGCGGCGCGGCGGCGAGCGCCCGCGCGATCGCGACCCGCTGCGCCTGACCGCCGGAGAGCTGCCGGGGCCGACGGTCCGCCAGCGCCGAGAGCTCCAGCTCGTCGAGCCACCGGGCGGCCTCGCCGCGGGCCCGTGCCCGGCTCACGCCCCGGGCACGCAGGGCGAAGGCGATGTTCGCCCGGGCCGTCAGGTGCGGGAAGAGCACCGGGTCCTGGCTGAGCGTGGTGACCCGTCGGGCGTGCGGCGGCACCCACGCGCCCGGCCCCGTGAGCAGCTGCCCGGCGAGCTCCACCCGGCTGTGCCCGTCGCGCAGGGTCCCCGCCACCAGGGAGAGCACTGTCGACTTCCCGGCGCCGTTCGGGCCCACCAGGGCGAGAGTGCCGCCGTCTGGGACCTGGAGGCGGAGGTCCACACCCCGCGAGGGGACGTCCGCGTGCAGGTGCAGGGTCATGCTGTCGCCCTCCGCCGCGCCACCGCGATCACCAGCACCGCCACCAGCATCAGCAGGAAGGACAGCGCCACGGCGGCGTCCGGATCGCTCTCCCGCTGCAGGTAGATCTCCAGCGGCAGGGTGCGGGTGGTGCCCTGCAGCGAGCCGGCGAAGGTGATGGTGGCGCCGAACTCGCCCAGCGCCCGGGCGAAGCTGAGCACCGTCCCCGAGGCCAGGGCGGGCAGCACCAGCGGCAGCGTCACCTGCAGCAGCACCCGGGAGGGCCGCGCGCCCAGCGAGGCGGCGGCACGCTCGTAGCGGGTGCCGGCCGTGCGCAGGGCGCCCTCGAGGCTGATCACCAGGAACGGCATCGCCACGAAGGTCTGGGCGAGGATCACCGCCGTGGTGGAGAACGCGATCTGCACCCCCAGCAGCTCCAGGGTGCGCCCCAGCAGGCCCTGCCGGCCGAAGGTGTACAGCAGGGCGATGCCGCCCACGACGGGCGGCAGCACCAGCGGGATCAGCACCAGTGCCCGCAGCAGCGGCAGGCCGGGCACTCTCGCGCGCGCCAGCAGCAGGGACATCGGCACCCCCAGCAGCACGCACAGCAGCGTGCTGACGCCGGCGGTGAGCAGGCTCAGCCGCAGCGCCGCGAGGCTGGAGTCGCTGGTGATCAGTGTGCCGAACCGGCCCCACGGCACCTGCAGCGCCACCGCCAGCAGCGGCAGCAGCACCAGGCCGCCGCCCAGCAGCGCGGGCACCAGCACCCAGCGGGGCAGCGAGCTCACGGGCCGCCGAACCCGTGCGCGGCGAGCACCTGCTGCCCCTCCGGGGAGGTGACCAGGTCCACGAACTCCTGGCCGAGCTCGGGCTGCGCGGCGCCCTCGACGGTGCTGATCGGGTACAGGTTCACCGCGTGCTGCGCCTCGGGGAAGGAGATCCCCTCCACGGCGTCCCCGCCCCGTCGTACATCGGTGGTGTACACGAGCCCGGCGTCGGCCTGGCCGCTGGTGACCTTGTTGAGCACGTCGGTCACGGACTGCTCCTCGCTCACGGGCGCGAGCTCGAGCCCCGCCGCCTCCTGCACGGTGCGCGTCGCGGCGCCGCAGGGCACCTCCGGGGCGCACACCACCAGCGCCACCTCCGGATCGGCGAGGTCCTCGAGGGAGGCGACGCCCGCGGGATTGCCGGCCGGCACCGCGATCTCCAGGGTGTTGGTGGCCATGTCCACGGGCGCGGACGCCGTGCGGCCGGCGTCGACCAGCTTGTCCATGTTCGCGGTGTTCGCGGAGGCGAAGACGTCCGCCGGGGCGCCCTGCAGGATCTGCTCGACCAGCGTGGAGGAGCCGGCGTAGTTGACCGCCACCTCCACGCCCGGGTGCTGCTGCTCGAACATCGCGCCGATCTCGTCGAACGGCTCGGCGAGGGAGGCGGCGGCGTGGACGTGCAGGGTGAGGCTCTCCCCGTCGTCCGAGGAGCCGGAGGTGTCGGAGGAGGCGGAGCCGCAGGCCGCGGCGAGCAGGAGGGTCGCGGCGGCCCCGGCGAGGGCGCGGGCGAGACGCCCGGGCCCGGTCATGGTCTGTCCCCGTCCGTGCGTGCGACCGGTGCCGCCTCGATGACCACCTGCGTGGCCTTCACCGAGGCGGTCGCCACCGCGCCCGGCGCCAGCTCCAGCTCGCGGGCCGCCTCGCTGCTCATCAGCGAGACCACGCGGAAGGGGCCGCACTGCAGCTCCACCTGCGCCATCACCGTATCCATCACCACGTCGGTGACCAGGCCCACGAAGCGGTTCCGGGCCGAGGAGGCAGTGCCCGGGACGTCCGGGGCGACGGCCAGGTCGCGGGCCAGGCGCGCCACCTCGGCGCCGTCGAGCACCATCCTCCCGGCCGCATCCGTGCCCGCCTCCAGGGCGCCCTTCTCTACTCGTCGCCGTACCGTGTCCTCGCTGACACCGAGGAACAGCGCCGCCTCTCGTACTCGCAATTGCGTCATGGGCGGCACTATACCGGCGCATCTGCGGCCCTCCGGGGACTATCGGGTCAGGAGCACCCCGCCCAGGGCCAGCGTCGCGACCAGCAGGGTGGACAGCGCGGCGAGAACCAGGGGGCGCACCCCCACGCGCAGCAGGCTGCGCAGGCGCACGCCGGTGCCCAGCGCGAACATCGCCGCCGCCAGCAGGAGAGTTTGCAGGGCGGCGCCGAGATCCAGCGCGGGCGAGGGCAGGGGCAGCAGCGAGCGCGCCGCCACCATCGCGAGGAATCCCAGCACGAACAGCGGCACCAGCGGGGGCCGAGCGCCCTCCGCGGCGCCGCGGCGGCGCTGCTGGAGGCTCAGCACCGCCATCACCGGGGCGAGCATCAGCACGCGCGCCAGCTTCACGATCACCGCGAGCGTGAGCGCGGTGCCGCCCAGCACGCCGCCGGCGGCCACCACCTGTGCGACCTCGTGGATCGACGCCCCCGCCCAGAGGCCGGCGGTCTCCGGGGCGAGGCCGAGCGCCGCCGCGAGCGCGGGCACCGCCGCGATCATCACCGTGCCGCACAGCACCACCAGGGCGATCGCGGTGACGGTGTGCTCCTCGTGCCGCTCCTCCGGGTCGGTCACCCCAGCGGCCGCCGCCACCGCAGCCGCGCCGCAGATGGAGAAGCCGCAGGCCACCAGGAGCGCCAGCTGCCGGTCCACGCCGAGCACGCGACCCAGCGCCACCGTGCCCAGCACGCCGCCGGTGACCACCGCCGCCACCACGGCCAGCATCGGCAGGCCCAGCGAGAGCAGATCGCCGAGCACCACCTGCAGCCCCAGCAGCACGATGCCCGCCCGCAGGAGGCGCTTGCCCGCCACGGACAGCCCCGGGGCGAGCGCCGCCGGGACTCCCGAGAGGTTCGCCAGCGCGATGCCCGCCACGATCGCGAGCAGCAGGGCGCTCACCCCGGGCACGCGCGGTGCCAGCAGCATCGAGCCCGCCGCCACGGCGAGAGCGACGGCGAGGCCGGGCCACAGGCGGGGGAGCGCGGGAGGAGCGGCCGCGGCAGGGGCGGCCGACGGCGCGGGGGCAGGGACGGAACGGGACATGCGCAGTACGTTCCCAGCCCCCGCCCCGGCGCGGTAGGGCGCACTTCGCGACCAGGGCATATGATTCTGATATGACTGAGGCGCTGCCGAACCTCCAGGCCCTCGCCCTGTTCCTCGCCGTGGTGGACGAGGGCGGGCTGGGCGCCGGGGCGCGCCGCGCCGGCATCCACCAGCCCAACGCCAGCCGCACCATCGCCCAGCTCGAGGCGCAGGCGGGGACCGCCCTGCTGGAGCGGGGGCCGCGCGGGTCCCGCCCCACCGCGGCCGGCCTGCTCTACGCGGCGCACGCCCGGGAGCTGCTCCAGGCGGCGGAGGAGTTCTCCGACTGGCTGCGGCACACCCGCGACGAGGACGCCCGCGAGCTGCGGGTGGGCGCGAGCATGACCATCGCCGAGCACCTGATGCCGGCCTGGCTCGCCGCGCTGCGCCGCCGCGACGGCCGGGTGCGGGCCGCGCTCGAGGTGCTCAACTCCACCCAGGTGCTCGCCGGCATCCACGACGGAAGGCTCCGGCTCGGCTTCGTCGAGACCCCGCACGTGCCCCGCGGCGTCCACGCGCTGCGACTGCGGGAGGACGAGCTGGTGGTGGTCGTCGCCCCGGACCATCCCTGGGCCGCGCGGGCCGAGGAGCTGCCCGTGCAGGAGCTCGCCCGCACCCCGCTGGTCGTGCGGGAGAGCGGCTCCGGCACCCGGGACGCCTTCGAGGAGCTGCTGCCGGAGGCTGCCGCGACCCCGCCGGTGCAGGAGCTGGGCAGCAACGCCGCGGTGCGCATCGCGGTCGCCGCCGGGGCCGGGCCGGCGGTGCTGAGCATGCTCGCGGTGCGCTCCTTCCTCGAGAGCGGCCAGCTGTGCCGGGTCCCGGTGGAAGGGATGCGGCTGCGCCGTCTGCTCACCGCCGTGTGGACCGGGCCGCGGCGCCTCAGCGGACCGGCCGCGGAGCTGGTGGCCGTCGCCTCGGAGGTCGTGCACGAGCAGTGAGGCGCCTCGGGGTACGGTCCTCGACAACACCGACTCCCCGAGGAGGGATCCTGTGCCCGTTCTCACCAGCACCGACGCGCTCGCCCCCGAGCCCCGCCGCGGCGCCGTGTGGTCCATCGCCGAGCCCGGGCGGGAGCTCGACGCGAACGTGATCCGGCTCCCGGCCGGGGAGAGCATCCCGGCCCACCGCGGCGCGGAGGTGGACACCCTGATCCACGTGGTGCGCGGCGGCGGCGCCCTGCTCGGCGAGGACGGGGAGGAGGAGCTGCGACCCGGCGACGTGGCGCTGCTGCCGCGCCGCAGCGTGCGCGGGTTCCGCGCCGGCCCGGACGGGCTCGAGTACCTCACCGTGCACCGGGTCCGGCAGGCGCTGCGGATCGGCGGCGCGCCCGGCGCGTCCTGAGCGCGCCGTCGTCGGCACCATCTCCGCGGAGCAGGCAGACTGGGGGCATGGCAGAGTCACAGGATCCCCGCGTCGCCGTCTACCTCGACTTCGACAACATCGTCATGTCCTGGTACGACCGGGTGCACGGCCGTCAGGCCTACAGCCGCGACCGGCAGCGCATCGCCGAGGACCCGACCGAGCCCGAGATCGCCGAGCGCCTGGCCAAGGCCACCGTGGACGTGGGCGCGATCATCGACTACGCCGCCTCCTTCGGCGCGCTGATGCTCACCCGTGCCTATGCCGACTGGTCCTCCCCGGTCAACGCCGAGTACCGCAGCCAGCTGGTGGCCCGCGCCGTGGACCTGGTGCAGCTGTTCCCGGCCGCCGCCTACGCGAAGAACGGCGCGGACATCCGCCTGGCGGTCGACACGGTCGAGGACCTGTACCTCATGCCGGACCTCACCCACGTGGTGATCGTCGCCGGGGACTCCGACTACGTGCCCCTCGCCCAGCGCTGCCGCCGCCTGGGCCGGTACGTGATCGCGATGGGGGTGGCGGGCTCCACCGCGAAGTCCCTCGCCGCCGCCTGCGACGAGTTCGAGAGCTACGAGAACCTCCCCGGCGTGGAGCAGCCCTCCCGCCCCCAGCGCAGCCGGGCGCGCCGCTCCGGCACCGCCGCCCCGACCACCGGCCCGTCCGAGCAGGGCGGCGGCCGCTCGCGCCGCGGCGGCGAGACCGAGTCGAAGGCCCAGGCCGCGGAGCGGGCCGCCCAGGAGGCCGCGGAGGCGGCCGAGGAGACGGACGAGGACGACCTCGGCGAGGACCCGCGCGAGGCCGCGGCGCAGCTGCTGCAGCGGGCACTGCAGCTGGGCGGACGGGGCGACAGCGAGTGGCTGCACGCCTCCGCGGTGAAGTCCCACATGCGCCGCATGGACTCCTCCTTCAGCGAGAAGGCGATCGGCTACCGCTCCTTCAACGACTTCCTCAAGGCGAACGCGCAGATCGCGGAGCTCGAGGAGAGCGGGCACGAGCGCCTGGTGCGCGCCCGCGAATGAGGGCGCGGCCCCCGTTCCCGTGACAGCGGCGGCATGACCGGGGGATACTGGGACGCCCCGTCGAAGGAGGCGCCCCGATGGACCTGGTGCTGTGGATACTCGCTTTCGTGCTCGCCGCGATCTTCGCCGCGACTGGACTGATGAAGCTGCTCGTCGCCCGTGACCAGCAGATCGTGCGCACCCCCTATGTCGAGGACTTCCCCCAGGGAGTGATCCGCGGGATCGGCGCGCTGGAGCTGCTGGGGGCGCTGGGGCTGATCCTGCCGGGGCTGCTCTCGGTGGCCACGATCCTGGTGCCCATGGCCGCGGCCGGGCTCGCCATCACGATGGTGTTCGCGGCGCTCGTGCACCAGCGCCGCGGCGACGGCACCGCCGCGATGGTGCCCTCGATCGTGCTGGCCGTCCTCTCCGTGGCCGTGGCCTGGCTGCGCTTCGGGGTGTACCCGCTGTAGATCGCCTTGTCCCCGCGGGCCGCGGCGAGGAGGATCGGGGCATGGCACCCACCGACGTGATCCCCTGGCTCCTCGACACCGACCCGGCGCTGCGCTGGCAGGTGGAGCGGGACCTGCTCGACGCCCCCGCCGTGCAGTGGGAGGCCACCCGCGCCCGCATCCCCCACGAGGGCTTCGGCGCCGCGCTGCTGGAGAAGCAGGACCCGGCGACAGGACTGTGGGCCGGCGGCGCGTTCTTCCCCGCCGGGTACCTCGAGGACCCCGAGAGCGCGACCCTGCCCGGCCAACCCTGGACAGCGACCACCTGGTCGCTCACCACCCTGCGGGAATGGGGGATGGATCCCGCGCCGCTGCGCGAGCGCGACACCGCCGCGATGCTCGCCCGCACCGCGCACTGGGAGTACGACCCCTCCCTGCCGTACTGGGGCGGCGAGGTGGACGTGTGCATCAACGCGATGACGCTCGCCAACGGGCTCTGGCTGGGCGCGGACGTCGAGCCTCTCGCCACCTGGTTCGCCGAGCACACCATGGCCGAGGGCGGCTGGAACTGCGAGGCGGTGGAGGGCTCCACCCGGGCGAGCTTCCACTCCACCCTCAACGCCCTGCGCGCCCTGCACGAGCACGAGCGGGCCACCGGCGGCACCGACGCCCTGCGCGCCGCGCAGCGGGCCGGCGAGGAGTACCTCCTGCAGCGCCGGCTCACCCGGCGGCTGAGCACGGGGGAGCTGGTGGGGCCGTGGGTGGACCACTTCCTGTACCCGCCCCGCCACATCTACACCGCCCTGCGGGCGCTGGACCACTTCCGGCACGCGGGCCGGCGCGATCCCCGCATGGAGGACGCGATCGCGATGGTGGAGGACGCCCAGCAGGCCGACGGCACCTGGCTGCAGCAGCACGTCCTGCCCGGCGCGGTGTGGTTCGAGGTGGACGTGCGCGTGGGCGAGCCGTCGCCCTGGCTGACCATGCAGGCCCTGCGCGTGCTGCGCTGGTGGCACGCGGGCTGACCGGGTCACGGTTCCGTCACGTGAACGGGCGTGTCGGCCGTCGGTTCGCTCCCGGCGGCGCGCGCTGTTAGGTTGCGGGGCACCCCCGTTGGTGCCGTGCGTCACATGTGCGGTGCCGATGTTCACGACGCCGTGCCCCCGCACGGCGCCTCCCACACCCCTGGAGGACGCCATGTTCGATGCCGCTCTGACCCCCACCCGCCGCACCCTGCTGCTGTCGATGGCCGGCGTGCCCGTGCTGCTCAGCGCCTGCGCGCAGACCAGCGAGGACGGCGGTGACGGCGGCGGCAGCGGCGGCGAGGGCGGCACCATCACCGTGGGCACCACCGACAAGGTCACCTCGCTCGACCCCGCCGCCGCCTACGACAACGGCTCCTCCACGGTGTGGACCCAGTGCTACGGCTACCTGCTCAGCGTCGCCATCGGCTCCGAGGACGGCCGCCCCGAGCCGGACCTCGCCGAGACCGCCGAGTTCACCGGCGACACGGTGTACACGGTGACCCTCAAGGAAGGCCTCACCTTCGCCAACGGCAACACGCTGACCAGCGAGGACGTGAAGCACTCCTTCGATCGGACGATCGCGATCAACGACCCCAACGGTCCGTCCAGCCTGCTGGGGAACCTCGACAGCGTGGAGATCGTCGACGATCTCACCGTCGAGTTCCACCTCAAGCAGGCCGGCGACCAGACCTTCCCCTACGTGCTCACCAGCCCCGCGGGCCCGATCGTGGACGCGGACGTGTTCCCGGCCGACGAGGTGCTGCCGGACAACGACATCGTGGACGCCGAGGCGTTCTCCGGCCCGTACCGGATCACCAGCTGGGCCATCAACGAGCTCGTGACCTTCGAGGCGTTCGAGGACTACGCGGGCCTGTACGGCACCCCGGCCACCGCGAGCGTGGTGATGTCCTACTACGCCGATCAGAACAACATGAAGCTCGACATCCAGCAGGGGAACATCGACTGCGTGTGGCGCTCGCTCTCCGCCACCGACATCGCCGACCTGCAGAGCGACGACGCGGTCACCGTGCACGACGGCCCCGGCGGCGAGATCCGCTACATCGTGTTCAACTTCCACACCAACCCCTATGGCGAGGAGACGGAGGACGCCGATCCCGACAAGGCCCGTGCGGTGCGCCAGGCGGTCGCGGACCTGCTGGACCGCGAGGCGATCTCCACCTCCGTGTACAACGGCACCTACACGCCGCTGTACTCGTACATCCCCGAGGGACTGCCCGGCTCCGGCACGCAGTTCCAGGACATGTACGGCGACGGCTCCGGCGGCCCGGACCCGGACCGCGCGCGCACGCGGCTCGAGGACGCCGGCGTGGAGATCCCGGTGTCCCTGAGCCTGCAGTACAACCCGGACCACTACGGCAACTCCTCCGGCGACGAGTACGCCGCGGTGAAGAGCCAGCTGGAGGCCGACGGCCTGTTCGAGGTGGACCTGCAGTCCACCGAGTGGGTGCAGTACTCCGAGGACCGCGTGGCCGACGTGTACCCCGCCTATCAGCTGGGCTGGTTCCCGGACTACTCGGACGCGGACAACTACCTCGCCCCGTTCTTCGCCACCGAGAACTTCCTGGGCAACCACTACTCGAACCCTGAGGTGGACGAGCTCATCGCGCAGCAGCGCGGCACCGAGGACGAGGCCGAGCGGGAGGCGCTGTTCGTGCAGATCCAGGACCTCGTCGCGGAGGACATCTCCACCCTGCCGCTGCTGCAGGGCGCGCAGATCGCGGTCTCCACCGCCGAGGTGCAGGGCGTCACCCTCGATTCGTCCTTCAAGTTCCGCGTCTCGCCGCTGTCGAAGTGAGCACCGCCGCGGAGACCACGGCCCCCGCTGCTCCCCGCCCCGCGCGCCGGCGTGGGGCGGGCGGCGGCCTGGGCCGGTACATCCTGGTCCGGTTCCTGCTCATCATCCCCACCGTCCTCATCCTCATGACGATGGTGTTCTTCCTGATGAGGATCACCGGCGACCCGATCACCGCGGCGCTGGGCGGCCGGCTCACCCCGTCCCAGCTCGCCGAGCGCCGGGCGGAGGCCGGGTACGACAGACCGCTGATCGTGCAGTACGGCGACTACCTGCTGGGCGTGCTGCGCGGCGACTTCGGCACCACGTACACCGACAACACGCCGGTGGCCGAGGTGCTCACCACGTACGGCGCCGCGACCTTCGAGCTGGTGATGTACGCGCTCGTGGTGGCGCTGCTGCTGGGCGTGCCGCTGGGCATGATCGCCGCCCGCACCCGCGACCGCTGGCCGGATGCGGTGCTGCGGATCGTGGCGATCCTGGGCTACGCCACCCCGGTGTTCTTCGTGGGACTGCTGCTGAAGCTGGTGTTCTCCGTGGGCCTGGACTGGTTCCCGGTGGCCGGGCGGCTCTCCACCGGCGGGCAGATCACGATGTCCACCATCCTGAACCCCAGCCCGTTCTACCTCCTGGACGCGCTGCGCCTGGGGGACCTCGCGTTGCTGCAGGACGTGCTGCGCCACGCCGTGCTGCCGGCGGTCGCGCTGGGCATCCTCACCGGCGGGATCTTCCTGCGCCTGGTGCGCACCAACATGATCGGCACCCTGGAGCAGCAGTACATCGAATCCGCCCGCTCCCGCGGCGTGGCCGAGACCCGGCTGACCACGCGGCACGGACTGCGCCCCGCGCTGATCCCGATCATCACGGTGATGGGGATGCAGATCGCGCTGATGCTGGGCGGCGCGGTGCTCACCGAGACCACCTTCGAATGGAACGGGCTGGGATACATGCTCGCGGAGTACATGAAGGCCCGTGACTACGTGGCCGTGCAGGGCATCGTCATGATGCTCGCCGTGATCGTCGCGGTCTCCAACTTCGTCGTGGACGTGATCGCGGCGCTGATCGACCCGAGGGTGAGGTACTGACATGACGCTCTCGACCCCTGAACCCGTCGGCGGCGGGGACCCGACGGCCGCCGGACTGGAGGACGCCGGCGGCCAGGTCGCCGCCGCGCACCGGCGTCCCTGGTACCTCCGCCTGCCGATCGTCAGCCATCTGCGCAGCAGCGTCGGCCTGCAGCGCGGCATGCTGATCACCGGGCTGGTGCTGGTGGCGATGCTGCTGCTGGGCGCCCTGCTCGCCCCGCTGATCGCGCCCTACGGATTCGCCCAGACCTCGGCGGACGGCACTGCCTTCGGCACCCAGCAGCCGCCCTCGGCCGCGCATCCGTTGGGCACCACCGTCACCGGCTTCGACGTGCTCTCCCGGGTGATCTGGGGGACCCGCACCGCGGTCGCCGTGATGGCCTGCGCCGTGGCCGCCTCGCTGTTCCTCGGGGTGGCCCTGGGGCTGCTCTCCGGCTACCTCGGGGGCTGGCTGGACCGGGTGCTGGTGATGATCGCCGACGCCGTCTACGCCTTCCCCTCGCTGCTGCTGGCGATCGTCATGTCGATCACCATCTCCGGCGGACAGTCCGGCGCGTGGGGCGGCATCATCGCCGCCGCGCTCTCCATCACGGTGGTGTTCATCCCGCAGTACTTCCGCGTGATCCGCGCCGAGGTGGTGCGGCTGAAGGCCGAGCCGTTCGTGGAGGCCGCGAAGGTGGTGGGCACCGGGCACCGCCGCATCATGGGCACGCACCTGCTGCGCAACGCCACCCGCACCCTGCCGCTGATCTTCACCCTCAACGCCTCGGAGTCGATCCTCACCCTGGCGGCGCTGGGCTTCCTGGGCTTCGGCATCGAGCCCACCAGCGCCTCCGAATGGGGGTACGACCTCAATCGGGCGATGTCCGATGCGACCAGCGGGATCTGGTGGACCGGGATGTTCCCGGGCCTCGCGATCGCGCTCGCCGTGCTCGGCGTGACCCTGGTGGGCGAGTCCCTCAACGACCTCAACGACCCGCGCCTGCGCACCCGCCGCTCACGGCGCCGGCAGGACAGGAAGGTGACGGCATGAGCGCCGCGTCCACCACCGCGCCCGACGGGCCGCGCCTGCAGATCCGCGACCTCGACGTCCACTTCGCCACCGACGGCGGCGACGTGCACGCCGTGGACGGGGTGAGCCTCGAGGTCGCCCCGGGGGAGATCCTCGCGATCGTGGGGGAGTCCGGCTCCGGCAAGTCCGTCACCGCCCGCTCCGTGCTGGGCCTGCTGCCGGAGACGGCGGAGGCCGCCGGTGCCGTGATCGTCTCCGGCACCGACCTGGTGGGGCTCTCCGGCGCCCGCCTGCGTGCCCTGCGCGGCGAGGATGTCGCGATGATCTTCCAGGAGCCCTCCAGCGCCCTGAACCCCGTCTTCCCCATCTGGTGGCAGCTGGGGGAGGGGCTGCGGGCGCACCGCCCGAAGATCACCCGCCGGCAGATCCGGGACGAGGCCGTCACCGCGCTGGAGTCGGTGGGGATACCCGACGCCGCCGCCGTGATCGACCGCTACCCCCACGAGTTCTCCGGTGGGCAGAAGCAGCGGATCATGATCGCGATGGCGCTCGCGCTGGGCGCGGAGCTGATCGTCGCCGACGAGCCCACCACCGCGCTGGACGTCACCGTCCAGGCCGAGATCCTCGACCTGCTGCGGGACGTGCGCGACCGCTTCGGGACCTCGATCATCGTCATCACCCACAACATGGGGGTGGTCGCCGATCTCGCGGACTCGGTGGCGGTGATGCACCGCGGGCGGATCATCGAACGGGCCGGGGTGCAGGAGCTGTTCGCCGAGCCCCGCGAGGAGTACACCCGCACGCTCCTCGCCGCGGTGCCGCACCTGGGACGCGACTCCGCCTGGACGGCGCTGACCCCGCAGCGTCAGCAGGAGATCGAGGAGGCCGAGCCCCTGGTGGTCGCAGAGGACCTGGTCATCGAGTATCCCGGGCGCTGGGGCAAGCCGCCGTTCCGGGCCGTGAAGGGGGTCGACTTCCGGATCCGCGCCGGCGAGGTGTACGGGCTGGTGGGGGAGTCCGGCTCCGGCAAGACCACCATCGGGCGGGCGATCGCGGGGCTCGAGCGCACCACCGGCGGGAGCCTCACCGTGCTGGGCCATCAGATGCACGGCATGAAGGAGAAGGAGTTCAAGCCCCTGCGCCGACGAATCGGCTTCGTCTTCCAGGACCCGGCGACCTCCTTCAACCCGCACCTCACCATCGAGCAGTGCATCGCCGAGCCGCTGATCGTGCACGAGGCGTCGATGACCGCCGCGCAACGAGGGCAGACGGTGCGGGAGCTGCTCGAGGCGGTGGAGCTGCCCGGCGCCTACGCGCGGCGATACCCCCACGAGCTCTCCGGCGGGCAGCGCCAGCGGATCTCCCTCGCCCGGGCGCTGGTGCTCGAGCCCGAGCTGCTGATCGCCGATGAGCCCACCAGCGCCCTGGACGTCTCCGTGCAGGCCACCGTGCTGGAGCTGTTCCGGGAGCTGCAGCAGCGGCTGGGCTTCGCCGCGCTGTTCATCAGCCACGACCTGGCGGTGGTGGACTCCCTCGCCCACCGGATCGGGGTGCTGTTCCGCGGCGACCTGGTGGAGGACGGTCACGGCCCGGACGTGCTGCAGCGGCCCGCCCACGAGTACACGCGACGGCTGATCGCGTCGCTGCCGGTGCCGGACCCGGCCGAGCAGGCCGCACGGCGCGAGGAGTACATCCGGGAGTGGGGGCGGGGCCGCGAGGGGTGAGAAGCGCCCGGGGGCGGGCGACTCCTCGCACACCCTGCGACCGCCCGTCCTCGTGCCCGGTTCCGCGAGGGCGTTCACCCGACGTTCAGCGCCGGGCCCGTCGTGGGTTTCCCGGCTCGTCACGGCGGCGCGATGAGGTGGAGGCCACCCCGACCCCTCGAACGGAGCTCCCATGACCCCCTCCGCCCCCTCCCGCCGCCACCTGCTCCGTGCCTCCGCCGCGGCCGCCGCGACAGGCCTCGCCGCCGCCGGGACCGCCGCCTCCGCCGCGCCGGCCGGTCTGCCCGGCCCCGGCCCGAAGGACGGGATCGTGCGGGACGCCCTGCGATTCCGCGAGGACGGCACCTTCACCGTGGTGCAGTTCAACGACACCCAGGACGGCCCGGCCACCGACCGGCGCACCATCGCCCTGCAGGAGGCGGTGCTCGACGACGTCGCCCCGGACTTCGTGGTGCTCAACGGCGACGTCATCGACGGCTCGCCCCGCACTGCGCTGGAGGCCAAGCAGGCCCTGAACAACGTGGTGCGCCCGATGGAGGATCGCGGCATCGCCTGGGCCCTCACCTTCGGCAACCACGACGAGGACTCCAGCGGCCGCACCGGCCTGGACGAGGCCGCCTACCTCGAGTTCGTGAGCCAGTACCGCCACAACGTCAACTCCACCGGGGCACGGCACATCACCGGCACCGGCAACCAGGTGCTCACCATCGGCTCCGCCTCCGGGAACCGGGACGCCTTTGCGCTGTGGCTGCTCGACTCCGGCCGCTACGCCCCCGAGCAGATCGCCGGCCAGGACTTCGAGGGCTATCCGGGATGGGACTGGCTGCGTCCCGACCAGGTGCAGTGGTACCTCGGGGCCTCCGCCGCCCTGGAGAAGCGCAACAAGGCCCTGGTGCCCGCCCTCGCCTTCCAGCACATCGCCCTGTGGGAGCACCGCTTCATGTGGTTCGCGAGCGTGGACGGCCGCAGCGAGGCCGATCATGCCCGCGCCGTCGAGAAGCACTCGATCGTGGGCGAGCGCCACGAGGACGAGTGCCCCGGCCCGTTCAACTCCGGCATGTTCGCCGCGATGCTGCACCGCGGCGACGTGAAGGGCCTGTTCGTGGGCCACGACCACATCAACACCTACGTGGGCGACTACTACGGCATCCAGCTCGGCTACGCGCCGGGCACCGGCTTCGGCACCTACGGCCTGGGTGGCGCGGAGGATCACCGCCTGCGCGGCGCGCGGGTGTTCCACCTCGACGAGAGCGTCGAGGGCGTCTACGCGGGCACGGAGCTGCGCTTCGCGGCCGACTACGGCATCGATCTCAGCGCCGGCGGACAGCCCGGCGAGCCCGCCGACCTCCCCGACGGGGTGCGCTGAGGGTCAGGACCGCCCGAACCGCGGCACGGCCCCGGCGACGATCCGTTCCACGATCGGCACGTCGGGGCTGGCCCAACGGCGCGCCCCGAGCTCGCCGCGGGCCACCCACTCCAGCAGGTCATGATCGGTGCTGCGTGTGGGGGAGGGGCCGAGCGCGCGCACCCAGTAGCAGTCCAGGTGGGTCTCGCGCTCGCCGGTCCACTCCTCGCCGCGGCCGATCCGCCAGCCCACCTCGACCTCGATCCCGAGCTCCTCGCGCAGCTCGCGCCGCAGCGCCTGCTGCGGTGACTCGCCCGGCTCGATCTTCCCGCCGGGGAACTCCCACAGCCCTGCCGCGCTCCGGCCCGGGCCCGACGGGCCGCGAGCACGCCCCCGCCGTCGACCAGCACCCCGCCCACCACGCGCAGGAGCTGCCCGTGCGCGTCGGCACCCGGATGGCCGACGTCGCCCCGCCACCAGGTGAACCCGCAGGCGGTGCACTCGCGGTCGGGGCCCAGTCCCACGCAGCCGTCCCACACCACCCACGGGGGTGCGCTCTCCATCGCCTCCGGCAGCGGCATGCCGAGCACGTGGTGCAGCACCTCCTCGCCGCCGCAGCACGGACAGGTGCCGCGCGCCGGCGCGTCATCGGCGTCGTGGTGGGTCATGGGAGCAGTCTCCCGCAGGGGTGCGACGGGCGAGGGTGTCTCCGCCCCGGGCGCGGTCAGCTCCCCGCGCCGTCCGCGAGCGCCTCCAGCACGGCCTCGCCGTACTCGGCGAGCTTCTTGGCGCCCACCCCGCTCACCGCGCCGAGGGCCTGGGTCGACGTGGGGGCGGCCTCGACGATTCCCACCAGCGTGGCGTCGGAGAAGACCATGTAGGGCGGGACCTGCTTCTCCTTCGCCACCGCGGTGCGCCAGGCGCGCAGCGCCTCGAAGCGCTCCCGCTGGGCCGGGGCGAGGGATTCCGCGGCGCGGGCGGAGCCCGCGGCCCGTCGGCCGCCGGAGCGGGCGGCGCGCTGCGGGGTGCGGTCCACCGCCAGCTCCACCGTGGTCTCGCCGCGCAGCACGGGCCCCGCCTGGGCGCCGGGGACCAGCACGCCGTAGTCGCCCTCGGCCTCGACGAGGCCGCGGGCCATGAGCTGCCGGATCACGGTGCGCCACTCCTTCTCGCCCAGCTCCTCCCCGATGCCCCAGACGCTCAGCTCGTGGTGGCGGGACTGGAGCGAGCGCTCGTTCTCACGGCCGCGGAGCACCTCGATCACCTGGCCGGCCCCGAACTTCTGCCCCCGCTCCCGGTCCAGGCGGATCAGCGCCGAGAGGAGCTTCTGCGCGGCGACCGTCGCGTCCCAGGTGCTCGGCGGGGACAGGCACACGTCGCAGTTCCCGCACGGCTCGGCGTCCTGGCCGAAGTAGCGCAGCAGCTGCACGCGCCGGCAGGTGACCGTCTCGCACAGGGCGAGCATCGCGTCGAGGTGCGCGCGGGCGTTGCGCTTGAACTGCTCGGAGCTCTCGCCGGTGTCGATGAACTTCCGCTGGCTCACCACGTCCCCCAGGCCGTAGGCCATCCACGCGGTGGCGGGCAGTCCGTCGCGGCCGGCGCGGCCGGTCTCCTGGTAGTAGCCCTCGATCGACTTGGGCAGGTCCAGGTGGGCGACGAAGCGCACGTCCGGCTTGTCGATCCCCATCCCGAAGGCGATGGTCGCCACGATGATCAGCCCATCCGCGCGCAGGAACCGCTCCTGGTGGTCCTGGCGCACGGCGGCGTCGAGGCCCGCATGGTAGGGGAGGGCGGGAATGCCGCGGGCCACCAGCGCCTCGGCGGTCTGCTCCACGCTGCGGCGGGAGAGGCAGTACACGATCCCGGACTCGCCCTCGTGCTCGGCGGTGATCAGCCGCAGCAGCTGCTCGCGGGGCGCGGACTTCGGCTCGATCCGGTACTGGATGTTGGGGCGGTCGAAGCTGGCCACGAAGTGCGCCGCCTGCTGCATCTGCAGGCGTTCGGTGAGCTCGCGGTGCGTGGCCTCGGTGGCGGTGGCGGTCAGGGCGATCCGCGGCACCCCGGGGAACGCCTCCGCGAGGACGGAGAGCCCCAGGTAGTCGGGCCGGAAGTCGTGGCCCCACTGGGAGACGCAGTGCGCCTCGTCGATCGCGAACAGGGCCAGCTCCGCGCGGCGCAGCAGCTCCTGGGTGCGCGGGAGCACCAGTCGCTCCGGCGCCATGTACAGCAGGTCCAGCTCGCCGGCCAGCAGCTGCTGCTCCACCGCCTGCGCCTCGTGGGGCTCGAGGGTGGAGTTGAGGTACGCGGCGCGGATGCCCACGCCCTCCAGCGCCGCCACCTGGTCCGCCATCAGGGCGATCAGCGGGGAGATCACGATCCCCGTGCCCGCCCGCAGCAGGGACGGGATCTGGTAGCACAGCGACTTGCCGCCGCCGGTGGGCATCAGCACCACCGCGTCCCCGCCGCCGGCGACCTGCGCGATGATCGCCGCCTGGTCGCCGCGGAAGGCGTCGTAGCCGAACACGCGCGAGAGGATCTCCAGCGCGGCCCCCTCCGTCCCACCCCCGCCCGCGGCAGCGGCGGTGTGCGGGGCGGCGGCGGGGGGAGTGCTCATGGTGGCCACTGTAGGTGGGGCCGAGGACCGGCCGCGACCGCTGCGGGCGGAGTGTGGAGAGTCGTCGTGGCGTGCGCGGTGCGCGTCGACGGGGCGACCGGTCGCGGGAGCTCAGTCGTCGAGCTGGAGGAGGACGCTCATCTGCCAGGTGCCGTGGAATACCTGCTGGGAGATCGTGCCCCGCCCGCGGTCGAGCTCCACCTCCACGCAGGAGCGATCCACCACCAGGTCGACGATCACCTCGTCGTCCCCGCCGGCCGGGACGTAGGGGAGCGACCGCGGGTGCTCGACCGCGAACGGCGCCTCGTGCGCCGCGCCGCGGTCGAGCACCACCCCGCTGGTCGGGTCCCCGGACAGCACCAGGTCGAGGTCTCCCTCCGGGTCCCCGAAACGCAGCGTGAGCCGCCACGGCGAGCGGGCCGGAAGCACGCCGTGGAGCCGCAGCGGCTGCGCGAGGTCCAGCGGCGGACCGCCCGCGACCTCCTCGAGGGTCACGGTGCGGGTGCCGTCCGGCACCACCAGGCGCTGGACCAGGACCGGGTCGCCCGCCCCGTCCGCCTCCAGCTGCAGCGTGCGGGGCAGAGTCATCGCGGATCGCCACGGCGCGGTGGGGGTCTGCGCGGCATAGGCCCAGTTGTTCATCCAGCCCAGCAGCACCGGGTCGCCCTGGACGCCCGAGAAGGACACCGCGGCGTAGCAGTCCTGCCCGAGATCCAGCGGCTGCGGGGAGCTGTGGGTGGTGAAGGTGCGACCGTCGAAGTCGCCCAGCAGGGTGTAGGTGCCCGAGCCGCCCGCGGGCCCGCCCGGGTTCGTGCTCAGCACCAGCACCCAGGCCGAGGCACCGGCCCCCTCGGCCTCGGTCCCCGTCCGCACGTGCACCAGGTCCGGGCACTCCCAGATCCCGCCGTCGATCTCCGGGTGCGTGAACACCGAGGCGTGCTCCCAGGTGAGCAGATCCTCCGAGGTGTAAAGGTGGAGCTCGTACTCCTCCGCCTCCACGGTGACCATCACCCAGCGCGCGGACTCGGCATGCCAGAGCACCTTCGGGTCGCGGAAGTCGCGGGAGCCGCGGTCGAGCACCGGGTTCCCCGAGAAGCGCGTCCACGTGGTGCCGCCGTCGGTCGAGGCCGCGACCGACTGCGCCTGGATGCTGGGCAGGGTGGGATGGGCGGGGGTGTAGGCGCTGGTGTAGAAGGCCAGCAGCGGACCGCCGTCCCCCGGGATGCCCAGTCCCGAGCGGTTCTCGGCGTCATGCACGACGCTGCCGGAGAAGATCCACTCCTCCTCGCTGAAGCGCAGCGCGACGGGCAGGTGCGTCCACGAGGCGAGGTCGTCGGAGACGGCATGGCCCCAGGAGAGATTGCCGGGCGTGCTGCCCAGCGGATTGTTCTGGAAGAACAGATGCCAGCGTCCCTCGTGCAGGACGAGCCCGTTGGGATCGTTCATCCAGGTCGACTCCGGGGTGAAGTGCACGCGGGGACGATGCGGATCCGGGGCGGGACCCGCGCTGTCGGGGTCGTGTCGTCGAGCGGCCATCGTCGTGCTCTCCTCGGGAGATCGTCGGGAACGGGCGCGGTGCGGTGCCGGTGGCCGGGACCTCTCAGGGGCCCCCGCTGATCCGCTCCCACGCCTCGGGGCCGCCGGCATCCCAGATCTCGCCGCCGTCCCCGACCACCACCAGCAGCGAACGGGCGCGGGAGAGCCCCACGTACAGCAGCTGGGGCGCCCGCTCCGCGACGGCGAAGCCGTTGACGGCGAGCACCACCACGGGCCGTTCGAGGCCTTTGACGGTCAGCACGTGCCCGTAGAACACCTCGGTGCCGGCGAAGAACGCGTCCCAGTAGCCATCGTAGCCGTACAGCTCGATCTACTCCTTCTGCACCGGGTGGCGGCTGCGGGTGGTGAGCAGGGCGATCTGGCCGGGCTCCCAGCCCTCGTCCATGAGCTGCTCCACCATGTCGTCGGCCGTCGCGACGGCGTCCTGCGCGGTGGACTCGACGTACCGCACGGGGTCGCCCTCGGCCATCCGCGCCGTCTGGGCCAGCGGCGTCAGCGGGGCGAAGGTGCGCGCGATCGCCCGGGTGTTGCGGAGGTTGTCGTCCAGCGGGAACGGGTTCAGGGTGATCGGGGCGCGACCCTCCCGGTCGAACACGCTCTGGTGCTCGTCGGTGAACACGAACAGCACGCCGTGCTCCGGGTCCCGCAGGCAGGGCAGCAGGCCGTCCCACCACAGATCGGCGAAGTCCTGGGCCTCGTCCACCACGATCGCGTCGAACAGCTCCAGCTCCTCCTGCGCCGTGGCGAGATCGGCGAGGCGGCGCGGCAGATGCTCCTCGTAGTAGGTGACGGCGTCGCCGTCGAACTGCTGCTCCGTCTCCGCACCCCAGGTCACCGGGAGGTCGTGGAACAGCCCCACGTAGGCAGGGCGCTCCTCGGGAGGCCACGTGGTCGCCAGCAGCTGGAAGTGCCGGGCCAGGCCGCGCGAGTAGCACAGCAGCGCGGTGCGGAACCCCTCCCGAGCGAGGGTGCGCGCCTTGATCATCGCCAGGTGGGTCTTGCCGGAGCCGGCGCCGCCGATGATCTGCGCCCGGTGCTGGAAGCGCAGCATCGCGATCGCGCGCTCCTGCTCGCGGGTGAGCGCATTGCCCTCGTCGGCGATCTCGCGGGCCAGCAGCTGATGGTTCTCGATCGCGCGGTGGGTGCGCCGCAGCATCGTCACCGCGTGCGCGCACTGCTGGGCGTCCAGCGGCGCGTACCCGAGCCTGCTCTGCCGGTTCAGCGCGTGCACGATCCGCCCCGCCAGCTGCGGCAGGTCCGTCCCGTCCAGCACCAGCGAGCGCGGCGCCTCCGGCGGGTCCCAGCCCGCGGGCAGCTCGGTGTAGGGCAGCACCGCCAGATGCACCGCGCGCCCGATCGGACGCGACGAAGTCGCATTGAGATAGGCGACCAGATGATGCTTCGCGGACTGCGCCTGGTCGATCGGGGACCGCTTCAGCCGGTGACTGCCCGTCGAGTCCGACTGGTGCCACTGCCCGTCCCGCAGCGAGACCCGCCCGCCCTTGACCTCGAGCACCGCGATCCCGAAGCCCGGCCACAGCACCGTCAGATCCGCCTCGACCTCGGCGCCGTCCGCGGTGACGCGCTGCCCGGCCAGCAGCACCGCGCCCTCGGGAAGCTGTGCGACCAGGTGCTCCCACACGGTCCGCTCGGCGGCGGAGGCGAACTCGGGATGCTCGGGAAGCGTGCGCGGCATGCTGCTCCTCACTCGGGGACCGGCCCTCGCGGGTGCGGCCAGCGTATCGGCGCGCCGACGGGGAGGGGACGGGTTCCGTGGACCGTGCTGCGGTCCTGTGCGGTCGGGGCCCTCGAATGCCAGGCGCGTTCGTCTGTCACACCGCTGCCGGAGGATTCTCGCGAAGGCAGCGCACGGGCCGCCGTCGTCCTCACGACGCATCCCACGCGGGACATCCCCCTCCTCGCGCTCCCCTTCCCCCGCAGTACCCCTCGGCGCAATCGGGCGCCCGAGGGCTTCGCGTGATACCCGAGAGGATCGCCGCTGTGAACAGCACCGACCCCCAGTCCCCGGAGCAGGGCGCTCCGCACCCCACCGCCGCACCGCAGTTCGGCACCCCCGACGGCGCCCCGGCGGCCACCGCCCCCACACGCCGCAGGAAGGGGCTGATCGCCGCGGGCTGCGGCTGCCTCGCGCTGCTGGTCCTCCTGATCGGCGGGTGCTCCGTGCTCATGGCCGGCACCGCCGATGACGACGAGAGTGCGACCGCCACCCTCGAGGCGTCGCCGGAGGCCGAGGCCGCGCCGGAGCCCGAGGAGGACGTCGAGGAGGCCGCCGAGGCCGCTGCGATGGAGGACGACGACGCGGCCGCCGCCGAGGAGGAGACCGCCGCGGAGGAGGACTCCGCGCCGGTGGAGGAGGATGTCCCCTCCGAGTACACCTCTGCGCTGAACAGCGCGGAGACCTACTCCGAGCTGATGAACATGTCGAAGCAGGGCATCTTCGATCAGCTCACCTCCGAGTACGGCGACCAGTTCTCCGAGGAGGCGGCGCAGTACGCGGTGGACACGATCGAGGCGGATTGGAACGAGAACGCGCTGAAGTCCGCCGAGACCTACTCGGACACGATGCACATGTCGAAGCAGGGCATCTACGACCAGCTCACCTCCGAGTACGGCGAGCAGTTCACCGCCGAGCAGGCGCAGTACGCGATCGACACCATCGAGGCGGACTGGAACGAGAACGCGCTGGAATCCGCACGGGTGTACCGCGACGAGATGGACATGTCCCCGGAGGCGATCCGGGACCAGCTCAGCTCCTCCTACGGTGACCAGTTCACTCAGGAGCAGGCGGACTACGCGGTCGAGAACCTCGACTGAGCACTCTGCTCATCCGCCACGGGGCGCGCGCCGCACGGCGCGCGCCCCGTACTTTCTGCGGGGTCCGCGGCCGATGAGCTATCGCGGAAGGGACTGTGTCCGGACAAGGCCGTCGACAACGATGGCCGGACAGCGTATCGAGACTCCAGTTCGACTGCTTGGAGCGAGAGCCTTGCCCGCGTGGCGACAGGCGCGTAGCGTGACGCGCAGCTACATGTCATGACAAAAGAGGGTGAGGGTGCGCATGCGAGTCGGTCTGGTGGGGTACGGCGTCGGAGGGCGGCAGTTCCACGCCCCGTTCCTCGAGGCGGCCACGGACATCGAGATCGCCGGGGTGGTGGCCCGCTCGGAGACCACCACCGCAGCCGTGCGGGAGGACTTCCCGCAGGTGCCGATCTTCCCGAGCCTCACCACGATGCTCGAGGCGGGCGTCGACGCCGTGACGATCACGACGCCGCCCGCGACGCGTCGCGATCTCGTGATGGAGGCGATCGCCGCGGGCGTGCACGTGGTGGCCGACAAGCCCTTCGCCCCCTCCGCCGCCGTGGCCCGCGAGATGGCCGAGGCCGCACGAGCCGCCGGAGTGCAGCTGAGCGTCTTCCACAACCGCCGCTTCGATGCGGATCTGCGCACCCTCCGGGGAGTTCTCGACAGCGGTGCCCTCGGCGAGCTGTGGCGGGTGCACTCGCGCTTCGATCTCGATCAGCCGGAGCTGCTCGAGGCGGGCGAGCACGGCGGGCTGCTGCGCGACCTCGGCACCCACCTGGTGGATCAGATGATGTGGCTGCTCGGGCCGGTGCGTGCGGTCTCCGCCCGGCTCGACCACGTGGAGCTCGCGGAGGGACGCACCGACGCCGCCTTCGCGCTCACCCTCCAGCACGCCGACGGCGTCACCTCCTGCACCTCCTCCACCAAGCTCAACCACCTCCACGAGCGCACGCTGCGCGCCTACGGGAGCGCCGGCTCCTACACCGCGACGAGCACCGACGTGCAGGCCGAGGCGATCGCCGCCGGGAAGCGCCCTGTGCAGGACCCGGAGAACTGGGGCTACGAGGCGCCGGAGCGGTGGGGGACCCTCCACACCGCTGAGGGCCACGAGCCGGTCCCCTCGGCCCAGGGCTCCTACACCGCCTTCTACGAGCAGTTCGCCGCCGCCTGCGCGGGGCGCGGTGCGGCGCCGTCCCCCGCGAGCGAGGGCATCGCCGTGCTGGAGGTCCTCGACGCCGCCCGCCGCAGCGACGAGAACGGCGGGGCGTTCATCCCGCTGGCGTGAACGGCAACGACGGCCGGCGTGACGGGCGGGCGACCGCTCGGTGAAGCCCGCGGTCGAACCCGGCGAAGCGCCCGGGGGAGTGCGGCGTCGGGGCTAGCGTCGGGCCCGACCGCACCCCGAACGCAGGAGTTCTTCGATGGCCCTCCCTCCCGCCCGCCGCACCGTCCTCACCGGCCTCGGCGCCGCCGCCGCCCTCGGCGCCCTCTCGACCCCGGCCGTGGCCGCCCCCACCGAGTCCGGCCCGGGCAGCGCCCTGATCGGCCGTGCCCAGCGCGACGCGCTGCACGTGATGAGCGCCAACATCCGCTACGACCGCTCCGCCGGAGGCGGCACCGTCGCGGGCGACCCGGACCACTGGCCCGATCGTCGGCCCCTGCTCGTCGAGCTGCTCCAGCGCGAGAAGCCCACCCTCCTGGGCGTCCAGGAGGCCCTGTCCGGGCAGCTCTCCGCGATCGAGGAGGCGCTGCCGCGACATCGCAGCGTCGGCTACGGCCGGGACGGCGGCAGCCGCGGCGAGTACTCGGCGATCTTCTACGACAGCACGCGTCTCGAGGTGCTCGCCTGGGACCAGTTCTGGCTCTCCGACACCCCGGAGGTGATCGGTTCGGCCACCTGGGGCAACACCGTCACCCGGATCGTGGTGTGGGCCCACCTGCGCGACGTCGCCACCGGTGCCGAGATCGCGATGCTCAACACGCACTTCGACCACCAGAGCGAGAACGCGAGGATCCGCAGCGCCGACGCGATCCTCGACCTCCTCCGCGGCGGGGAGCTCGACGCGCTGCCCACCATCGTCACCGGCGACTTCAACTCCGCCGCCCACGACTCCGGCGCCTACACCGCCCTGGTCTCCGACGGACCGCTGGTGGACACCTGGGATGCCGCCGCGCAGCAGCTCACGCCCGCCTGGGGCACCTTCCCCGGCTACGACGACCCCGTGGAGGGCGGCGACCGCATCGACTGGGTGCTCACCACCGAGGACCTGGTCACCGAGCAGGCCGCGCTCAACGTGTGGCGCGACGCCTCCGGCGCCTACCCCTCCGACCACGCCCCGGTGCAGGCGCTGATCGCCCTGCCCTGAGCGCCGCGGGCGGGCCCCGTCCGGCCCGCGCTCAGCGCTTGTGGTAGAGCGCGGGCCGCAGGAACCGCGGCTCCGAGGTGACGGAGATCCCGAGGCTGCGGAAGATGTCCTCGTCCACGGTCCCGAGGATCGTGGTGGTGTGCACGTCGCAGCCGGCGAGGCTGCGCAGCTGCTCGAGGGCGCGCCGGGCGTTGCCGTCGTTCGCGGCGGAGACCGACAGCGCGATCAGCACCTCGTCGGTGTGCAGACGCGGATTGCGCGACCCCAGGTGCTGGGTCTTCAGGGTCTGGATCGGCTCGATCGAGGCGGGCGAGAGCAGCTGCACGGCGTCCTCGAGGCCGGCCAGGCGCTTGAGCGCGTTCAGCAGCATCGCCGCCGAGCAGCCCAGCAGTGCCGAAGTCTTCCCGGTGACCAGAGTGCCGTCGGCCAGCTGGATCGCGGCGCCGGGCTCCCCGGTGCGGGCCTCTACCGCGAGGGCCGGATCCACCACCGCCCTGTCGCTCGGGGTGCAGCCCGCCTTGGACATCACCATCCCGATGCGCTGGGAGACGACGTCGTCCTCGTCGTTGATCCGCTCGTGCACCAGGGCCTTGTAGTAGCGGCGGATGATCTCCTGGCGCGCCGCCTCCCGGCACACGGCGTCGTCCACGATGCACTCGCCCGCGAGGTTCACGCCCATGTCGGTGGGGGAGGCGTAGGGCGAGGCGCCGGTGAGCCGCTCCAGCAGGGTGCGCAGCAGAGGGAACACCTCCACGTCGCGGTTGTAGCTGGTCACCTGCTCGCCGTACGCGGCGAGGTGGAAGGGGTCGATGAGGTTCAGGTCGTCCAGATCCGCCGTGGCGGACTCGTACGCGAGGTTCACCGGGTGCTCGAGCGGCAGGTTCCAGATCGGGAAGGTCTCGAACTTCGCGTAGCCGGCGGCGATGCCGCGCTCGTGGTCGTGGTAGATCTGCGAGAGACAGGTGGCGAGCTTGCCGGATCCGGGCCCGGGTGCCGTCACCACGATCAGGTCGCGGCTGGTGCGGGTGTACTCGTTCGCCCCGAAGCCCTCGGCGGAGACGATCCGGGCGGTGTCCTGCGGGTAGCCGGGGATCACGCTGTGCCGGGCCACGGTGAGGCCCAGTCGCTGCAGGCGCTCGATGAATGCCCGCGCCACGTGATTGGACTTCTCCAGCTGGGTGACCGCCACGTTCTGCACCAGGAAGCCGTGCTCGCGGAACACGTCCACCAGGCGCAACACGTCATCCTCGTAGGTGATCCCCAGATCGGCGCGCACCTTCTGCCGTTCGAGGTCCTTCGCGTTCAGGCACACCAGGATCTCGAGCTCGTCCTTCAGGCGGTGCAGCATCGCGATCTTGTTGTCCGGCGTGAAGCCGGGCAGCACCCGGGAGGCATGGTGGTCGTCGAACAGCTTCCCGCCCATCTCCAGGTACAGCTTCCCGCCGATCTGCTCCCGGCGGCGCTTGATGTGCCGCGACTGCTCGGCGATGTAGCGCTCGCGGTCGAAGCCGATCCGAGAGCCCGCGGCAGGACGGGGCGAGGGGGCAGGAGGGTGGGGGGCCGAGTCGATCACCCCGGCACGCTAGCACCGGCGGTGCGCCGTACCTGTGCGGGAGCGGGCGACGCGGCGGCAGACGGGCGGGTGCGCCGGTGCGCGGATGATTCGAATCGATGCATCCGCTCGCGGAGATGACCTTGCAGGCCGGAGCCTTCGCAGGGCCGATGAGGGAGGCGCCGTGGTCGCTCGTCCACCCCATGACCCTTGCGCACCCTGTGGGAACACGGCATAGTGACGGCACCGCGCGACCGGGGCGCCAGAGTCGGCGTCCGCTCGGCGCGGTGGCAGCGCACCCGTCACCTCCGGGTTGATTCCTGTCTAGGATCGATACGAATCGAGACCGGCGACGTGAGAGCGAGGCGATGATGTCGACACCACTGACCACCACCGGACCGCTCCTGACGCGGCGCACGCTCGGCGCCCTCGCCGGCGGTGCGGTCACATGACCACCTCCCCTCGTCCCGGAAGGACTGCCTCCATGCCCACCACCCCTCTTCGCGTCACCGTCTGGGGCGAGAACCGCCACGAGCAGCGCGACCCCCGCGTGCGGGAGCTGTACCCCGAGGGGATGCACTCCACCATCCGCGACGGGATCCTCGAGAATCTCGGCGATGCCGTCACCACCCGCATCGCGCTGCTCGACGACCCGGAGCACGGTCTCAGCGAGGAGGTGCTCGCCGCGACCGACGTCCTCACCTGGTGGGGGCACATGGCGCACGGGGAGGTCTCCGAGGAGGTCGCCGAGCGGGTGCAGCGGCACGTCCTGGCCGGCATGGGCCTGGTGGTGCTGCACTCCGGGCACTGGTCCAAGCCCTTCACCCGGCTGATGGGCACCACCTGCACCCTGCGCTGGCGCAACGAGGCCGACCGCGAGCTGGTGTGGACCGTGAACCCGTCCCATCCGATCGCCGAGGGCGTGCCACACCCGCTGATCATCGACGAGCAGGAGATGTACGGGGAGCACTTCGACATCCCGGTGCCCGACGAGCTGGTGTTCGTCTCCTCCTTCAGCGGGGGAGAGGTGTTCCGCTCGGGCTGCACCTTCCGGCGCGGCAAGGGCAAGATCTTCTACTTCAGCCCCGGCGACCAGGACTACCCCGTCTACCACCATCGGGACGTGCGCAGGGTCATCGCCAACGGGGTCCGGTGGGCGCGTCCCGCGGTCGCCGATCGCGAGGTGCCGTTCCTGGACCGGTACCAGACCGAGTGGTTCCTCACGGGCTCCGGCGGGCAGGGGCTCGGCGACGCGGCCGCGGCGGGGAAGGGCGCATGAGCGCGTACAGCGCCGCCGCGGTGCACGCCGACCCTGCGACTCCGCCTCCGCCCGTCCCCGTCGTGGTCATCGGCGCCGGCGGGATGGGTCGGGCCTGGATCGCCACGGTGCTCGGCAACGCCGCCGCGCGCCTCGTGGGCGTCGCGGACGTGCTCGACGGGGCCGCTGAGGCCGCCGTCGCCGAGGTGGTGCCCGAGAAGCTGCGCGACGCCATCGTGACCGGCACCGACTCCCTCGAGGTCGCACGCCGCGCAGGCGCCGAGGCCGTCATCGACGTCACCGTCCCCGCCGCCCACCACGCGGTCACCGCCGATGCCCTGCACGCGGGACTTCCGGTGCTCGGGGAGAAGCCGTGCGCGGCCACCCTCGCCGAGGCGGTGTCCCTGGCCGGGCATGCCGAGGCGACAGGGCGGCTGTTCATGGTCTCCCAGTCCCGCCGGAACAACCCCCACCTGCGCGAGGCCCGCCGCCTCGCCGACGAGCTCGGCGGCGCCGGGATCGTGGACACCCGCTTCTACAAGGCGCCCAGGTTCGGAGGATTCCGCGACGCGATGGAGCAGCCGCTGCTCGTCGACATGGCGATCCACGCCGTCGACGCCGGCCGGGTGCTCGTGGAGGGCACCCCCGTGGCCGTGAACGCCACCTCGCACAACCCGTCCTGGAGCTGGTACGCGGGCGATGCGGCGGCGAGCGCGGTGATCACCTACGACACCGGCGCGGTGCACACCTACTCCGGCTCCTGGTGCTCGCCCGGGGCGGAGACCAGCTGGAACGGCGACTGGTCGCTCAGCTGTGCGGAAGGAAGCGTCCACTGGGACGGCGAGACCCCGCCGACAGCGCATCCCGCCGCGGGCGGAGCTGTCGCCGGGCGCGTGCCCGGAGACTCGGACCGGTGGGAGCTGGACGCCTCCCTCACCGACTTCTGCGCCGCGCTGCGGGGCGGGGACCGGCCGGACTCCGAGGTGCACGACAACGTGTGGACCCAGGCGATCGTCGAGGCCGCGGTGCGCTCGGCCGCCAGCGGTGCGCGCGTGCAGCTCGCCGAGCTCCTCGACGAGGCGCTCCACGCGGCGCGGATCCTGGATTCCGCCGACGGGCGCAGCCGGGCCCTCGAGAGGTGGAAGACTGGGGTCTCCGGACTCCTCGCAGGGTAGGAGAACCTCGAGGGAAGGGGCGGGCGCATGGCGAGCAGCAGGGAGCGGCGCGCGACGGCGCCCACGAGCCAGGACGTCGCCCGCCTGGCGGGCGTCTCGCAGTCCACCGTCAGCTACGTGCTCACCGGCTCCCGCCCCATCTCCGAGGCCACCCGGGAGCGCGTCGAGGACGCGATCGCCAAGCTCGGGTACCACCCGAACTCCGGCGCCCGCACGCTGAGGTCCCGGCGCAGCGGCGTGATCGGGCTGATGGTGCCGGAGGCGGACGGCGACGACGGCGCACTGATGACCTTCGTGGGCTCGATCGCGCGGGAGGCGCGCCGCCACGGCTACGACATCCTGCTGGTCACCGCCCAGGAGGGCGCGGAGGGGATCCGGCGGGTGGTGCGCACCGGGGTGTGCGAGGCGCTGATCCTCATGGAGCTGGACAGGATCGACGAACGCGTGCCGCCGGTGCTCGAGTCCGGGCTGCCCTTCGTGACCCTCGGCAAGCCCGAGGAGTTCCCGCAGGGCTCGGTCGTCGATCTCGACTTCGAGATGCTGGGCCGCATGGTGGTCGAGCGCGCGATCGAGGAGGAGTGCGACCGGCTGCTGCTGTTCGGCGATCCGGGGCGCAAGCGCGCCCGCAACGACGTCTCGCGCTTCCTGCGCGGCGTCGAGGACGTCGCCCAGGAGGCGGAGCTCGAGGTGGTGATGGACGGCGGCGCGCTCGCCGAGGTGCCGGCACGCGCACTGCGGATGACGCTGCCGAATCAGCGCACCGCGATGTTCGGCCTGTCCGGGGTGCGGCAGGTGCTGTTCGCGATGGCGGCCACCCGAGCGCTCGTGGACGACACGCGGCTGCTCATCACCCTCAGCGGCGCGGACCTGGTGGACGTGAGCCCCCTGCTGGCGGCCGTGCCGCAGCTGGACCCGCGGCGGGTCGAGATCAGCGAGCTGGCCGTGCGCGAGCTGGTGCGGCTGCTGCGCACCGACGGGGCCTCGCCCCGCATCACGCTGGTGGAGCCGCGCTGGATCGAGGGCTGAGCTCGAGCGGGCCGGGCGTGCTCACCGCGCCCGGGGCAGCCAGATCCTCATCGCGCCCGGCCCCCGGTTCCCCCACCGCGCGAACGGGAGCGCGGTGACGGTGACCGTGGAGGCGGGACCGCGCTCGTCGGGGCCGCTGCGGTACAGGTCGCCCTCGTCGCGCCGGTGCCGCAGCTGCAGCTGCACGGTGCCGTCCTCCCGCACCACGGGCGCCGTGCTGTCCGGGACCGCGAGGTCGTCCACCTCGACCCCGTCGGGCATGTCCACCTGCTCCAGGCAGTGCACCAGCGGGCCGCGCTCGAGGGCGAGGCAGTCCCGGGTCGCGTCCACGCGGGGGTGGGAGCGGGTCCAGCGCGGGGGCATGTCCAGGCGCAGTACGGCGCCGTCGACGTCCGAGGAGCCCAGGACCAGGCGGCCCGCGGCGCGCTCCGCGGCGGTGATGGCTCGTGCGGCGCCGTCGGCCGTGGTGAGGGAGCCGTCGCGCAGCCAGCCGGGCAGGCGCAGCCCCAGGCGCGCCGCGGGGTGCAGCGCCCCCTCCGCCAGGCGGAGGGTGATGGTGCCGGTGGCCGGGTAGTCGGTCTCCACCTCGAGCACGCCCTCGCCGATCTCGGCGGGCAGCGTCACGGCCATCGCCGTGTGCTGGAGGATCTCCAGGCTCGGGCCGTCCTCGTCCTCTCGCACCGCGGCGACGTAGGCGCCGAGCTGAGCGACGGTGCGGGCGATGTTCGGCGGGCAGCAGGCGCAGGAGTACCACTCCTGGCGGGAGGCCGGGGCGTTCTCCTCGTCGAAGCGGTCCGGGCGCCGCTGGAGCGGATTGGAGTAGAAGAACCGGGTGCCGGTGCGGTCCACGGCGGCGGGGAGCGCGTTGTGCAGCTCCCGCTCGATGACGTCCGCGCAGCGCGGGTCCTCGCCCGCCAGCATCATCCGCCACGTCCAGTGGAGATCGGCGATGGTCGCGCAGGTCTCCGCGTAGGCCCGGTCCGAGGGCAGCTCGTGATCGTTGCCGAAGGACTCGTCCCGATGGCGGGAGCCGAAGGCGCCGGTGAGGTACATCTTCCGGGTGTGCACGCGCTCCCACTGCTCGCGCATGATCGCGCCCAGCGCCTCCTCGCCGGTCTCGAGGAACAGATCGGTCACCCCGGCGTTGAGGTAGAGCTGCCGCACCGCGTGACCGGTCGGGTCCGCGGCCTCGCGCACCGGCAGGTGGTCCTGGAAGTAGTGGGTGCCGAACCCGCCGCCGGGCAGGATGTCGCGGCCCCGCTGATCCACCAGGTGCTGAGCCAGGGCGAGGTGGCGGGGCTCGCCCGTGAGGCGGTGCAGCTCCACCAGGGCGGTCTCGATCTCGGGATGCCCGGGGATGCCGTCCTCCCGGCCCGGGCCGAACCGGCGCTCCACGAGATCCACGAAGTCCAGCGCGCGCTCCAGCAGATCCGTGCGCCCGTCGGTGCGGGCCAGCGCGATCCCGGCCTGCAGCCAGTGCCCCAGCACGTACAGCTCGTGGGTCCAGTGCAGCTCCGCGAACTTCTTCTCCGGGTGCACGCCCTGGATCCAGGTGTGGAGGTACCCGCTGGGCTCCTGGGCCCGGGTGATCAGTGCGATCATCTCGTCCAGCCACGCGTGGTGCGCGGTGGTGCCGCTGCGACCGATCTCCCACGCCACCGCCTCGATCACCTTGTACAGGTCCGAGTCCGCGAAGACGAAGCCGCGGTACGGCGCTCCGGACTCGCCGAGCAGGCGGCGGAAGTTGTCGATCACGCCGGAGCTCTCCAGCTGCGCGATGCAGTGGGGGAGGGTGGCCTCCGCGTTGAGCTCCTGCCAGGCGCCCAGGGTCCCGTCGGGGGAGAGGCGCACCGCCCGCAGGTCCAGGGGGCGCAGGCCGGTGCGGCGTGGGGCGCGGGGAAGCGCCGGGGCCGCCGGGGACTCGACGTGGGCAGGGTGGGACACGGGGTGCTCCTCGGGGGTGGGAGGTGGTGGGGTCCTCGACCTACTCACCGTACACAACGTTGTAGAACTCGGGAAGCGCTCTCTCGAACCGGCGCGGCGGGATGTTCACTCGCCTCGAGGGCGCGCCGGTGAGCAGACCCACAGCCGCCACCCCTCCTCTCTTGCTTTGGGCGGGCCTAAGATGTACCAATGAACAGTTCGGCCACCCCCGTCGATGCCCACCGTCTGCTCGAGGCGCTCCTGCACGCCCCCGCCGAGGACGCGACGCTGCTCGACGCCCTCCGCCCCGAGGTGCTGCGCCAGACCCGCGCCGCCTACGACGCGCTCTACCGCGCCCCGCAGCCGCTGGCCGCGGACGTCCTGCACGCGCTCGCCGCGGTGACCGCCCGCTGGCAGGGCAGCGGAGCGCTGGCGCAGTGGCACCGCACCCAGGGCGCCGACGAGAACCTGCTCGCCCCGGGAGCGCACCCCGCCGACCCCGCCCTCGCCGTGCTGCGGGACCACGTGGACCTGCTCTCCCTCTCCCCGGCCCTGGCCGCTGCCGAGGACCAGGAGCGCCTCGCCGCCGCCGGCCACACGCCGCGGGTCGTCGTGCTGGTCAGCCAGCTGGTCGCCTTCGAGAGCCACCTCCAGCGCCTGCTCGCCGCGCTCGCCGCCCTCCACGGTGCCGCCCTGCCCGCCGCCGACGCCCCCGACCGTGCTCCGCGCACCCGCGGCCGCACCGCACAGCACGGCGGCACCACTCCCTCCGGCCGCCCCCGCCCCGCCGCGTTCACCCGGGAGCAGCTGCAGTGGGAGCCGTGGATCCCCGTCCCCACCGAGGAGGAGCTCACGGCCGAGCAGCGGGAGTCCTTCGCCGCCAAGGCCACCACCAACAGCGTCTACTTCCGGATGCTCTCGCTCACCCCGGCGCTCACCGCCGCCCGCAGCGCGCTGGACAATGCGATCTTCCTGCCCCGGGACGGCCTCCCCAAGGCCGAGCGGGAGCTCGCCGCCGCCGCGGCCAGCAAGGTCAACGACTGCATCTACTGCGCCTCCGTCCACGCCCGCAAGGCCGCCGCCCTCGCGAAGCGCGCCGAGGACGTCGACGCCCTGCTCGCCGCCGCCCTCGACCGCGACGCCGACTGGATCGCCGCCGACCTCGCCCCGCTCGCCGCCGGCCAGGACGCCCGCTGGGCCGCCCTGGTCACCGCCGCCGCGGAGATCTCCCGGCCGCGCCCGTCCGCCCCGGCGCTCGCGCCCCTGCGCGCCCAGGGACTCACCGACCCGCAGATCCTCGACCTGTTCGCCGCCGCCTCCTTCTTCGCCTGGGCGAACCGCCTCATGCTCTCCCTCGGCGACCCCTCCCTTCCCGACGCGGCGCGCCCCGACGCCGCCTGACCCCAGAGGACACCATGACCACCGCACTGCGCCGCCGCACCCTCCTCGGCTCCCTCGCCGCCCTGCCCGCCCTGGGCCTCGCCGCCTGCGGCGAGGTCACCGTGGAGGGCGAGGAGAACGCCTCCGAGCAGCTCACCATCGTCGACGACCAGGAGCGCGAGGTGGTGCTCCCCGGCCCCGCCGCCACCGCCGTGGTGCTCAACAGCTACACCAACGAGTTCCTGCGCGCCATCGGCGCCGCCGATCGCGTGGTGGGCGTGGACCGCGCCTCCCTGGACCGCCTGCCCTACCTCGACCTCGGCGAGGACCAGATCATCGCCGAAGGCCTGGACCAGCTGAACTACGAGGCGATCGCCGAGCTCGCGCCGGACGTGGTGATCATGCCCCGAAACGCCGTGTGGCAGGAGGCGGCCGAGCAGCTCGAGGCCTTCGGGATCCCCCTGGTGGTGGCCACCGCCTGGGACACCGACGTGGTCGACGAGACCCTCACCCTGCTGGGGCAGGTGTTCGGGCTCGAGGACGGGGCGCAGACGGTGCTCGACTTCCGCGAGGAGATCTCCACCGCGCTCACCGACCGCCTCGCGGACGTCGAGCCCGTGAGCGTGTACTTCGAGACCGTCGAGCCGTACCTCACCACGCTGCCCGGCTCCGGCTTCCACGCGATGATCCTCGCCGCCGGCGGCGCGAACGTCTTCGACGACGCCTCCGGCGGCGACGCCCAGGAGGAGCTGACCGTGGACCCCGCCGAGGTGGTGCTGCGCGACCCGGAATTCGTGATCCACGAGTTCGAGCCCTCCGCCGCGCCCGTGGACCGTTTCGAGGAGCTGCGCGAGGACATCGCCTCCCGTCCGGGCTGGGACGGCATGACCGCCCTCGCCGAGGGCCACGTCGCGATCGCCAACGGCTGGGCCACCTCCGCGCTGGGCAAGTCCCTCGGTGCGCTGTACCTCGCCTCCTGGCTCCACCCCGAGCAGATGGCGGACGTCGACCCCGACGAGTACCTCACCCGCTGGGTCACCGAGTTCCAGGCGACGGAGCTCTCCTCCCCGAGCGACTACGTGCAGGGACCCGAGGCATGACCGCCACCCTCGAGACCCCCGCCGACGCCCCCGCGGGCGGCGGCGCGCCCGGCGGCGCCGGCGTGGCCCGCCGCCGCGAGCGGCGCAAGCTGCTCGTCCTCGCCGCCGGTGTGGTGGCGTCGGTGCTCGCGCTGCTCGCCTCGGTGACCATCGGCACCGCCGGCGTGGGCCTCGGCGACGTGGTCCGTGCGCTGCGGCTCGCCGTGTTCGGCGGCACCCTGAGCGCCGATTTCGCCTCCACCTACTCGGTGATCACCCAGCTGCGGCTACCGCGCGTGCTGCTCGCCTTCGCGGCGGGGGCGGCGCTGTCCGTCTCCGGCGTGCTCATGCAGGGCCTGCTCCGCAACCCGCTGGTCAGCCCCTTCACCCTGGGGGTGTCCCCGGCCGCCGCGTTCGGCGCCGCCTTGGTGATCACCCTGGCCGGCACCCAGCACCTGCCCGCCTGGGCCACCATCGCCGGTGCGATGATCATGGCGCTCACCGTCTCCGCGGTGGTGCTCGGCATCGCCACCGCACGCCGCATGGCCGTGGCCACCCTGCTGCTGCTGGGCATCGCGATGACCCAGATCTTCGAGGCCCTCACCTCGGCGCTGCAGTTCACCGCCAACGAGAACACCCTGCAGGCGATCATCCGCTGGACCTTCGGCTCCGTGAACGACGCGGTGTGGTCCGATGTTCTCGTGGTGGGGACCGTGGCCCTGGTCGCGATCCCGCTCACGCTGATGTTCTCCAAGGACCTCAACGCGATCGCCTTCGCGGGGGACGACGCCGCCCGCAGCTTCGGCGTCAACGTGGGCCCGGTGCGGGTGGGGCTCATCGCCCTCGCCGTCACACTCGCGGCCGTGGTGGTCTCCTTCTGCGGGATCATCGGCTTCGTGGGCCTGGTCGGCCCGCACATTGCACGTCTCGCCATCGGCGCTGACCACCGCCACCTGCTGCCCTTCGCGGCGCTCTCCGGCGGCCTGCTGCTGCTGATCGCCGACGCCGTGGGCCGCACCGTCATCGCCCCGGCGGTGGTGCCCGTCGGCATCGTGGTCGCCTTCATCGGCGGCCCCGTGTTCATCTACCTCATCCTCACGCGAAGGAACACCCTCAAGTGAGCCTCTCCGTCCAGCACCTCTCCTTCTCCTACGGCACCCGCACGATCCTCGAGGACGTCTCCTTCGAGGTGGCGCCCGGCGCGTTCTGCGCCCTGCTGGGCCCGAACGGCTCGGGGAAGTCCACCCTCGTCAAGGCGATAGCCGGCGTGCATCGCGCCCGGAAGGGCACCGTCACCGTCGAGGGACGCGAGACCGGCTCCCTGGGCCGGCGCGAGCTCGCGACCGTCGTCGGCTACGTGCCCCAGGCCGGTGACGCCCCCTTCGACCTCACCGTGCGCGAGGCCGTGATGCTGGGACGCACCCCGCACTTCGGCCTCGCCCCGCGCGCCGAGGACCGCGCGAAGGTCGAGGACTCGATCGTGCGGATGGGGCTCGGCGACATCGCCGAGCGCTCCCTGTCCGAGCTCTCCGGCGGCCAGCAGCAGCGCGCGCTCATCGCCCGCGCCCTGGCGCAGGACACGCGCGTGCTGCTCCTGGACGAGCCCACCAGCGCCCTCGACCTCCGCTACCAGATCGAGACCCTGCAGCTGGTCCGCCAGATCACCCGCGAGGAGGGCATCAGCGCCCTCATCGCGATCCACGACCTCAACCACGCCGCCCGCTACTGCGACCAGATCGTCGTGCTCCACGGGGGCCGGATGGTCGCCGACGGACCCCCCGCCGAGGCGCTGCAGGCCCCTACGCTGCGGAGCGTCTACGAGGTGGACGTCGAGGTGGTCGCCGGCGACGGCGCGGTGGAGGTGCGGCCCCGGGTCGACGAGGCCGGCTTCACCCGCACCGGGGAGCGCCTCGGCGAGCTCGACCCGGCCGGCGCGGCCACCGCAGGGGACCCGCGGCGCGAGCCCGTGGCGAGCCGGTGAGCGCCCCGGAGCAGTTCGACGCCGTGATTGTCGGCGGCGGGCCCCGCGGGGTCGCGACCGTGCTGCGCATCGCGGCCCGCGCCGCGGCCGCCGGGAGCGCGCCGGTGCGTCTCGCGGTCGTCGACGCCGTCGCCATCGGGCCCGGTGCGACCTGGCGCCTGGACCAGCCCGCCCAGTACCTCAACAACACCCAGGCCGATGCCACCACCGTCCATCCCGACGGGTCCACGCGCATGAGCGGCCCCGCCGCGCCGGGGCCCGATCTCGTGCAGTGGGCCCGCGCCGTGCGGGAACGCGGAACTCATCCGGCGGGGGAGTGGGTGGTCGCCGAGGCCGCGGCGCTGACCGGCCCCGCCTTCCCCACCCGTCGCCTGCAGGGCGTGTACTTCCGCGACCAGCTCGAGGCGGCCGTGGCCGGCGGCGCCGTGGAGCTCACCGAGGTCGTGGGCCGCGCCGTGGACCTCGACCGCGATGGTGACGGCGACGGCGACGGCGACGGTGCGGTGGTGGTGCTCGAGGAGGGCCGCCGCCTCGCCGCTCCCACCGTGGTGCTCGCCCAGGGCATGGTGCAGGGGCGCCGCACGCCCGACATCGAGGCACTGGTGCGCTTCGCGGACCGGCACGGCCTGCGCTACGTGGAGCCCGGCATGCCCGCCGAGCGCGCCCTCGGGGACCTCCCGGCCGGACAGGACGTGCTGGTGCGGGGCCTCGGCGCGAACTTCTTCGACGTCGTCGGGCAGCTCGCCGCCCAGTGGGGCGGGCACGTCGAGCCCGTCGCCGGCGATCCGCACGGACGCCTGCGCTACCTGCCCAGCGGCCGCGAGCCGCGCCTGGTGGTCGGCTCCCGCCGCGGGATCCCGTACCGCGCCAAGCCCGACGGCGGCCGCAGCGTGCGCCCGTTCGCCCCGCGCTGGGCGACCCCGGAGTGGTTCGAGGGCCTCGCCGCGCGCGGCGGCGTGGACTTCGCGACCGAGGTGTGGCCGGTGCTCGCCTGCGAGTTCGCCCGCGCGCATCTCGACGCGCTCGCGGCGCTGCACCCCGGCGCGGTGGTCGGGGACTGGCGCGCCGGGCTCGACGCCGCCCGCACCGCCGCCGAGGTCGACGCCGTGCTGGAGGCCTCCGTGGTCGAGGACGAGTGGCGCTGGACCCTCGAGGAGCTGCACCGCCCCACCCACGGCCGGTCGGTGGCTCCCGTCGAGTGGGAGCGACTGGTGCACCGCCTGGTGCGCCAGGAGCTCGGCTCGATGTCGGACCCGTCCCACCACCCCCGGGCGGCCGTGAACGCCGCGATGGGCGCGCTGCGCCGGCACGTGGGCCGCCTCACCGCGCGCGGCGCCTTCACCGGGACGTCCCTCGCCCGCGACGTGCTGGGCTGGTTCGACGGCGACTCCCTGGCCCTCGCCTCCGGACCGCCCGCGGACAGGGTGCGCCTGGTGCTCGCGCTCCTCGAGGCGGGGGTGATCATGCTGCTCGGCCCCGAGACGACGATCGAGGCCGACGAGCGCCGCGGGCGCTTCCGGGCGGTCTCAGCGATCACGGGCGCGGCGGCCGACTCCGCCGTGCTGCTGGAGACCCGGATGTCCAAGGGGAAGGTGCCGGAGACGGAGGATCCGCTGCTGCGCGCCCTGCTCGGCACCGGGCGCGCGCGGGTGCACACCGTCGACGGCATCCCGACGCACAGCATGGAGGCCACCGGCGCGGAGGTCTCCGAGCACGCGACGGGCGGTCACAACCTGGTGGCGGCCGACGGGTCGGTGGACCGCGCGGTGGTGGTGCTCGGCATCCCCGCGGCGTCCACCCAGCCGGGCTCCGCGATCGGCGCCAGCCCGGGCGTCCCCTCGCCGCTGCTCGCGGGCGCGGACGTCGCCGCGCGGCAGATCCTGCAGCGGGTGCGCGTCCCCGCCTGAGCCACGGCCCGCCCTCCCGGCCCGGTGGGCGGGCGCAGCGTCGCGGACCGCACCGGGGCAGGCACTGGTCCGACCTCTGTTCCCGCAGGTCAGAGGCCGCCTGTGACGCAGGTCTCGATCGTTATCCGACTGTGACGCCTACCAGTGGAGGTTTCTGGTCCGGAGCGGGTTCAATCCTCTCTACGGGTCGACGGAGACCCGGCGCCCCAACGGCGGGGCGATGACTGAGAGGCAGGTTGTCGATGTACAACGCGGAATCAGCACAGCAGGGGACGGGACCCTCCCGTCGGCATTTCATGGCGGTCACCGGAGCGCTCGGCGGCGCGGCCACGCTGGCCGCCTGCGGCGGCGCGACCGGCGGCGGTGACGGCGGGGGCGGAGCCTCCGGCGAGGAGCTCGTCGGCGTGGGCAACAACGGCGAGGCCGGCACGGGCCGCAGCGGCGAGGCGGCCGACCAGCTGTTCATCGCCGGCTTCCAGTGGAGCCCGCCCACCACCTTCAACACCTTCGCCGCGGCGCCGGCCTGGCCGGCCTCCGCGAACGTCGCCCAGTACATCTACGAGACCCTGCTGCGCTTCCACATCGTCTCCGGCGAGCTGCTGCCGGGCCTGGCGGCCTCCTACGAGGTCAACGGCACCGAGTCGATCACCCTCACGCTGCAGGACGGCATCACCTGGCACGACGGCAGCGAGTTCACCCCCGAGGACGTCATCTACACCTTCGAGCTGGGAAAGATCGACCCCGGTCTGGGCGTCGCCTCCTTCTGGAACGACGTGGATGAGCTCACCGCCGAGGGCAACACCCTCAACATCGCGATCAACCAGGAGCGCAAGAACGTGGGCGCGGTGCTGAACTCGCTGGCCACCCAGTTTATCGTCGCCAAGAGCCAGTTCGAGCAGGCCGTCGAGGAGTCCGGCGACTCGATCGCGGCGTGGGAGACCATGGAGCCGCTGGGCACCGGCCCGTTCACCCTCGAGCTCGCTGATCAGACTCAGATCATCCTGGCCCGTCACGAGGACTACTGGGGACAGGACTTCTACGGGGGCCTGCCCGCGATGACGAAGATCATCCATCCGATCTTCAAGTCAAACGAGGACGGCAACCTCAAGTTCCAGAACGGCGAGCTCGACGTGATGCAGCAGTTCGTCCCCCAGATCTGGAAGATGTGGGAGTCCGGCAAGCCGGTGGGCACCTACCTCCGGGAGGAGCCGTACTACACGCCCGGCTCGATGCCCATGCTGCTGATCAACACCACCAAGCCCGGCCTCGACGACCCGGCCGTGCGCAAGGCCCTCGCGCACGCGGTGGACTACGCTTCGATCGCGGAGACCGCGATGAGCGGCTACTCCTCCCAGGTGCTCGCCTCGCTGATCATCCCCGACGGCGCCGAGGACCAGTGGCTCGACCGCGACAAGGCCGCCGCCGACGGTTGGACCTTCGACGCCGCGAAGGCCGAGCAACTGCTGCAGGACGCCGGCTACGAGAAGGGCTCGGACGGCTTCTACGCCAAGGACGGCCAGAAGCTCGGTCCCTGGAAGCTCATCACCCCGCAGGGCTGGACCGACTGGAACGCGGCGCTCGAGATCGTCGCGAAGAACCTCCAGTCCATCGGTGTGGACGCGGCGACGAACTTCCCCCAGCAGGCACAGACCCAGTCCGCCATCCAGAACGGCGACTTCGACATGGCCTGCTGGTACGTGGCCGGCACCGGTCCCGCCACCCCGTGGCAGCGCTTCAGCGACGTGATGAGCAACGTGGACATGGCCCCCGCCGGCCAGACCGCCTATCGCAACTACGGCCGCTGGGAGAACGACGAGGTCAACGACCTGCTCACGGCCGCCTCCTCCGCCGCCGACGACGCCTCCAAGCTCGAGGCGCTCACCGCGCTGGACAATCTGTACCGCGCCGAGGTGCCGGCCTTCCCGCTGATGTACCGTCCGGACGAGTTCTTCGAGTTCAACGCCGGCAACTGGTCCAACTGGCCCGCGGAGGACAACGACTACGCCGCCCCGATGTTCCGCGGGGCCGGCAACCAGTGGATCTTCGAGCTGAAGAAGATCGGCGGCTGAGGTTCTCCCGTGAAACTCGGCCGCTACATCGCCCAGAAGACGGTGTGGTACGTGGTCGCGCTGGTGGCAGCAGTGAGTCTCAACTTCCTGCTGCCCCGGCTCGTCCCCGGCAACCCCGTCGACGTCATCGTCTCCAACCTCTCTCGCGGCGGCAGCGTCACGAGCGAGCAGCAGCAGCAGATCTACGAGAGCTACGTCCGCGAGTTCGGCCTCGACCAGTCGCTGTGGCAGCAGTTCCTCACCTACGTGGGCAAGGTCTTCACCGGGGATCTCGGGACCTCCTTCGCCTACTACCCGGCCTCGGTCAACGACCTGGTGGGGCAGGCCCTGCCCTGGTCGATCGCGGTGCAGCTGCCCGCGATCCTCATCGGCTGGATCCTCGGCAACGTGGTGGGCGCCATCGCCGCCTTCCGCGGCGGGAACTGGGACCGCTCGGTGTTCACCTCCGCGCTGTTCCTCTCCGCGATGCCGTACTACTGCCTCTCGATCATCCTGCTGTACGTGCTGGCCGTGGTCACCGGGTTCTTTCCCGTGGGCGGCGCGTACTCCCTGGGGCTCACCCCGGAGTTCTCCGCCGCCTTCCTCTGGGACGCGATCAGCTACTACTGGCTGCCGTTCCTGTCGCTGGTGATCGTGTTCATCGGCGGCCAGGCCGTGGGCATGCGTTCGATGGCCATCTACGAGCTGGGCGGCGACTACGTCAACTACGCCCGCGCGATGGGCATCAAGGACAACACGATCACGCAGTACATCTTCCGCAACGCGATGCTGCCGCAGATCACGGGCCTCGCGCTCGCGATCGGCACCCTCGTGGGCGGCGCGCTCATCACAGAGCTGGTGTTCAGCTACCCCGGTGTGGGCCTGCTGCTGTTCAACGCGATCGCCTCCAACGACTACCCCGTCATCCAGGCGATCACGCTGATCATCACCGTGGCCGTGCTGCTGGCGAACTTCGCCGTGGAGATCGTGTACGGCATCGTCGATCCGCGCATCCGCGCGGCCAAGTCCGGGGAGAAGTGAGATGAGCACCGTCAACACCTCCATGGCCGAGGAGACCATGGCCCCTCGGGCCAACCCTCTGCGCTCGTTCAACTTCTCCGGTCGGTTCTGGACGGCCCTGGTCCTGGTGGTCTTCGTGATCCTGCTGGGCCTGGCCGGCTTCGTGTACCCCACCGGTCCCGCGGAGAAGGTCGGCTCGCTCTACGACGCCCCGGGAGGCGGCCTGCTGCTGGGCACGGACAACTTCGGGCACGACGTGCTCGCCGTGCTCATGGCGGGCACCCGCACCTCGTTGATCATCGGGCTGGTGGCCGGGATCGTCGCCACCACCATCGGTGTCACGATCGGACTGGTCGCCGGCTACGTGGGCGGGTGGTTCGAGGAGCTCCTGATGGGCGTCACCAACGTGGTGCTCGCGATCCCCGCGATCGTGGTGCTGATCCTCATCTCAGTGTCCCTGCCGGAGAGCACCATCTGGTCGCTCGCGGTGGTCATCGGCATCACCTCCTGGCCGTGGACCGCCCGCGCCGTGCGCGCGCAGGCCTCGTCGGTCGCCACCCGCGAGCACATCGATGTGGCTCGGCTCTCCGGGGCGCGTCTGGGCGGGATCCTGGTCAAGGACGTCCTGCCGTACATCCTGTCCTACGCGGTGATGGCCTTCGTGCTGCAGGTCGCCGGTGCCATCCTCGCCGAGGCGGCGCTGTCGATGCTGGGCCTGGGCCCCTCGGGGGCGAACTCCCTGGGCACCCAGCTGCACTGGTCGCTCGCCTTCCAGGCGGTGGCCTCGGGGGCCTGGTGGGCGTTCCTCCCGCCCACCCTGGTGCTCACGCTCGTCTCCTTCGGCTTCCTGCTGCTGCAGGCCAGCCTCGACGAGGTGTTCAACCCCCGACTGCGGCGCGGCAAGCGGAAGCAGATGAAGCAGGCCGCCGCGCGTCGCGCCGAGGAGGCGCGTGCGCTCGCCGCACAGCAGGCCGCGCCCTCCGACTCCTCCCTTCCCACACGAGCAGGTGATCCCGCATGAGTGCGCTGCACGGCACACCGATCGCACCCGACGAGACCGGGTTGCTGGCCCGGGCCTCCGGCATCCGCTGCGTGTACGGCGGCGGGGAGAAGGACTTCACCGCGGTGGACGACGTCTCCGTCGAGCTGCGCGAGGGCGAGATCCTGGGTCTGGCCGGGGAGTCCGGCTGCGGGAAGACCACGCTCGGCAACGCCCTGGCGATGATCGCCACCCCGCCGCTGTACGTGCTCTCCGGCACGCTCGAGATCGACGGCGAGCAGATCGACCTCTCCACGTTGTCGATGGCCGATGTCAAGCGGCACCGGCCCTATCGGGGTCGCACGGTCGCGATGCTGCCCCAGGGGGCGATGAACTCGATCAGCCCCACCCTGCGGATCCGCAGCCTGGTGCGTGACGTGATGCGGGCGCACGATCCGCGCGTCTCCACCGACGAGGCCCTCGACCTCGCGCGGGAGCGGCTGACGATGCTGGACATGCCGGTGCGGGTGCTCGACTCCTACGCCCACCAGCTCTCCGGCGGGATGAAGCAGCGCATGATCACCGTGATCTCCACGCTGCAGAACCCCCGCCTGCTGATCGCCGACGAACCGACGTCGGCGCTGGACGTCTCCAGCCAGCGCATGCTGGTGGAGATGCTGCTGGAGATGGTGGAGCAGCGGATCATGTCCGGCGTGGTGTTCGTGACCCACGACCTCCCGGTGCTCTCCCAGATCTCCGACCGCCTGGCGATCATGAACTCCGGACAGATCGTGGAATCGGGCCCCACGAGGCAGCTCGTCGAGGATGCCCAGCACGACTACACCCGCACCCTGCTCTCCTCCGTGCTGGACCCCAGCCGGGAGACGCGGGAGCGGGGCAGGACCCGACGAGGCGGTGGCGCACACCCCGCGCCGGAGAGCGCGCCGGAGCAGGCAGCACGTCCCGACGAGAAGGAGGTGGGGACCCGATGACGCAGTCGCCGACCCCCGAGATGATCACCCGCAGCCGCAGCGACGGGGAGATCCTGCTCTCCTGCCGGAACGTGACGAAGGAGTTCTCCGTCGCGGGCAGCACCGTCGTGGCCGTGGACGATGTGAGCCTGGACTTCCCCGAGGCGAGCGTGCTCGCCGTGGTGGGGGAGTCCGGCTCGGGCAAGTCCACCCTGGCCCGGATGCTGCTGCGACTGATGCCGGTCACCTCCGGGACCATCACCTTCCGCGGCCAGGACGTCACCTCCCTGTCCGGGAAGGGGCTGCGGGAGTACTGGTCGGAGGTGCAGGCCGTGTTCCAGGATCCCTTCGCCTCCTTCAACCAGTTCTTCACCGTCGGCTCCCTGCTGCGGCGCAGCCTGGCGCTGGCCCAGGTGCCCAAGGACGAGGCGGACTCCCTCATCGAGACCTGCCTGGGCTACGTGAACATGAAGCCCAAGGACACGCTGGGTAAGTTCCCGCACCAGCTCTCCGGCGGTCAGCGCCAGCGGGTGATGGTGGCCCGGGCGCTGATGATGAAGCCGAAAGTGCTGCTCGCCGACGAGGCGACCAGCATGCTGGACGCGACACTGCGCGTGAACGTGCTCAACGTGCTCGACGACCTGCGCGCCGATCTGGGCCTCACCGTCCTGTTCATCACCCACGACATCGGCCAGGCCTGCTACCTGGCCGACCGGGTGGCGGTCATGGAGCGCGGCAAGGTGGTCGAGCGCGGCACCACGGAGGAGGTCATCTTCTCCCCGCAGGCCGAGTACACCCAGCGCCTCCTCGCCGACGTCCCCGATCTCCGCGGGAGCCTCAAGCGGTAGGGGACAGCAGCACGGAGAAGGTCTCCAGGGTGCGCTCCAGCTCCACGCTCGGCTCGAGCAGCCACTGGATCTGCAGGCCGTCGGACGCCGCAATGATCAGGGCCGCCATGTCGGCGGGCTCCACGTCATCGCGCACGCGCCCGGCGGCCTGCTCGTCGGCGAGCCGCTCGGTGAGCTCCTGGCGGATGCGGGCGAAGCGGTCGGTGAAGAACTCGTTGGTGGGCGACCCCTCCACCGCGAGGGAGGTCGCCACCAAGGTGGTGTACAGCTCCACCATCCCGGGCACGCCCACATTGATCATCGCGGCCTGCACCAGCACGTCCAGCGCGGACTCCGCGGAGTCGCCGCCGGTGTCCCTCTGCGACTCCGCCCGCGCGTACACGGCCACGAGCAGCTGCTCGCGGGAGTCGAAGTAGTGCAGCAGCGCGGCATGGGAGATGCCGATCGACTGGGCGATCGAGCGCAGGGACGTCCCGGCGGCTCCGCGCTCGCGGAAGGTCTCGATCGCGCGATCGAGGATCTCCTGCCGTCGGGCCACGCCCTTGCCGTACGAGCCCGCACGGCCGATCACCGCGCCGGATGGATTCTCCTGGCTGGTCATGACCCGATCGTAGCGAGCCTCGTCCGCGCGGGCGGGGGAATCGCCGGGCCGGGCCGGGGCGGTCGCCTCAGATGTCCCGGAAGGTCTCGATCCGGGCGCCGAGCCGGTTCAGCCGCTCGGCGAGGTCCTCGTAGCCGCGGTTGATCACGTACACGTTGCGCAGCACGGAGGTGCCCTTGGCCGCGAGCATCGCCAGCAGGATCACCACCGCCGGGCGCAGCGCCGGCGGGCACACCAGCTCCGCCCCGCTCCACCGGGTGGGCCCCTCGATGAGCACGCGGTGCGGATCCATCAGCTTCACGTTCGCCCCCAGCTTCGTGAGCTCGGTGAGATAGATCGCGCGGTTCTCGTACACCCAGTCGTGCAGCATCGTCTGCCCCTCCGCGGTCGCCGCGATCACGGCGAAGAACGGGAGGTTGTCGATGTTCAGGCCGGGGAAGGGCATCGGGTGGATCTTGTCGATCGGCGCCCGCAGCTGCGAGGGGTGGGTGGTGATGTCCACCAGGCGGGTGCGACCGTTCTCCGCCATGTACTCCTCGGAGCGGTCGTAGCGCAGGCCCATCTCCTCCAGCAGCGCCAGCTCGATCTCCATGAACTCGATCGGCACCCGGCGCACGGTGATGGAGGACCGGGTCACGATCGCGGCGGAGATCAGGCTCATCGCCTCGATCGGGTCCTCGCTGGGGGCGTACTCCACGTCGGTGGAGAGGTGGGCGCGCCCGCGCACGCGCAGGGTGGTGGTGCCGATCCCCTCGATCTGCACGCCGAGCTCCTCCAGGAAGAAGCACAGGTCCTGCACCATGTAGTTCGGGCTCGCATTGCGGATCACGGTCTCGCCCTCGCTGAGCGCGGCGGCGAGCAGGGCGTTCTCGGTGACGGTGTCGCCGCGCTCGGTGAGCACGATGGGCCGGCGCGGGCCGTCCACCGGCGTGGTGGTCGCCTGGTAGTGATGATCGGTGGCCACCACCTCGAGGCCGAAGTGGCGCAGGGCGGACATGTGCGGCTCGACGGTGCGCGTGCCCAGGTCGCACCCCCCGGCATAGGGGAGCTGGAAGCGGCCGGCGCGATGCAGCAGCGGGCCCAGGAACATGATGATCGACCGGGTGCGACGGGCGGCGGCCGCGTCGATCGAGGCGAGGTCCAGCGTGGCGGGCACCTGCAGCTCGAGGTCGTTCTCGGCGTTGAGCCAGGTGGCCTTCACGCCGATGGAGGTGAGCACCTCGAGCAGGCGGTTCACCTCCTCGATGCGGGCCACCTTGCGCAGCACGGTGGTGCCGGTGTTCAGCAGCGAGGCGCACAGCAGCGCCACGCCCGCGTTCTTCGAGGACTTCACGTCGATCGCGCCGGAGAGCGTGGTCTCGCCCTGCACCCGCAGGTGGCTGGGACCGGTGGTGCCCTTGCCCACGCCCACCAGCTCGGAGTCGAGGGTGGAGCCGATCCGGGAGAGGGTCTCCAGGGTGAGGTTCTGCTGACCCTTCTCGATGCGGTTCACCGCGCTCTGGCTGGTGCCCAGCTGGGTGGCGAGCTGAGCCTGGGTGAGCCCTGAGTGCTGGCGGGCGTCGCGGATGAGCGTCCCGATGCGGGCCAGGTAGTCCTCATGCACAGTCATGCCGTGACCGTAACTCACAGATGAGATATGTGCAGTTCGGGCGCGGTGCGGCGATCCTCACGTTGCGCCCGGGCGCCGCCTCGCGCTCACGCGGTGACCAGCACGGGGAGCCGCTCCACGAAACCGCCCACCCGGTAGGCGAGAGCCGGGTCATAGGGCTCCACGCGCAGCAGCATCCCGGCCTCCTCGGGGGTGCGGTCCGCCTTGCGGTTGTTGCACTCCTTGCACGCGCAGACCAGGTTCGTCCAGGTGGAGGGCCCGCCGCGGGAGACGGGCAGGATGTGGTCAACGGTGGCGAGCAGGGCCTCGCAGGCCGGGGTGCGGGAGACACTGCGGCCGCAGTAGGCGCAGCTCCAGTGATCGCGCTCGTGGACCGCTCGGTAGGAGAAGCCCACGGACCGCCGACCGGCGCCCTCCACCCAGGCCCCGCTGAGCTCGCGGGTCAGTTCGAGCGCGGTGGGCACGATCCTGTCTTCGATCAGCGTGAGCTCCACCGGGTCCGCCACCTCGCGGCGGATCATCCCGAAGGCGTGGCGCACGGTGGTGGTGTGCAGCAGCTCGCCGATGCGGGTCTCCGGGTCGTAGCCGCGGTTGTACACCTTCACCAGGGCCATCTCTGCACCTCCTCCCGTCTCGACGGGGCCGTCGCGCGGCCCGGGGCGGGAAGGGCTCGGGGGCCGAGCAGCTCCAGTCTCGCGGATCCGTGCGCGCACCACCAGCGAATTCTCGGCGGCGGCCGGGTTGCGGGCACATGGACCCCAGGCGACGCACTGTCTCCGCACCGGCGCCGTCGCAGCGCGCGCCCGTCCCGGCACCGCCTGAGGCATCCTGGGGACGTGACGGACGCGGACAGGGAGCAGCAGCGGCACGAGCGCGAGCTCGTGCTCACCGAGTACGCCGACGGACGCCTCGCCCACGCGGAGGACGCCGCCGTAGCCGAGGAGGTCCGCACCCTGGAGATCCTGCTGCGGCTGAAGGCCGAGGAGCTCTCCAGCCCCGAGCCGGGGCTGTGGACGCCGGAGCTCGCCGCCGCGCTGCTCACCGAGGTGCTGCCGCGCACGGTGGTGCAGCGGCGCGAGCAGGTGATAGATGTGATCCCGGCGCTGGTCCGCTTCGTGACCCACCTGCACGAGACGGGACGGTGGCATCCGGCCTCGCTCCCGGCCTCCGAGGCGCCCGGGATGCTGCGGGCCCTCGAGTTCGCGACCCTCGAGGCGGCCGACGACCCCTCGCGGCGCTCGTTCTCCACCAACGTCCTCGGCCACGGCCTGGCGCTCGGGGTGGACCTCGAGGACGAGACCGAGCTCGCCGCCTACCTGCACTGGTACGAGGAGCTCCCCGACGACGAGCGGCTCGCCCTCGGCGAGACCGGGATGCTGCCGCACCCCCGGCGGCCCTACGACCGCTCCGCGGCGCTGCGCGCGATCGCGGCGACGCGGCGGCAGGAGGCCCTCAGTCCCTGGTTCCTGCCGGATCACCGCGAGACCGCACGCCTGCTGGCCCGATCCGGGGACGCGCCGGCGGGCGATGACCCGGAGGCGGACGCCTTCGTGCAGCGGGCCCGGCTGCTGCGAGAGGTGGTGGGCGAGGGGAGGCCCGTCACGGCCACCGGTGCGCTGGGGCGCGCCGACAGCGCCCGCCTGCTGGCGAGGTTCGGGATCCCGGCGCGCGTGCGCAGCATGTGGGACCACCCGGAGATCGTCGGCCCCTGGGTGGCGCTGCGCGACGGGGGCTGGCTGGAGGTCTCCGCGGGCCGGGTGCGTCCGGCGCCGGGGCCGGTCCCCGCCGGCGACGGGTCGCCGGGGGAGGGGGAGACTCCCGCCGGGTTCGCCCAAGCGGTGCTCTCCACGCTGCTGCTGGGGCGGGCCGCGCGTGCGGTCGAGGACGGCGGCTTCCGGGGGATGCCGGACACGGCCGCGGCCCTGCTGGCCGCGTGCCGCGAGGAGGGGCTGGTGCGTCGGGACCCGTGGGATCCGCAGGAGCGGGTACCCGCGACGGCGCGCGAGGAGGTCGCGGCGCTGCGGCGCTGGGCCGAGGTGATCGCGGATCTCGACGCGCTGGTGGCGACGGGGGCGCTCACGCTGCAGGACCGGCGCTTCCGCGGCTCGCCCACGCTGCGCCGGGCCGTGCAGACGCTGCTGCGCGCCCGGGGATGAGGACGCCGCCCGGCCCCGCCGGCGACAGGGCCGGGACGGGGACGGGCGGCGAAGGGGGTGGCGTGACCGGTCAGCGCACTCCGCGCATGGCCCGGCCGACGGGCCGTGCGACCAGCAGCATCATGACACCGATCGCGATGGTCACGGCGCCGAGCGCGCCGAAGTACGCGACCTCGGTCTCCGCGGAGTAGAAGCTCGCCAGGGAGCCGGACAGCGCGGTGCCGAGCGCGACGGAGAGGTTGTACAGCGCCATCATCAGCACCGGGTAGGCGGCGGGGGCGAGCTTCGTGGCCAGCGACAGGCCCACGGGGGACAGCCACAGCTCACCCAGCGTCGCCACCACCATGATCATCGCGATCCACAGCACCGGGACGGCCACCACGGAGGCCATCGGGAGGAACAGCAGGAAGGCGGAGCCCATCAGGATGATGCCCACCCCGAACTTCGCGGGGGTGGTGGGCTGGCGGGTGCCGAGCCGGGTCCACAGCGCCGCCATCACGGGGGCGAGCACGATGATGAAGAACGGGTTCAGCGACTGCACCCAGGAGATCGGCATCTCCCAGCCCAGGATCTCGCGGTCCAGGCGGGTGTCCGAGTACAGGGTGATGACGGTGAACTGCTGCTGGAACAGGGCGAAGAACGCCGAGGTGCCGATGAACAGCGGGATGAACGCCACCACGCGGGAGCGCTCGTCGGCGTCGAGCTTCTTCGAGGTGAGCAGCAGCGCGAAGATCACCACAGCGCCCGCCACGGACAGACCGGCCACCACGGCGGCGAGGTTGCCCGCGTTCAGCACGCCGGTGAGCACCAGCACCAGCACGAGCGCCAGGACGCCCACCCCGATCCCGGCCCACAGCGGGTACTGCGACCGCGGCAGCGGGTCGGGGACCCTGTGCACGCTCGCCGGCAGGCCGCGACGCGTGGCCACGTACTGGATCAGGCCGATGGCCATGCCCACCGCGGCGAGGCCGAAGCCCAGGTGGAAGCCCCACATCTGCTGGGCGAGGCCGGTGATCAGCGGGCCCAGCAGGCCGCCGATGTTGATGCCCATGTAGTAGATCGAGAACCCGGCGTCGCGGCGCGGGTCGTCGCGGGAGTACAGGGAGCCCACCAGCGTCGCCGCGGTGGACTTCAGCCCGCCGGAGCCGACGCCCACCAGCAGCAGGCCGGCCAGGAGGCCGGGCACGCCGGGCACGAAGGCCAGGGCCAGGTGGCCCAGCATGATCATCGCGGCGCTGCCGAACAGCGTGCGCTCGGGGCCGAGCAGACGGTCCGAGACCAGGGCGCCCAGGATGGAGAACAGGTAGACCGAGCCGCCGTAGGCGCCGACGATCCCGAGGGCGGCGCCCTCGTCGATCCCGAGGCCGCCGTCGGTGGCGGCGAAGTACATGTAGATCGCGAGGATGCCCTGCATCCCGTAGAAGCTGAAGCGCTCCCAGAGTTCCACGCTGAACAGGTTCGCGAGCGGTCCGGGCTGGCCGAGGAAGGTGCGTCCGGAGGGGTTGTGGACGGCCTCGTCGCTCTCGTGGGCGACGGCGTCCGAGGCTGCTTGAGAATTCACGGGGAGCCATGCTGTGGCATGGGTCGCCCGGATCTCAACATGGGCGCGCCGGGTGTGACGCGTCAGTCGTCCCCGGCGGAGCGCACCGCGGGGGAGAGATCCGGCATCTCCTCGATCCCGAACTCGCGTGCGAGCACCCGGCGGGCCGCGTGCCAGCCGGACATTCCGTGCACCCCCGGGCCCGGGGGCGTGGCCTGCGAGCACAGGTACCAGGACGTCTCCCCGAGCCGGTACGGATCCCAGTGCGCGGTGGGGCGAGCGATCATGCCCGCCATGCTCACCCGCCCCATCGCGATGTCCCCGCCGATCAGGGCGGGATTGTGCTCCACCATCCGGGCGGCGGGAATGCCGCGGGAGGCCACCACGACGTCCCGGAAGCCCGGCGCGAAGCGTTCGATCTGCGCCGTAACGCGCTCGGTGGGGTCCGTGGGGTCCCCGGCGGGGACGTGCGCGTAGGCCCACAGCGGGCGCTGGCCGCCGGCGCGACGCGAGGGATCGGCCACGGAGGGGTCGCTGACCAGGGTCATCGGGCGCTGCGGGAAGCGGCCCGCCGCCACCTCGGCCTCCGCCTGCGCCATCTGGGCGCGGGTCCCGCCGAGGTGCTGGGTGCCGGCCCGGCCCACCTCCGCGTCCCGCCACGGCACCGGCCCGGAGAGCACGAAGTCCACCTTCGCCGCCGCGTTCCCGTGCGGGAAGCGGCGCAGCGCCCGCTCCAGGCGTGCCGGCAGACGGGAGCCGAGGATGTCCGCGGCGGCGCACGCGGGGGTGTCCAGCAGCACGGCGCGCGCCGCGGGGACGTCGCGCCAGCTGTGCACGTGGTGGTCGGTGCGGAGGCGGCCGCCGTGGGCCTCGAGGTCCGTCACCAGTGCGTCGACGAGGGACTGGGACCCGCCGACGGGCACCGGCCAGCCGATGCCGTGCGCGATCGTCCCCAGCAGGCCGGAGGTCGCCGCGAGGGCGGGGGAGGGCATCGTCCCGATCGCGTGCGCGGCGACGCCGCCGAGCAGGGCCCGGGCGCGCTCGGTGCGGAAGGGGAGGTTCCAGGCGGGAGTGCCCTGCATCGCCACCAGGGCGCCGAACAGCGGGGCGGCGGCGAGGGTGCGCGGTGTCCGCAGCGCCGCGGGCAGGGAGCGCTTGTCGCCGAGCGCCAGCTCGACCACGAGATCCTGATGGCGCGAGAGGGTGCCCAGCAGCGCCAGCCAGGCGCGGCCGTCGGCCCCGAGCCCGTCGGCGGTGCGCGCGACGTCGTGCCAGGCGATCGCGGCGGGCTCCTCGTCCAGCGGCTGGGCGTAGGAGGCCTCGGGGGCGACCGTGCGCACGCCGCGCGCACGGACGTCGAAGGCGGCGAAGAAGGGGCTGGCCAGCGCGAGCGGATGCACCGCCGAGCACAGGTCGTGCACGATCCCGGAGGCGAGCCCCAGATCGAGGGTGCGGGCGCCGCCGCCGATCGTGGGCTGGGACTCGAGCACCTCCACCGAGAGCCCGGCGCGGGCGAGCGTCACGGCGGCGGCCAGTCCGTTCGGGCCGGATCCGACCACCACGATGTCCACCTCGGGGGTCGGGTGCGCGCTCATGGCTCCAGCCTAGAGCAGTCTCACCGCAGCACTGGCGGGATTTACACAACGCCGATGTCGCGTAATGTGAGGGCATGCAGACCTCCACGGACACCGCCCGCCCCGCCGATGCCGCCGCGCGCCCTGCGCGCCCCGCCAAGCCCCAGGCGGTGCTGGAGGTCATCTCCAAGACCCGTCTCTCGCCCCGCCTGCTGCGGCTCACGCTGGGCGGCCCGGGGTACGAGGTGCTCCACCGCAACCACCACACGGATGCGTACGTGAAGTTCCTCCTCGCCGATCCCGCCTCGGGCCTCCGCCCGCCCTATGACATGGACACGCTGCGCGCCGAGCAGCCCGACCTGCTGCCCGCCCGCCGCACCTACACCGTGCGGCACTGGGACGATGCGCAGCAGCAGATCGACGTCGACGTGGTGCTGCACGGCGACGGCGAGGACAGCGGCATCGCCGCCCGCTGGGCCGACGAGGCCCAGCCCGGGGACCGGATCGCGATGATGGGCGCCGGCGGCGGCTACAGCCCCGAGGCGACCTCGCGCCGCCACCTGCTCATCGGCGACCACGCCGCGCTCCCCGCGATCGCCGCCGCGCTCGAGGCGATGGATCCGGCGGCCCGCGGCATGGCGCTGATCCACCTCGAGCACGAGGAGGATCGTCTCGCGCTCGCCCACCCCGAGGGCGTGGAGCTGCGCTGGGTGCTGGGCACCCGCGAGGACCTGGTGGCCGCCGTGCAGGGCCTGGACCTCTCCGACCACGAGGGGCTGCAGGTGTTCTGCCACGTGGAGCGAGGCGTCACCAAGCGGCTGCGGGCCGTGCTGGTGAAGGAGGCCGGGATCCCGCGCACGCAGATCTCGATCTCCGCCTACTGGGCGCTGGGACGCATCGAGGACCAGTTCCAGGCAGAGAAGCGCGAGCCCATCGGCGCGATCGACGACTGACGCTCCGGCGATGAGCACGCAGCAGAGCACCCCTCCGGCCGACGGGCTCGTCCGCGGCGACGACGGGCTGGTCCGGCCGGTGTGGGCCTCGGTCCACGACGACCTGCGCCGCTACTACGACACCGAATGGGGCATGCCCGTGCGGGACGAGCGCGGCGTGTTCGAACGTCTCGCCCTGGAGGGGTTCCAGTCAGGGCTCAGCTGGGCCACGATCCTGCGCCGCCGCGAGGGCTTCCGCCGCGCCTTCGCCGGCTTCGACGTCGAGACCGTGGCCCGGTTCGGGGCCGGAGAGGTGGAGCGGCTGCTCGAGGACACCTCGATCATCCGCCACCGCGGCAAGATCGAGGCCACCCTCGGCAACGCCCGGGCCGCGCTCGCCCTGCGCGACGAGCGCGGCCCCGGCACCACGCTCGCGGACCTCGTCTGGTCGTACCGGCCGGAGCGCACCCCCGGGCCGCGCACCGCCGCGGAGGTGCCCACGCAGAGCGCCGAGTCGGTCGCGCTGGCGAAGGAGCTCAAGCGGCGCGGCTTCCGCTTCGTGGGCCCCACCACGATGTTCGCGCTGATGGAGGCGATCGGCATCGTGGACACCCATCTGCTGGACTCCCACCGGCGCGGCACCTCAGGGGTGTGGAACGAGGACGGCACCCCCGCTCCGGGCGGCGCACAGGGCCACACTCCGTCATAGTGCTCGCCCCGGCCCGTGCCGCGGCCCGACGATGAGCGGGTCCGCAGGACGCACGGAGAGGGGACACGATGAGCACGGCAGGGATCCATGCAGGCTGGGACGCCGCCGAGGAGCGGCATCGCGCCCTCACGCCCCCGCTCCACACCGCGAGCGCCTATGCCCAGCCCTCTCACGCCGCGATGCGGGCGCTGTTCGCACGCCGCGCGGAGGGCTTCGCGTACTCCCGCTCCGGGAACCCCACCACCGCCGTGCTCGAGCAGCGCATCACCGCCCTCGAGGGCGGCATCGCGGCGATCGCCGTCGCCTCCGGTCAGGCCGCCACCACCATCGCCCTGTGTGCGCTCGCCGCACCGGGCGGGCACGTGGTCGCCTCCTCCCGGCTCTACGGCGGCACGATCGAGCTCCTCGACGACACCCTCGCGGACTTCGGCGTGACCTGCACCTTCGTGGACCCGTGGGATCTCGACGCCTGGGAGGCGGCGTTCACCGGGAGCACCCGCGCCGCGCTCGTGGAGTCGATCGCGAACCCCGGCGCACAGCTGGTGGACCTGCCGGCGCTCAGCGCCCGCGCCCATGCCCGCGGGGTGCCCGTGGTGGTCGACTCCACGCTCGCCACTCCCGCCCTGTACCGACCCGGCGACCACGGCGCCGACGTGGTCGTCCACTCCGCCACCAAGTACCTGTGCGGGCACGGCACCGCGATGGCCGGGCTGATCGTGGACACCGGCCGCTTCGACCCGCGCCGATGTCCCGCGCGCTGGCCTCGGCTCACCACGCCCAGCCGGCGCTTCGGCGTCACCTTCGCGCACGAGTACGACCGCGGCGGCTCCGGAATGCTCGCCCACGCGCGCGCCCAATACGTCACCGACTTCGGCACCGCCCTGCCCGCCGCCAGCGCCCAGCAGATCCTGGTGGGCATCGAGACGCTGGACCTGCGCATGCGGCGCATCAGCGCCGACGCGCGCACCCTCGCGCTGCGGCTCGCCGACAGGCCGGAGGTGCGGCGGGTGGAGCATCCCGCCGTGCCCGGCCGCCCCGACGCCCACCTCGCCGCGCGGGACTTCCCGCACGGCACCGCCGGAGTGTTCTCCCTGGACCTCGCCGGGGGAGAGGCCGCCGCGGAGGCGTTCTGCGACGCGCTGCAGCTGTGGTCCCTCGCCGTGAACATCGGGGACGCCCGCTCCCTGGTGTGCCATCCCGCGACCACCACCCACAGCCACCTCACCGAGACGCAGCGTGCGCACTGCGGCGTGGGGCCCGGGACCGTGCGCCTCAGCGTGGGGCTCGAGGACCTCGAGGACCTCTGGGCCGATCTGGCGCAGGCCCTGGCCGTCGCGGCGTCCCGGCAGGAGCCGGCCCGCGCGGCGTGAGACCGGTCGCTCCGGGGAACATCCGCGGCGCGGCCGCGTTGCGAGGGGCATGGACACGGACGTGCGCACCGCCGACGTGGTGGTGATCGGGGCAGGACAGGCCGGGCTCTCCGCCGCCCACCACCTGCGCCGCCGCGGCGTGGAGTCCACGGTGGTGCTCGACGCGGAGGACGGGCCGGGCGGGGCATGGCGGCACCGCTGGGACGGTCTCACCATGGCCACGGTCAATGGGATCCGCGAACTGCCCGGCATGCCCGCCCCCGTCGCCGCGGACCACGAGCCCGCGCACCGCGCCGTCCCCGCGTACTTCGCCGCGTTCGAGCGGCGCACGGGCCTCGAGATCGAGCGTCCCGTGCGCGTCACCCTGGTCGAGGACGATCCGTCGGCCGAGCGCTCGGGAACGTCCACGCCCGCACCGGCGCCGCTGCTGGTCCGCTCCGTCGGCGCCGACGGCTCCCCGCGCACGCCGGTGCGCACCCGCGCCGTGCTGAACGCCACCGGCACCTGGACCCGGCCGTTCGTGCCCGCCGTGCCCGGTGCGGCGCAGTTCCGCGGCCGTCAGCTGCACACCGCGCAGTACCCTCGTGCCGAGGACTTCGCCGGGCAGCGGGTGGGGATCGTGGGCGGCGGGATCAGCGCCCTGGACCACCTGCTCGCGCTCGGTGCGGTGGCCGAGACGTTCTGGTACACGCGCCGCGAGCCCGAGTTCCGCGATGCCGAGTTCGACACCGAGGCCGGGAGAGCGGCCGTGGCCGGGGTGCGGGAGAGGGTGGAGCAGGGACTGCCCGTGCGCAGCGTGGTCTCCGCCACCGGCCTGGTGCGGACCCCCGCGCTGCGCGAGGCCGAGCGTCACGGGCTGCTCGAGCGCCGCCCGATGTTCACGGCTCTCACCCCGTCCGGCGTGCGCGAGGCGGACGGCGCCCACACCGCCCTGGACGCGCTGGTGTGGGCCACCGGATTCCGCCCCGAGCTGCGCCACCTGCGACGCCTGGGACTGCACACCCGCCACGGCGGGATCACGATGGACGGCACCGCCGTCGCCGCGGACCCGCGGATCCACCTGCTCGGCTACGGCCCCAGCGCCTCCACCATCGGTGCGAACCGGGCCGGCAGGGCGGCCGTGCACCGTGTGCTCGCGGACCTGTTCCCCCGCAGCGCCGCCGCCTAGTCTGGAGCCATGACGAGCACCCCCGCCCCGCTGCCGCCGCTGCCCGAGGAGGGGATCGAGCGCGTGCTCTGCGTGGTGGCGCACCCCGACGACATGGAGTACGCCACCTCCGCCGCCGTCGCCGCCTGGACGGAGGCGGGCATCGCCGTGACCTACCTGCTGCTCACCCGCGGCGAGGCCGGGATGGCCGCACCGCCCGAGGAGGTGGGCCCGCTGCGGGAGCGCGAGCAGCGCGAGGCCTGCTCCCGGGTGGGAGTGCAGGACCTGCGATACCTCGAGCATCCCGACGGGATGCTCGAGGGCAGCCTCGCCCTGCGGCGCGACATCGCCCGTGCGGTGCGGCAGGTGAGGCCCCAGCTGGTGCTCACCGCGAACTTCGAGGTGGAGGCGTACGGCGGGCTGAACCAAGCCGATCACCGCATCGCGGGCCTGGCCGTCGCGGACGGCACCCGCGACGCCGCCAACCCCTGGGTGTTCCGCGAGCTGCGCGAGCGCGAGGGACTCGACGCCTGGCGCGCCCCCGCCCTCGCGATCGCCGGGCATCCGGCACCCACCCACGCCAAGCCCGTCGCCCCCGCGCACGTGCAGGCCGCCGTCGACTCCCTGCGCGCCCACGCGGCCTACCTCGCCCACGTCGAGGGACACCCGCTGCCCGAGGAGTTCATCCCGGAGATCCTGCGCGGCGGCGGCGCGGCCGCCGGCACCGCGCACGCCGTGGCGCTGCGGGTGCACTCGCTCTGAGACTGCCCCCGCACCGCCCCGACCGGTCGGTCGTGGACGATTGCCGGTGCTCAGCGCCCGCCCCTACGGTGGAACGTCAGGCAGGACCCGTCCACGGAGGGAGTCTCCACCATGACCGCCACCACCCACGACCGCCTCGACCTCGCACAGGTGGACGAGCTCGCCGCCCAGCTGCGCGTGGACTCGATCCGCTCCTCGACCAGCGCCGGCTCCGGCCACCCCACCTCGAGCCTCTCCGCCGCCGACCTCCTCGCCACGCTCATGTCGCGCCATCTGCGCTACGACTGGGACCACCCGGACGCCCCCGGCAACGACCACCTGGTGCTCTCCAAGGGGCACGCCTCCCCGCTGCTGTACTCGGCGTACAAGGCCGCCGGCGTGATCGACGACGCGGAGCTCATGCAGGGCTACCGCCGCGTCGACCAGCGGCTCGAGGGGCACCCCACCCCGGTGTTGCCCTGGGTGGACGTGGCCACCGGCTCGCTGGGACAGGGACTGCCCAATGCGGTGGGCATCGCCCTGGCAGGAGCCCGCCTCGAGCACGCGCCCTACCGCGTGTGGGTGCTTACCGGGGACAGCGAGCTCGCCGAGGGGTCGATGTGGGAGGCGCTGGCCACCGCCTCCCACTACGGCCTCACCGGCCTGATCACCCTGGTGGACGTGAACCGGCTGGGCCAGCGCGGCGAGACCGCGCTGGGACATGACATGGACACCTACGCCGCCCGCGTCGAGGCCTTCGGCGCCGAGGCCGTGATCATCGACGGCCACGACATCGCGCAGATCGACGAGGCGCTGGCCCGCGCCGACGGCCCGCTGGACCGCCCGCTGGTGATCCTCGCCCGCACCGTCAAGGGGAAGGGCGTCCCCGAGGTCGAGGACCAGGACGGCTGGCATGGCAAGCCGCTGCCCGAGCAGACCGCGACGAGCGCGATCGCGGCGCTCGGCGGCGAGCGCTCGCTGCAGGTGCGCGGCCCGATGCCGCCCGCGGCGGAGCCCGTGGAGCACGCCCCGCGCGGCGCCGTCGAGCTGCCCGCCTTCACGGTGGGGGAGGAGATCGCGACCCGCAAGGCGTACGGCCCGGCGCTGACGGCGCTCGCCGACGCTGATCCCCGCGTGGTAGCCCTGGACGGCGAGGTCTCGAACTCCAGCGGCGTGGCGGACTTCGTCGAGGCGCACCCGGAGCGGTTCTTCGAGATGTTCATCGCCGAGCAGCAGATGGTCGCCGCGGCGACCGGTCTGGCCACGCGCGGCTACCTCGCCTACGCCTCCACCTTCGCGGCCTTCCTCACCCGGGCCGCGGACTTCCTGCGCATGGCGCCGATCTCCCGGGTGGACCTGCGCCTGGTCGGCTCCCACGCCGGGGTGGAGATCGGCGCGGACGGCCCCTCCCAGATGGGCCTGGAGGACCTCGCGATGCTCACCGCCACGCAGGGCTCCACCGTGCTGTACCCCAGCGACGCGACCGCGGCCGCGAAGCTGGTGGTGGAGATGGCGGACGTGGACGGCGTGAGCTACCTGCGCACCACCCGCGGCGGGTATCCGGTGCTCTACGGGGCCGACGAGACCTTCCCCGTGGGCGGGTCCAAGACCCTGCGCCGCAGCGACCAGGACGCCGTCACCCTCATCGGGGCGGGGGTCACGCTGCACGAGGCGCTCGCCGCGGCGGACGCCCTGGCCGAGGACGGCATCCACGCCCGCGTGATCGACGCCTACTCGATCAAGCCGATCGACGCCGAGACACTCCGCGAGGCCGCCGCCGCGACCGGCGGGCGCGTGGTGGTGGCGGAGGACCACCACGCCGAGGGCGGGCTCGGCGCCGCGGTGCTCGCCGCCCTGGCGAAGGAGCCGATCACCGATCTGTACCTGCAGCACCTGGCCGTGGACGGGGTGCCGGGCTCCGGCACCTCCCGGGAGCTGCTGTCCTGGGCGGGGATCGACGCCGCCCACATCGCCGAGGCGGCGCGCCGGGCCCTCGAGGGCTGACTGCCGCGACCACCGGGGCCACCGGCCCGACACACGGCGGAGGGGGCACCCACCCACAGGCGGGTGCCCCCTCCGTCGTGCGTCCCGGCGCCGTGCGGGACCGGGGACCGTGCCCCGTCAGCCGCGGCGCGAGGAGCGCGAGAGGCGCAGGGAGTCCATGTCCTCGAGCTCGCGATCCTTCGTCTCCGGCACCCACAGGTACACGAACACCAGGCTCAGCGCCGCGAAGCCGGCGTAGAGGCCGTAGGCGAAGGTCAGCCCGATGTCCGAGAGCGTGGGGAAGGAGGCGGAGACCGCCCAGTTCGCCGCCCACTGCGCGGCCGCCGCCACCGCCAGGGCGGAGGCGCGGATCCGGTTGGGGAAGATCTCGCCCAGCAGCACCCACACCAGCGGGCCCCACGTGGTGCCGAAGAACATCACGAAGGCGTTGGCGGCGATCAGCGCGACGGTGGACCACGGATCGGGCAGGGACACCGACCCGTCGGCCCCGGCCTGGCCGAAGGAGAAGGCGAGCGCCATCAGCGCCAGCGACACCGCCATGCCGGCCGACCCCACCAGCAGCATCACGCGCCGTCCCACGCGATCCACCAGCAGGATCGCGATGATGGTCGCGACGATGTTCATCACCGAGGTGAACGTGCTGGTGAGCAGCGCCTGGGACTCGTCGAAGCCGACGGACTGCCACAGCGTGGTGGAGTAGTAGAAGATGACGTTGATGCCCACCAGCTGCTGGAACAGCGAGAGCAGGATGCCCAGCCACACGATGGGCTTCAGGCCGAAGCGCTCCCCGACCAGGTCGCGCAGGCTCTCGGTGTCCTCGCGCTCGAGCGTTGTGCGGATCTGCTCGATCTTCAGGTTCACATCCGGCTCGCCGGTGTAGTCGTAGAGCACCTTCGAGGCGCGGTCCACCTCGCCGCGACGGATCAGGTAGCGGGGCGACTCCGGCAGGAACAGCGCCATCCCGCCGTAGACCGCCGCCGGCACCGCCTCGATCATGAACATCCAGCGCCACGCCGAGACCCCGAACCAGAAGGTCTCCGCGGATCCGCCGGCCGTGGTCGCGATCAGGGCGTTCGAGAGCAGGGCCACGAAGATGCCCAGCACGATCGCGAGCTGCTGCAGGGAGCCCAGGCGCCCGCGGAACTTCGCCGGGGCCACCTCGGCGATGTAGGCCGGGGCGATGACGCTCGCGGCGCCCACGCCCAGACCGCCCACCACGCGCCACACGATGAGGTCCCACACCCCGAACGCCAGCCCGGAGCCGATCGCGGAGACGAAGAACAGCGCCGCCGCGATCACCATCACCGGGATGCGCCCGAAGCGGTTGGCGAGGGAGCCGGCGAACCAGGCGCCCACGGCGCAGCCCAGCAGGGCGGAGGAGACCGCGAAGCCGGTGAGACCGGCCCCCAGGGAGAACTCGTCCGAGAGCGCGTTGACCGCGCCGTTGATCACCGAGGTGTCGAAGCCGAATAGGAACCCGCCCACCGCCGCGGCGATCGAGATCCCCACGACCTTGGCGTTCAGGCGCTGGGTGGGTGCAGGCCCTGCACCGGCAGAAGCAGAGGATGTGGACATGACGGAACCGCCTCCTTGTCGAGGACGTCGTGGGCGCCCACCGTATCCCCTTCCCGGCCGGGCCGGGGCGTCGGCGCCCCGGCCGGCGACCGTGCGGTCCGCTCAGCCGGCGCGACGCACCTCGGCGGCGTAGTCGTCGAGCAGGGCGAGCACGCCCGCGTGCTGCCACACGCGGTTCCGCGTGCGGCCGGTGGCCTCCTGCAGCACGCCGGCATCGGTCAGCTGCGCCAGGGCCCGCTGCGCCGTCATCGCCGGGACGTCGAGGACCTGCTGGAGGTGCCGTGCGGTGACGATCGGCTGGCCGATCAGGAGCGGGAGCACCCTCCATGCCAGGGCGTGACGGCGCACCCCGCGCAGACGCTCGCGATCCTCCGCGAGCTGGGCGGAGAGGGCGTCCACCAGGCGCGTCCCGGTGGCCGCGGCGTAGCGCGCGGCACGAGCGAACTCCTCCACGATCGGCCGCGCATCCCCGGCGCGGTACGCCGTCAGCGCGTCCGTGTACGCCGACAGCTCGGTGAGCAGCCCGGCCGAGACGGGCGCCGTAGTGGTGAGCAGCCCCTTCCCGCGCAGCATCGCGTGCGCGAGGGCGCGCCCGGTGCGGCCGTTGCCGTCGGTGAAGGGGTGGATGGTCTCGAACTGGGCGTGGGCGATCGCGGCGTGGAGGAGGATCGGCAGGTCGTCCCGCTCCAGGAACGCCAGCAGGTCGCGCATCGCGGCGGGGACGTCCTCCGCCTCCGGGGCGACGTGCACGGCGCCGAGAGGGCTCAGGCCGCTGCGGCCCGCCCACACCAGCTGGCGGCGCAGACTGCCGGCGCCGGCGCTGCCGACGAGCAGCTCCGCGTGGAGGGCGAGGACCGCCTCGAGGTCGAGACGATCGGCGAGGCGGAGCGCGGCCTCCATCGTCCGCACGTTCGCGACCACGGTGCGCGCGTTCGCGCTGCGTGACTCGTCGATCTCCGCGAGGGCCAGTTGTCGCGCCCCGACGGTGAGATCCTCGATCTGCGAGGACGAGGCGGACTCCGTGCGCAGCAGGATCGAGCTCATCGGCCCGAGGGCCGGGTCGTCGGCGCCGAGGCGGGCGATCGCGTGGGCGTCGAAGGCGGTCAGCGCGTTCTCGGCGTCGGCGACATCGGCCGCGAGGTCGCTCGGCAGCGTCGGCGCGTACGGAGCCCGACCGGCCAGCACTGCGGGGAGCGTCGCCTCGTACGGGCCCGAGCCCCGCGCCCGGGCCGCACGCGAGGCGAGGCCGTCCTCGGGCACCGTCCACGTGCCGGCACGGTGCTCTACCGGCGCCACCGGGAGGGGAGACGGAACTGTGCGCATTCCCTCAGTGTAGTAACACTTTCCTCAGGAAGTGTTATCAACGGACGCTGCGGGGCACAGTTCTCAGGCGTCGCCGGACTCCGCCTCCAGGCGCTCGAGCTCCTGGTCGGCGATCTTCGGGTCCAGCTTCACGAAGATCGGCGTGGGCTTGACGACCGTCTGTCCCACCACCACCGGGCGGTGCTCCCAGGCGGGCACGGCGGTGTAGTCACCGGTGATGACCGGGTACGACGGCCCGCCGTCGAGATCCTCGACCTCCTCGATCCGCGGCATCGGCGCGATCTCCCGCTCGCCGCCCAGGGCGCGCTCCACGGCGTTGGCCGACTGCGGCAGGAACGGGGCGAGCATCGTGTTGAGGTCCGTGACCGCCTGGGCGAGCACGTGCAGCACCGTGAGCAGGCGCGGGCGCTGCTCCTCCGCCTTCAGCTTGAACGGCTCGGTGCGGGACACGTACGCGTTCGCCTCGCCCACCAGGCGCATGATCTCCGCGATCGCGGCGCGCTGCCGGTGCGCCTCGATGAGACCGCCCACGGTGGTGAACCCGGTGCGGATCTGGTCCAGCAGGGCGGTGTCGATCTCCTCCAGCGCGCCGGCGGCGGGGATCTCACCCACGTTCTTGGCGATCATCGCCGCGGTGCGGTTGACCAGGTTGCCCCAGCCCGCCACGAGCTCGTTGTTGGTGCGGGAAACGAAGTCCACCCAGGTGAAGTCCGCATCCTGGTTCTCCGGGCCGGCGGCGGAGATGTAGTAGCGCAGCGCGTCGGGCTGGTAGCGCTCGAGCACGTCGCGGACGTAGATCACCACACCCTTCGAGGAGGAGAACTTCTTGCCCTCCATCGTGAGGAACTCGCTGGAGACGACCTCGGTGGGGAGCTTCAGCTCGCCGAAGCGGCCCGGCGCGCCGCCCCTGTCGCCCTGGCCGTTCTGCGCGATCATCTCCGCCGGCCAGATCTGCGAGTGGAAGACGATGTTGTCCTTGCCCATGAAGTAGTAGGCGAGGGTCTCGGGATCGTTCCACCAGCGGCGCCACGCCTCCGGGTCGCCGGAGCGGCGCGCCCACTCGATCGAGGCGGAGAGGTAGCCGATCACGGCGTCGAACCACACGTACAGGCGCTTGTTGGGCTGGTCCTCCCAGCCCGGCACCGGGATGCCCCAGTCGATGTCACGCGTCATCGCACGCGGCTTGATGTCCTCGAGGATGTTCTGGCTGAACCGGATCACGTTCGGGCGCCACAGACCGGTCGCCTCCCGCTCGTCGAGCCAGCGGCCCAGCTCGCCGGCCAGCGCCGGCAGGTCCAGAAACCAGTGCGAGGTCTCGATGAACTCCGGGGTCTCGCCGTTGATGCGGGAGACGGGACCGACGAGGTCCGTGGGGTCGAGCTGGTTGCCGCAGGCGTCGCACTGGTCGCCGCGCGCCCCGGGGGTGCCGCAGATCGGGCAGGTGCCCTCGATGTAGCGGTCCGGGAGGGTGCGCCCGGTGGACGGCGAGATCGCCCCCGAGGTGGTCTTCTCGAGCATGTAGCCGTTGTCCCGCACGGACACGAACATGTCCTGCACCACCTGGTAGTGGTTGCGCGTGGTGGTGCGGGTGAACAGGTCGTAGGAGAGCCCGAGCGCCACCAGGTCCTCGACGATGAGGCGGTTGTTGCGGTCGGCGAGCTCGCGAGCGGTGATGCCCTCCTTGTCGGCCTCGACCAGGATCGGCGTGCCGTGCTCGTCGGTGCCGGAGACCATGAGCACGTCGTGGCCGGCCATCCGCATGTAGCGGGAAAAGACGTCGGAGGGGACGCCGAAGCCGGCGACGTGACCGATGTGGCGGGGACCGTTGGCGTACGGCCAGGCGACCGCGGACAGGACTGTGCTCATGGGATCCGATTCTAGGGGAGGCGGGACGGGGCGAGGCCCGCGCGCCTCCTCGACAGCTCCCCGCTCTCTGCCCGGTTCCTTCCCGACTCCTCGCGAGAACCTCCGCATCGCACGGCGAGACTGGGCGGATGATGACCGGCCGCGTTCCCTTCACCCCGCTCGAGGAGCGGATCGACGAGTGGGCGCAGCGACGCACGGCCGCCCACGCGAGCGCCGACGGGGCGTGGCGGCACCGGCTCGTGGAGCTGGTCGCCTTCGGCCTCAAGCAGGCCTGGGCGTGCGTGTTCGGAGCGGTGATGCTCGCACTGCTGGTCGGTGCACGGCTGCTGTACCCGGACGATGCGCCGCTCGCGCGCGCCGACGCGCTCGTCCTCGCGGCGGTCGCGGTGCAGGTCGCGATGCTCGCCCTGCGTCTCGAGAGCCTGCGGGAGATGGGCGTGATCGCGGTCTTCCACGTCGTCGGCACCGTGATGGAGGTGTTCAAGACCGCGGTCGGCTCCTGGGCGTACGAGGCCGACGGCCTCCTGCGGATCGCAGAGGTGCCGCTGTACACGGGATTCATGTACGCGGCCGTCGGCTCCTACATGGTGCGCGTGATGCGCCTGTTCGACCTGCGCTTCACCCGCTACCCGCCGCGGTGGGCGACGGCGGTGCTCGCCGCCGCGATCTACGCGAACTTCTTCACCCACCACTACCTGCCCGATGCCCGGTGGGTGCTGCTCGGGGCGATGCTGCTGCTGTACGGGCGCTGCGTGATGTCCTTCCGCAGCCATCGCCGTGCCCCGTGGAGGCGCCTGCCCGTCGTGGTGGCCTTCCTCGGGGTGGCGCTGCTGCTGTGGATCGCGGAGAACGTGGGCACCGCGGCCGGCGCCTGGATCTACCCGCACCAGCAGTCCGGCTGGCACCTGGTGCCCCCCGCGAAGTTCGTCTCCTGGCTGCTGCTGATGCTCGTCTCCGTCGTGCTGGTCACCCTCGTGCACCGACCGCGGGAGACACATCCCGTGACATCCCCGCCCGCCGTCGGAGCGTCGCGGGGACGTGGCGAACGGTGCGGTGGGACGGGGAGAAGTGGATACCCTGTGACCATGAGCAACGAAGGACTCGCCGCCGCGCAGCAGAAGATGGTCGACGCCGGGGTCGCGCAGACCGCGATCGACGTCTTCTCCCACTACTACGGTCAGCTCGAGGACGGGGTGACCGGGACGATCCCCGAGGACACCATCGAGCCCTACCTCGAGCCGCCCCGGCTCGAGGACGTCTCGATCGACCCGGCGCACGCGAAGCAGGTGTTCGACCAGCTCGCGATCATCAACCTCAACGGCGGGCTCGGCACCTCCATGGGTCTGGACCAGGCCAAGTCGCTGCTGCCCGTCCGCGACGGCAAGAGCTTCCTGGACATCATCGTCGAGCAGGTCCTCGCCGCCCGCCGCGGCACCGGATCGCGCCTGCCGCTGCTGTTCATGAACTCGTTCCGCACCCGCGAAGACACCCTCGAGGTCCTCGCGAAGTATCCCGAGCTGCCCGTGGGCGACCTGCCGCTGGACTTCCTGCAGAACAAGGAGCCCAAGCTCCGCACCGACGACCTCACCCCGGTCACCTGGGACGAGGACCCGGCGCTGGAGTGGTGCCCGCCCGGCCACGGCGACATCTACACCGCCCTGCAGACCTCCGGACTGCTCCAGCAGCTGCTGGACGCGGGGTTCAAGTACGCCTCGGTCTCCAACTCCGACAACCTCGGCACCGTGCCCAGCCCGGTGCTGGCCGCCTGGTTCGCCTCCACCGGTGCGCCCTACGCCGCCGAGCTGTGCCGCCGCACCCCCGCGGACCGCAAGGGCGGCCACCTCGCGGTGCGCAAGTCCGACGGACGCCTGATCCTGCGCGACACCGCGCAGACGCCCGCGGAGGAGATGGAGTACTTCACCGACGAGCACCGCCACCCGTTCTTCCACACCAACAACCTGTGGTTCGATCTCGAGCAGATGGCGGCCGTGCTCGAGGAGCGCAAGGGGATCATGGGTCTGCCCCTGATCCGCAACGAGAAGACGGTCGACCCCTCGGACAAGTCCTCCACGCCCGTGTACCAGATCGAGTCCGCGATGGGCGCCGCGATCGAGGTGTTCGACGGCGCGACCGCGATCGTGGTGGGCCGCGACCGCTTCCTGCCGGTGAAGGCGACCTCGGACCTGCTCCTGGTGCGCTCGGACGCGTACACCCTCGACGAGCGCGCAGCCCTGGTGCAGCAGGTGGGGGCCGTGCCCACGGTGTCGCTGCAGTCCGACTCCTACAAGCTCATCCAGGACTTCGAGCCGCGCTTCCCCTACGGCGTCCCCTCGCTGAAGGAGGCCTCCAGCCTCGATGTCCAGGGCGACTGGACCTTCGGCGCGGACGTCTCCGTGATCGGCGACGCCGTGCTCGGCGAGGAGGGCGGCGAGGTGCCCGAGGGCGCCCGCGTAGGGACCGCGACCACGAGCTGAGCCGGAGCGGGCCGGGGCGGGGTGGGATTCCCCCGCCCCGGCGCCGCTCAGTCCCGGCCCCGGGCCCACCCCTTCCCGCCGGTGAGGTCCAGGCGGTGCGGGAGCGGATTGCCGTAGCGGTGATCCGTGGCGCTGATCGCCTGCTCGTGGAGGAACGGGAGCAGCTCCACCCGTCCGCTGGCCACGACCACCCCGGTGAACAGGGCCACGTCGATGCGGTCGGCGAGGGCGCGCCGCAGCGCGTCGTCGGCCTCCCCGATCAGGCGGATCCGGGACGGCGCGAGGCTCGGCACCCGCGCCGCGAAGACGTCGACCCCCTCGACCCTCACGGACGCGGCGTCCACGCCGTTCTCCAGCGCGACGTCGCCCAGCGACTCCTCCGCCACGGAGACCTCCACCGGCGCGCCCACAGTGGCGGCCGCGTGCAGCACGCGGGCCAGCTCCTGCCCCGAGGTGCCCGCGGCGGCGCGCACCATCACCGGAAGCGGCAGGTGCCGCAGCACGTTGATCTCTCCGTGCAGGTCCTGCACGTCGCGCGGGGCGAAGGTGGTGGCCCAGTGCTCGCGGTCGCTGTGGCGCGCCTCCGCCAGCCACTGCTCGGGATCGACGAGCGCATCGGGGACGTCGCCGGCGTCGGCCCAGTCGGTGAGGTGCACGAGGTAGTTCGGCCCGCCGGCCTTCGCGGTCTGCCCGATCGCGGAGCGCTTCCACCCGCCGAAGGGCTGCCGCTCCACGATCGCGCCGGTGATGCCGCGGTTCACGTACAGGTTCCCGGCCTCGACGTGCTCGGTCCACCAGGCGATCTCCGCGGGCTCCAGCGAATGCAGGCCGGCGGTGAGGCCGTAGGCGGTGCCGTTCTGGATCCGCACCGCGTCCTCGAGGGTCTCGGCGTGGATCACGCCGAGCACCGGGCCGAAGTACTCGGTCAGGTGGAAGGGCGAGCCCTCCTGCACCCCGGTGCGCACGCCGGGGGAGAAGGTGCGTCCCTCCTCGTCCAGCTGCCGGGGCCTCGAGAGCCAGGTCTCGCCGTCGGAGAGCTCCGTTAGACCGGAGCGGAGCTTCTCGCCGGGCGGCTCGATCACGGGCCCCATCTGCACCGTCGGATCGGTGGGGGCGCCCACGTGCAGGCTCAGCACCGCGTCGGCGAGCTGGGCGGAGAAGCGGCGGGAGTGCGTCACCGAACCGACGGTGATCACCAGGGACGCCGCCGAGCACTTCTGCCCGGCATGGCCGAAGGCGCTCGCGGCCACGTCCCGGGCGGCGAGGTCCAGATCGGCCTGGGGCGTGACGATGATCGAGTTCTTGCCGCTGGTCTCGGCGAGGATCCGCAGCTCGGGGCGCCAGGAGGCGAACATCGCGGCGGTGTCCGAGGCGCCGGTGAGGATGAGCTGCGAGATCCGCTCATCCGCGATCAGCGCCCGCCCCACCTCGTTCTCGGGGACGTCCACCAGCGTGAACACGCCCTCGGGCACGCCGGCCTCGTGCAGCAGGCGCCCGATCAGGGCGCCGCAGCGACGGGACTGGGGCGCGGGCTTCATCACCACGGCGCTGCCGGTGACCAGTGCGGCCAGGGCGCCGCCGGTGGGGATGGCCACGGGGAAGTTCCACGGCGGGGTGACCAGGGTGAGCGGGCGGGCCCGGCCCACCAGGTCCGTGCGGCGGGCGAGCTGCTCGGCCTGCTCCGCGTAGTAGAGGGCGAAGTCGATCGCCTCGCTCACCTCCGGATCGCCCTGCTCGAGGGTCTTGCCGGTCTCCGAGGCCATCACCTCGAGCAGCTCGCCGCGGTGCGCGGCGAGGGTCCCGGCCACGCGGCGCAGGATCATCGCGCGCTTCTCGACGCCGAGCGCCTCCCAGGCGGGCTGGGCCGCCACGGCGGTGGCGAGCACGGAGTCCACGGCCTCGACCGTCTCCAGGCGGGCGGCGCGCACCTCCGCCTGCCCCAGCTCGGAGCCGCGGATGCGGTGCGTGATCCGGGCGGCCCACGCCTGGTTCGCGGCGGTGGAGAGGTCGGTGTCGGGCGTGTTGCGGAACGCGCCGGGCACGGCGGGCACGGCCGGGGAGCCCAGCGGCAGCGGACCGGCCGCGCCCCGCACCTCCGCGCCGCGGTCCTGGTCGCGGTGGGTGGGCAGGGAGGTCTCCCGCAGCGCCTGCTCGAGCGCTCGCGCGAAGCGGTCCTGCTCGCGGGCGAAGAGCTGCTCCGAGGTGTCGAGCTCGAAGGCGGCGGAGAGGAAGTTCTCCGAGGAGGCGTTCTCCTCGAGACGGCGCACCAGGTAGGAGACGGCCACGTCGAAGTGGCGCGGGTGCACGATCGGCACGTACAGCCGCATCGTCCCGGTCGCCTCGCGGACCACGGCCTGCTGCCCGGGCGCCATCCCGGCGAGCATCTCGAACTCCACGCCGTGGCCGGGGCCGGCGGGGATCGACCGCTCCCGCATCAGCAGGTGCGCGAAGGCGACGTCGAAGAGGTTGTGCCCGGCCACGCCGAGCTGCACCGCCTCGAGCCGGTCGGGGTGGAGGGCCTCGATGAGCATCCGCTTGTACTGGGCGTCGGTGGCCTCCTTGGACAGCAGCGGCGCCTGGGTCCACCCGTGCACGGAGGCGTCCACCTGCTCCATCGCGAGGTTCGCGCCCTTGACCAGGCGCACCTTGATCGGCGCTCCGCCGGCGGCCACGCGGCGCTCCGCGAAGCGGCGCACCCGGGCCATGGCGGTGGGGGCGTCGGGCAGATAGGCCTGCAGCACGATCCCGGCCTGCAGGGACATCAGTTCGGGGCGGTCCAGCAGGGTCTCGAACACGCGCAGCGTCAGCTCGAGATCGCGGTACTCCTCCATGTCCATGTTCAGGAACGTGGGGTGGTCGCCGCGGGCGGCCTCGAGGTACAGCGGCAGCAGGGTCTCGACGATGTGCTCGACGGTCTCGTCGGCCGCCCACAGCGGCAGGTGGTCCACGATCGAGGACACCTTGATCGAGGCGTAGTCCACGTCCTCCCGGGCCACGAGCTCGCGCACGCCCTCGAGGCGACGGGCCGCCTCCTGCGCACCGAGCACGGCCTCGCCGAGGAGGTTGATGTTCAGCTTCGTGCCGTCGGCCGTGAGGCGCTGGACGGCGGCGGTCAGCGGCCGGGGCCGGGCGTCGAGGATCAGGTGCCCCACCATCCGCCGCATGGCGGCCTGCGCGGTGGGGACGACCACCGACGGGGCGAGGCCCGAGGCGGCGCCGCCGAGGCCGATCACGCGTCGCAGCGGGGCGGGGAGGAACGCCGGCGGGTCCTGGGCGAGGCGGCGCAGCTCGACGGCGGCGGCGCGGGGGTCCTCGGGGCGGATCACCCGGTCCACGAAGGCGAGCGTGAAGTCCAGTCCCTTCGGATCCTGCAGCAGGTCGGAGAGCATCTTCGCCGGTCCCGGCACGGGGTGCGCGGCGGCGGCGTCGACCCAGGAGCGGACCTGCGCGGCGACCTCCTCGGCGGAGGGGATGGCGCCGGGGTCGGGCTGGTGCGGGGAGTGCGGGGCGGGCACGGACGACAACAGGGATCCTCCTCGAGGACGGGCACCGCGACGGTGCGGTGGGGCTGTGGGGCTGTGGGGCTGCTGCGCCGACGGGGCATGCCGCGCGCTTCGATCGTATGTCCTCCGCGGGGCGGTCGAGGCCGCCGGAGGGCCCGGTTCGTGGAGGTTCTGTGACCGAAGCGGGACCGAAGTGGGACGAACCCGACTCAGGCCCCGGAGCTCACCCGGAACGCGTCCTCCTCGCGCTCCTGATCCCGTCGCCGAGAGGGCGTCGGCGGCCCGCCCCCGGGGCACCGGCGGGACGGATGCGCGGGGCCGGCGGAGGGACCGGTCGGTCGGCGCGCCCGCGCCCGTTCACCGGGCTGTGGCACGATGCAGGCACACCGACGACGTTGGAGGCAGTGATGAAGAAGGTCATCTTCCTGGCCGGACTCGCGATCGGCTTCGTGATCGGCTCCCGTGCGGGCCGCGGACCGTATGAATCCCTCGAGCGCACTGCCCACCGGGTCGCCGAGGACCCCGAGGTGCAGCGCCGTGCCGCGCAGGCGCGGGAGACCACCGCGCGGGTCGCGCAGGAGACCGCCGAGACGGTGCGGGAGAAGGGGCCGGAGGTGGCGGCGACGGCGCAGGGCGCGGTCGCCGGGGCCGCGGGCGCCGCCCGCGAGCGTCTCTCCGGGAGCTCCGCCGACGGCACCGAGGCGGACGGGACCGGAGCCGACGGGCTCGACGAGGACGCGGCCGCGATGGCCGAGGACTCCGCGGGCACGGCCGATGCCGGCGGCGACGCCGAGCTCGGCGAGGACCGCCCCCTCAGCACCTGAGGCGGGCCTCCGCGGTCCCGCCGCACGGCCGGGGACCGACGCTCCCGACCGTGCGGTCCGCTCAGCCCAGCACGTGGACGCCGGCCCGCGCCTCCTCCTGCATGAAGCACGGGCCGCACAGCGACATGTAGGTGGTCTGCGCGCCGTCGATCGCGACCTGGGCGCCCTCGAACACGAAGCGACCGTCCACGGCGCGGCAGTTGAACTCCGCCTGGGAGCCGCAGCGGCACATCGTGGGCAGCTTCTCGATGTTGTCCGCGAGCTCCACCAGGCGCCGCGCCCCCGGGAACATCGCGGTGCGGAAGTCCGTGCGCAGCCCGTAGCAGATCACCGAGACGCCATCGAGCTTCGCGATCCGGAACAGGTCGTCGATCTGCGCGGGCTCCAGGAACTGGGCTTCGTCCACCAGCACGCAGTGCAGGGGACGCAGGTCGCGCTCGTCGGCCGTCGAGTTCACCCGTGCGCGCAGGTCGTCGCCCTCCGCGGCGAGCACGTCCACCCGCCGTCGGGCCCCGCCGCGGGCCACCACCCAGTCCTCGCCCTTGGTGTCCAGCGCCGGCTTGACGGTGAGGGTGTCCAGGCCGCGCTCGTCGTAGTTGTAGGCGGTCTTGATCAGCGTGTCGGACTTCCCGGAGTTCATCGCTCCGTACTTGAAGTGCAGCTTGGCCATGCGTGGGGCTCCGAGGGTGGGCGCGGTCGGGACGCCTGCGAGTGTAGGCGCCGCCCTGTTGCATACTGACCACGCCCGTCCACCCCGAGGAGAAGCCGTGAGCCCACGTCGTGACCATCGTTCGGCGGAGGCGCCGCGTCCCGGCACCCGCAAGCCGTACACGCGGCCCAGCAGCGCGCACCGCACCGCGCGGGAGAAGCTCTCCCGTCGACTCACCGCCGGGGACCCGCGCAGCGACCAGGATCCGCAGCGCCGGATTCCGGTGGGACTGTCCACCTCCTCGGTGTTCCCGGCGGGGGTGGAGGAGGCGTTCCGGCTCGCCCACGAGATCGGGTACGACGGGATGGAGGTGATGGTCTCTTACCCGCGCGACAGCCAGGACCCGGAGATCCTGCGGGAGTACTCCGAGCGCTACGAGCTGCCGATCCTCTCCCTCCATGCGCCCACGCTGTTCTTCCTGCAGGGCCTGTGGGGGAAGGACGCCTGGGTGAAGATCGAGCGGACGCTCGAGATCGCCCGTGAGCTCGACGTGGCCACGATCGTGGCCCACCCGCCGTTCCGCTGGCAGGGGAAGTACGCCCGCGGCTTCGTGGAGGGCGTGGCCCGCCTGGAGGAGGAGCACGGCATCGCGATCGCCGTGGAGAACATGTACCCGTGGCGGCTGGGGGTGCGGGAGCTGCTGAACTACTACCCGGACCACGACCCCACCGACGAGGACTACCGCCACGTCACCGTGGATCTCTCCCACGCGGCGACCGCGGGAGACGATGCGCTGGAGATGATCGAGCGCCTCGGCGACCGACTCAGCCACCTGCACCTCACCGACGGCTCGGGCCGCACCACCAAGGACGAGCACCTGCCGCCCGGCGAGGGCAACCAGCCCTGCGCCGAGGTGCTGCGCCGCCTGGCGAACCGCGGCTGGGAGGGGTCCGTGCTGCTGGAGGTCACCACCAGCAGCAACGCCGAGATCCGGGAGCGCACGCTGCGCCAGAGCCTCGCCTTCGCCCGGCACCATCTGGGCCATCACCTCGACGGCGAGGACGGCGGGCCCGACGGCGAGGACGGGACGGACGTGGGATCCACCACCCCGTGAGGGAGTCCCCAGGGGCAGGTGTGACAATGGCGCACGGATGTGCCGGGGGCGCTGCGGCGACCCGGCACCACGACGGCCACACGGAACGACGAGGTAGCGCACGCTGATGGGGAACGGGAACACAGGGATCGTCCACACGAACACGTCTCTGCTGGCGGTGGAGATGACCGTCCCGCAGGTGACGGTCACCTCGGACGAGATCGACGACATGCTCTCCCCGGCCCGCAAGCGGCTGCGCCTGCCCAAGGGTGTGCTGCAGCGCGTGGCCGGCGTCTACGAGCGGCGCTGGTGGCGCGACCGCGAGAACGGCTGGAAGCAGGGCGTGGTGCTCGCCGCCGAGCGCGCCATGGCCAAGGCCGGGATCATGCGCGACCAGGTGGGCCTGCTGATCAACGCCTCGGTGTCCCGCCAGCACCTCGAGCCCGCCGTCTCCACCGGCATCCACCACTCGCTGGGCATGCCCTCGAGCTGCATGAACTTCGACATCACCAACGCCTGCCTGGGCTTCGTCAACGCGATGACGATGGCGGCGGGGATGATCGACTCCGGCCAGATCAAGTACGCCCTGATCGTGGGCGCGGAGGACGTCGAGGAGGTGCAGCGCGGCACCGTGGAGCGGCTGAACGCGAAGAGCTCCACCCGCGCGGACTTCAACAACCAGTTCGCCTCGCTCACCCTCGGCTCCGGTGCCGCGGCGGCCGTGCTGGGCCCGGCGGACGTCCACCCCGAGGGCCACCGGCTCAAGCACACCCAGTCCCGCGCCGGCACCGAGCACCATGAGCTGTGCGTGGCGAACATGCAGGACATGCGCACGGATTCCGCGGGGCTGCTGGAGAACGGGATCCAGCTGATCCTGGACACCTGGAAGGGCGCCAACGAGGCCGGGTACGACTTCAAGAGCCTCGACTACGTGATCCCGCACCAGGTCTCCTCCGTGTACATCCGCAACTTCTCCACCATCACCGGGGTGGGGATGGAGCGGATCCCGGTCACGCTGGCGGACTGGGGCAACGTCGCCGCGGAAGCGGTGCCGATGGCGCTCGCGCACGTCCAGGACGACATCCGTCGCGGGCAGCGGGTGCTGCTGATGGGTGTGGGCTCCGGACTGAACACGGCGATGATGGAGGTCGAGTGGTGAACAGCCCCCGCAGCATTCGCGGCATCGGCCGCCGCCGGGCGAGCGACCCGGCAGCCCAGGAGATCCCGCCGCAGCCGGGCGTGGACCCGCGCCTGCACCGCACGATGGAGGTGCGCGACCACACCGGCGAGGTGCGCCGCTGGCACCTGCTGGACTCCGGCCCGCTGCTCGCCGAGCGCGGCATCACCCCGCGCGGCACGCTGCTGGCCGTGCACGGCAACCCCACCTACTCCTTCCTCTTCCGCTCCCTGGTGCGGGAGGACATCCCCTGGCGGCTGATCGCGGTGGACCAGCTGGAGATGGGGTACTCGGAGCGCACCGGCGTGACCCGCCGCTACCAGGACCGCATCACGGACCTGTCCCTGCTCACGGACGCGCTGTCGCTGCGCGGCCCCGTGGTGACCGTGGGCCACGACTGGGGCGGTCTGATCTCCGCCGGCTGGGCGCTGGACAACCGCCACGACGTGGCCGGGATGATCCTCACCAACACCGGCGTGCACCAGAAGCTGGAGGAGGCCCTCCCCAAGGCGCTGCAGCTCGCCACCGCCCCCGGGTTCCGCACCGCGTCCACCTCGCTCACCGACGCCTTCCTGCGCACCACCCTCTCGCTGTCGAAGCCCGCGCTGCCGCAGGAGGTGCAGGACGCGTACCTCGCGCCCTACCGCCGACGCTCCCGCCGCCTGGGCATCGACCAGTTCGTCGCCGACATCCCGGCCGCCGCGGATCACCCCTCCCGCCCCACCCTGGAGCGGGTCGCCGAGGGGCTGGCCGGACTGCAGGTCCCCACCCTGTTCGCCTGGGGGCCCAAGGACATCACCTTCTCGGACAGGTTCCTGCGGGACCTCATCCAGCGGGTCCCCCACGCAGACGTGCACCGCTTCGAGAAGGCCTCCCACCTGGTGTGGGAGGACGCCGACGTCGCGGGCCTGGTCGCCGACTGGCTGCACACCACCTTCGGCACCGCCGAGGAGCCGCGCACCGCCGCTCCCGCCTGGCGGCCCGTCTCCTCCTGGGCGGAGCCCGCCCCGACGCGTCCCGTCGGCGCACGCATCACCGAGCTCGCCCACGATCCGCTGCACGCGCACCGACCGGCCGTGGTGGAGCTGGGCACGGACGACGGGGAGCGCCGCGAGATCTCCTGGTCCCTGCTGGACCGCCGGGTGGACGACATCGCCGCCGGTCTGCTCGCCCACGGGGTGCGGCCCGGCGACCGGGTGAGCCTGCTGATCACCCCGGGCGCGGATCTCACCGGCGTGCTCTACGCCTGCTTCCGGATCGGCGCCGTCGCCGTGGTGGCGGACGCCGGCCTGGGGACGGCCGGGCTCACCCGCGCCGTGATCGGCTCCCATCCGGACTGGTTCATCGGCATCCGCCGCGCCCTGGCAGGGGCCCGCGCCCTGGGCTGGCCCGGCCGGAGGCTCTCGGTCGAGCAGCTGCCCACGGTGGATCGGGTCGCCCTCGGCGTGGAGACCTCCATCGCCGAGCTGGCCCGCTCCGGCGCGATGATGCGCGAGCTCGGGGCGCCGCTGGACGCGCCGCAGCCCGCGCCCGACGCGGACGCGGCGATCCTGTTCACCTCCGGCTCCACCGGCCCCGCCAAGGGCGCCGTGCTCACCCACGCCCAGCTGGGCGCGATGTTCACAGCGGTGGGGGACACCCTCGATCTCGCCCCGGAGCGCGGCCTGGTGGCTGGCTTCGCGACTTTCGCGCTGCTGGGCCCCGCGCTCGGCGCGCCCACGGTGGTGCCGGACATGGACATCATGCGGCCCGGCGATCTCACCGCCCCCGCGCTGGCCGAGGCGATCGCCGCGCTGGGACGGCCGGCCGTGTTCACGGCCCCCGCCGCGCTGCGCAGCATCATCGAGACCGCGCACCAGCTGGACGACGAGGGCCGCGCCGCGATGGCCGGGGCGGCGAGCTTCTTCTCCGCCGGCGCCCCGATCCCCGCGCAGCTGCTGCGCGAGCTGCGCACCCTCATGCCCGAGGCGCGCGCCCTGACCCCGTACGGCATGACCGAGTGCCTGGCCGTCGCCGCCACCGACCTCGAGGGCATCGAGGCGGCCGGCGATGGCGCCGGGGTGTGCGTGGGCCGGCCGGTCCCGCGGGTGGAGATCGCGATCGCGGTGATGGACGAGCTGGGCCGCACCACCGGCGAGATCACCGAGGAGCCCGGCGCGATCGGCGAGGTGCTGATCCGCGCCCCGCACGTGCGCGACCGCTACCTGATGCTGTGGCGCACCACCCACACCTCGATGCGCTTCGAGGGCTGGCACGCCACCGGGGACGTGGGCCATCTGGACGCCGAGGGGCGGCTGTGGATCGAGGGGCGTGCCGGCCACGTGCTCTCCACCGCCCAGGGCCCGTTCACGCCGGTGGTGGTGGAGGACGCCGCGGAGGCGGTGCCCACGGTGCGCCGCGCCGGTGCCGCCGCCGTCGGCCCCCGCGGCACCCAGCAGGTGGTGGTGATTCTCGAGACCGACGAGGGCTACCGCCCGGGGAAGCCGGGACGGCCCCGTCCCGCGGAGGCGTCCCTGCAGGAGGCGGTGCGCCGCAGCGTCCGCGAGCGCGCGGGCGCGGAGGTGGTGGCGGTGTTCACCACCAGCGCGCTTCCCACCGACATCCGCCACAACTCGAAGATCGACCGGGCGGCGCTGTCGCGCTGGTCGGAGCAGACGCTGCGCGGGGAGCGGGCGGAGGCCCTGTGACCGCGCCGACGATCCTGGTCACCGGCGCCTCGGGGATGCTCGGCGGCGCGGTCGCGACCGCGCTGCGGGACCGCGGTGCGACGGTGCGCGCCTTCCAGCGCCGCCCCGCGGGGATCGACGGGGTCGAGGACGTCACCGGCTCGCTCGTCGACGCCGGGGACGTGCGCCGGGCGGTGCACGGCGCCGATGCGGTGATCCACCTCGCCGCGAAGGTCTCGATCTCGGGCCCGGAGCACGAGTACCGGGCGATCAACATCGAGGGCACGCGGCACGTGCTGGAGGCGCTGCGCGCCCAGGGCGGGGGCGCGCTGGTGAACGTCTCCTCGCCGTCGGTCGCGCACCTGGGCCGCGCGATCGTGGGCGCGGACGCCACGGCCGCGGACCCGTCGGCCGCGCGCGGGCCCTACGCCCGCACCAAGGCCGCGGCGGAGCTGCTGGCGATGGAGGCCGACGGCCGCGACGGCCTGCAGGTCACCTCGGTGCGCCCGCACGTGGTGTGGGGGCCGGGGGACACCCAGCTGGTGGGCAGGATCGTGGATCGGGCACGGCGCGGCCGGCTGCCGCTGCTGGACCAGGGCATGGCCTTGATCGACACCACCTACGTGAGCAATGCGGCCGACGCGATCGTGGCCGCGCACGACCGCATCGCGGATGTGCACGGGGAGAGCTTCGTGGTCTCCAACGGCGAGCCCCGCACGGTGCGCGACGTGTTCGCGGGCTGGTGCGATGCGGCCGGCGTGCCGCGGCCGCGCCTGCGCGTGCCCGGAGCGGCGGCCCGCGTGGCGGGGCGCCTCATCGAGCGGGTGTGGGAGGCGCGACCGGGGCACGACGAGCCGCCGATGACGGAGTTCCTCGCCGAGCAGATGTCCACCGCGCACTGGTTCGACCAGCGCCGCACCCGGGAGCGGCTGCGCTGGGAGCCCGCGGTGAGCATGGACGAGGGCAATGCCCGCCTCGCGGCCTGGTTCCGCGAGCACCCGGTGGGCTGAGCGTCCGCTCCGTCCCGACCCGACCCCTGCACGGAAGCCACGGTGACCGCCATGACCGAAACCCCCACCCCCGAGGAGCGGGGCGCCGCCGAGCACGAGGCGATGCTCGCCGAGATCGATGCGGAGCTCGCCGCGGAGCGCAGCAGCCGTGCCCGCGCCGGGCAGCGGCTCACCGGGCTGGTGCTGCTGCTGGGCGGCCTGATCGGTTGGATCGCCTCGCTCGAGCTGCAGGTGGGCAAGGAGTTCCTGCTCGCGAATCCGGGCGCGAGCCTCTCCTGCGACGTGAACCCGTTCATCTCCTGCGGCAACGTGATGATGACCTGGCAGTCCTCGGCGCTGGGCATCCCGAACATGGCGATCGGCCTGGCCGGGTTCGCGCTGATGGGGGCGATCGGCGCGCTGATGCTCTCGCGCACCGCGCTGCCGGCCTGGTTCCGCTGGGCCCGCCTGGGCGGGATGACGTTCGCGTTCGGGTACGTCCACTTCCTGGCGATCTCCACCCTCTTCGTGATCCGGGCGCTGTGCCCGTGGTGCATGGTGATCTGGTCGGTCACCGCGCCGATGTTCTTCGCGACGCTGGCCCGCACGATCGAGAGCGGCGACCTGCCCGTCCCCGCCCCGCTCGCCGCGGTGCTGCGCCGCTGGGTGGTGCTCACCCTGCTGTGGTACCTGCTGGTGATCGTGGTGATCGCCCTGGCGTTCCGGGCGCAGTGGCTGGTGATGCTCGGCCTCGGCTGAGCGACGTGCTGCGAGGCACCGCACCACCTCTCCTCCCCAGGGGCCGCCCGTCCCCATCGTGCGAGGGTGCCTCGCTCGGGGTGTTCGTGCGCGTCTAGTTTCGCGGGCATGGGAGCACATCAGGGGTGGGAGCGCAGCCGTCGCGGCAGGGCGGGACGCCACCGCCGCGCCGGCCAGGCGCTCATCGAGCGCCGCGATCACGGCGAGGAGGCGCCGTCCCGTCGGCTCCCGCTGCCGGCGCCGTCACCCTCCGCCCTGGTGGGCATCGCGGTGCTGGTGCTCATCGGGTTCGGGGTGGTGCATCTGTCGGGGACGGGCTCCGCGGTGCCGGTGGATCCTCCCTCGTCCGTCCCCGTCGCGGAGACGCAGAGCGATGACGCCCCCTCCTCCCCGGCGCAGGAGGCGGAGGCGGGGCCGTCATCCGCCGCGGGCGGGAGCGGCGACTCCTCGGGCGGCGCCGCGACCGGCCCGTCGCAGCAGGAGCTGGTGGTGCACGTCTCCGGTGCCGTCGCGACCCCGGGGATCGTGCATCTGCCGCCGGGATCACGGGTGGACGACGCCCTGCAGCAGGCCGGCGGAGCCGTCGAGGAGGCGGACCTCGGCGCGATCAACCTCGCGCGGCCCGTCGCGGACGGGGAGCAGATCCACGTGCCCAGGCCGGGGGAGGAGGCGCCGCCGAGCGCAGGCCCCGGGGCTCCGGCCGCGGGGGACGACGGAGCCGCCGGCGGCGAGGGCGGACCGATCGACCTGAACACCGCGAGCGCCGCGGAGCTGGAGGAGCTGCCGGGGGTGGGCCCGGCGATCGCGCAGCGCATCCTCGAGCACCGGGAGCGGAACGGACACTTCGCCGCGGTGGAGGACCTGCTGGACGTCTCCGGGATCGGGCCGGCCACCCTCGAGGAGCTGCGCGACAGGGCCACGGTGTGACCCGGGCGGACCTGCGCCTGCTGCCCGGCGCCACCTGTGTGTGGGCGCTGGCGGTGCTGGGGGTGAGCGCCGGCACCGCGGCGGCGATCGCGGGCGGCGCCGTGCTCGTGGCCCTGGGACTCACCGCGGTGATGCTCGCCGGTCCCGGGAGCACCTCGCGCGGGCTGTTCGCCCACCTGGGCATCGTGGTGCTCGCCGCGGTGCTCCTGTTCCCCGCGCTGCAGCGCCACGGCGAGACCGACCAGGCCCTCGAGCGGGCCGCCGCCGACGGCCTGGTCGTCGAGCTCACCGTCGTCGCCGCGGCGGACCCCGCAGCGCCGGAGAGCGGGCCGGAGTGGTCCCGCCACGGCCTGCAGATGCGGGCGCGCACGGTGAGCGGCCCGGCGCGGACGGGCCGGGACGAGGTGCGGCTGCCGGCCTCCCTTCCCGTGCTGGTGCGCGCCGAGGACGGCACGGCCCGCGACCTCTCCCGGGTGCGGGACGGCGACCGCGCGCGGGTGCGTGGCCGCGTGGCGACCAGCGGCTCGCTGGTGATCGTGCGCGCGAGCGAGGTGCACGTGGTGGCGGGGGACGGGGCCGCCGGTCGGGCGCAGGCGCTGCGGCATGGGCTGCGGGAGGGCGCCCGGGACACCACCGCGCACCTGCCTGCCGACGAGGCCGCCCTGGTGCGCGGCATGACCACGGGGGACACCCGCGGCCTCTCCGAACGCTCGGAGGAGATCATGCGCCGCGCCGGGATCAGCCACCTGGTGGCCGTCTCCGGCGCGAACATCGCGCTCGTGCTCGCGGCGGTGCTCGGGCCCCTGCTGCTGATGGGGGTGCGTCGACGCCCTCGGATCCTCGCCGCAGGGATCGTCACGGCCGGCTACGTGGGGCTGGTCGGGGACGAGCCCAGCGTGCAGCGCGCCGCGACCATGGCGGCTCCGCTGCTGGCCGCCCGCTTCGCCGGGGTGAAGGCCTCGCCGGTCGCGGCGCTCGCCCTCACCGTGGCCCTGTGGTCCGTGCTGGACCCGGTCACGGCCGCCTCGATCGGCTTCCTGCTCTCCGCCCTCGCCACCGCCGCGATCCTCGTCGCCGCACCGCCCCTGGCCACGGCGCTCGTGGAGCTGAGCGGTCAGCGGGTCGGCCGCACGGCCGCGCTGGTGCTCGCAGTGCCGCTGGTGGCCCAGCTGGCGTGCACCCCGGTGCTGATCCTGCTCGCGCCCGAGGTCTCGCTCTGGTCCGTCCCCGTGAACATGGCGGTGGCGCCGCTGGTGGGCCCGACCACAGTGCTCGGGATGGTGGCGCTGCTGATCGGCGCGGCATGGCCTCCGGCGGGCGCGCTGCTGTGGACCGCCGCGGCCGGGGGAGCGCACCTGGTGCTGCTGATCGCCCGCACGGCCGACGCCCTGCCCGGTGCCAGGATCGCCGTGCCGGAGGGTCCCGCCGGGGTGGTACTCGCCCTCGGCGTCCTGGCGGGGGTGACCCTCGCCGTCGCCGGGCGGCATCGTCCGCTGGTGCGATGGGCCGTGGCGGGGGTCCTGGTCGCCGCGCTCTCGGCCGGCGGGGCACGGCTGCTGCCGGTCCGTTCCGCGGGGGAGTGGACCGTCGCGATGTGCGCCGTGGGGCAGGGGGACGCGGTGCTGCTGCGCCCCGACGGCGCCGGCAGGGAGGGGCCCACCGTGCTGGTGGACACCGGGCCGGACCCGGAGGCGCTGCGGGCCTGCCTGGATCGCCTGCAGGTGGCGAGCATCGACCTGCTGGTGCTCACCCACCCCCACGCCGACCACACCGGCGGGCGCGCGGCGCTGTCCGCGGGTCGCGCCCCGGCACTGCAGTGGACCTGCCCGCTGCCCGAGGCCGCCCAGCAGGTGGTGCCCGGCGCGCCGGTCGCCGTCGCGACCACCGGGGAGACCTGGCGCAGCCCCGGCCTCGCCCTGCACGTGCTGTGGCCGGTCTCCGCCGAGGAGGCCCGGCGCGCCGGCGCCGCCGAACGGGGCGGGGGCGAGGGCGACGCCGCCAACGACTGCTCCGTGGTGGTGGAGGCGGTGTGGGAGGACGGCACCCGACTGCTCGCCCTCGGGGACCTCGAACCGGCCGGACAGGAGGCACTGGCCGCGAGCTCCCCGGGGCCTGCGGACATCGTCAAGGTGGCCCATCACGGCTCACGGTTCCAGCACGTCCCGCTGTACGCACAGCTCGATCCCGCGCTGGCCCTGATCCCGGTGGGCAGGGAGAACGACTTCGGCCATCCCACCCAGGAGACGCTGGACCTGGTGCGCTCCACCGGCGCGCAGGTGCTGCGCAGCGACGTGCACGGCACCGTGGTGCTGCCGGCGGACGGCACCGCGCCCCGCCGCGTGGGTCCGGCCCGATAGGATCGACCGGTCCCCGACCAGTGAGGAGCTCTCCGTGAGCGATGTCGAGTGGCACAGCGTCGCTCCGGCCCCGATCGTGCTGATCCACGGCACCGAGTCCCTGATCGCCGACCGTGCCGTCCAGCGCCTGCGCGCCCTGGCGCGCGAGGCGGATCCGTCCGTGGAGATCCACGACCTCTCCGGGGACGCCCTCGGCCCCGGCGCCCTCACCCAGGTCACCAGCCCGTCGCTGTTCGGCGAACCGCGCCTGGTGCTGGTCCCCGAGCTGCAGGCCGCACCGGACGCTCTGGTGGGCGAGCTGCTCGACTACCTGAAGGCGCCAGAGCCGGATGTCACGCTGGTGCTCGTCCACCGCGGCGGCAATCGCGGCAAAAAGCTGCTGGACGCGCTGAAGAAGGCCGGGGTGCCCCGGGTGGACGCGAGCCCCGTGAAGCGCGCCGGCGACAAGCAGACCTTCGTCGCCGCCGAGTTCGCCCGCGCCCAGCGCCGGATCCAGCCCGAGGCGCTGGTCGCGCTCGTGGACGCTTTCGGCACCGATCTCGCCGAGCTCGCCGCGATCAGCCGTCAGCTGATCGAGGACACCACGCCGGATCCCGGCGAGCAGGCCGCGCAGGTCTCCGTCGCCGACGTCCACGCCCTCACCGCAGGACGCGTGGAGTCCACCGCCTTCGCCGTCGCGGATGCCGCGATCGCCGGGCGCGAGCAGGAGGCGCTCCAGCTGCTGCAGCAGGCCCAGCTGGCCGGTGCGGACCCGGTCCCGATCGTCGCCGCGGTCGCCTCGAAGATGCGCTCGCTCGCGAAGGTCTCCGCCCCGGGCGCCACCCCGCGCAGCCTCGGAATGCCGGACTGGATGCTGCGCAACCTGGGCCGTGAGGCGCACAGCTGGAACGACCGCTCCCTGGCGCGGGCCCTGGAGGCCGTGGCGCGTGCGGATCACGAGGTCAAGGGGGCGGGACGGGACCCGCAGTGGTCCGTGCAGCGGATGGTGATGGGGATCTGCCGCGCCCGCCGCGCCCGCTGAGCCGGCGCGCCGGCACACGCCGGGGCACCGCCCGGACAACGAGGAGCCCGGTGCGCATCGCTGCGCACCGGGCTCCTCGGCCACCCCGCCGAACGGGGCGTCAGCTCAGAGGCTGGGAGACGTCACTTGGCGACGCCCGCGACCAGCTTCGCGAGACCGGACTTGCGGTTCGCGGCCTGGTTCTTGTGGATGACGCCCTTGGAGACGGCCTTGTCGAGCTTGCGGGAGGCGGCCTTCAGCGCCTCGCCCGCCACCTCGGCATCGCCGGTGGAGACGGCGGCCTTCACCTTGCGGGTGTAGGTCTTGAGCTCGGACTTGACGGCACGGTTGCGCAGGCGCGCCTTCTCGTTCGTCGCGTTCCGCTTGATCTGGGACTTGATGTTTGCCACGAAGACTCTTCTCTTGTGCTGCTGCGGTGGATCATCCGAGGCGGCCGAGGAACGGGGCCGACGGGGACGGCGGTGGGGATTCGCCTGGAGACGTCGACACCGGGTCGCTGCCACGGGTACTCGCCCGGGTCGCACGAAACGGCGCCCCTGACACGGCGGGACTCCGTCATGCGCACACCGAACGGTATGTCACACATACGGTCCGAAACCTTACCAGAGCAGGAGCGCCGGACCGCGTCCTGTGTGCGGCGTGTCTCCTGCGGCGCCTCCTGCGGCGTCTCCGGTGCGGCACCGCACGGGACGGGCGCACCGGCCGTCGGGGTGTCGACGGGAGCCTGCGCCACTCACCAGCCGTGCACGTCCCGCACCGCGGTCGCGACCCGGTCGTAGCGCGTCCGGTCCAGGCGCCCGCCCTCCCGCCGCACCGCAGCGGGCACGAGGCGCAGCAGCCGGTCCGCGCGCACCTCGGAGGGACGGCCCCGGCTGTCCCAGTCGCCGGCGCCGATGTCCACCCACGTCGCGCCGTGCTCGTCGGTGGTGGTCCCGCCGCTCGCCGCACGGTCCCGGGACGTGAGCATCAGGGCGATCAGCACCTCGCCGGTGCCGTCGGACCCGCCGGAGGCGGCGGCCTCCTCGGCGATCACCAGCACCGGGCGGTCCTTGCCCTGGGTGATGTCCTCCTCGTAGGGCACCCAGGCCCACACCACCTCGCCGGGATCGGGGCGGCCGTCCGCGTGCGGGGTGTACTCCAGGGCGAGGGCGCCGCCGCGCCGGCGGTCGGCGAGGGCGGGGGAGTCCTCGGCCGGGGCGTCGGCGTTCCCGGAGCGGCCGGGATGCGCGACGGCCCGGCCGTCGGAGGGGGCGCGGCGCTGCTCGCGCAGGGAGCGCAGCGCCGCGCGTCCCAGGCCGCGCGCGCTGCGGCGCACCGCGGGGGAGCGGGCCGCGCTGCGGAGGGCGGAGGTGAATCGGTCGACCAGGGACATGGGCATCGCTTCCTGCGCGTTCTGCGCCACGGCGGGACGGGGGGTGCCAGAATGGCATGCATGTCTGCCACCTCGCTGTTCCACAGTGCCCGCACCGGCTCGGGCGGCGACGAGATGTTCGCCCCCGACGGCTCGGTGCGTCCCACCTATCGCGCACTGCACGACGCGCTGGACGGCCTCGGGCTGGAGGAGTTCCGCTCCCGCTCGGACTCGCTGGCCCGCAGCTATCTCGACCAGGGCGTCACCTTCGACTACGCGGGCGAGGAGCGGCCCTTCCCGATCGACGCGATCCCCCGAGTGATCGCCGCGGAGGAGTGGCGGCGCGTCTCCGCCGGCGTCGCGCAGCGGGTGCGCGCCCTGGAGCGCTTCCTGGACGATCTCTACAACGACCAGGCCGCGATCGCCGACGGGGTGGTCCCTGCCGAGCTCGTGACCTCCTCGACCTACGTGGTGGAGGCGATGCGCGGCTACTCGCCCCCCGGCGGGGTGCGGATCCACATCTCGGGGATCGACCTGGTGCGCGACGGCGACGGCGAGTTCCGCGTGCTCGAGGACAACGTGCGCACCCCCAGCGGGGTGAGCTACGTGCTCTCGAACCGTCGGGCGATGGCGCAGGGGTTCCCCGAGCTGTTCGCGGACCGCCCGGTGCGCCGCGTGGGCGACTACCCGGGCCGGCTGCTGGCGGCGCTGCAGGCCGCCGCCCCGGACACCGCGGGAGAGGAGGCGACGGTGGTGGTGCTCACCCCCGGTCGCTACAACAGCGCCTACTTCGAGCACTCCCTGCTGGCCCGCACCATGGGCGTGGACCTCGTGGAGGCCTCGGACCTCGTCGAGCGCAACGAGCGCATCTACATGCGCACCACCGCGGGGCTGCGGCGCGTGGACGTGATCTACAAGCGCACCGACGACGACTTCATCGACCCCGAGGTGTTCCGCCCCGACTCGGTGCTGGGCGTGCCCGGGCTGGTCCGTTCGATCCTCGCGGGCAACGTGGTGGTCGCCAACGCGATCGGCAACGGCATCGGCGACGACAAGCTCACCTACACCTACGTGCCGGATCTGATCCGCTACTACCTGGGCGAGGAGCCGCAGCTGCCCAACGTGGACACCTGGCGGCTGGAGGACGCGGACTCCCGGGCCGAGGTGCTGGACCGCCTGGACGAGCTGGTGGTCAAGCCCGTGGACGGCTCCGGCGGCAAGGGCATCGTGATCGGCCCGGCCGCCACCGCGCCGGAGCTGGACGCGCTGCGCCGACGCCTCGAGGAGGATCCCCGCGGATGGATCGCCCAGCCCGTGGTGCAGCTGTCCACCATCCCCACCCTGGTGGAGGACGGCCCGGAGCCCCGTCACGTGGACCTGCGTCCCTTCGCGCTGAACAGCGGCGACGACGTGTGGGTGCTGCCCGGCGGCCTCACCCGGGTGGCGCTGCCCAGGGGGGAGATGATCGTGAACTCCTCCCGCGGCGGCGGCTCGAAGGACACCTGGGTGCTCGCCTCCGACCAGGCCGCGGATCCCGCGGCGGCGGCCGCGCCCTCCGCCGAGCGGGAGGACGAGGCGATCGAGGATCCCACCGACGACAGCTACGACGAGTTCGAGGACCTGCGGGACGAGCAGGCCGAGGAGCAGCGCTCCGAGCCCGATCCCGTCACCTCCGCCATCCCGATCATCGACGCCGAGGAGTCGCCCCATGATGCTCAGTAGGATCGCCGACGCGATGTTCTGGATCGGCCGCTACGTGGAGCGGGCCGATCAGACCGCCCGCATCCTCGACGTCTCCCTGCAGTCGGTCACGGAGGACGCCCCCGAGGACCCGGCCGCGGCCTGCCACGACGTGTACCGGATCTTCGGCATCGAGCAGGTGGCCGACGCGGACCTCTCCGTGCAGCGGGTGCTGGACACCCTGGTCACCGATCGCACCAACCCCTCGTCGGTGGCCGGCGCGCTGCTCACGGCCCGGGAGAACGCGCGCGGTGTGCGCGAGGTCCTCTCCACCGAGGTGTGGGAGTCGCTGAACACCACCACGCTCGGACTGCCGCGCGGGGTGCGCCCCTCGCGCATGCACGGCGCGTTCCAGTTCGCCAAGGATCGCTGCGCCGTGGTGAACGGCCTGGTGGACTCCTCGATGACCCGTGACGAGGCCTGGCTGTTCCTGCGGATCGGGCAGCTGCTGGAGCGCGTGGACATGCTGGCCCGCAACCTCCAGGACCACGACCTGGAGGACTCCTCCGCCGCGGCCACCGTGATGTTGCTGCGCTCCTGCAGCGCCCACGAGCCCTACATCCGCTCGTACCGGGGGCGCGTCCGGTCCGCGCGCGCGATCGAGTTCCTGCTGCTGGACTCGATCTTCCCGCGCTCCGCGGTGCACTGCCTCGGCGAGCTCGACGAGGCGCTGGAGACCCTCGCCAAGCTGCACGGCAACAGCTTCGACCGCCTCGGCGCGGAGGAGCCGGCCCGCCGGATCGTGGGCCGCGCCCTGGCCAGCCTGCGCTTCCGAGCGCTGGAGGACATCATCGCGGACTTCGACGAGGAGATGGAGCAGCTCCAGCGGGTCACCGGCGCGGTCACCCGCGCCCTGGGGAGCACCTACTTCCACCCGGCGCACTGACGTGAGGGGCCGCGCGCACCTCGCCGCGGCGCCGAGCACCCGCCCACGGGGCGTCGCAGCCACCGGCTGCGGCGCCCCGTCGTGCTGGGCACGGACCGGCGGGCGGGGTGCCGGTGCACATCGAGCACCGCCCGGTGACCGGATGGTGACGGAAAGCGCTAGCCGAATAAGTGGTGCACTTGTATGATCAGTGGGCCACGTCCGTCCGATGAAGGGCCGTCATGCCGTACACCCCCGATGCCATCCGCAGCCTGTGCCTGTCCACGCTCACCCTCCCGCTGGCCACCCCGATCTCCGATGCGAAGGTCTTCACCGGTCGCCAGCGCCCGATGACGGAGGTGGTGTTCCTGATCGCCGAGGTCACCACGGCCCAGGGGCACGAGGGGATCGGGTTCAGCTACTCCAAGCGCGCCGGCGGCCCGGCCCAGTACGCCCATGCCAAGGAGGTGGCGGCCGCGGCGATCGGCGAGGACCCCAGCGACATCGCCAAGCTGTACACCCGCCTGCTGTGGGCGGGCGCGTCCGTGGGCCGCTCCGGCGTCGCCACCCAGGCCCTCGCCGCGATCGACATCGCGCTGTGGGACCTCAAGGCCCGCCGCGCCGAGCTGCCGCTCGCGAAGCTGCTCGGCGCCCATCGCGACAGCGTGCGCACGTACGACACCTCCGGCGGCTTCCTGCACGCCTCCCTCGAGGAGGTGTGCGAGCGGGCGGACAGCTCCCTGGCCGCGGGGATCGGCGGCATCAAGATCAAGGTGGGCCTGCCGGAAAGCGCCGAGGACCTGCGCCGCGTCGCCGCGGTCCGCACCCATCTGGGCCCGGACGTGCCGATGATGGTGGACGCCAATCAGCAGTGGGACCGGCGCACCGCGCTGCGCATGGGGCGTCGGCTCGAGGAGTTCGACCTGGTGTGGATCGAGGAGCCGCTGGACGCCGAGGACGCCGAGGGGCACGCCGCGCTCTCCCGCGCCCTCGACACCCCGATCGCGACCGGCGAGATGCTCGCCTCCGTGGGCGAGCACGTGCGGCTGATCGACGCCCGCGCCTGCGACGTGCTGCAGCCGGACGCCCCGCGGGTGGGCGGCATCACCCCGTTCCTCCGCCTCGCCGGCCTCGCCGACCACGCCGGACTCGACCTCGCGCCCCACTTCGCCATGGAGATCCACCTGCATCTGGCCGCCGCCTACCCGCGGGAGACCTGGGTGGAGCACTTCGACTGGCTCGACCCGCTGTTCGAGGAGTCCCTCGAGACCCGCGACGGGCGGATGCTGGTGCCGTCGCGGCCCGGGCTCGGCATCACCCTCACCGAGCAGGCCCGCGCCTGGACCACCGAATCCGTCACCGTCGGGAGCCGCTGACGATGGCCGCGCACCGCACCGAGGCGCTCGTGGACGTGCTGCGTCGGCGGATCGTCGAGGGCACGATCGCCGCGGGGGAGAAGCTCCCCAGCGAGAACACCCTGATCGCCGAGCACGGGGTGAGCCGCACGGTGGTGCGCGAGGCGCTCACCGCCCTGCGCGCCGACGGACTGGTGCGCACACGGCGCGGCGCCGGCAGCTACGCCCTGACCCCTCCGTCCCCTCCCGGCTCGACGTGGCCGGCCCGGCCGGTGCGCACCCTCGCGGAGCGCCGCGCCCTGCTGGAGCTGCGCACGGGGGTGGAGTGCGAGGCGGCCGGTCTGGCCGCGTCCCGGCGCAGCGAGGCGGACCTCGCCGCCCTGCGCCATGCCCAGAAGGCACTCGAGGCGTCCCTCGCCGAGCCGGCCGCCGCGCTCGAGCACGACTTCGCCGTGCACCGCGGGATCGCCGTAGCGAGCGGGAATCCCTATCTCCTCGAGCTGCTCGACGCGCTCGGTCCCACGATGATCGCCATGCCGCGCGACCGGCTCACGGCGCACGCAGGGAGTGGGGCCGGGGACGCCGTGGTGCAGGAGCACGCCGCCGTGCTCGAGGCGCTCGAGGCGGGGGAGCCGCGCGCCGCCGCCGCGGCGATGCGCATGCACCTGGACGGCACCCGGCGGCGGCTCGCGCAGAACGCCGAGCCCCGGGACCGGACGGGCTGAGGGGCGCGGCGCATGTACACGCTCGAACAGGTGCGCCAGTTCGTGGCGGTGGCCGAGGAGCTGCACTTCGGCCGTGCCGCCGCGCGGCTGGCGATGACGCAGCCGCCGCTGAGCCGTCAGATCCAGCGGCTCGAGAGGGCCGTCGGCGTCACTCTCCTGGAACGGGACAGCCGCGGGGTCGCGCTCACCCCGGCGGGTCGTGCCTTCCTGGGCGAGGCGCGCCGCCTGCTGGCCGTCGCGGAGCGCGCCCCCGGCGCCGCCCGACGGATCGCCGCGGGCAGGGCCGGACAGGTGCGGGTGGGCTTCACCGCCACCACCGGCTTCTCGCTGCTGGGCCGGCTGCTGGACGAGATCGGCGCGGCCCTGCCCGCGGTCGAGGTGCTGCTGGAGGAGCGGGTCACCGGAGAGCAGTTGCGTGCCCTGCGCCGAGGCGACCTCGACCTCGGCCTCCTCCGGCCCCCGGTGGACCCCGCGCAGCACGAGTCCTTCCTGCTGCACCGCGAGGAGCTGGTGGTCGCCCTCCCCGCAGGGCATCCTCTCGCCCGCGAGCGGGCGGCGCTGCCGGCGGCGCGGCTGGTCGGGGAGCCGCTGGTGCTGCCCGATCCCGTGCAGGCGCGCTACTTCCACGAGCTCGTGGTCCGTCGGCTCCCGGTGCGGCCCGAGGACGCCGCGCACACGGTGAGCCAGATCGTCACCATGCTCTCCCTGGTCGCCGCCGGGCGGGGGATCGCGCTGGTGCCGGAGTCCGCCCGGGTGCTCGGCATCGCGGGCGTGGTCCTGCGGCCGGTGGAGGAGTCCGGGCCGGAGGCCGTCGAGCTGCATGCCGCCTGGATGCGCGGCTCCCGGGACCCGGCCCTGCAGCGCGTGCTGGAGGTGCTCCGCGGCCTCGCCCCGTGAGGGCGAGCGCGGTCGCCGCCGGGCGATGCCCTCGGGGCATCGACAGATGCCACATCGGTCGTGGACGGGCATCGCCGCCCGCGCCTACCGTCGACGCACCACCCCCTGCGCCCCTGGCGCCCGAGACGAAGGACGACACCCGTGGCCCTCCGCACCCCTCAGGAACTCGCCGCCGAGCTCGCGGGCGGACTTCTGTCCTTCCCCGCCACCGCCTTCGATGCGGAGCTCGCCCTGGACGAGACTGCCTACCGCCGCCACCTCGACTGGCAGGCGAGCCATCCGATCGGCGGCCTGTTCGCGGCGGGCGGCACCGGGGAGGGATTCAGCCTCCTGCCGGAGGAATCTGCCCGGGTGATCCGGATCGCCGTCGAGGAGGCGGGGGACCGGGTGCCCGTGCTCGGCGCCGCGGGCGGGTCCACCCTCCAGGCGGTGCGTGGCGCGCGCGACGCGGAGGCGGCCGGCGCCGAGGGGCTCCTCCTGCTGCCGCCCTACCTCACCGAGTGCGATCAGGAGGGGCTGGCCGCACACGTCTCCGCCGTGTGCGAGGCGACGAGCCTCGGGGTGATCGTCTACCACCGCGCCACCGCCGTCTACGAGGCCGGCACGCTCGCCGACCTCGCCGCCCGCCACGAGAACCTGATCGGGTTCAAGGACGGCGTGGGAGACCTCGCCCAGCTCACCAGGATCCGCACCCTGCTCGGCGAGCGCCTGCTCTACCTGGGCGGGCTGCCCACGGCGGAGGCGTACGCGCTGCCGCTGCTCCAGCTCGGGATGAGCACCTACTCCTCGGCCCTGTACAACGTGGTCCCGGAGTTCGCGCTGGCGTTCTACGCCGACGTGCGGCGCGGGGACCACGCCGCCGTCACCGAGAAGCTGGCGCGCTTCGTGCTGCCCTACCTCGAGATCCGCGACCGTGCGAAGGGGTACGGCGTCTCGATCGTCAAGGGCGGGCTGCGGGCCGTCGGCCGCGACCTCGGCCCGGTCCGACCCCCGCTGCAGGACCTCACCGCCCAGGACGTCGAGGACCTGCGCATCCTCATCGACGCCGCGGGGATCCACCCCGGGGCCGCCGCAGCCTCCGCCGCCTGACCGCCGCGCACCCCGACCGCCCCGACGACCCCTCACCGAAGGAGCTCCGATGACCCCCTCCACCGCGCCCGCCGGGTGCTCGATCCTCGCCGGGCAGTCCGTGGAAGGGCGCGCCGGCAGCCTGCGCGCCGAGGACCCCGCCACCGGGGAGGCCCTCGAGCCCGCCTGGTCCCTGCTGGAGCCCTCGCAGCTGCGGCGCGCGACCGCCGCCGCCGAGGAGGCGTTCGACTCCTTCCGCGCGGTGGAGCCGGAGCGGCGCGCCGCCCTGCTGGAGTGCATCGCGCGGCACCTCGAGCAGGTGGGCGAGGCGCTCGTGGACCGCGCCCGGGCGGAGACCGGGCTGCCCGAGGCGCGCCTGGTGGGGGAGCGGGCCCGCACCAGCGCTCAGCTGCGGCTCTTCGCCCAGGTGGTGCGCGCGGGCGAGCACCACGACGTGCACATCGACCCCGCGCTGCCCGAACGCACCCCGCTGCCCCGGGCGGACATCCGCCGCCGCACCGTCCCCGTGGGGCCGGTCGCCGTCTTCGGCGCCTCGAACTTCCCGCTCGCCTTCTCGGTGGCGGGCGGCGACACCGCCTCCGCCCTGGCCGCCGGATGCCCCGTGGTCGTCAAGGCGCACGACGCCCACCCCGGCACCTCGGAGATCGTGGGACGGGCGATCACCGAGGCCGTCCAGGAGACCGGGATGCATCCCGGGGTGTTCTCCCTGGTGTACGGGGAGAGCCCCGCCATCGGCCAGGCGCTGGTGGCGGATCCGGCGATCCGGGCCGTCGGCTTCACCGGGTCCCGCCGCGGCGGCCTGGCGCTGATGGCCGTCGCCGCCGCCCGCCCGGTGCCGATCCCGGTGTTCGCGGAGATGAGCTCGATCAACCCGGTCCTGCTGCTCGAGGGCGCGCTGCGCGGGGACCACACGGAGCTGGTGGCGGGCTGCCTCGCCTCCGTGACCGGCTCGGCCGGTCAGCTGTGCACCGCCCCCGGCCTGCTGTGCGTGCCCGCGGGCCCGGACGGCGACCGCTTCGTGGAGGCGCTGTCCGCCGCGATCGCCGGCAGCCGCGGCCAGACCATGCTCACCCGCGGCATCGCCGAGGCGCGGGAGCGGGGACTCGCGCGCCTGGCCTCGCGCGACGGCGTGACGGTGCTCGCCCGCGGCCAGGAGGGCGAGACCGCGAACGCCCCCGCCCCGGTGCTGCTCGCCGCCGCCGCCGAGCGGCTGCAGGAGGACGAGGTGCTCCAGAGCGAGATCTTCGGCGCCGTCTGCCTGGTGGTCCGCCACGACTCCGCAGCGGAGCTCGCCGCCGTCATGGAGGGGCTCGAGGGCCAGCTCACGGCCACGCTCCACCTCGCCGAGAGCGATCATGCCGAGGCCGCGGCGCTGCTCCCCGTGCTCGAGCGCCGCGCCGGCCGGATCGTCGTGGGCGGGTGGCCCACCGGGGTCGAGGTGGGGCACGCGATGGTGCACGGCGGCCCGTTCCCCGCCACGTCCGACGGCCGCAGCACCTCGGTGGGGACCCACGCGATCGCGCGGTTCCTGCGACCGGTCGCCTACCAGGGCCTGCCCGAGGCGCTGCTGCCCGCACCGGTGCAGGAGGAGAACCCCTGGTCGCTGCCGCGGCGGATCGACGGCCGGCACGAGGGGCCCGGCACTCGCTGACTCCCCTCCGCGGGGCGCTGCGGGCCGCGCCGCAGGACCGCGCCGCAGGGCCGGGGTGCGGTGCCGAGGCGCGGTGACGGGCCCGGGGCCCGTCGGGCGCGGACCGCCGGGCGCGCGCCGAGTTGTGACCTCGGCCCGTCGGCCGCGGTGCCGGGGCGGCGGGGCCGCACCCCCCATGAGACGATGGGGCGATGCCCCGGCGCGCGCGTGCGCCCGGAAACCGACCGACGAGAGGACGAATGCCGGTGACCCCGAGGATCGCTGCCGATGAGGCCCGGGACATCGCTCCCGCGTCGACGCCCCAGGAGCGGCTCCGCAACTTCTGCATCATCGCCCACATCGACCACGGCAAGTCCACCCTGGCCGACCGCATGCTGCAGATCACCGGGATCGTCGAGGAGCGCGCCATGCGCGCCCAGTACCTCGACCGGATGGACATCGAGCGCGAGCGCGGCATCACCGTGAAGAGCCAGGCCGTGCGCATGCCCTGGCAGGTGGACGGCGTCAACTACGCGCTGAACATGATCGACACCCCCGGGCACGTCGACTTCACCTACGAGGTCTCCCGCTCCCTCGCCGCCTGCGAAGGGGCGATCCTGCTGGTCGACGCCGCGCAGGGCATCGAGGCGCAGACGCTGGCGAACCTCTACCTCGCCATGGAGCACGACCTCACCATCATCCCGGTGCTCAACAAGATCGACCTGCCCGGCGCCGAGCCCGAGAAGTACGCGGCGGAGATCGGTCAGCTGGTGGGCGTGGACCCCGACGACGTGCTGCGCGTCTCCGGGAAGACGGGCGTGGGCGTACCCGAGCTGCTGGACCACATCGTCGGCACGCTCCCGGCGCCGGAGGGCGAGACCGAGGCCCCGTGCCGGGCGATGATCTTCGACTCCGTGTACGACACCTACCGCGGCGTGGTCACCTACGTGCGCGTGGTGGACGGCTTCCTGAAGTCCCGCGACCGCATCGACATGATGTCCACCGGGGCCCATCACGAGCTGCTCGAGATCGGCGTGAGCTCCCCGGAGCCGCACCCCACCTCGGGCATCGGCCCCGGCGAGGTCGGCTACCTCATCACGGGCGTGAAGGACGTGCGCCAGTCCAAGGTGGGCGACACCATCACCACCTCGGTGCGCGGCGCCACCGAGCCGCTGGCCGGCTACGACGACCCCAAGCCGATGGTGTACTCGGGCCTGTTCCCCATCGACGGCTCCGACTACCCGGTGCTGCGCGACGCCCTGGACAAGCTCAAGCTCAACGACGCCGCGCTGAACTACGAGCCGGAGACCTCCACCGCCCTTGGCTTCGGCTTCCGGGTGGGCTTCCTGGGCCTGCTGCACCTGGAGATCGTGCGCGAGCGCCTCGAGCGCGAGTTCGACCTGGATCTCATCTCCACCGCCCCGAGCGTGGTCTACCAGGTGCGGATGGAGGACGGCAGCGAGGTGGAGGTGCTCAACCCCTCCGACTTCCCCACCGGCAAGGTCCACGAGATCTCCGAGCCGGTCACCAAGGCCACCATCCTCGTGCCCAGCGAGTTCATCGGCGCGGTGATGGAGCTGTGCCAGTCTAAGCGCGGCCAGCTCGGCGGCATGGACTACCTCAGCGAGGACCGCGTGGAGCTGCGCTACACGCTGCCCCTGGCGGAGATCGTCTTCGACTTCTTCGACCAGCTGAAGTCCCGCACCCGCGGGTACGCCTCGCTGGACTACGACGTCTCCGGCAGCCAGGTCGCCGATCTGGTGAAGGTGGACATGCTGCTGCAGGGCGAGCCGGTGGATGCGTTCAGCGCCATCGTGCACCGCGAGAAGGCGTACTCCTACGGCGTGGAGATGGCCGGGAAGCTGAAGAAGCTCATCCCGCGCCAGCAGTTCGAGGTGCCGATCCAGGCCGCGATCGGTTCGCGCATCATCGCCCGCGAGAACATCCGCGCGATGCGCAAGGACGTGCTGTCCAAGTGCTACGGCGGCGACATCTCCCGCAAGCGCAAGCTGCTCGAGAAGCAGAAGGAGGGCAAGAAGCGCATGAAGAACATCGGCTCCGTGGAGGTGCCGCAGGAGGCCTTCATCGCCGCGCTCTCCTCCGACGCCGCCGACATGCCCAAGGACGGGAAGAAGAAGTGAGCCTCGCTCCCGGCCCGCTCTCCCCGGGAGCCTCCCGCTCCCTGGACCCGCTCGAGGTCACCCTCGCGCCGGGCGGTGGCCGGCTCGGTGCGGTGTGCACCGTGGGCGCGCTCTTCGAGGTGCGCGAGCGCTCCCTCATGAGCGGGATCGACAAGCGACCGGCCGACGGTCCCGTCACGCTCCTCACCCACGGGGTGCTCGGCGACGTGCAAGGGGACCGCGAGCACCACGGCGGGATCTTCAAGGCCGTCTACGCCTACTCCCGCGAGGTCCGGGAGGCCTACGCGACCGCGCTCGGCAGCGCGCTGCCGGACGGGTTCTTCGGCGAGAACCTGGTCACCGTCGGCCAGGACACCGACCATGCCGTGATCGGGGAGCGCTGGCGCATCGGCGGTGCCGAAATCGAAGCGACCTGCCCCCGCAACCCCTGCGGCACCTTCGCCGCCTGGATGGGGGACCGTCGCTGGGGCCGCGCCTTCACCGCCCAGGGACGGGCCGGCGCCTACTTCCGCGTGCACGTCGAGGGCGAGGTGCGCGCCGGGGACCGGATCGAGGTGCTGACGCGGCCGGACCACGGCGTCACCGTCGCCGAGGCGTTCCGCGGGCTCGACCCGCACCGGGCTCGCTCCCTGCTCGACTGGGCGGAGGCGAGCGGAACGATCCTGTACGACACGCTCGTCGGCTCCGCGCAGACGGTGCTCGCACGGGCAGGGGAGCGCAGCGACTTCCCGGACCGGCTGCGCTCCACGGGCCGGGGTCTGGGCCTCGGCCTGGGGCTGTGAGCGCGATGAGCGCCGGCCCCCTCCTCTCCGCCTACATCCACGTGCCCTTCTGCGCCGTGCGCTGCGGGTACTGCGACTTCAACACCTACACGCACGCCGAGCTGGGCGGCGGCGGCTCCCAGGCCGAGTACGCGGACAACGCCCGGGCGGAGATGGACCTGACGCTCGCCGCGGATCGCGCGGCCGGGTACGAGTACGAGGAGGTCTCCACCGTCTTCTTCGGCGGCGGCACCCCCACGCTGCTGCCGGCCGACGACCTGGTCGCGATGCTCGACCACCTGCGTTCGCTGATCCCGCTGGCCGCGGACGCCGAGGTCACCACCGAGGCGAATCCCGACTCGGTCACCCGCGCCTCCCTCTCCCGCCTGGCCGACGGCGGGATCACCCGCGTCTCGATCGGCATGCAGTCCGCCGTCCCGTCCGTGCTCGCCACCCTCGACCGCACCCACGATCCCGAGCGGGTGCCGCAGGTGGTGCAGTGGGCGAAGGAGGCCGGGCTCCAGGTGAGCCTCGACCTCATCTACGGCACCCCGGGGGAGACCCTCGCCAACGTCGAGACCTCCGTGCGCGCGGCCCTGGCCTGCGAGGTCGACCACCTCTCCGCCTACTCCCTGATCATCGAGGGCAACACCGCCATGGCACGCCAGCTGCGTCGCGGCGAGCTGGAGGCGCCGGACCCGGACGACATGGCCGACAAGTACGAGCTCGTCGACGGCCTCGCCGCCGCCGCGGGCCTGTCCTGGTACGAGGTCTCGAACTGGGCCCGCACCCCGGCGCACCGCTCCCGCCACAACCTGGCCTACTGGCGCGGCGGGGACTGGTGGGGGATCGGCCCCGGCGCCCACCGCCACCGCGACGGACTGCGCGCCTGGAACGTCAAGCACCCCAGCCGCTACGCACGGATGCTCGCCGAGGGCGCGCTGCCGGTCGCGGACAGCGAGCAGGTCGCCGTCGAGGACCGCCTGGTCGAGCGGATCATGCTCGAGCTGCGGATCGCCGACGGGCTGCCCGTCGAGGCCGTGCCCGCGGAGCACCGCGCGATGCTCGACGTGCACCGTGACCGCGGCCATCTCGAGCCCGAGGCCCTGGCGGCGGGCCGGGCGGTGCTCACCCTTCCCGGCCGGCTGCTGGCCGATGCGGTGATCCGCGACCTCGTGCCCTGAGCGCCGCGACCGGCACCGACATCGGCTGGCCAGACCTCGCACGGTTCCCGGCGCGGTGTGGCGCGTGCGCCCCGCGCGGCGCACACTGCCGTCATGGCACCCTCCGCAGCCTCCCGACCGCCATCGCCTCGCCGAGTTCGAGCAGGACGGCGTGCTCTGGATGTGACAGCGCCTCTCCCACGACGCGGAGGAGCCCCCGGGATCCCGTGGATCCCGGGGGCTCCTCGCCGTGGTCGTACCCGACGGCCCGCGTCAGGGGCGAGTCACTTCACCAGGCGGATGTTCAGCGGGTAGTTCCACCACACGCCCTGGTTCGCCTTCACGGCGCCGATGATCGCGAAGATCACGTGCAGCACGGCGGGCACCCACACCAGCGGGTAGAGCAGGGAGCCGATCCCGAAGGTGACCACCGCGAGGATCGAGATGACGATCAACAGGGCGATCTCGGCGATCACGGTGGCGATCGCGGCGTTGAGCGACTCGGCGGCGTTGTAGCGCACGTAGCGGTCGCGGTCCTTATACATCAAGAAGATGATCAGCGGGCCCAGCCAGCCGAGGAAGCCGGCCCCCACCACGTACCCGATCACCGCGGAGAGCTGCGCGAACATCGCCCACATGCGCGAGTCCGAGGCGCTGACGCCCTGCCCGGACAAGGGGCCCTCGTAGAGGCCCTTGAATCCCGGCGGAAGGGGGGCGGAGGACGGGTGCGGGCCGTCGGCGCCGGGCTGCTGCGCCCCGCCGTACGGCTGCTGGCCGGCGTGCTGCTGCTGGTTGGCGTACTGCTGCTGGCCGGCGAACGGCTGCTGGCCGCCCTGCGGCTGGGGGCCTGCGGCGGAGGGGGGAGGTATCGGGGACGAGCCCGGTGCCGGCTCGGCGGCGGGGCGACCGCCGAAGGGATCGTGGGGGTGCTCGCTCTGGCTCATGGGTGGCTCCTCGGACGCGCCGGTGGGGCGGGGATCAGGACGGCTCCCAGCCTATCCGTCGACGAGCCGCTGGTCACCGGGGTGGACTGCACCGATCCCTGGGGGATAACCCCCAGGGGCATCGACGCGCGGCGCCCCGACGTCTGCGCTCCGACGGTTCGACACCCCGACGACGAGACCGTTCAGGAGTCGACGGTGACGAAGTCGATGAGCTCCTCGATGCGCCCCGAGAGGGTGGGCTCGACGTCCGCGTAGGAGCGCACCGTGGCCAGGATCCGCTTCCAGCCCAGCCCCACGTCCGCCGTGTCGGCGTGGGGCCAGCCCAGCGCCGCGAGGGTGCCCCGCTTGATGTCCGTCCCCTTGGGCACATGGGGCCAGCGCTCCAGCCCCACCCGGGCGGGCTTGATCGCCTGCCACACGTCCACGTACGGGTGGCCGAGCACGGTGACGTTCCCCCGTGCGCCCGGCAGCGCCATCACCTCGGCGGCGATGCGGGACTCCTTCGAGCCTGTCACCAGGTGGTCCACCAGGATCCCAAGGCGACGCCCCGGGGAGGGAGCGAACTCGCGCACCCGCTCGGCGAGGTTGTCGGCGCCCTCGAGCTGCTCCACCACGATCCCCTCGATGCGCAGATCGTGCCCCCACACCTTCTGCACCAGCTCGGCGTCGTGCGTGCCCTCCACCCAGATCCGGGAGGCGCGCGCGGTGCGCGCGGTCGCGCCGTCCACGTACACGGAGCCGGAGGCGGAGCGCCTGCGCACCGGCGCGGTCGCGGCGTCGGTCGCGGCGGGTCGGTGCAGCACCACCGGCTGCCCGTCGATCATGAAGCCGGGGCCCAGCGGGAAGGTGCGGCGCACCCGGCGCGCGTCCTCCAGCTCCACCACCAGCTCGCCGGCGATCTTCTCGACCCGCGTGATCGCCCCGGTGAACCCCGTGGAGGCCTCCTCGACCACGAGGTCCCGGCGCGCGGGGACCTCCCGGGCCACGGGGCGCCGGCGGTGATGGGCAGGGGGGCCGGTGGAGAGCACGTCGCGGCCGTACCGGTCGGGGAAGTCAGCGGGCACGCGCGAGAGCGTACACCCGTGGCGCACACCTCCCTGCGATGCGCGCCGGGGACGCGTACGATTGGCACCTGGCATGAGAGAGTGCCAATGTGTCCGCAGCGGTCCCCGGCCGGCGGGCCGTCGCAGAGACCAGCACGCAGCGCAGGAGGTGAGCGAGATGGACGCCCGCAAGCTCCACATCCTCGGCGCGATCGTCGAGGACTACGTCGCCACCCGGGAGCCGGTCGGCTCCAAGTCGCTGCTCGAGCGTCACGAGCTCGGCGTCTCCGCGGCGACGGTGCGCAACGACATGTCCCTGCTGGAGGAGGAGGGGCTGATCCATCAGCCCCACACCTCCGCCGGCCGCGTCCCCACCGACAAGGGCTACCGCACCTTCGTCGACCACGTCGCGACGGTGAAGCCGCTCTCGGCGCCGGAGCGCCGCGCGATCCGCGCCCTGCTCGAGGACGCCGGCGACGTGGAGGAGCTGCTCAGCCGCACCGTGCGTCTGCTCGCCCAGACCACCCAGCAGGTGGCGATGGTGCAGTACCCGGCGCGTCGCCAGGCACGGATCCGGCACGTGGAGCTGGTGAAGGTGGCCGAGTCCCTGCTGCTGGTGGTGCTGATCCTGGAATCGGGCCGTGTGGACCAGCGCACTGTGCCGATCACCGCGGGCCTGCCCGCGGAGCATTACGTGGGCCTGCGCGACCAGCTCAACCGGGTCGTCGCCGGGCGCGAGGTCACCGACCTCGCCGGGCCTCTGGCCGAGTACCTCGACGCGCTGCCGGCGCTGGAGCGTCCGGCGGCCGCCGAGGTGTGCGAGACGCTGGTCGCCCTGGCCGCGACCCGCGCCGAGGACCGCATCATGATGGCCGGCACCGCCAACATCGCCCGCTCCGCCCAGGACTTCGCCCGCGACGTGGAACCGCTGCTGGACGTGCTGGAGGAGCAGCTGGTGCTGCTGCGGCTGTTCACCGAGATGCACGTCTCCCCGGGAGCGGTCGAGGTGCGGATCGGCTCCGAGCTGCAGGACCGCGCGCTGCAGCAGACGGCGGTGGTGGGCGCCGGCTACGGCGCGGGATCGCACCTGGCGATCCTCGGCCCGCGCCGGATGGACTACGCCACCGGCATCTCCACCGTCCAGGCCATCGCCCGCTACGTCTCCCGCTATCTCGAATAGGCACGTCGCCGGCGCACCCCATCGCGCCGCCGGCCGTACCGCGCCCGCGGGCCTCCGTGCCCGCCCGAGCCCCCGACTCCCTGCGAAGGAACCCACCGAAGTGAACGAGGACTACTACGACCTGCTCGGCGTCTCCCGAGAGGCCTCGACGGACGAGATCAAGAAGGCCTACCGGAAGCTCGCCCGCACCCTCCATCCGGACGTCAACCCGGATCCGGAGGCGGCGGAGAAGTTCAAGCGCGTCTCGCAGGCCTACGAGACGCTCGCCAACACGGACAAGCGCCGCCAGTACGACATGGGCGGCGGCCCGGGCATGGGCGGCTTCCCCGGGGGCGGCGGGGCCGGCTTCGACTTCAACGACATCTTCGACATGTTCGCCGGCGCCTCCGGCATGCGCGGTCGCAGCCAGGGCCCCGTGCCGCGCCAGCGCCGCGGCGGGGACGTGCTCCGCAGGGTGCGGATCGAACTGCGCGACGTGGTGTTCGGCACCGAGGAGCAGGTCACCTTCCGCACCGCGGAGCTGTGCGAGCGCTGCGAGGGCTCCTGCTGCGAGCCGGGCACCAGCCCCACTCGCTGCACCGCCTGCAGCGGCTCCGGGCACGTGCAGCGGGTCGCGCAGTCCCTGCTGGGCCAGATGGTGACGATGGCCCCCTGCCCCACCTGCGACGGCCACGGCGACGTCATCGAGCAGCCGTGCACGGGTTGCTCCGGCCACGGCCGCCGCGCCGCCGAGCGCACCGTCACCGTGCGCATCCCCTCCGGCGTGGAGAACGGCACCCGCATCCAGCTGCGCGGCGAGGGCGAGACCGGCGAGGCCGGCGGCCCCTCCGGCGACCTCTTCGTGGAGCTCTCCGTCACCGACCACGACGTCTTCGACCGCGACGGGGACGACCTGGTCACCACCGTCGCCGTGCCGATGACCACGGCCGCGCTGGGCGCGACGATCCCGCTGGAGACCTTCGACGGCACCCAGGAGCTCGACGTGCGCCCCGGCGCCCAGCCGGGGGAGGAGATCACTCTCAAGGGTCTGGGCGTGACGCCGCTGCGCCGCGAGCGCCGCGGCGACATCCGCGTGGTGCTCGACGTGGACGTGCCCACCTCGCTGAGCGACGAGGAGCGCGAGCTGCTGGAGCAGTTCGCCGCCCTGCGCGGCGACGAGACCACCCGGCGCAGCACGAGCCACGGCGGCCCCTTCCGCAAGCTGCGCGACCGCCTGCGCGACCTCTGAGCTGACGGGAGAGCGCCCCGTGCCCACCACCCCGCCCGGCTTCCTGATCCTCGACGACGCCCTGGCCACGGCCCGTGAGGGCGATGCCCTGACGCTCGGGGGCGACGAGGGGCGCCATGCGGCGAAGGTGGCCCGGATCGGCGCGGGGGAGCAGGTGCTGCTCACCGACGCCCCGGGACGCCAGGTGCGCGCCGAGGTGACGGCCGCGCGGAAGGAGGCGCTGGAGCTGCGCCTGCTGGGCGACCCCTCCCCGGCCGTGCAGCGCCTGCCGCGCCTCGGCCTGGTGCAGGCCCTCGCCACCGGCGGCCGGGACGAGCAGGCGGTGGAATCCGCGACCGAGCTCGGGGTGGACAGGATCGTGCCCTGGAGCGCGCGGCGCTCCGTCTCGGTGTGGCGCGGGGAGAAGCTCCGCAAAGGCCGCGCGAAGTGGGAGGCGACGGTGCGGGCGGCCGTCAAGCAGTGCCGTCGGCCGGGGATCCCGGCCGTGGACGCCCCGGTCGACACGGCGCAGCTGGCCGCGCACGTGCGCGAGCGCACGGCGCAGGGGGCGCTGGTGCTGGTGCTCCACGAGCAGGAGTCGGTGGGCGTGATGGAACTCGCCGGCGCGCTGCGCGGCGCGAGCGCCGACGGCGTCGAGGAGATCCTGGTGGTGGTCGGCCCCGAGGGAGGGATCGCCGCCGACGAGCTGGAGGCGCTGCGGGACGCCGGCGCCCGGACGGTGCTGCTGGGACCGGAGGTGCTGCGCACCTCGAGCGCGGGCCCGGCCGCCCTCGCCGTGCTCAGCGCGCTCGTGGGCCGCTGGGGCTGAGGCCCGCCGCCGTCGGCCGCTGAGCGGCGCCGACGGCGGCCGGGCTCAGCCGACCGAGACGGGCGCGTGGGCGGCGATCGCCGCGAGCCGCTCGCGCAGCAGCGCCGTCTTCTCCTCCGCCACGAACATCTCGCCGTCCACGGAGAGGTCCTCGCGGAAGCCGAGGCCGATCGAGGCGACGAGGTCCGCGCCCACCCGTGCCATCAGGATCTCGAGCACGGGCAGCACCTCGCTCGCCGCGCCCCAGCCGTACCCGACGAGCACCGTGGGCAGGTCCGCCCACTCGCTGTACAGGTAGTCGATCGCGTTCTTCAGCGCCCCGGGGTAGGAGCCGTTGTACTGGGGGGTGAGGATCACCACGGCGTCGAGGGCGTCGATCCGCTCGGCCCAGGCGCGGGCGTGGGCGGTGGTGCGGGGCCGGCCCGCCTTGGGGCTGTCCGGCTCGTCGAAGGCGGGCAGCGCGAGCGCGGCCAGGTCGATGAGGTCCACCTCGGTCCCGGCGGGGACGGAGTCGCGGACCCACTCGGCGACCTGGGCGCCGACGCGGTGCGGGCGGGCACTGGAGAGGATGATGCCGAGAGTCGTCATAGTGATTCAACATTCTCATACTCGAGGGGCGGTCCCCACGTCGGGGTGGTGTGCGTCGCTCCCGTAGACTCGCGACCATGGGTACGAGCGTCAACGAGCACGACACACTGCGTCACGATCCGGACTGCCTGTTCTGCCGGATCGTCGACGGGGAGATCCCCTCCGAGAGGGTCCACGAGGACGAGCAGGTCATCGCCTTCAGGGATCTCCACCCGAAGGCTCCCGTGCACGTGCTGGTGGTGCCGCGCGAGCACCGCCGCGACGTCACGCAGCTCGCCGCGGAGCCGGCCCTGCTCTCCCACGTCACGACCGTCGCCGCTCACCTCGCGGGCGAGCTCGCCGACGGCGACTTCCGGCTTGTGTTCAACACCGGCGCCGGCGCCGGCCAGACCGTCTTCCACGTGCACGCGCACGTCCTCGCGGGCGGGACGCTCGCAGAAGGAGAACTGTGAACGACGCCTTCGACCCGGCCCCCGGCCGTGCCCCCGAGGTGGGGGAGCGGAAGCTGGCCATCCCCGACCACCTCAGCCCCTTCCAGGTGCTCGGCGAGAACGATCAGGCGCTGGCCGCCCTGGAGGACGCGGTGCCGGACACCGACGTCCACGTGCGCGGCCACCAGGTCACCCTCCGCGGCACCGACGACGCTCTGCGGCGCGGCGAGCACATCATGCGCTCGTTGATCGAGCTGGCGAGCACCGGCCAGGCCGTCACGGCGGAGGCCGTGCAGCGGGCGGCGAGCCTGTACGGGGACGACCGCGCGAGCGGCCGGCAGCTGGAGCAGGTGCTCTCGCGCACCATCCTCTCCTCCCGCGGCCGCACCATCCGCCCCAAGACGATGGGGCAGAAGGTGTACGTCGAGGCGATCGAGTCCTCCACCGTCACCTTCGGGATCGGCCCGGCCGGCACCGGCAAGACGTACCTCGCCGTCGCGATGGCGGTGCAGCAGCTGCTGAGCAAGCAGATCAACCGCATCATCCTCACCCGTCCGGCCGTCGAGGCGGGGGAGCGGCTGGGCTTCCTGCCCGGCTCGCTCAACGAGAAGATCGACCCGTACCTGCGCCCGCTGTACGACGCCCTGCACGACATGCTCGACCCGGAGTCGATCCCGCGCCTGATGGGTGCGGGCACCATCGAGGTGGCGCCGCTGGCCTACATGCGCGGCCGCACCCTCAACGACGCCTTCATCATCCTCGACGAGGCGCAGAACACCACTCCCGAGCAGATGAAGATGTTCCTCACCCGGCTGGGCTTCAACTCCACCATGGTGGTCACCGGGGACGTCACCCAGGTGGACCTCCCCGGGGCGCAGCCCAGCGGCCTCCAGGTGGTCGAGAAGGTGCTCGCCGGCATCGACGACATCTCCTTCTGCCGCCTCTCCTCCCGCGACGTGGTCCGCCACCGGCTGGTCAGCGACATCGTCGAGGCCTACGGCCGCTGGGAGATCCGCCCCGGCGGCAGCCGGGACTCCCGCCGCCGACCGACCACAGGGAACCGCTGATGACGATCGAGATCCGCAACGAGACCACCACCGTGGTGGACGAGCACGAGTTCGTGGAGCTCTCCCGCTTCGTGTTCGAGGCGATGCATCTGCATCCCGCCACCGAGATGTCGATCCTCTTCGTGGACGAGGAGGCGATGGAGAAGCTCCACGTGCAGTGGCTGGACCTACCCGGTCCCACCGACGTGATGAGCTTCCCGATGGACGAGCTCACCCCCGGCACGCCCCAGCAGCCGGCCCCGGAGGGCCTGCTGGGCGACGTGGTGCTGTGCCCGTCGGTCGCCGCGGCGCAGGCCGCGGAGGCGGGGCACAGCGCGGCGGAGGAGATGCTGCTGCTCACCGTGCACTCGATCCTCCATCTGCTGGGCTACGACCACATGGAGGAGGACGAGCGCACGGAGATGTTCGACCTCCAGCGCCGGCTGCTGCTCACCTTCCTCGCCTCCAGGCCGGCCCGCTGAGCGCACCGTGAGCACCTCCTCCCCCCGTCGGCGCAGGACGGCGCCGTGCTGACCCTCGCACTGCTCGCCCTGATCCCGCTGATCGTCGCCTCCGGGGTGATCGCCGCGGTGCTCACCGCGGTGGACGCCGCACAGCTCTCCGTGTCCCGCAGCGCCCTCGAGAAGGCGCTGGCCGGTCGCTCCGAGGCGGTGCGTCGCCGAGTGCTCACCCACCAGGCCGACGCCGCCCGCACCCTCTCCTCGGTGTCCCTGGGGCGAATGCTCGCCGAGACGGTGATGGTGGCGGCGGTGGCCGGCGTGACGGTCGCGGTGCGCGACCACCTGGGACACACCGGCCTGCTGATCCCCGGGGTCGCGACGGTGGTGGTCGCCGGGGTGCTGGTGCTGATCGTGCTCGCCATCTCGCCGCGCACCATCGGACGCCGCCGGCCGGAGGCGGTGCTGATCTCCAACCGGGTGCTGGTCGCCGCGGTGCGCGTCCTGCTGTGGGTGCCGGCCGGGGCGCTCACCAGCGTCGGGGCGAGCCTCTCGGCCCGCTCCGAGGCGCAGGAGTCCCCGCAGGACGGCGCCGAGAAGGCCCGCCAGAACGTGGACCGCGCGCTCGAGGACGAGCACGTGCGCGACGGCGAGCGGGACATGATCCAGGGCGTCTTCGACCTGCGCGGCACGATGGTGCGCGAGCTGATGGTGCCCCGGCCGGACATGGTCACCATCGGCGCGGACTCGAGCGCGGAGAAGGCGATGCGGCTGTTCGTCCGCTCCGGCTACTCGCGCATCCCCGTGATCGGCGACAGCGTGGACGACCTGTGCGGGATGCTCTACGTGAAGGACGTGATGCGCGCGATCCACTCGCCGTGGGACGCCCGGCCCCAGCGCCCGGTGCGCGAGATCATGCGCCCGGCCCGCTTCGCCCCCGAGTTCGTCGCGGCCGATTCCGTGCTGGCGCAGATGCAGACCAGCCACGTGCACATCACCGTGCTGGTGGACGAGTACGGCGGAGTGGCCGGGATCGTCACCATCGAGGACATCCTCGAGGAGATCGTGGGGGAGATCGCCGACGAGCACGACCGGCGCGAGCCGGAGATCGAGGACCTCGGCGACGGCTGCTACCGGGTGCCCGCCCGGGCGGGACTCTCCGAGGTGGGGGACCTCTTCGACCTCGAGATCGACGACGACGACATCGACAGCGTGGGCGGCCTGCTCGCGAAGGTCACCGGGCGCGTGCCGATCCCCGGCACCCGGGCGAGCGTGCACGGGCTCGACCTGGAGGCCGAGAAGAGCGCCGGCCGGCGCAAGCGCCTGTCCACCGTGCTGGTGCGCCGGGACGCCCCGGACGACGAGACCACCCGCAGCGACCAGGAGGACGCACATGACCGCTGAGCAGGATCAGGGCCGGAAGGCCGCAGAGACCCCGCACCGCTCGGGCTTCGTGGCCCTGGTGGGTCGCCCCAACGTGGGCAAGTCGACGCTCACCAATGCCCTGGTGGGGGAGAAGGTCGCCATCACCTCCACCAAGCCGCAGACCACCCGACGTGCCATCCGCGGCATCGTCACCCGCGAGGACGCGCAGATCGTGCTGGTGGACACCCCCGGCGTGCACCGTCCCCGCACGCTGCTGGGCGAGCGCCTCAACGACCTCGTGCGCGAGACCCTCGGCGAGGTGGACGTGGTGGGCTTCTGCCTGCCCGCCGATCAGAAGCTCGGCCCGGGGGACCGCTTCATCGCCGAGGACCTGGTCGAGATGCGCGGCGGGCGGCGCGGCCCCGCGGTGGTCGCCGTGGTCACCAAGATCGACCTGGTGGGTCGGGAGGCGCTGGCCGAGCACCTCATGGCCGTGGACCAGCTGATGGACTTCGACGAGATCGTCCCGATCTCGGCGAGGAAGGGCGAGCAGGTGGACGTGCTCACCGACGTGATCGCCTCCCGCCTGCCCGAGGGCCCGCAGCTGTACCCCGACGACCAGCTCACCGAGGAGTCCCGCGACGACAGGATCTCTGAGCTGATCCGCGAGGCGGCGCTGGAGGGCGTGCGCGACGAGCTGCCGCACTCCATCGCGGTGGTGGTCGAGGAGGTGGTGGAGACGGACCCGGACGGCGACCCCTTCGCCGAGGTCGCCCCCGGCGCCGGACGCCTGGTGGTGCGGGCCACGCTGTTCGTGGAGCGGGACAGCCAGAAGGGCATCATCATCGGCCGCGGCGGCGCGCGGCTGAAGGAGGTGGGCAGCCGCGCCCGCACCGAGATCAACGCCCTGCTGGGCCGCAAGGTCCACCTCGACCTGCGGATCAAGGTCGCCAAGGACTGGCAGCGCGATCCCAAGCAGCTCGGGCGCCTCGGCTTCTGAGCACGGCGCGGGCCCGGCGGCGGCGAGCATGCCGGGACGCGCCGCACCGGTGCCGCGGACGCTGCGCCCGCATCGTGAGAAGGCCCGTCCCGCCCACGGGGCGGTGCTACGGTGAGGGCGTGCGTGGATCGCTGCTCCTGCTTCGCCGCCGCGACGGGTCCTGAACCGCCGGGAACCTGTCGCGGCTGATCTGCTGCCCGGCGACCGGCACCCCCAGCGAGAAGGACCCTTCAGATGACTGACTCCACGATCACCGCTCCCGTCGCCGCGGAGGCCGACCCGGCCAGCCCCGTGCTCGGCCCCACGGGTGACGCCCCCCAGCAGCCCTCCGGCATGCCGATCCACAAGTACCTGCCCTTCGAGGAGCAGATCCGGGTGGAGCTGCCGGACCGCACCTGGCCCTCCCGCCGCATCACCCGCGCACCCCGCTGGTGCGCCGTGGACCTGCGCGACGGCAACCAGGCCCTCATCGACCCGATGAACTCCGAGCGCAAGCTGCGGATGTTCGAGCTGCTGGTGCGGATGGGCTACAAGGAGATCGAGGTGGGCTTCCCCTCCGCCTCGAAGACGGACTTCGACTTCGTGCGGGCCCTCATCGAGGAGGACCGCATCCCCGAGGACGTCACCATCCAGGTGCTCACCCAGTCCCGGGAGCACCTCATCGAGCGCACCTACCAGGCGATCGCCGGCGCGAAGCGCGCCGTGGTGCACCTGTACAACTCCACCTCGATCGTGCAGCGCGACGTGGTGTTCCGCGCCGACGAGGACACCGTGCTGGACATCGCCGTGCAGGGTGCGCTGCTGTGCAAGAAGTTCGAGGAGACGATCCCGGAGACGGCCGTCACCTACCAGTACTCCCCGGAGTCCTACACCGGCACCGAGCTCGAGTACGCGCTGCGGGTGTGCAACGCCGTGATCGACGTGTTCCGGCCCACCCCGCAGGACAAGATGATCATCAACCTGCCGGCCACGGTGGAGATGGCTACGCCCAACGTGTACGCGGACTCCATCGAGTGGATGCACCGCCACCTGGACCGCCGGGACTCCCTGGTGCTGTCCCTGCACCCGCACAACGACCGCGGCACCGGCGTGGCCGCGGCGGAGCTCGGCTACCTCGCCGGCGCCGACCGCATCGAGGGCTGTCTGTTCGGCAACGGCGAGCGCACCGGCAACGTGGACCTGGTGACACTGGGCCTGAACCTGTTCAGCCAGGGCATCGACCCGCAGATCGACTTCGCGGACCTCACCGAGGTGCGGCGCACCGTCGAGCACTGCAACCAGATGCCCGTCCCCGAGCGCAGCCCCTACGGCGGCGACCTCGTGTTCACCGCCTTCTCCGGCTCCCACCAGGACGCCATCAAGAAGGGCCTGGAGCGGATGGAGACGGACGCGCAGGCGGCCGGCAAGGGTGTGGACGACATGGTCTGGCGCGTGCCCTACCTGCCCGTGGACCCCAAGGACCTGGGCCGCTCCTACGAGGCCGTGATCCGGGTGAACTCGCAGTCCGGAAAGGGCGGCATGGCCTACCTGCTGCGCACGGAGCACGGCCTGGACCTGCCGCGCCGCCTGCAGATCGAGTTCTCCGGCATCGTGCAGACCCGCACCGACACGGACGGCGGCGAGGTGAGCGCCGCCATGCTGTGGGACGCCTTCACCGACGAGTACCTGCCCGCCACGGACGACGCCCGTCGCTGGGGCCGCTACAGCTTCCGCGACGTGCACCAGGAGTCCACCGGCGACGGCGCGGACCGGATCACGGTCACCTTGGTGGTCGACGGCGAGGAGCACCGCATCACCGGGATCGGCAACGGTCCGCTGGACGGCTTCGTGAAGGCCCTGGCGGAGCGGAAGATCGACGTGCGGATCCTCGACTACGCCGAGCACGCGCTCACCGAGGGCGACGACTCCCTGGCCGCCTCCTACATCGAGTGCGAGATCGGGGACCGGATCTACTGGGGCGTGGGCATCGACGGCTCGATCACCCGCGCCTCCCTCGAGGCGATCACCTCGGCGCTGAACCGCGCCGAGCGCGCCCGGGGCTGACCGGGCCCCGGTCCGAGACCGCCGTGGCCCCGGTCCTGCATGGTCCAGGGCCGGGGCCACGGCACGCCCACCGCCTGTTCGGGCGGGGCAGGCGCACGATGTGCTCCTCCGAGCGGGGACGCACCGGCACCCACCGGAACCACCGCTACGTTCATCGACGATCCGTTCCACTTTTCTGGTACTTATCGTCGATGAACCGGTGATCGCCGGTACTTATCGTCGATGAACCGGTGGTCGCTAGTGCGGATCGTCGCGCAGATCGTCCTCGCGCAGATCGTCCTCGGTGAGCACCGGCATCTCCCCGGTGAGCGTCGCATGGGTGGGTGTGGGCAGGTCCCAGCCGGGCAGCTCGTCCACCGGCTGCGGCTCGTGCTCCGGGCGGGAGCGGGCGGTGAGGGTGACGCCGGCGCTCGCCACCACCACCAGCACCGCGGCCGCGATCCGCAACGGTGTGGCGCTCTGCCCGATGAGCACCACGCCCGCCAGCAGCGCGACCACCGGCTCCAGGCTGAGCATGATCCCGAAGACGTGCCGCGGCAGCCGGCGCAGCGCCGAGAGCTCCAGCGTGTACGGCAGCACCGAGGCCAGCAGCGCGGTGCCGGCGGCGAGGGCGAGCAGACGAGCATCCATCAGCCCGGCGAGCGCACCCGGTGCGCCGAGCGGCAGCACCGTGAGCGCACCGATCGCCATCGCGACGGCGAGCCCGTCCTGCCCGGGGACCAGCTGGCCCACCCGGGCGCTCGCGAGCACGTACAGCCCCCAGAACACCGCCGCCACGAGGGCGAACAGCACGCCGAGCGGATCCAGTGCGGCGGCGCCGGTGAGGGACTCCACCCCGAACAGCCCCACCCCGGCCAGGGCCAGCAGCACCCACAGGAGATCGGAGCGCCGGGTGGAGAGCACCGCGGCGACGGTGAGCGGGCCGAGGAACTCGATCGCCACCGCGGTGCCCAGCGGGATCCTGTCGATCGCGGCGTAGAAGCTGCCGTTCATCGCGCCGATCGCGACCCCGAACACGGCCACCGCGAGCCACTGCCGGCGGTCGAGGCGATGGAGACGGGGCCGCACCAGCACCAGCAGCACCACCGCCGCGATCCCCAGGCGCAGCGCGGTGGTGCCCCAGGAGCCGATGGCGGGGAACAGCTGGGTGGCCAGCGCGGCGCCGAACTGCAGGGAGAAGCAGGAGGCGAGGATGAACAGCACCGGGGTCGCGGACACACCGCTCCCGCCGGGCGCGGCGGAGGCGGTGGTGGGGGCCGGGGCGGAGGTCGAGGAAGCGGTCACGGCTCCACTGTGCAACCCCGTTCCCGACAGGTCCAGCGAATGTTCCTGACCTGTATCGTGAAGCAGAGCTTCATGAAAGGTGGGGTGCGGATGCTGAACCTGCACCGACTGTTCCTGCTGCACGAACTGCGCAGGTTGGAGACGATGTCAGCGGTGGCGAGCGCGCACTCGATGTCGCCTTCGGCGGTCTCGCAGCAGCTCTCCCAGCTGGAACGGGAGACGAAGGTCTCGCTGCTGCGCCAGGTGGGGCGGCGGGTGGTGCTCACGGATGCCGGCGTGCAGCTGGCCCGGCGCGCCGGGGAGGTGCTCAGCCTGCTCGAGACCGCCCAGGCGGAGCTCGCCGCGGCCAGCGGTGAGGCGGGCGGGCTGCTGCGCGTGGCGTCCTTCCAGACCCCGATGATCGCGCTGGCGCCCGCGACGGTGGCCGTGCTCGCCCAGCGGTCCCCGGATCTGCAGCTGGAGATGGCCCAGCAGGAGGTGGAGCCCGCCTACGAGGGGCTGCTCGCCCACCGCTACGACGTGATCCTCGGCGAGGACTACCCCGGCGGGCAGCAGGTGGTGCGCCGAGGCACCGATCGCGAGGAGGTGCTGCGCGATCCGCTGCTGCTGGTGCTGCCGGACGTCGGCCCGTGGTCGGCCCCGGGTCGCCTCGCAGAGCTCGCCGAGGCGCCCTGGGCTCTGGACCCGGCGGGCAGTCGCACCGGCCTCTGGGCCCGCACCTACCTGCGCCAGGCGGGGATCGAGCCGCGGGTGCGCTTCACCACCCCGGATCCGCTGCTGCAGGTGCACCTGGTGCGCACCGGCCACGCGGTGGCCTTCGTGCCGGGGATCATCGCCGCGGAACATCTCGGCGGCACCCGGGTGAGGCGCCCGCCGGGGGACCCGCATCGCTCCCTGTACACCGCGGCGCGGGCGGGCGCCGCACGACATCCCTCGCTGCTCGCCTTCCGTGCCGCGCTGCGCGCCGCCGCCCAGGAGCTCAGCGCTCTCGAGGGTCTCCCGCGCCTGCCCGCCTGAGCCCTCAGACGAGCGGTGGGAAGCTCTGCCGCGCGGTCTGCGCGATCCTCGCGAGCTGCTTGCGGTCCGAGAGCGCTCCGAGCACGCCGCCGAGGCCCGGGATCGCCTTGCCGAACAGCCGCGCCGAACGCAGCCCGAACCGCTTCAGCATCCGGCCGCCCACCGCGGAGACCACGGCCGAGGTGGGCGGGCCCGTGAAGCGGCCGGTCACCCCGCGCCCGGTCGCGCCCGCCACCGGGCCGAGCCCGATGCCGCCCAGCACCTGCTCGGACTCCTCGGCGAGCAGCGCCGCGAGCACCCGCACGCGGATCTCCTGATCGTCGAGGTCGTAGCCGCGCACCACGGCGATCGCGCCCACCATGCGCGTGGCCTGGACGTAGAACTCCATCACGTTCGTGGGCAGCAGCACGGGCAGCGTGACCACCCCGCCGAGCCCGGTGAGGAAGCCGCCGGCGGTCACCCCGCGGCGGTGGGAGCGGATGAGGCGCCGCACCGCCTTCTCGGGCCGCGTGCGGGCGCGTCCGCGCTGGGCCTTCCGGGCGACCTCCGCCGCCGAGGCATAGGTGAGCCGTCCGTCCAGGCCGATGTCGCGGATCGCGGCGATGAGGCGCTGCACGGCCCCGCCCTCGGTCGCCTCGCCGCTGCGGGCCTCCGCCATCGCGCGCCGCGCGGTGGTCCTCGCCGTGTCGTCGCGGCGCAGCATGCGGAAGATCCCCATGGTGTCCCCTCCCGGTTCTCGGTGCGGGGCGGACCCCGCCGGACAGCGCCATCATGCCTGCTGCGGTGCCGCCGCGCGTGATCGCCGACCGCCCGGTGGGGTGTGCGAGGAGTGAGCGACGCCCCCACCGGGAGGGTGTTCGCCTGCACGGTCCGGCCCCGGTCGCGGCGTAGTCTCGACGCATCATGCAGCAGAAGCTCTACCGCGACGACGCGATCGTCCTGCGCACCCACCCGCTGGGGGAGGCCGATCGCATCATCACGCTGCTCACCCGCCGTCACGGCAAGGTGCGCGCTGTCGCCAAGGGCGTGCGCCGCACCGGCAGCCGCTTCGGGGCCCGCCTGGAGCCCTTCACCCTGGTGGACGTGCAGCTGCACGCCGGCAGGAACCTCCACACCGTCACCCAGGTGGTGACGATCGAGGCCTTCGCCGTGGGGATCAGCGCCGACTACGGCCGCTTCACCGCGGCCAGCGCGATGCTGGAGACCACCGACCGCCTCACCGACGAGTTCGTGGACCCCAATCAGCGCGGGTTCCTCATGCTGGTGGGTGCTCTTCGCGCGATGGCCGAGGGCCGGATACCGCCCCCGCTGGTGCTGGACTCGTTCCTGCTGCGCACGCTCGCGATCTCCGGCTGGGCGCCCGAGCTGCGGGTGTGCGCCTCCTGCGGTGCCGAGGGCCCCCACCACGCCCTCGACATCCGGGCGGGCGGGCTCGTGTGCACGCCGTGCCGTCGGCCCGGCGCGATCGCCGTGCGCCAGGCCGCGCTCGAGCACATGATCTTCCTGCTCGCCGGGGACTGGGAGAATGCGCTGGAGGCGGACGACACCGTGGCGCAGGAGGCCGGGCGCCTGATCACCGACACCGTCACCTGGCACCTGGAGCGCTCCGTGCGCTCGCTGCACTACGTGGAGCGGTGACGGGCTCTCGCCGCCCGCTCCGCCCCGACCCCGCCCCATCCCGTCCCTCACCCAGGAGGTCCCCATGACCGGTGCCGCTCGCCACGGGTACCAGGAGCCGTTCGCGCACCCCAGCGGTGCCCGGCCGCCGCAGCTGCCCGCCCCCACCATTCCCGGGCACGTCGCCGTGGTGATGGACGGCAACGGCCGCTGGGCGAACCGCCAGGGCCTGCCCCGCACCGCAGGGCACGAGGCGGGGGAGGCGGCGCTGCTGGACGTGGTGGCCGGGGCTCTGCAGATCGGCGTCACCCACCTCTCCGCCTACGCCTTCTCCACCGAGAACTGGAAGCGCTCCCCGGAGGAGGTGCGCTTCCTGATGGGGTTCTCCCGCTCGGTGCTGCGACGACAGCGGGACACCCTGCACTCCTGGGGAGTGCGGATCGTGTGGATCGGCCGGGAGCAGCGGCTGTGGGGCAGCGTCATCAAGGAGCTGCGCGAGGCGGAGGAGCTCACCCGCGACAACACCCGCATGACCCTGTACATGTGCGTGAACCACGGCGGCCGTGCGGAGATCGTCGACGCCGCGCGGGAGATCGCCGAGCAGGCCCGGGCCGGGCGGCTCAGCGGTCGGGGCATCACGCTGAAGAGCTTCGCCCGCCATCTGAACGACCCCGACATGCCCGATGTGGACCTCTTCCTGCGCACCAGCGGCGAGCAGCGCACCTCGAACTTCCTGCTCTGGCAGGCCGCGTACGCGGAGCTGGTGTTCGTCGAGGAGCTGTGGCCGGACGTGGACCGTCGGGTGCTGTGGCGGGCGATCACGGAGTACGCCCGCCGGGATCGCCGCTACGGCGGCGCGATCGACGCCCCCGGGGAGGGCGCCTAGTCCTGCGCGCCCGGGGTCGGCGAGCCAGGGCGCGGGGCCGCCGCGCGGTCCCCGCTCGAGGCGGAGGGCTCGGGCAGCGCGGCGGGGGAGGCCGCGGGGTCCTCCGCCTGCGCCTCGAGCTCCAGGGCCCGGGCGGCGGCGCCGATCCCGCCGGTGCGGCGTCGATGCCGCAGGATCACCGCGACCAGCACCACCACCAGGGCGAGCACCGCCACCGCGCCCCACGGCGAGATCAGGAACAGCTCGAACCAGGCGCCGACGGCCACCAGACCCACCGTGGCGTAGATGACGGCCCAGGCCAGGCCGCCCACGGCGAGCGCCGGCAGGTAGCGGCGCGCCGGCATCCCGGTGAGGCCGGCCGCCGCGTTCGCCGCGGTCTGGAAGCCGACGGTGAGGAAGCTCAGCGCCACCACCGGAGCGCCCCAGCGGTGGATCAGGGCGGTGGCACGGGACACCCCGGGGGAGGTGAGGAACGCGGCGACGCGGCCGCGGTTCGCGGCGCGGCGCGCCCCGCGACCCACCAGGTACGTCGCGCCCGCGCGGCACCAGATCACCACGTACAGGAACGCCACCGCCGGCACCAGCGGCAGCTCCTGGACCCACTGCATCATCGGGTCTCGGCCCCGCCCGCTCCGTCCTCGTGCGGTGCGGGCCCGTCCTCGTCGTCCGCGGTGCCGGAGGCGTCATGGTTCTCGCACAGCCCGAACACCTCGAGGGTGTGGTCCACGTCGGTGAAGCCGTGCTCGTGCGCGATCGCGGTCATCGACGCCTCCAGGCGGGGGGCGAGGAACTCGACGGTGCGGCCGCACTGCCGGCACACCAGGTGGTGATGGTGTCCGGTGTCCTCGCACTGCCGGTACAGCGATTCGCCGTCGCCGGCCACGAGCACGTCCAGACGGCCGGAGCGCGACAGCGCCTGGAGGTTGCGGTACACGGTGGCCAGGCCCACGGTCTCGCCGTCGGCCCGCATCTGCTCGTGGATCTGCTGGGCGCTGCGGAAGTCGTCCTGCCGGGAGAGCGTCTCGAGGATCGCGGCGCGCTGGCGGGTGTTCCGTTGCATGAGCTCATTCTCCCCCAGGGGGAGCGGGACTTCTATCCGTCGTGGGGCGTCGCACGTGTGCCCGCGGCCGGGGCGGGGGTGCGGCCGGGCCCCGGCCCGCCCACGGCGGGGACGGGCCGGGCTGGGCGCAGCGCGCGCACCAGCAGGCCCAGGACGTAGACGCCGATCGTCATCAGCACGATCACGCCGCCGGGCGGCAGGTCCACGTACACGGTGAGCAGCAGTCCGCCCAGCGCGCACACCACCGCGATCGCCATCGCCGTGCGCATGGTGCGGGCGAACCCGACCACCAGGTGCTGGGCCGCGGCGACCGGCACGATCATCAGCGCGGAGACCATCAGCGCGCCCACGATCCGCATCGACAGCGTGACCGTCAGCGCCGCCATCACGGCGATCAGCACGTTCACCGTCCGCACCGGGAGCCCCGAGGCGCGCGCGAACTCCTCGTCCGCCGTGACGGCGGCGAGCAGGCCCGAGAGCCCCACGCCGATCAGCAGCACCACCACGGCCAGCACGGTGGAGATCGCGGCATCGGGTCCGGTGACGGTGGAGAGCGAGCCGAACAGGTAGGCCATGAGGTTCTGGGAGGTGCCGCCGGCGAGCTGGATGATCACCACGCCGCCCGCGATGCCGCCGTAGAACAGGATCGCCAGGGCCACGTCACGGCTGGTGTGGCTCACCTCGCGCACGTACTCGATGAGCAGCGCCCCGATCACGGAGGCGGCCAGCGCCCCGGGGATCGCCAGCAGGTCCATCGGCGTCACGGAGAGCCAGGCACCGACCAGCCAGCCCGCGGCCACGCCCGTGAGTGCCACGTGCCCCAGCCCGTCGCCGAGCAGCGAGAGGCGCTTCTGCACCAGGTAGGTGCCGACGACGGGGGCGGTGAGCCCGATCAGCACCGCGATCAGCAGCGGGTAGCGCAGCAGATCGGAGGTGAGGATGTCCAGCGGCGTGCTCATAGGGGATGGATCTCCTGACCGAGGCAGGCGTCCCGCGGGGCGGAGTCCTCGGGGTGGTCGTGGCCGGGGTCGAGGCGGGGACGCTCGCCCTCGGCGCCGTCGTGGACGATGCGGCCGTGGTCGAGCACGACGGCGCGCCGGATGTCCTCGGCGAGCGGGCCGGTCTCGTGCAGGACCACCAGGATGGTGGTGCCGGCGGCGGAGAGCTCGCGGAACAGGCCCGCGATCAGCTCCTGGGTGGGCAGGTCCACGCCGGAGAACGGCTCGTCGAGCACCAGCAGCTCGGGGGAGCGCACCAGGGCGCGGGCGATCATCACCCGCCGCCGCTGCCCGCCGGACATGCGGGTGATGGGCCGGCCGGCGAGATCCGCCATCCCCACCGCCTCGAGCGCCTGCGTCACCCGAACGTCACGGGCGCGGGGTCGCCAGGAGCGCGCCGAGAGCAGGCCGCTGGCCACCGTCTCCCGGGCGGTGGCGGGGATGGAACCGGCCTCGGTCGAGTCCTGGGGGACGTAGCCGAGCCCGGTGTGCGCGAGACCCTGCCGCACCGGGCGGCCGAACAGCCTCGCCGTGCCCGCCTCCAGGGGGAGCACCCCCACCGCGGCGCGCAGCAGGGTGGACTTCCCCGAGCCGTTGGCGCCCAGCAGCGCCACCAGCTCGCCGGGCGCGATACGGAGGTCCACGTCGTGCAGCACCCGCTGCCCGCCGCGGGAGACGGAGGCGCCGGTGATCTCGACGACGGGTGCGGGCCGGGCGGTCACGTCCAGCTCGCCAGCAGCTTCTCGCAGTTCTCGCGCATGACCTGAGGATAGTCGGCATCCTCGTGCAGCTGCGTGGCGAGGTTGTCGAGCTCCTCGGTCTCGATGCCGAGGTTGGAGGCGAGGGTCTGGGCCACCTTCGGGGAGGCGGAGGTCTCGAAGAAGATCGTGGTGACGCCCTCCTCCTCGACCACGTCCTCCAGCGCGAGCAGGCGCTGCGGGGAGGGCTCGGACTCCGGGTCGATGCCGGCGATGCCGATCTGGTGCAGGTCGTAGCGTTCGGCGAGGTACACGTAGGCGGCGTGGCTGGTGATGAACGCCTTCTCGCCGTCCACCGCGCCGAAGGAGTCCGCGAGCTCGGCATCGAGCTCCTCGAGCTCGGTGCGCAGGTCCTCGGCGGCCGCGGTGAACGTCTCCGCCTGCTCGGGGGCGAGCTCGGCCAGGCGCTCGGCGAGCGCGTCGGCGAGATCCGCCATCAGGGAGGGGTCGTGCCAGAAGTGGGGGTCGAACGCGCCGTGGTCGTGGCCCTCGTGCGCGTCCTCGCCCTCCTCGGCGGCGTGCTCGTCGTGGTCGTGCTCGTCGGCGGCGTCGGTGGGCAGCAGCGACACCACCGAGGAGACGTCCAGCACGTTCTCGTCCCCGTGGGAGGAGATCGCGTCGTCCAACGAGGCCTGGAAGCCGGGCACCTGGAGCACGAGGTCCGCCTCCTGGACCGCCATCACCTGCTTCACCGAGAGCTCGAGGCCGTGGGCGTCGACGCCGGGGGAGGAGAGGTCGGTGAGGGTCACGTGCTCCCCGCCCACCCTGGAGACCAGGTAGCCCAGCGGATAGGCCGAGGTCACGACGGCCAGCCCGCCCCGGCCGGCGCCGCTCGACCCGCCGGACCCGCCGCAGGCGGCGAGCAGCGCGGCGCCGGTGCCGAGGCCGGCGGCGGTGAGCAAGGAGCGTCGGGTGGGACGGAGCATCAACGTCATGACAATCATTCTCACCACAGGGCTCCGAGTGGGCAAGCTCGGGGCGGCGATCGAGGGTCCGGGGGTGGGCGCCCTCACACACGCGGCGATGGCTAGACTGGGCGGGTTCCGACCACCTCGTCACCAGGAGTCTCCCCGTGGCCAAGGCCCCCGCCAGCACACTGGACAACGTCATCGCTCTCGCCAAGAAGCGCGGCTTCGTGTTCCAGGCCGGTGAGATCTACGGAGGCTCCCGCTCCGCCTGGGACTACGGCCCCCTGGGCGTGGAGCTCAAGGAGAACATCAAGCGCCAGTGGTGGCGCACCTTCGTGCAGTCCCGCGGCGACATGGTGGGCCTGGACTCCTCGATCATCCTCCCCAAGCGCGTGTGGGAGGCCTCCGGCCACGTCGCCACCTTCACCGATCCGCTGGTGGAGTGCCGCAGCTGCCACAACCGCTTCCGCGAGGACCACCTCGTCGAGGCGTTCGAGGCGAAGAAGGGCCGCGCTCCCGAGGGCGGCCTGGCGGAGGTGGCCTGCCCCAATTGCGGCACCCGCGGTGAGTTCACCGATCCCCAGCAGTTCTCCGGCCTGGTCAAGACGTACCTCGGCCCGGTGGACAGCGAATCCGGCCTGCACTTCCTGCGCCCCGAGACCGCGCAGGGCATCTTCGTGAACTTCCTCAACGTGGTCACGGCCACCCGCCAGAAGCCCCCGTTCGGCATCGGCCAGGTGGGCAAGGCCTTCCGCAACGAGATCACCCCCGGCAACTTCATCTTCCGCACCCGCGAGTTCGAGCAGATGGAGATCGAGTACTTCACCCCGCCCGCGGAGGCGGACCAGCACTTCACCGAGTGGGTCGAGGCCTGCTGGAACTGGTTCCTCGATCTGGGCCTCAAGGAGGAGAACCTGCGCCGCTTCGACGTCCCGGAGGACGAGCGCGCCCACTACTCCGCCGGCACCATCGATCTGGAGTACCGCTTCGGCTTCCAGGGCAGCGAGTGGGGCGAGCTGATGGGCATCGCCAACCGCACCGACTTCGACCTCTCCAGCCACACCGAGGGCTCGGGCACGAAGATGCAGTACTTCGACCAGGCGAACAACGAGCGCTATACGCCGTACGTCATCGAGCCCAGCTTCGGCCTGACCCGCTCGATGATGGCCTTCCTGGTGGACGCCTACACCGAGGACGAGGCCCCCAACGCCAAGGGCGGGGTGGACACGCGCACCGTGCTGAAGCTCGATCCGCGCCTCGCCCCGATCAAGGTGGCCGTGCTGCCGCTGTCCAAGAGCGAGGACCTCGTGCCCCGCGCGAACGAGCTCGCGGACCGGCTGCGCAGGCACTGGAACGTCGAGGTGGACGTCACCCAGGCGATCGGCCGCCGCTACCGCCGCCAGGACGAGATCGGCACCCCGTTCTGCGTCACCGTGGACTTCGACACCATCGACGACCAGGCCGTCACGATCCGCGAGCGCGACACCATGCAGCAGGAGCGCGTGGCGCTGGACCAGGTCGAGTCCTACCTGGCGGCGCGCCTGCTCGGCGCCTGAGCGACACACCACGGCCGACGGGGCCGACGGGGCGGCGCTCCGTCGGCCCCGTCGTCGTCCGTCCGGCGACGGTCTGTCCGGCGTCGTCGCCGGGCGCGGGGCGGCACGAGGCGGCGATATCGCCACCTCGTGCCGCCATCGGCCCGTTCGCGCCACGGGGCGCCTGGTGGGATGGCACAGTGCTCCCATGACCAGCGCCTCCGGCCTCGAGCTGTCCGCCGACTATCACAGCGAGGTGGTGGCGCCCCTGCTGGAGCGTCGGCTGCCCGGCCTCCCGCACGCGGCGGCGCGGCTGGGCTCGGGCTCCGACGTGCTCGGGTTCGACGACGCCCAGTCCCGCGACCACGACTGGGGACTGCGGCTCACCCTGCTCGTCGAGGAGGAGGGCGCGGCCGACGAGGTCGACGCGCTGCTCGAGCGGGAGCTCCCGGCGAGCTGGCGCGGACTGCCCACGCGCTTCGCGACCACCTGGGAGCCGGTGGTCCGCCAGCGCGTCGAGGTCGCCCGCGCGGCGGACTTCGCCGCCTCGCGGGTCGGGATCGCGCCGGGGCGCCTCGCCGCCGACGCGCCGCTGGACCTCGCGGACTGGCTGCAGCTGACCGGGCAGGCGGCGCTCGAGGTCACCGCCGGTCCCGTGTTCCACGACGGCACCGGCGCACTCACCGCGATCCGGGCGCGGCTCGCGCAGTACCCGGAGGACGTGAGGCGCTACGCGCTCGGCGCCGACTGGACCCGGATCGGCCAGGAGCTCCCGGACGTGGGGCGCGCCGGACTGCGCGGCGACGAGGACGGCTCCGCGGTGATCGCGGCGCGCCACGTGCGCACGCTCCTGCACCTGGCGCATCTCCTGCACCGACGATGGGCACCCTACGGGAAGTGGCTCGCACGCTCCGCCGCCGCACTGCCGGGCGGGCAGGGGCTGCGCGAGGCCGCCCTCGCGGTGCTGCGGGCCCGGGACTGGCGCACCCGCCAGCGCGCCCTCGGCACGGCGATCGCACGAGCCGCCGCAGCCCAGGGACGGGTGGGCCTGCCCACCCTCGAGCCCGCCGTGGAGCCCTTCTTCGACCGACCGCATCTGGGGCTGCGCGGCCTCCCGGAGCTGCTCGCCGAGGGGATCACCGATCCCGAGGTCCGGGCGCTGACGCCCGGGATCGGCACGGCCGAGCAGATCAGCGACCACGTGAGCGTGCTGGTCGATCCGGTGCTGCGGCGCCGGCTCGTCGGCGGCTGAGGCCTCCCGGCCCGCTCCGCTCCGCGCTGATCAGCGCTGGACGGAGAACCGCGCCCCGCGGCCGGGGCCGACGCATGCTGAGGCCATGACACCGCACCTCGCCGCACCCCCTCGACTCGACGCTCAGGACGCACCCTCCGCGCCCACCCTGGCCTCCCTCACCGCCGCGCGGCTGCTGCACCAGAGGGTGCTGCTGCTGGACCGCGAACTGGCTCAGGACAACGGCGCGGGCCTGGCCGCCCAGCTGCTCCTGCTCGCCTCCGAGGACCCTGCCGCCGACATCACGCTCCTGATCAACTCCCCGGGCGGGCTGGTCCCCGCGATGCTCGCGATCGGGGACCTCATGGACCTCGTACCCTGCGATGTGCGCACGGTCGGGCTCGGCATGGCCTACAGCGCCGGGCAGTACCTGCTCACCCAGGGCACGCCCGGGAAGCGGTACGTGCTCCCGCACGGCCAGGTGCTGATGCACCAGGGCTCGGCCGGGTTCGGCGGCAGCGCCGCGGACATCGAGCTGCAGGCGGCGGACCTGCGCAGGAACCGTGACCTGCTCATCCGCCTCACCGCCGAGCGCACCGGGCAGAGCGTGGAGACCATCGCGCGGGAATCCGAGCGGGACCGGATCTGGGACGCCCCGGCCGCGGTGGCGTACGGCTTCGCCGATCATGTGCTGGCCGATCTGCGGGATGTGCTCCCGCTGGGCCTGTACGGCGAGCGCGGCCGGCCCGCGGGGGTCGGGGGCACGCGATGAGCGGCTACACCATCCCCTCGGTCATCGAGCGCACCCGCACCGGCGCGGAGCGCAGCGCGGACGTCTTCTCCCGGCTGCTCAGCGACCGGATCGTCTACGTGGGCACGCCGATCGACGACGGCGTCGCGAACACGGCGATCGCCCAGATCCTGCACCTGGAGAACGACGCCGCCGACGCGCCGATCCATCTCTACCTCAACTCCCCGGGCGGGGACGTGCAGGAGGTGCTGGCCCTCTACGACACCCTCGCCTTCGTCCGCAGCCGGGTGGCGGTCACCTGCATCGGGCAGGTCGTCGCCGCGCCCGTGCTGCTGCTCGCCGCGGGCACGCCGGGGATGCGCTGGGTGCTGCCGCACACGAGGGTGGTGCTGCATCCGCTCCAGGCGCAGGGACGCGGTGCGGTGCCGGATCTGATCCTCGCCACCGAGGAGGTGGAGCGGCTGCGCGGCACCGTGGAGGGCCTGCTCGCCGAGCACACCGGGCAGGACCGGCACGCCGTGCGGGGAGACCTGGAGCGCGAACGGGTGCTGGACGCGCAGGCGGCCGTCGACTACGGGATCGCCGACGAGGTGCTGCTCAGGCGGCCGCGAGCAGCCTGACCGTGCCGTGCGGGCCGGGGGAGCGGGCGGGTGCGGGGGCGCTCGCGCCGCCCTGCCCCGGCCCGCGACGGTCGGTCCCCGGGGGCGGGGCGCTGCGGCGCGGCGCCGTGAGGTCCAGCACCCGGCCTCGGCCCGAGTGGAGAGCGCCGTCGGCCGCGGGTCTGTGCGCGGCCGACCCCTGTGCGGCGACCTGCCCCAGCAGATCGGGCAGGGCGACCCCGAGGGCGCCGAGCACCGCGGCCAGCAGCTCGGAGGAGGGATCCTTGCGTCCCCGCTCCACGTCCGAGAGGTGCTGCATGCTCATCCCGGCCCGGCGCGCCACCTCGGCGAGGGTGCGGCCCTGCCGTCGGCGCTCGCGGCGCAGACGGTCGCCGAGCAGCTCCCGCAGCAGCGGTGCGACGCTCGGGCCCGCGCTCCGCGACGGCGCACCGAGCGGGCGGGATGTCCGGTCCCGGGTGTCGTGGCTCTCCATGGCCCGAACCTACGCCGCCCCGCCGGGGACCGCCCGCGCCTCCGCTCTGGGCGGAACCGAGGCAGTCCGTCGCACCGGCGGCACGCGGTCACACGATCCCGGTGAGCAGGTGCGGGACGACCAGGTCCGCGAAGGTGCCCAGCATCTCCCGCTGGTCCGCGGCCGGGGCGCCGAACGGGAGTACCAGGGCGATCTCGTCGGCCGCCTGCACCACGGCGTCGGCCAGCAGCGCCTGGGCCACGGTGCCCGGGTCGTCGATCACCACCCGGGAGTAGACCGCATCGTGCCCGGCGATCTCCGGTGCGCGGTGCTCGTCGCCGAGCCCTGGCTCGGCGGTGCGCTCGCGCGGGATGAGGGTGACGTACCGCTCGAGCTCCTCCTCGGTGCGTACGGGCAGCATCTGGCGGGAGACCATCACGTGCCCTTCTCCGTGGCCCGCGGCCCGGGACGCCTCCCGGTACGCCTCCAGCGCCTCCAGCTGCAGCTGCTCGAAGGAGCGGCCCGAGCCGTCGTCGGGCGCCATGGTCGCCAGCTGCAGGCCCAGGCCGGCGTGGCCGGCCATCGCCGCCCGCACCGGGCTGGCGGCGCCGTAGGCGAGACGCTCCCGCAGCCCGGGGGCCTGCGGCTGGATCCGCAGCGGGCTGCCGGGGTCGACCTCCTCGATGTGGCGATCCGCGCCCGCGACGATCTCGCCGTCCAGGAAGGAGAGCAGATCGTGCAGCACCCGGTCCACGTGCTCGGCGCGGTCCCCGGGCAGTGCGCCGAAGGCGCGGGCGTAGATCGCGTCGTGCGCGGAATAGCCGGAGCCGAGTCCGGGCCGAAGCCTGCCGCCGGTGAGGAGATCCGCCGTGGCGAGGTCCTCCGCGAGCCGGCCCGCGTTCTCGAAGCGCAGCGGGATCACGGCGGTGCCCAGCTGGATCCGCGAGGTGTCCCGGCCCAGCGCGGCCAGGAACAGCAGCGGGGAGGCGAGGGAGTTCTGCAGGTGCCGCACGCGGACGTAGCCGACGTCGTAGCCGAGCTCCTCCGCGGTGAGGAACAGCGCGCGGCCGTCGTCGAGGCCCGCGTACTCCACCTGGGCGACGACGCCGATCCGGGGCGCCGTCCGGGTGGCGGGTGCTGGTGCGGTCATCTCACGCCTCCTTCAGGCGATGCCGGTCGGCGCGGGGCGGACTGTGCGCCGATGCCCCATTCTCCCGCGCGCACGGCGCGCGACGCAGGGACCAAGCGCCCGCACCCGCCGGTGCCGCGGCGCCGCGGTGCTCCGCCCCATGGCACCGCACCGCTCCTCCCCACCCCGGCCGACGCACATCACCACCCCGCCTCCTCCCATGGCGGCGCCGGTGATGGGACAATCCGAGGACGATGACCCTTCTGAACGACGCCCCGCCCGGTGCCCCCGCCCCGACCTCCGCCCCCGGTCACGGCACGGAGGTGCCTCGGCGACCCCTCACCATCGGGAACCTCACCGTGGACACCCCGGTGATGCTCGCCCCGATGGCGGGCGTGACCAACATGGCCTTCCGGGTGCTGTGCCGCGAGTTCGGCGCGCTGCACAGCGCGGACGACGGCGGGCTGTTCCCCACCGAGATGGTCACCACGCGCGCCCTGCTCGAGGACCACCGAGAGTCGTGGCGCCTGCTGCGGATGGCGGAGCGCGAGCGTCCCCGCTCGGTGCAGCTGTACGGCGTGGATCCCGCGGTGGTGCGCCGTTCGGTGGAGATGATCCTGGAGCGCGACGGCGCCGACCACCTCGACCTCAACTTCGGCTGCCCCGTCCCCAAGGTGACCCGTCGCGGGGGCGGCGGCGTGCTGCCCTGGAAGGACGAGCTGTTCACGCGCATCCTCCGGGCGGCGGTGGAGGCCGCCGGGGACGTGCCCGTCACGCTCAAGACCCGCAAGGGCGTCGACGACGACCACCTCACCTACCGCGACGCGGGCCTCATCGCGCAGGAGGTGGGCGCCGCGGCCATCTCCCTGCACGGCCGCACCGTGAAGGAGCAGTACTCCGGCACCGCCGACTGGACCTCCATCGCCGATCTCAAGCAGACCGTCACCGACATCCCCGTGCTCGGCAACGGCGACATCTGGAGCGCCGAGGACGCGGTGCGGATGATGGACGAGACCGGGGCCGACGGCGTGGTCGTCGGCCGCGGCTGCCAGGGCCGGCCCTGGCTGTTCGCGGATCTCGCCGCCGCCTTCTCCGGCAGCGCCGAGCGCGTGCGCCCGGGACTCGGGGACGTGGCCCGGATCCTGCGCCGCCACGCCGAGCTGCTCACCGAGTTCTACGAGAGCGAGGACCGCGGCGTGAAGGACCTCCGCAAGCACGTGGCCTGGTACTTCAAGGGCTACCCCGTGGGAGGGGAGATGCGTCGCCGCCTCGCCACCATGGAGTCCCTCGCCGATCTCGACGCGAAGCTCGCCGAGCTCGACCTCGAGGCGCCCTACCCGGGCGCCGGGGTCGAGGGTCCTCGCGGGCGCAGCGGCCACCCGCGCAACGCCACCGTCCCCACGGGCTGGATGGACTCCCGCGCCCTCACCGACGAGCACCGTGAACGGCTGCACGAGGCCGAGCTCGACATCTCGGGGGGCTGAGCGATGACCTCGTCCCTCCAGCCCGCCGCGCCGCCTGTGGGGTACAGCGACCACGACCTCGAACGCTGGGTGCCGGAGCCGCCGAAGTCCCAGGCCCGCACCCCGTTCCAGCGCGACCGCGCCCGCGTGCTGCACTCCTCCGCCCTGCGCCGCCTGGGGGCGAAGACCCAGGTGCTCGGCGCGGGCGCGAACGACTTCGTGCGCACCCGGCTCACCCACTCGCTCGAGGTGGCGCAGGTGGGCCGCGACATCGGTGCGGAGCTCGGCTGCGACCCGGACGTGGTCGACGCCGCCTGCCTCTCCCACGATCTCGGCCATCCGCCGTTCGGCCACAACGGCGAGAAGGTGCTGGACGATCTCGCGGCGGACTTCGGCGGCTTCGAGGGCAACGCCCAGACCCTGCGCCTGCTCACCCGGCTGGAGCCGAAGGTGGTGGGGGAGCAGCGCCCCTACGGCCTGAACCTCACCCGCGCCTGCGTGGACGCGGCGATCAAGTACCCCTGGACCCGAGGCGCCGGCCCCGATCCCGCCTCGCCCAAGTTCGGGGCCTACGCCGACGACCTCGCGGTGTACACGTGGGCGCGCGAGGGCGCCGTGCCGGGACGGAAGTGCTTCGAGGCGCAGGTGATGGACCTCGCCGACGACATCGCCTACTCCGTCCACGACATCGAGGACGCGATCACCGGCCTCACCCTGGACCTCAGGAAGCTCCAGGACCCGATGGAGCGCGCCGCCGCGCTGTACGTGGTGCAGGACTGGTACATGCCCGGCGAGTCCCTCGAGGAGCTCGACGCCGCCCTCGCCCGGCTCGAGGCCGAGCCCAGCTGGCTGCTCTCCTTCACCGGCACCATGCGCTCCGCCGCCGCGCTGAAGGACATGGCCAGCCAGCTGATCGGCCGTTTCACCCGCTCCGCGATCGCCGCCACCCGCGCCGCGCACGGGGACGGGCCGATCTCCCGGTACGGCGGGGACGTGGTGGTGCCCGAGCAGACGCACCTCGAGATCGCGGTGCTCAAGGGTCTCGCCGCCGCGTACGTGATGAGCTCCGCCTCCCAGCAGCCGGTGTATGAGGCGCAGGAGGAGATCCTGCGCGACCTCTACTCGCGGCTGTGGCACACCGGCACCCAGTACCTCAGTCCCCAGTTCGCAGAGCTCTGGCACGGCGCGAGGGACGACGACGGCCGCCGCCGCGTGGTGATCGACCAGATCGCCTCCTACACCGACGTCACCGCGCGGCGCCTGCACGAGGTGCTGTTCGATCGCGCCCTCACGCACGTCACCGCCGCGGACACGCCCCTGCCCGGCCTCGGCTCGGAGCTCTGAGCGCGTGGCGAGAGGGCTGATCCGTCGGGCCGACGTGGACCTGGTGCGCGAGCGCGCGCGCCTGGACGAGGTGGTCTCCGAGCACGTCACCCTGCGCACCGCCGGCATCGGATCGATGAAGGGGCTGTGCCCGTTCCACGACGAGAAGACCCCGTCGTTCAACATCCGCCCCCAGCTGGGCCACTGGCACTGCTTCGGCTGCGGCGAGGGCGGGGACGTGATCTCCTTCGTCCAGAAGATCAACCACCTCAGCTTCGTCGAGGCGGTGGAGCTGCTGGCCGGCCGCTACGGCATCCAGCTGCAGTACGAGGACGCGGGGGAGGGCCGCGGCGACCGTCCGGACTTCGGCACCCGGCGGCGCCTGCTGGACGCCCACGCGATCGCGGAGGAGTACTACCGCGAGCAGCTCGACACCCCCGCCGCGGAGGTGGGGCGACGCTTCCTCACCGAGCGCGGCTTCGACAAGGAGGCGGCCGCCCACTTCGGCGTGGGCTTCGCCCCCGAGGGCTGGGACTCCCTCACCTCCGTGCTGCGCGGGCGCGGCTTCACCGAGGAGGAGCTCACCGCCAGCGGCCTCGTCTCCGAGGGGAGGCGCGGGGTCTACGACCGCTTCCGCGGCCGGCTGGTGTGGCCGATCCGCGACATCACCGGCAACACCATCGGCTTCGGCGCCCGCAAGCTGCTGGAGTCCGATCAGGGCCCCAAGTACCTCAACACCCCCGAGACCGCGATCTACCACAAGTCCAGCGTGCTGTACGGCCTGGACATCGCCCGCAAGGCCATCTCCTCCGAGCACCGGGTGGTGGTGGTCGAGGGCTACACCGACGTGATGGCCGCCCACCTGGCCGGGGTCACCACCGCCGTCGCCTCCTGCGGCACCGCCTTCGGGGCCGAGCACGTGAAGATCGTGCGCCGCGTGATGGGGGACTCGAACCCCTCCGCAGGGCTGCGCCTGAACACCGACGGCCGCGGCCTCGCCGGCGAGGTGGTGTTCACCTTCGACGGCGACGCCGCCGGGCAGAAGGCCGCCCTGCGCGCCTTCGAGGAGGACCAGCGCTTCGTCGCCCAGACCTACGTGGCCGTGGAGCCCCACGGGATGGACCCCTGCGAGCTGCGCATCAGCCAGGGGGACCAGGCCGTGCGGGACCTCATCGAGACGCGCCGGCCGCTGTTCGAGTTCGCGATCCGCACCGCCATCTCCCAGGTGGACCTCGACACCGTCGAAGGCCAGGTCACGGCCCTGCGCATGGCCGCGCCCGTGGTCGCACGGATCCGCGACCGGGCGATGCGCCCCGAGTACGCGCGACGACTCTCCGGCTGGCTGGGGATGGACGAGTCCACGGTGCTGCGCGCGGTGCACGACGCCGCCCGCAGCGAGGGCCGGCCCGGGCCGCGGCCGGAGCCCGCACGCCCGGGCGCCGACGCGGCAGGGCAGGGCGGCACGGCGGAGGAGCCGCCGCTGATCGCCGCGCCGCGCCTCGCCGACGTGGTCAGCCCCCGCGACCCGGTGGGCCAGGTGGAGACGCAGTCCCTCGCGGTGATGCTGCAGTCCCCGCAGCTGCTGGACGCGGAGAAGGTGGGCTCCCTGCCGGACGACGCGTTCCACGTGCCCGCCCTGCAGGGTGTGTGGGACGTGATGCTCGCCGCCGGCACCCTGCTGGACGCGGTGGAGGGGAGCCTCCACCCGGCCCGCTACCTCGAGCAGGTCCTCGAGATCGCGGGGGAGACCGTGCGCCCGCTCATCGTGGAGATCGCGAACCTGGACCTTCCTGCCCGCGACGAGGAACGGCTGCGGACGCTCGCGCACTCCCTGCTGGACCGGCTCACGGAGCTCTCGATCACCCGGGAGTACTCGGTGCTCAAGCAGCGCCTCCAGCGCACCGATCCCGCCGACGCCGAGCGCTACCAGGAGATCATGGCGCGGCTGGCCCAGGTGCAGGGACGGCGGCGTGCGCTGCGCTCGAGCGTGGACTGACAGGCCGGCGGCCGACGGGACGGTGGTGGCATGCGGCGCGATACGGCGATGCGCCACGGCGACGGTAGCCCAGGCGGGGCTTGAACCCGCGACCGACGGATTATGAGTCCGCTGCTCTGACCGGCTGAGCTACTGGGCCGTGCCCGCGGGGCGGGCCGTGAGAATCTATCACGAACAGACCCCGTGACCTGCCGTGATGCGGGAGGACGAGACGGCTCGTCGTGGGTGCTCCGCGCGCCGTCCCGGGGTGTGTCCCCGTGCGCCGGTCGTGGGGGCATCAGAGCGCTTCCCGCACCTCGCACACCACTCGCGTGACCACCGGCAACCGGATACTGTAGCGGTTCAGTCGATTGGGGGCGCTCCGGGCGGGGCCCCGGAGGGGTGGACGATGGCCGCCAGCACGCAGTCACGCCCGCGGGGGAGCGGCCGAGGGCGCCGCGTCACCATCGCGGACATCGCCGAGCGCGCCGGGGTCACCTCGGCGGCGGTCTCTCTCGCGGTCAACGGCCGCCCCGGCGTCTCGGACGCGACCAGGGCCCGCATCATGGACATCGCCCGGGAGCTGCAGTGGGAGCCATCCCCGGCGGCCCGCGCGCTGGCCGGGGCGCCAGTGCTCACCGTGGGCATGGTGCTGGCCCGGCCCGCCGAGGTGCTGGGCACCGAGGCGTTCTTCGGCGCGTTCGTGGCGGGACTGCAGGAGGTGCTCAGCCGGCACGACTACTCCCTGCAGATGAAGATCGTCGACTCCACCGAGGCCGAGATCGCCACCTACCGCCGCTGGCTCGCCCAGCGCCGCGTGGACGGCGTGATCGTGGTGGACCTGCGCCAGGACGATCCGCGCATCCCCGCCCTGGAGGACCTCGCTCTGCCCGCCCTGGTGGTCGGCGGGCCGGGTCATCACGGCTCCCTGCCGTCGGTGTACGTGGACGACGCGCACGCCACCCGGCTGCTCGTCGATCATCTCGCCGAGCGCGGCCATCGCCGCATCGCACGCGTGGCCGGCAACGAGGACTTCCTGCACATCCTGCTGCGCGACCGCGCGTTCACCTCCCGCTGCGAGGAGCTGGGCGTGGCGCCGGTGGTGCAGAACGCCGGCTTCGGCGCCCACGGCGCGGAGGTGGCCACCGCCGCGCTGCTGGCGCGCGAGGACGCGCCCACCGCGCTCATCTTCGACAGCGACGAGATGGCGCTGGCCGGCTGTCACGTGCTCGAGGAGTCGGGCCGCCGGATCCCGCAGGACGTCGCCGTGGCGAGCTACGAGGACTCCGCCCTCACCCTCACCCACCGCCCGCCGATCACGGCGATCGGCCGCTCGGCGATCGAGTACGGGAGGGTGGCCGCGAACCGCCTCCTCGAGGTGGTCGCCGCAGCGGACGCCCCGCGCGGGACCTCCCAGGAGGCGCGGGTGATCGAGCCGTCCCTGATCGTGCGCGACTCCACGGCGCAGGCCCCGGAGCCGTGGTCGGGACGCGGCGGCACGCCGGCGTAACCTTCGTCATAGTCCCCGGTCGGAGGCAGGTTCCGGGATGCGCGCCGGCCCCGGACCCTGCTACAGTCGTCCAGGTCGATCCCGCATAGCTCAACGGCAGAGCATTCGACTGTTAATCGAAGGGTTGTTGGTTCGAATCCAACTGCGGGAGCCCATCGCAGAGCACAGCCCCGGAGAACTCCGGGGCTGTGTCATGTCCACGGCCGTCACCCACGAAGGAGCAGGGCGTTGACCTCCCTCCCCGATGATCGCTTCCCGCTCCCGGAGAACGCAGGTCCCGGCAGCGTCTGGGCGGACCGCACCGGCCATCGCACCCTCGTGGGCCGCAACCAGCGCGGCGTGGAGATCCCGATCGGCAAGGGCGAGGGCGAGATCTCTCCGGGGGAGCTGCTGAAGCTCGCACTGATCGGCTGCGCCGGGATGAGCAGCGACGTGAACCTCTCGCGGCGTCTCGGCGAGGACTTCGACATGCGTCTGTGGGCGCACGGCCTCTCCGATGAGGAGCAGAACCGCTACCTCTCGATCGCCGAGGAGGTGCAGCTCCCGCTCGAGGGGCTCACCGAGGCCGAGATCCAGACAGTCACGAAGGTGTTCGGGCGGGCCGTCGCCGCGGGCTGCACCGTGGAGCGCAGCGTGGTGCCCGGCGTCGAGGTGACGCATCGCGTGCTCGGCGCCGACGAGAACTCCGCGGCGGACGCCGCGGCGACAGAGCAGCACGGCGAGGAGACCTCCGCATGACCGTCCGCCCCATCCGGATCGTCGGCGATCCCGTGCTGCGCACCCCCTGCGACCCCGTGCGCACCATCACCGACGGCACCCGCACCCTCGTGCAGGACCTCCTCGACACGGTGGACGACGACGGCCGCGCTGGCGTGGCCGCGAACCAGATCGGCGTGAGCCTGCGGGCCTTCTCCTGGAACCTGGGCAAGGAGGGCGGCCTGGGCTGCATCCTCAACCCCGTCATCGTGGAGCTCTCCGAGGAGCTGCAGCACGACGACGAGGGCTGCCTCTCCGTGCCGGGGCTGTTCTTCCCGCGCACCCGCTCCGCGTACGCCCGCTGCGTGGGCATGAACGTGGAGGGCGAGGAGATCGAGCTGGCCGGCGAGGGGATCGTGGCACGGCTCATCCAGCACGAGGTGGGGCACCTCGACGGCGCCCTGTACATCGACGGCCTTGAGCGCTCCGTGAAGAAGCGGGCGTTGCGCCAGATCAGGGAGACCCTCTAAGCTCCTCACAGCAGGAACGCACTGTCAGCACGCCCTCTCGCGGTACCGATTCGTTGGGGAAGACGCATCGGAGACCGAAAGGGACGAGATGACCCAGGGCGTTCTGTATGTTCACTCCGCTCCGCGGGCCCTCACGCCGCACATCGACTGGGCCGCCAGCGGAGTTCTCGGCACGCCTGCGCGGATCCGGTGGGAGGAGCAGCCGGTGGGCCGGGGCCTCCAGCGTGCCGAGATGGGCTGGCGCGGCCGCGAGGACACCGGCGCCCGGCTGGTCAGCGCCCTGCGCGGCATGCATGAGGTGCGCTTCGAGGTGACCCAGGAGGCCACCGCGGCCGTCGACGGCGCCCGCTGGAGCTGCACGCCGGAGCTCGGCATCCACCACGCCGCCACGGATCACGCCGGAAACACCGTGCTCACCGAGGACCACGTGCGCGGCTGCATGGAGCGCGCCGGGAACGACCCGGTGGCGCTGCGCCGCGAGCTCTCGATCGCCCTCGGGGAGCCGTGGGACGAGGACCTCGAGATCTACCGCCACGCCGGCGAGGGCGTCCCGATGCGCTGGCTGCACCGGGTGAGCTGAGGCGACCGCAGCGCCCGGTGCCCTGCGCCGCCTCGCGGGTCCGCACGACGTGCGCGCTCCGGCACCGCGCCCGCGGCCGGCCCGCCGCCCCCACCCATGACGGCATTCGGACCAGTATCCGCGAAGGATACTGGTCCGAACGTCGTCCTCGAGTGCGGTGAGGAGGCGCCCCGTGCCCGTGCTCAGGCGCTGGTGAACACCACCGCGATGTCGTGGCCGCCGAAGCCGAAGGCGTTGTTCAGCACGGCGATGTCCCCTCCCGGCAGCTCGGCCGGGGCGTTCTGCGCGATCCGCATCGGGGTCTCGGGGTCGAGCGTCTCGATGTTGATCGTGGGCGGGGAGACCCGGTGGTGCGAGGCGAGCACCGAGAAGAGGGACTCGAGCGCCCCCGCGCCGCCCAGCAGATGGCCCGTCATCGACTTGGTGGAGGTGACCACGATCTGATCGGTCTGCCCGTCCAGGGCGGCGGAGACGGCACGCAGCTCGCCGATGTCGCCCAGCGGGGTGGAGGTGCCGTGGGCGTTGACGTGCACGACGTCCGCCGCGGCGACGCCGGCATCGGTGACCGCCTCGCGCACCGCCTGCGCCTGGCCCTCCGCGGAGGGGGCGGAGATGTGGTGCGCGTCGGAGGCCATGCCGCGGCCGGAGGCGTAGGCGTACACACGAGCACCGCGGGCGGCGGCGTGCTCCTCGCTCTCCAGGATCAGGATGGCCGCGCCCTCGCCGAGCACGAAGCCGTCGCGGTCCACGTCGTAGGGACGCGAGGCGTGCTCAGGATCGTCCACCCGCGGCGAGAGCGCGCGGATGTTCGCGAAGGCGGCGATGGTCATCGGGTGGATGGAGGCCTCGGTGCCGCCCACGACGACCACGTCGGCGCGGCCGTCGCGGATCATGCTCATGCCCAGGGACACGGCCTCCGCGCCGGAGGCGCAGGCGGAGACGGGGGTGTGCGCCCCCGCCTTCGCCCCGAGCTCCATCGAGATGTTCGCGGCGGACGAGTTCGCCATCAGCATCGGGACGGTGAACGGGTTGACCCGGCGGGCGCCGCGCTCGCGCACCACGTCCCACTGGTCCAGCGTGGTCCAGATGCCGCCGATGCCGGTGCCCACCACCACGCCCAGGCGCGTCGGCTCCACGTCGGGGGTGCCGGCGTCCGCCCAGGCCTCGCGGGCCGCGACCATCGCGTACTGACCCGAGGGGTCCAGCTTCTTCGACTCCGGGCGGGACAGGGAGTCCAGCGCCCCGGGCACCAGTTGGCAGCCGAAGTCCACGGACAGGCCGTAGGACTCCTTCCAGTCGTTGTCGAAGGTGCGCGCGGTGGAGGTCCCGGCCAGGGCTGCCTCCCAGGTGGAGGTCACGTCACCGCCGAGCGGGTTGACGGTGCCGAGGCCGGTCACGGCGACACGGGAACGGGAAGAGGACATGCGGACCTCCGGGTCGGGGCGGCAGACGGAACGGCGACGCCCGGGACGGGTGCGTCCCGGGCGTCAGGCGGGGCTCAGTTCTGAGCGCCCTCGATGTACTTGACGGCGTCGCCGACCGTGGCGAGGTTCTTGACCTCTTCGTCGGGGATGCGCACGTCGAACTTCTCCTCGGCGTTGACCACGATGGTCATCATGGAGATGGAGTCGATGTCGAGGTCGTCGGTGAAGGACTTCTCCAGCTTGACGTCCTCGGTGGCGACACCGGTCTCCTCGTTCACGATCTCGGCGAGTCCGGCGAGGATCTCGTTCTCGGTGTGTGCCATGGGTGCTCCTTCGGGTGTGCGGATTGAGTGGCGGTCACAGACTACCCGGGCGAATGGTTGTTACCGGGCAGCAGGGAGGATGTCACGTCGCGGCGTGACGCGGGCGACATCCCCGTCAGGAGGGGCTCAGGGCAGGATCAGCACCTGGCCGGCGTAGGCGAGGCCGGCGCCGAAGCCGAACTGCACCAGTACGTCGCCGCTGCGGGCGGCGCCCTCCTCGAGCAGGCGGTGGGTGGCCAGCGGGATCGAGGCGGCGGAGGTGTTGCCGGTCTCGGCGATGTCCCGGCCCACCACCACGTCCTCGCCCAGGCCCAGCTGCTTCACCAGCTCGTCGATGATCCGCATGTTGGCCTGGTGCGGCACGAACACGTCGATGTCCTCCACGCCCAGGCCGGAGGCCTCGAGCATCTCGCGGATCTTCGCGGCGGTGTGCCACACGGCCCAGCGGAACACGGTGCGGCCGTCCTGCTCGAGGGTGGGCCACTCGGCGGTGCCGTCGCGGAAGTCGATCATCGAGCCGGTCATCCGGATGGTGTGCCAGTTGTCGCCGTCGCTGCCCCACACGGTGGGGCCGATCCTCGGCGTGTCGCTGGGGCCCACCACGGCGGCGCCCGCCCCGTCGCCCAGCAGGAAGGAGATGGAGCGGTCGGTGGGGGAGACGAAGTCGGAGAGCTTCTCCGCCCCGATCACGAGCACGTGCCGGGCCGCGCCGGAGCGGATCAGCGCATCGGCCTGGCCGATCCCGTAGGCGAAGCCGGCGCAGGCGGCGGAGATGTCGTAGGCGATGACGTCCGGCCGGCCCAGCTTCCCGGCGAGCCGGGTGGCGAGCGACGGGGTCGCGTAGGGGAAGGAGATGGTGGAGACGATGATCGCGTCGAGCGTGTCCAGCGCGATGCCGGAGCGCTCGAGCGCCTCCTGCGCGGCGGTGAGGGAGAGGTCCTCGACGCCGACGGCGGCGCTGGCGCGCCGTCGGGTGACGATCCCGGTGCGCTGCCGGATCCACTCGTCGGAGGAGTCGATGGGACCGACGAGGTCGTCGTTGGGGACCACGAGGTCGCCGCGCGCCGCGCCGTAGGCGAGCACCTGCGCCCCCGGGACCGTGGGGCGGGCGGTGAGCGTCGGTGCCATGTCAGTTCTCCTGGTCCGTGCGGCCGGCGTGCTCGCGCACCAGGGCGCGCGCCTGCTCGAGGTCGTCGGGGGTGTTGAGGTTCGCCAGGGAGATGCCCTTCAGCTCGCGCTTGGCGAGCCCGGTGAGGGTGCCGGCGGGCGCCACCTCGAGCATCGCCGTGACGCCGCGCTCGCGCATCCCGGCCATGCACGACTCCCAGTCCACCGGGGAGGCCACCTGCTCGACGATCAGCTCGAGGTAGCGGCCTCCGGAGGTGACCACCTCGCCGCCGGCGTTGGACAGCAGCGGGACGGCGGGATCTGTGGGGGTGAGGGTGGGCGCGAACTCTGCGAGCGCCGAGCGGGCCGAGGCCATGTAGGGGGTGTGGAACGCGCCGGCCACCTGCAGCGGGATCACGCGGGCCTTGGCGGGGCCGTCCTCGGCCAGGGCGGCGATCCTCTCGCTCGCGCCGGCGGCGACCACCTGCGCGGCGGAGTTGAGGTTCGCGGGGTGCAGTCCGTGGCGCTCGATGGCGGCCAGCACGTCCTCGCGGGTGCCGCCCACCACCGCGGCCATGGAGGTGGGCTCGGCCGCGGCGGCGGTCGCCATCGCCTGCGAGCGGGCGGCGACCAGGCGCATCGCGTCGCCGTTGCTGAGCACGCCGCCGAGCGCGGCGGCGGTGAGCTCTCCCACGCTGTGGCCGGCGACCATGTCCGGCGCGGGGAGGGCCTGCTCCTGGTAGAGGCCGGCGGCGGCGAGGATGCCGGCGGCGACCAGCAGCGGCTGCGCCACCGCGGTGTCGCGGATCGTGTCCGCATCGGACTCGGTGCCGTGGCGCAGCAGGTCGACGCCGCCCGCCTCGGAGAGCGCCGAGAGCGCGTCCTCGACGCCGGGGAGCTCGAGCCAGGGGCTCAGGAATCCGGGCTTCTGCGCCCCTTGTCCGGGACAGACGATCGCGAGCACGGGAACCTCCAGGGGAGTGGGAACAGGAAAGGCCCGCTCGGGGTCGAGACGGGCCGACGGGGTGTGGGGCGGCCGCCGGGCCGTCCGTCGCGGAGGACGGACGGCCCGGCGGGATGCTCAGGACTCGCCGCCGAACGAGCCGGACTGGCCGGCGTTGACGTTCGTCAGCTCGTACTTGTCCAGTGCCTGGCGCACCACGGAGGGATCGACCTTGCCCTCCTTGGCGAGCAGCTGCAGGGTCTTGACGACCATGGAGTGCGCGTCGATCTTCAGGTGGCGGCGGGCCGCCGGGCGGGTGTCGGAGAAGCCCCAGCCGTCGGCGCCGAGCACGCCGTAGGCGCCGGGGATCCACTCGCGGATCATGTCCGGGACCATGAAGTCGTAGTCGGAGGTGGCCACGAACGGCCCCTCGACGCCCTCGAGGCGCTGGGAGAGCCACGGGGTGCGGGGCTCCTCCGGGTGCAGGAGGTTGTGCTTCTCCGCCTCCTGGGCCTCCTTGCGCAGCTCGGTCCACGAGGTCACCGACCAGACCGAGGCGCGCACACCCCAGTCCTCCGCGAGCAGCTCGCGGGCGTGCTGCGCCCACGGGACGCCCACGCCGGAGGCCAGCAGCTGAGCCTCCGGTCCCTCGCCCTCGGCCTTCTCCTCGAGCAGGTACATGCCCTTGAGCAGTCCGTCGACGTCGAGGTCCTCCGGCTCGGCCGGCTGCACCATCGGCTCGTTGTAGACGGTGATGTAGTAGAAGACCTCCTGCAGGCGGTCGTCCTCGCCGTACATCCGCTGCAGGCCGTCGCGCACGATGTGGCCCAGCTCGTAGCCGAAGCAGGGGTCGTAGATGACCGCGCCCGGGTTCGTGGCGGCGAGGATCGGGGAGTGGCCGTCCATGTGCTGGAGGCCCTCGCCGGCGAGCGTGGTCTTGCCCGCGGTGGCGCCGATCACGAAGCCCTTGGCCATCTGGTCCCCGGCGGCCCAGAAGAAGTCGCCGGTGCGCTGGAACCCGAACATCGAGTAGAAGATGTAGAACGGGATCATCGGCAGGTCATGGGTGGCGTACGAGGTGCCCGCCGCGGTGAACGCCGCGGTGGAGGAGATCTCGTTGATGCCCATGTGCTTGATCTGGCCGGAGGTGGACTCCTTGTAGGCCAGCAGCAGGTCGCGGTCCACCGAGAGGTAGTTCTGACCGTCGGGGTTGTAGATCTTCGCCGTGGGGAACAACGAGTCCATGCCGAAGGTGCGCGCCTCGTCGGGCACGATCGGGACCCAGCGCTTGCCGGTCTCCTTGTCGCGCATCAGGTCCTTGAGCAGCCGCACCAGCGCCATGGTGGAGGCGATCTCCTGCTTGCCGGAGCCGCGGCGCACCACCTCGTAGGCCTTGTCCCCCGGCAGCTCGAGCGCCTTGTGCTCGGTGCGCCGGGAGGGCACCGGACCGCCCAGGGCGGCACGGTGCTCGCGCAGGTACGTCATCACCGGGGAGTCGTCCTCGGGCAGGTAGAACGGCGCGTCGTAGACGCTGCCGGACTCGAGCTGCTGGTCGCTGATCGGGATGCGCAGGGTGTCGCGCAGCGCCTTGAGATCCTCGAGGGTGAACTTCTTCATCTGGTGGGTCGCGTTGCGCCCCGCGAAGTTCTTGCCCAGGCGGTAGCCCTTGACGGTGTGGGCGAGGATCACGGTGGGCTTGCCGTTCTTCGCCGTGGCGGCCTGCTGGAACGCGGCGTAGATCTTCTTCGCGTCGTGGCCGCCGCGGTTGAGCTTCCACCAGATGTCCTCGTCGGACATGTTCTCGACCAGCGCCTTGGTGCGCGGATCGCGGCCGAAGAAGTTGTCGCGGATGAAGGCGCCGTCCTCGGCGCGGTAGGTCTGGTAGTCGCCGTCCGGGGTGGCGTTCATCAGGTCGATGAGCGCGCCGTCGGTGGACTCGGCCAGCAGCGGGTCCCAGCCGGAGCCCCAGATCACCTTGATGACGTTCCAGCCGGCACCGCGGAACTGGCTCTCCAGCTCCTGGATGATCTTGCCGTTGCCGCGCACCGGGCCGTCGAGGCGCTGCAGGTTGCAGTTCACGACGAAGGTGAGGTTGTCCAGGTGCTCCTTGGCGGCGATGTGCAGTGCGCCGCGCGACTCCACCTCGTCCATCTCGCCGTCGCCGAGGAACGCCCAGGTGTGCTGCTCGGAGGTGTCCTTCAGGCCGCGGTTCTGGAGGTAGCGGTCGAAGGAGGCCTGCTCGATCGCGGCGACCGGGCCGATGCCCATGGAGACGGTGGGGAACTCCCAGAAGTCCTTCATCGCCCGCGGGTGCGGGTAGGAGGGCATGCCGTGCTCGCTGGAGACCTCCTGGCGGAAGCCGTCGAGGTCCTCCTGCGCGAGGCGGCCCATCATGAAGGCGCGCGCGTAGATGCCGGGGGAGGCGTGCCCCTGGAAGAACACGTGGTCACCGCCGCCGGGATGGTTCCGGCCGCGGAAGAAGTGGTTGAAGCCCACCTCGTACATGGTGGCGATCGAGGCGTAGCTGGAGAGGTGCCCGCCCACGGAGACGCCGGGCCGCTGGGCGCGATGGACCACCATCGCCGCGTTCCAGCGGTTGATGTTGCGCAGCTCCTTCTCGAGGTCGGCGTCGCCGGGGTACTGCGGCTGCTGCTGCTCGGAGATCGTGTTCACGTAGTCCGTGGTGAGCGAGTCCGGCAGGTGCAGGTCCTCGTCCCGCGCGTGCTGGATCAGGCTCTGGACGATCTCGGCGGCCCGATCGGCGCCCCGGTGCTCGACGAGCCCGTCGAACGACTCCAGCCATTCCCGGGTCTCCTCGGGATCCGGGTCCTGCGCGTGGCTCGGCAGGTTGATGCCGATGGGACGAGGGGTCTCGTGCGAAGTCACACTGTCCTTCTCTCTACGGGAGGCGATGGACCGGCCGTGGGAGCTGAGGTTCGCCGGTGGGCCCGGCTCCTTCGGCCTCGGTGCAGGCAAGCCTACCGTCGCCGTGCCCGTGCGGGACCTTCACACTCCCTCCGCATCTGTGATGCGCAGGACATCCCGCGGCCCGTCGGCCGTGGGCGGGACCACCGTCCCGTGGTGCGCGCGGGTGGCGGGTGACATAGACTGCGGGGCGCGCCACAGGATGGAGGGGCCCACGGGCGTCCTCCCGGCGCACGACCGCTTGATCTCGCTTGTGAGGAGTCCTTTCTTGTCACCGTCGGCCGACGCCCCTTCGTCCAGCTCCCTGTCCGAGGTGCTGAACCTCACCGAGGGACAGATCGTGCAGGAGATCGGCTACGACGACGACGTCGATCTCGATCTGCGCGACGCGATCGAGGACCTCATCGGGGCGGAGCTCGAGGACGAGGACACCCAGGAGATCGTGGACGCCGTGGTGCTGTGGTGGCGCGACGGCGACGGCGACCTCACCGACGCGATGGTGGACACCCTGCGCAACATCGACGCCGGCGCCCCCGTGTGGGTGATGACCCCGAAGGCGGGTCGCGACGGGCACGTGGTGCCCGGTGAGATCCAGGAGAGCGCCGGGATCGCCGGCCTGCGGGTGATGAGCTCGGTGAGCCTGGCCAAGGACTGGACCGGCACCCGCCTGGCGAGCCGGACCACCTGATCGCCGCACGCCCCGTCCAGGCGGGGCGCGGACGTCCCCTCCTCGGGGACGGGGGAGCCTGCTCCCGACGGGTCGTTAGCTCAGCTGGTCAGAGCGTCTGGTTTACACCCAGAAGGTCGGGGGTTCGAGCCCCTCACGACCCACTCACACGAAGGCCCCTGACCTGCACGGACAGTGCAGGATCAGGGGCCTTCGGCGTGCTGGGCCCCTCACCGCGTCACGGCGTACGCCAGCATGAGCACCGCCGGCACGGCGACCACCAGGCAGCCCCACGTGAGGGCGGTGCGGCGGTCGCGCTCGCGCTCCTCGGGCGTGCGCGGGGTGGGCTCGGGGCGGCCGGCGGCCTCCCACTGCTCCCGGGCCTCGCGGCGTCGCAGCAGCAGGCGCGAGAGGATTACCACCAGGGCCACGAGGATCGCCGTGAACATGGCGAGCAGGATCAGCGTGTCGATGGCGGGCCTCCGGGGTCTGGGGCGGGCGGCGCGGTGGCGCGCCGCGGGTCGAGGGCGGGTGCGGCGGCACGGTGGGTCCCGACGAGCCCGCCCGTGGGGTCTCCAGGATCTCACGACCCCACCCCGCCACCTGGATGCTTCCTATACTGGCGGGGCCGCCGAGGCCCCTGCGCACGCGTCCTGCGTGTTCCGGGGCCCGGCCCGAGCGAAGGAGGAGCCGCGCAGGTGAGTGCACCCACACCAGGGTTCGATGTCGAGGCGGTCCGGGCGGACTTCCCGATCCTGTCCCGCATGCTCGATGACGACACCCCGATGATCTACCTCGACGGCGGCGCCACCTCGCAGCGGCCGCAGCAGGTGCTCGACGCGGAGATCGCCTACCTGCGGCGCGATCACGCCGCGGTGAAGCGGGGCGCGCATCGCATGGCCTCCGCGGCGACCGACGCCTACGAGGGAGCCCGCGAGCGGGTGGCCGCGTTCCTCGGCGCCCCCTCCCCGGACGAGGTGGTGTTCACCAAGAACGCGACCGAGGCCCTGAACCTCGTCGCCCATTCGCTGGGCGGCGGGGACTCCTCCACCCCCGCGCACCTGCGGGTGGGCGAGAGTGACGAGATCCTGGTGACGGAGATGGAGCACCACGCGAACCTCGTGCCCTGGCAGGAGCTCGCCCGTCGCACCGGTGCCACGCTGCGCTGGATTCCGGTGGCCGAGGACTTCACCCTCGACCTCACCGATCTCGACTCCCTGCTCACCGCGCGCACGAAGGTGCTCGCGTTCACCCACCAGTCCAACGTGCTGGGCACCGTCAACCCCGTCGGTCGCCTGGTGGAAGCGGCTCGCGCCGTCGGCGCCCTCACCGTGCTGGACGCCGCGCAGTCCGTCCCGCACATGCCCGTCGACCTCGCCGCGCTGGGGGTGGACCTGGTGGCGCTGTCCGGGCACAAGATGCTCGGCCCCACCGGCATCGGGGTGCTGTGGGGCCGCTACGAGCTGCTCGCGCAGATGCCGCCCTTCCTCACCGGCGGCTCGATGATCGAGACCGTGCACATGGACCGCACCACCTACGCGGAGCCTCCCGCCCGCTTCGAGGCCGGCACCCCGCCGATCTCGCAGGCCGTGGGGCTCGCCGCCGCCTGCGACTACCTCGACGCGCTCGGGATGGAGAATGTCGCCGCCCACGAGCAGGCCCTCACCCGTCGCGCCCTGCAGGGCCTGGCGGGCATCGACGGGGTGCGCGTCCTGGGCCCGGCGGATTCCGCCGAGCGCACCGGTGCGGTCTCCTTCGACCTCGCCGGCCGCCATCCGCACGACGTGGGCCAAGTGCTCGACTCCCTGGGCATCGAGGTGCGGGTGGGCCACCACTGCGCCTGGCCCCTCCACCGCCGCTACGGCGTGCACGGCACCACCCGCGCCAGCTTCTCCGTCCACACCACCGCCGCCGAGATCGACGCGTTCGTCGACGGCGTGGCCCGCACCGTCGACTTCTTCGGATCCCTGTGATGAGCAGCCACCTCTCCGCCCTGTACACCGGGCTGGTCGTCGAGCACGACAAGCGCCCCCTCCACGCCGGCCTGCGCGAGCCGTTCGGCGCCGAGGTCCATCACGTGAACCCCACCTGCGGGGACGAGATCACGCTGCGCCTCCACCTGGCCGACGGCGCCGCCGAGCGCATCGAGGACGTCTCCTACGACGCCGTGGGCTGCGCGATGAGCCGTGCCTCCGCCTCGATCATGGCGGACCTCCTGATCGGCCGGACGGTCGTCGAGATGGAGCCGGTGCGCGAGCACTTCGAGGAGGTGATGCGCTCCCGCGGCCGCCTCGACGGGGACGAGGAGCTGATCGGGGACGGCATCGCCCTGCTGGGCGCGGCGAAGTTCCCCGCCCGCGTGAAGTGCGTGCTGATGCCGTGGAAGGCCTACCAGGCCGCCCTGGTCGAGACCCGGGCGCTCGGGGCATGAGCGCCGCGACCGGCGCCCGCACCGTGCAGGACGTCCTCGAGGTGCTCGAGTCCGCCTACCCCCTGCACTGGGCCGAGAGCTGGGACCGTGCCGGGCTGGTGCTGGGGGAGCGGGACGCGCCCGTGGAGCGTGTGCTGCTCGCGGTGGATCCGACCGTCGCGGTGGCCCGCGAGGCGGTGCAGCACGGCGCGCAGCTGCTGATCACCCACCACCCGCTGCTGCTGCGCGGGGCGAGCTTCCTGCCGGCCGACGACGGCAAGGGCGCGGTGGTCACCTCCCTGCTGCGGGCCGGCACGGCGCTGTGGTGCGGGCACACCAACGTGGACCGCTCCACCCGCGGCACCGTCGGCGCCTGGCTGCGCGCGCTCGCGCTGCAGTCCCCGCGCCCGCTGCTGCCCGGGGAGGAGCAGGCGGAGGCCGGCCACGGCTCGGTGCGCTTCGGCCTGGGCGTGGTGGGAGAGCTGCCCGCACCCACCACGGTGGGGGAGCTCACCGAGACCGTCGCCGCGCTGGTGCCCGCCACCGCCCGCGGCATCCTCCACACCGGGGACGCGCAGCGCCCGGTGCGCACGGTGGCGGTGTGCCCGGGGGCGGGGGACTCCTTCCTCGACGCCGCCGCCGGCTCCGGGGCGGACGTGTACCTCACCTCGGACCTGCGCCACCACCCGGCGCTGGAGCACCTCGAGACCGCCGCGGACCCGGCCGAGGTGCCGGCGCTGATCGACGTCCCCCACGCGGCGAGCGAGGCGCTGTGGCTGCCGCTGGCGGAGGAGCTGCTGGCCGAGGCCCTGCCCGGGCTGGAGGTGCGGCGCACCGCGCACACCACCGATCCCTGGAGCGGCAGGGCGGGCTGAGCCCCGCACGCTCGGCCCGCTCCGTCGCCCGGGCCGCTCAGCGCACGCGGTCCACGACCACCAGACGGTCGCCGTCGAGCTCGACGGCTAGGCCGGCGCCCAGCCCCTCGGCGAGCAGCTCACGCGCCTCCTGCGCGGTGGCAGGGGCCTGCGCGGCCTCGAGCAGCACCCGGGTGACCAGGCCCCGATAGCGCTTCGCGTCATGGGAGATCACGCTGCGCACCCCGTCGCGCTCCTGCACCGGGGCCACCTCCAGCACCCGCACCGTCTCGTCGCCGCGCATCGCCATCATCGACCGGTACCCGCCGGAGCGGCAGTCGATCACCAGCGGCGAGGCGCTGCGGGCCTGCTCGGCGAGGAGCTCCTGGGCGATCGGCCGCAGCCGCGGCCGCCACCAGGTTCCCGCCTTGCCCAGCCGCGACAGGGACGACCCGGCGGAGAGCCGGTAGGCGGGGATCGCGTCCTGCGCGGCGTCCACCAGCCCGAACAGGGCGCTCTGCACCAGCACGCGGCGGTCCTCGGGGAGGGAGGCGGCCGGATCGAGCTGGTCGTACAGCACGCCCGAGTAGACGGCGAGCGGGGCGCCTGCGGGCTCCTCGTCCAGGTGCAGCATGCGGCCTACCAGTTCCGGCGCGGAGGCGGGCACGCCCAGCCGGGCGGCGGCGTCGGCCCCGGCGGCGGTGCGGCGCGCCGCGCGCAGCATGGTCTCCCGGCTCTCGTGCAGCGCCGGCAGCGACATCCCGTCGAGATCGAGTCTCGCGGTCCCCACCTCCGAGGGGCGGGTCTTCGTCTCCGAGGGCGGCAGCAGGATCAGCATCCGTCCATTCTCGGGCCCCTGCCCGGCACACCCCGGTGCGCCACGGCGAGACCTTGGGCACGTGGGCCACGGGCCGGGCCGGGCGGGCGCGGCCGACGGGCCGGCGCGACGTAGACTGGGGACGGACCAGTCGGCCGGGCAGCCGCGTCCTCGGGGCTCGCGCCCCGGGGCCGAGGAAAGTCCGGGCTCCACCCGGCACGGTGGTGGGTAACGCCCACCCGGAGCGATCCGCGGGACAGTGCCACAGAGAGCAGACCGCCGCCGCGCCCACGGGCACGGCGGTAAGGGTGAAAGGGTGGTGTAAGAGACCACCGCGGCCTCGGTGACGAGGTCGGCACGGCAAACCCCACCGGGAGCAAGGTCAGACAGGGAATGTTCGAGGGCGCCGGCCCGAGTTCCCGGGTAGACCGCTGGAGGTCGTCGGCAACGACGATCCGAGAAGGATGGCTGCCGCTCACAGAACCCGGCTTACAGGCCGGCTGGTCCACCCCGCGGCGCCGCCCGGCCGCGCGCTACTTCTTCTCGGCCTTCTTCTCCGCCTTCTTCGCGGCCTTCTTCAGCGCCTTCTCCTCGCGGTGCGCGAGCACCGCGGCGCCCACGATCCCGGCCTCGTTGCGCAGCCCCGCCGGCACGATCTCGGTCTCGAGGTCCAGCGGCGGCAGGAACTTCTTGTACTTCTTGGAGACGCCGCCGCCGACGATGATCCGCGTGGGGCTGAACAGGAACTCGACGTGGGAGAAGTACTCCTGCAGGCGCCCGGCCCACACGTCCCAGTCCAGCTCCTCCCGCTCGCGGACCGAGCTGGCCATGTACTTCTCGGCGTCATCCCCGTGCAGCAGCAGGTGACCGAGCTCGGCGTTCGGCACCAGCGTGCCGTCCACGAACATCGCGCTGCCCACGCCGGTGCCCAGCGTGATCACGAGCACCACGCCCGAGCTCTTGCGCCCGGCGCCGTAGGTCATCTCGGCGATGCCGGCGGCGTCGGCGTCGTTGACCACGAACACGTCGTGGCCGGTGCGCTCGGTGAGGAGCGCGTCCACATCGGTGCCGATCCAGGACTTGTCCACGTTCGCCGCGGTCTTCGCCACCCCGGCGGAGATCACCGCGGGGAAGGTGACGCCCACGGGCATGTCCGGCGCCACGTCGAAGGAGTCGATGAGCTCGGCGACGGTGTCCGCCACCGCCTCCGGCACCGAGGGCTGCGGAGTGGGGATGCGGAGCCTGTCCGCGGCGAGCTCACCGGTGGCGAGATCCACCGGTGCGCCCTTGATGCCGCTTCCGCCGATGTCGATCCCGAAGGCCTTCTTGCTCATGCCGTCTCCTGTGCGCGGTGGGCGGGCGAGAGAACGCCCTGCAGGTCGATGCACCGCCGGCGACGGTGCTCACGGACGCACAGGATACCCATCCCGTCCGGGCCGCTCCGGGCCGACCACGGGGCGGAAGCCGCGGGCGGCCCGGCCGCACCCGGCGGGCCGACGGGTCGGCGGCAGGGCACAGGCCGGGCTCACACCACGGTGAGCAGCTCCGGGCCGTCGGCCGTGATGAGCATGGTGTGCTCGAACTGGGCGGAGAAGGAGCGGTCGCGGGTGACCACGGTCCAGCCGTCGTCCCACTGCTCCCAGGCCTGGGAGCCGAGGGTGAGCATCGGCTCGATCGTGAAGGTCATGTTCTCCTCGATCACGTCGTCGAACATCGGCGCCGAATCGTAGTGGGGGATCACCAGGCCGTTGTGGAAGCCCTCCGCCACGCCGTGGCCGGTGTAGTCGTGCACCGACTCCATCCCGTGGCGGGCGGCGAACTTCTCGATCACGCGCCCGATGACGTTCACCTCGCGGCCGGGCCGGGCCACCTTCACGCCGCGCATCATGGCGGCGTGGGCGGTGTCGACGAGGTCCTGCGCGCGCGGATGCACCTCGCCCACCGTGAAGGTGGCGTTGCAGTCGCCGTGCACGCCGTGGACGTACGCGGTGACGTCCACGTTGAGGATGTCCCCGGCCTGCATCACGGTGGAATCCGGGATGCCGTGGCAGATCACCTCGTTGAGGCTGGTGCAGCAGGACTTCTCGAAGCCCAGGTAGCCCAGCGTGGAGGGGTAGGCGCCGTTCTCGAGCAGCACCCCGTGGACCACCTCGTCGATGTGATCGGTGGTCACGCCCGGCCGTGCCGCCTCCCCGGCGGCCTGCAGGGCCAGCGCCGCGATCCTCGACGCCTCGCGGACCCGAGCGATCACGTCGGCGTTCTGGATGAACGGGCCGGTGTCGGAGACCGCCTCGTCCTTGCCCACGTACTCGGGGCGCTCGATCGCTGCCGGCACGCTGCGCCGCGGGCCGATGACGCCCGGCACCAGCTCCTCGCGCCCTTCTGGACGGATCCATTCCTGCTCTACAGTCATGAGCACCAGTCTCTCACCGACCGCAAAGGAGACCGACGTGACCGACGGCACGCAGTTCTACTACAACCTCAGCACCGGCCAGGTCGAGGAGGGGCCGCAGTCCCCGGCCTCCGAGCGGATGGGCCCGTACGCGACGCGCGAGGAGGCGGCGCGGGCCCTGTCCACCGCCGCCGAGCGCAACAAGGCGTGGGACGAGGAGAACCAGGACTGGGACGACTACGGCGACGGGTCCGCGCCGACCGCCTGAGTGCGCGGCGTCACTCGAAGGAGTGCTCGGGCCCGGGGTAGGCGCGCTCGCCCACCTCGGCCCGGTACTGCGCGGCCGCGCGCTGCAGCTCCCCGCGCAGATCCGCGAACGCCTTGACGAACTTCCCCTGGAAGCCGGACAGGCCCGCCATGTCCTGCCACACCAGCACCTGACCGTCGCACTGCGGCCCGGCGCCGATCCCGATGGTGGGCACGGCCACCGCCGCGGTGACCTCGGCGGCGAGCGCGGCCGGCACCAGCTCCAGCACGATCGCGCTCACCCCCGCCTCCTGCAGCGCGAGCGCATCGGCGTGCAGGCGCCGCGCGCCCTCCTCGTCCCGGCCCTGCACCCGGTGCCCGGAGAGCGAGTTCACCGACTGCGGCGTGAACCCCAGATGGCCCAACACCGGGATCCCGGCCTGCACCAGGGCGCGCACCTGGGGCGCGACCTCCGCACCGCCCTCGAGTTTGACCGCCTCCGCGCCGGCGCGCACGAGTTCGACGCCGTGGCGCAGCGCGTCGGCGGGACCGGCCTCGTAGGTGCCGAAGGCGAGATCCGCGACCACCAGCGGGCGCGTGACGCTGCGCGCCACCGCCCCGGTGAACGTGAGCATGTCCTGGTGCGTGGTGGCGGTGGTGGAGGAGTGGCCCAGCACGGTGGTCCCCACCGAGTCGCCCACCAGCAGGGTCTCCACCCCGGCGGCCTCGAAGGCGCGGGCGGCGAACTGGTCGTAGGCGGTGAGCATCGAGAACGGGCGCCCGTCGGCCTTCGCCTGCTGCAGGTGCCGCAGGCGGATCTTCGCCGGGCCGTTGCTGGACTGAGTGCTCACGGGATGCTCCTGGACGGGAGAGGGGACGGACTGCAGGGCAAGCCTAGTCCCGGGCCCGCGGGCCGGGTCCCCGGCGGTCGGCGGCGAGTGGGGAGTTCTCCCCATCCCGCTGCTGGGCCCTGCTGTGCCAGGGTGGAGCACACGGCGCCACCGGGTGCCGGACTGGACGAGTGAGGGGACCCATCATGACCGCGATCATGCGCAGGACTGTTCGAGCTTCGGCGGCGACCTTGGGCGCGCTGGCCATCGTCACCGGGACGGCGGCGTGCGGCGGCCTCCTGGGCGGGAACGAGGACGGCGACGGCGGGACCACCACCGAAGAGGAGTCCCCCTCCGACGCCGAGGAGGACGCCGACGACGACATGGCCGAGCAGGACGCCGGGACCGGCGACGGCGCCGCTTCCGAGGACGAGGGCTCCTCGGACGACGAGGGCATGGACGAGGACGCCTCCGACGGCGACTCCGACGACGCCGCCTCCGGCGAGGCGCTCAGCGAGGACGACCTCACGGCGGTGGGCGACCGGTTCTACGAGTTCCTCGAGGCCGCCGCGAACGCCGACGGCGAGGCCGCCTGCGGCCTGGTCTCCCATCCCACCACCGGGGAGCCGCTTTCCGGGCCGGAGCTCGCCGGATGCATCGAGGGCTTCGAGAGCGAGGCCGGGGAGCAGCCGATCGATCCCTCGATGATGGATGCGATCGACCGCTCGATGATCGAGGGCGTGGACAACGGCGACGGCACCGCGGGCATCGAGCTGCTGGGCGAGGACGGCGGCGTCGTCTTCGTCCAGGGCGAGGACGGCCAGTGGTACATCGACGGCAGCCAGTACCTCTGAGCGGCCCTGCCGCGTCGTGAGCGCCCCGGCCTCCTCTGAGGGAGGCCGGGGCGCTCCGCGTCCGGCCCCTCCCTGGGGCAGACTGGGTGCATGGGACATCTCCACGACGACGTCATCCGCACGGTCTCCGATCGCGACGTGCGCTTCATCCGGCTGTGGTTCTGCGACATCGCCGGCACCCTGAAGTCGATCGCGATCTCCCCCTCCGACCTCGAGACCGCCTTCAGCGAGGGCATCGGGATCGACGGCTCCACGATCGAGGGCCTCACCCGCAGCTACGAATCGGACATGATCCTGCGCCCCGACCCGGCCACCTTCGAGCTGCTGGCCTGGCGCGGCGAGACCAACGCGACCGGCCGCATGATGTGCGACGTGCTCACCCCGGACGGCGAACCGGCCGCCTCCGATCCGCGCCGCGTGCTGCGCGATGCGCTGGCCCGTGCGGAGGAGAAGGGGCTGGAGTTCTACACCCATCCCGAGATCGAGTTCTACCTCTTCGAGGAGCCGTACACGGTGGGCGAGCCGCTGCGCCCGATCGACGGCGCCGGCTACTTCGACCACGTGCACCGCGGGCAGGGCCAGGACTTCCGCCGCACCGCGATCCAGCACCTGGAGGCGATGAACATCCAGGTGGAGTTCTCCCACCACGAGAACGGGCCCGGCCAGAACGAGATCGACCTGCGCTACGCGGACGCGCTCACCACCGCCGACAACATCCTCACCCTGCGCACGGTGGTGAAGGAGGTGGCGCTGTCGATGGGGCAGGTGGCCACCTTCATGCCCAAGCCCATGATCGACCAGCCCGGCTCCGGCATGCACACCCACCTCTCCCTCTTCCAGGGCGGGAAGAACGCCTTCCACGAGCCGGGCGCGGAGTTCGGCCTGTCCAAGGTGGGGCGGCAGTTCATCGCCGGCCTGCTGCGCCACGCGCCCGAGTACAGCGCGGTCACGAACCAGTGGGTGAACTCCTACAAGCGGCTCTGGGGCGCGCAGGAGGCACCGAGCTACATCTGCTGGGGCCACAACAACCGCTCCGCCCTGGTGCGCGTCCCCTTCCACAAGCCCACCAAGGGCACCAGCTCGCGGGTGGAGTTCCGCGGCTTGGACTCCAGCGCGAACCCGTACCTGGCCTTCTCCGTGCTGCTGGCCGCCGGGATGGCCGGCATCGAGGGCGAGTACGAGCTGCCCGAAGGGGCGGAGGACGCCGTCTGGGACCTCACCGAGCGGGAGCGCCGCGCGATGGGCATCGAGCCGCTGCCCACGGACATGTTCCGCGCGCTCGAGGGATTCCAGGACTCGGAGCTGATGGCCGCCACCCTCGGCGAGCAGGTGTTCGAGTTCTTCCTGCGCGACAAGCGCCAGGAGTGGGAGCGCTACCGCGAACAGGTCACCGCCTACGAGCTCCACTCCACCTTCAGCCGGGTGTGAGGGCGCGCGCCGTGACCCGCGAACCCGCCACCACCACCGGGGCCCTCGCCCGCCTGGGCTTCAGCAGCACCGACCGGGCGCGGCGCTTCCTCGCCGAGCCCGTCCTCGCGGGGCTCGGCGACCGTGCCGTGGCCGCGCTGGGCCGCACCGCGGACGGCGACGACGCGGTGCTGGGGCTGCTGCGCCTGGCGGAGTCGGCCCAGGAGGCCGGTCAGGGACGGCTGTGCGCCGAGTTCCTTGGCAGCATCGGGCAGGAGGGCTCGGGCGGACAGCGCCTGATCACCCTGCTGGGCAGTTCGGTCGCGCTGGGGGACGTGCTCGCGCGCCACCCGGAGCTGCTGGAGCTGCTGCGGGAGGGGGACGACGATCTCGCGCTCGAGGCGCAGGCGGTGCGGAGCCGCCTTCTCGAGGCCGTGGGCGCGGACCCGGCGGCGGAGGTCCCGGTCGCGGCCGACGGCGGCCGCGAGGTGCGCGACGCCCTGCGCGTCGCCTATCACGGGAGGCTCGCCCAGATCGCCGCCGCGGACGTGGGCGCCGAGGACCCCACCGCCCTCCAGCCGCAGGTCTCCGCCGCGATCAGCGACCTCGCCGATGCGGCGCTGGAGGCGGCCTCTGCCATCGCCCGCGCCACCGTGGAGGGCCACGAGGCGGTGCGCTGGGCGGTGATCGCCCTGGGCAAGACGGGCGCGCGCGAGCTCAACTACATCTCCGACGTGGACGTGATGCACGTGGTGGCCCCGGCCGCGCACCTGTGCGACGAGGACGGCGAGCTCGCGGCGGAGCACGAGGAGCACGTGCTGCGGGTGGGGGCCGCGCTCGCGCGCGAGCTGGCCCGCGCCTGCTCGGAGCGCACCGGCGAGGGGTCGCTGTGGCAGGTCGATGCGAACCTCCGCCCCGAGGGCAAGGACGGCCCGCTGGTGCGCACCCTGGCCTCCTACCGCCGCTACTACACCGAATGGGCGAAGTCCTGGGAGTTCCAGGCGCTGCTGAAGGCACGTGCCGCGGCCGGGGACCGGGAGCTCGGCGCCGAGTACGAGGAGATGGTGGAGCCGTGGGTGTGGAAGGCCTCCACCCGGGAGGGCTTCGTGGAGGACGCCCGGGCGATGCGCCGGCGCGTGGTCGCGCACATCCCGCGCGCGGAGGTGGAGCGGAACCTCAAGCTCGGCCCCGGCGGGCTGCGCGACGTCGAGTTCACCGTGCAGCTGCTGCAGATGGTGCACGGCCGCACCGACGAGGCGCTGCAGGGACGCTCCACCCTCGAGGCGCTCGCACGCCTGGGCGAGGGCGGGTACATCTCCCGCACCCATGTGGCGGAGATGGACGAGGCCTACCGCTTCCTGCGCTGCGTGGAGCATCGCCTGCAGCTGCACCGCCTGCGCCGCACCCAGGTGCTGCCCACCGCCGCCTCGGACCTGCGCCGCCTGGCGCGCAGCCTGGGGGAGGGGACCGACGGGTTCCACCAGCGCTACCAGCGCACCCGCCGGCGGGTGCGGCAGCTGCACGAGGAGATCTTCTACCGGCCGCTGCTGCTCACCGCCTCTCAGCTCAGCGACGGCGAGATCCGCCTGAGCCGCGAGAGCGCCGCCGCCCGGCTGGAGGCGATCGGGTACCGCGACCCGGAGCGGGCCCTCGGGCACATCACCGCGCTCACCGAGGGCATCTCCCGCCGCGCCAAGATCCAGCGCCATCTGCTGCCGGCGATGCTGGAGTGGTTCGCGGACGGCGTGGATCCGGATCTGGGGCTGCTGGGCTTCCGCCGCCTCTCGGACACCATCGGCTCCGCCCACTGGTACCTGGGCCTGCTGCGCGACTCGGGGCTCGCCGCCAAGCGCCTCACCCGGGTGCTCGCCGCCGGGCGCTACGTGGGCGAGCAGCTCGAGCAGATCCCCGAGGCGGTGCGCTGGCTGGCCCGCGACGAGCAGCTGCGGCCGCTGGCCCGGGACGTGCTGGGCCGCGAGTTCCTCGCCGTCATCTCCCGCGTGGACACGATCGAGGTGGCGCAGGACGTGCTGCGCCGCACCCGCAACCGGGAGCTGCTGCGCATCGCGCTCGCCCACCTCACCGGGGTGGCCACTGCCGAGGAGGTGGCGAGGGCGCTGACGGACCTCGCCGAGGCGGTGCTGGAGGCGGGCATGCTGGTGGCGCTGCACGTGGTGGCGCGGGAGCGGAAGGCGATCGGGGAGGACGGCGAGACCCTCGACAGCGCCCCGGAGGTGGACGTGGAGACCGCGCTGCGCCTGCGCGAGCGCCGCTCCGATCCCGCCCGGGCGCTCGGCATCGAGATGGCGATCCTCGCGCTGGGCAGCTTCGGCGCCCGCGAGATGGGCTACTCCTCCGACGCCGACGTGCAGTTCGTGGTGCTCGATCGCGGCGCGGGGGCACAGACGGTGGAGATCGCGATCGCGGTCGCCACCCGCACCCAGCACATCCTCAACGCCCCCACCGCCCGCGCGGACATGCGCGTGAGCGCGGACCTGCGCCCCGAGGGACGGGTGGGACCGCTGGCCCGCAGCCTGGACTCCTGGAGCGACTACTACCGCCGGGATGCGGAGACCTGGGAGAAGCAGGCCCTGCTGCGGGCACGGCCGGTGGTGGCCTCGGAGGCGGTCGCCGCCCGTCTGCGCGAGGAGATGGACCGTCACCGCTACCCGGCCGGGGGGATCGACGCCTCCGCGCGGCGCGAGATCACCCGCATGAAGGCACGGGTGGAGTCCGAGCGGCTGCCGCGCAACGCGGATCCGTCCCGGCACGTGAAGCTGGGCCGCGGCGGCATGACAGACGTGGAGTGGTGCATGCAGCTGCTCGCCCTGGAGCACGGCCACGAGGTCGAGGCGCTGCGCACCGAGCACACCCTGGATCTGCTGGAGGCGGCGGGGGAGGTCGAGCTGCTGCCCGTGCGGGACGTGCGCGAGCTGGCCGAGGCCTGGTCGCTGGCGTGGCTGGTGCGACGCAGCCTGTTCCTGTGGAAGGGCAGGGAGGGGGACGTGCTCCCCACCGACCGCCACGACCTGCGCGCCCTCGCCCTGCTGATCGACGGGGACGACGGCTCCGCCTCCGAGCTGGAGGAGCGCTACCTGCGCCTGACGCGCCGGGCGCGGAGCATCGCCGAGGAGATCATCTTCGGGCCCGCCGAGATGTGATCCCCATGCCGCACCCGGCGCGTCCTGCCGGCGCCCGTCGCCGCACCGCGGCGTCTCGGCGTACCGTGGTCGCCGTCCCTGTCCCGCCCGTCGTCCCCGAGGATCCATGACCACGCCCAGCCTGAGCGCCGACACGCCCCGCGGCCGCATGTACCGTCTCGAGCCCGACGGTCCCCTGATGTACCCCTCGATCACCACCGTGGCCGGGATGCGCGCGAAGGACTTCCTGCAGGGCTGGTACGCCACCATGGCCTCGAAGCGGGCGCTGGAGATGTACGCCTGGCTGGACCGCAACCCGGAGCGGGCCGCCGCGGAGATCTCCCGCGTCTCCCGCGACCGCTGGGGCACCCAGAAGCGGATCGCCGCCGCCGCGCCCGAGCACACCCGCGCCGCCGCGGACTTCGGCACCCTGGTGCACGCCGTGTGCGAGGAGTGGGGCACCAGCGGCACGCGGCCCGATGCCGCGCACATCGGTGCCGTCGCCGAGCAGATGCGCAGCGAGCAGGGCGCCTTCGCCGGGGAGAAGGATCCCCGCGCGCTCATCGCCCGCGCGGAGGTGCGCCTGGAGGGCTACGGCCGGTTCCTCGAGGACTACCAGCCCGAGTTCCTCGAGGTGGAGCAGACGGTCGTGAACCACACCGTGGGCTACGCCGGCACCACCGATGCGATCGTGCGGATCGGCAACACCGTCCTCAGCGCGGACATCAAGACCTCGAAGAAGGTGCGCGGCGACTACGCCCTGCAGGGGGTGGCGGTGTGCCGGGCCGAGCTGCTGCTGGACGGCGACGGAGCCACCCGGGAGATGCCCGAGCTCACCGGCGCGTTCATCATCCATCTGCCCGAGGCGGGCGGCTACCAGGCGGTGCCGCTGCGCACCGGCGACGCCGAGTTCGAGGTGTTCCGGGCGCTGCGCGCGGCGTGGTCCTTCGAACCCGACGAGTGCGCCCTCGATCCCGCCTCCGGCCCCAAGGACCTGCTGCTGTCGCTGCTGCGCAGCAAGGGCGGGATCGACGCGCTGAGCTGAGCCCGCTCGGTGAGCGCCAGCCTGCGGCGTCCGGGTGGCGCGGCGCCTCGACGTGGAGGAGACTTCCGGGGCACACCGCTGTGCCCCGACGAGAGGACCCACCATGGCGAAGTACCTGATCTCCTTCCCCAGCAGCGCGATGAACCTCACCGGTGAGGAGCTCGCCGACGCGGCCCGCGACGCCCACGCCGTGGTGCGGGAGGCGAAGGCGGCCGGCGTGTGGGTCTTCGGCGGCGGGATCGACGAGTCCGTGCCGCCGGTGATGGTCACCGGCTCCGGCAGCGTGCTCGAGACCACCTACGAGCAGACGCGCCACATCGAGGGCGGCTACTCGGTGCTCGAGCTCGAGACCCGCGAGGAGGCCCTCGAATGGGCGCGGAGGACCGCCGTGGCCTGCCGCTGCGCACAGGAGGTGCGGGTGTTCATGGACGACCCCGAGAGCTGAGCTCCGGTCCATCCCGCACGGCGGACGGCCCGCCCCCACCCTTGGCAGGGCGGGGACGGGCCGTCGTCGACTCGAGCTGTGCGGCTCAGATGTCGTAGTAGAGCTCGAACTCGTGGGGGTGCGGGCGGAAGCGGAACGGATCGATCTCCGTGGTGCGCTTGAGCTCGATCCAGGTGGAGATGAGGTCCTCCGGGAACACGTCGCCCTCGGTGAGGAAGTCGTGATCGGCCTCGAGGGCGTCCAGCGCGGCGCCGAGCGACTCGGGCAGCTGGCGGATCTGCGCGTGCTCCTCCGGCGGCAGCTCGTAGAGGTCCTTGTCGATCGGCTCCGGCGGCTCGATCCGGTTGCGGATGCCGTCGATGCCGGCCATCAGCTGGGCCGCGAAGGAGAGGTACGGGTTCGCCGAGGGGTCCGGCGCGCGGAACTCGATGCGCTTGGCCTTCGGCGAGGAGCCGGTGACCGGGATGCGGATCGCGGCGGAGCGGTTGCGGGCCGAATACACCATGTTGACGGGCGCCTCGAAGCCCGGCACCAGGCGCTTGAAGGAGTTCACCGTGGGGTTGGTGAACGCGGTGAGCGCGGGGGAGTGCTCGATGATGCCGCCGATGTACCAGCGGGCGATGTCCGAGAGGCCGCCGTAGCCGCGCTCGTCGAAGAACAGCGGCTCGCCGTCCTTCCACAGCGACTGGTGGGTGTGCATGCCGGAGCCGTTGTCGCCGAACAGCGGCTTGGGCATGAAGGTCGCGGTCTTGCCGGCGTCCCACACGGTGTTCTTCACGACGTACTTGAACTTCATGACGTCGTCCGCCGCCTGCAGCAGCGTGTTGAAGCGGTAGTTGACCTCCTGCTGGCCGGCGGTGCCCACCTCGTGGTGCGCACGCTCCACCTGCAGACCGGTCTGCTCCAGCACGGTGACGATCTCGTCGCGCAGATCGGCCATCTGGTCGTTCGGCGGGACGGGGAAGTAGCCGCCCTTGAGGCGGGTCTTGTAGCCCTGGTTGCCGCCGAACTCGGACTCGTCGCGGTCCGTGTTCCACACCGCCTCGTCGGAGTCGATGGAGTAGAAGCCGGAGTTGACCGACGTCTTGAAGCGCACGTCGTCGAAGATGTAGAACTCGGCCTCGGCCGCGAAGAACGCGGTGTCCGCGATGCCGGTGGACTTCAGGTACTCCTCCGCCTTGGAGGCGACGGTGCGCGGATCGCGCGAGTACGGCTCGTCCGTGAACGGGTCGACGATCGAGAAGTTGATGATCAGCGTCTTGCGCTCACGGAACGGGTCCAGGTACGCCGTCTCCAGATCGGGCACCAGCTTCATGTCCGACTCGTGGATGGCCTGGAACCCGCGGATCGAGGAGCCGTCGAACAGCTGCCCGGTCGCGATGGCCTCCTCGTCGAAGGTGCTCGCCGGGATGTTGAAGTGCTGCATCACGCCGGGAAGATCGCAGAAGCGGATGTCGACGAACTCGACGCCCTCCTCCTCGATGTACTTGACGATCTCGCTGGGACTGTTGAACACGTCTCCTCCATCCGCGCCGTGCGGCGCGTAGTGCTGTGTGGCCCCGGGGGGCGTCACCGGACGAGTTCGGTGCGACCCGCACGGGGCACGAACTCGGGTGCTCACAGCTTAGGCCCTGTGGTGCGCGGCACCCCGGGGCGTCGCGCCGGATCCCCGGCGCGCCCACTAAGGTCGGAGAGTGATCGATCGCAAGGACCTCGGCTCGTGGATGGACGGCTCTCCCGCGGAGGAGGGCTACGTGAAGGGCTCGGCCCTCGGCCTGCCCGCGACGGGCCGCGGCGCCGTGGCGCCGTTCTGGCGCCGACCCCTCTCCCTGCTCGCCGACTGGGGCCTGTGCCTGCTGGTCTCCGCACTGCTGTTCTCCGGCGACGCGCTGGCGAACCTCGCCCTCTTCGTGGTGATGAACGTGCTGTTCCTGAGCCTTTTCGGGGCCACGCCGGGCCAGTTCGCGGTGCGCGTTCGGGTGCTGCCCGTGCGGGGCCGTTCGCCGATGGTGCTGCGGGCTCTGGTGCGCACCGCGCTCATGCTCCTGCTGCTGCCGGCGGTGGTGTGGAACCGCGACCGCCAGCCGCTGCACGACGTGGTCGCCGGTACCGCCACGGTCACCGCCTGAGCCCTCCGGCGCCGCCTCCCGCTCCGGCGCGACGCCGCCGCGAGCGGCCGCGAAGAGGCTCCCGCGCGCCGGTGCACGGGTGCCGCCGCCCTCCCGGAAGACCCTCCTGATCTGGCCCTGACCTGGGGCGACGCAGAATGTCACGAAAAGATCACGAAGGTCACGGGAAGGTCACGGCGCGCTCCGGAGGTCTGGCGGCCTGCGCGGGAGCGGCGCCTGTGCGCCGTTGCAGGGCCTTCCCGGACGCGACGCGGCCCCCTCCCGCGCCGTGCGGGAGGGGGCCGGATCGACGTCCGTGGGTCGCGGGCTCAGCGACCCCGCATCGCCTTGCGGTTCGGGCGGGCCCGCATCGGGTCCACGCCCTTGGGGATCGACTGGCGCAGGGAGCGCCGCAGCGCGTTCAGCCGCTTGCTCACCTGGGCGGCCTCGTCCTTGGTGAGCTGCTTCTTCATCCGCTGCATGTAGGTGGGCAGCTTGTGCAGCGGCACCTCGCCGTCGCCGTCGCCCACCACGATCTGATGCACCGGCACGTTGTCGTGCTGGAGCACGCGGCGGATGCTGCGGCGCTCCTTCTCCAGCAGCTTCATCGAGACGGAGGAGGAGTCCTCGGCGACCACGGCGATCCCGGCCCGGCCGGTGGCGCGGAACAGCATCTTCTGGCTGCGGGGGTCGATCTGCACCGGCTCGTCGTCCACGTTCCATCCGCGACGGATGGACTGCATGGCGGCGAGGGCTGCGCCGGGCTGGCCCTTGATGCGCCCGAAGGCGGCGCGCTCGGCCTTGCGGGCGAGGATCATCATCGCGATCAGCAGGCCCACGGCGAGGCCCATGAAGATGCCGTACCAGGGGCTGGAGAAGATCAGCAGCGTGAGCAGCACGCCCACCGCCACGGAGGCGGCGACGGCGCCGAGCATCCAGGGCAGGGTGGTGCGGTCCACCTCCTGGGTGTACTTGTACACCTCGACCATCTGCTTGAGGCGGCCGGGCTTCTTCGTGCCGTCGGCGTTCTTCTTCTTGGAGCGCTTCTCGGGCGCGGTCTCGGACGTGCGAGCCATGGGCGGTGGGTCCTCTCGGGGCCGGGCGGGCGTCAGCTGGCTGCGGCCTGCTGGGTGCGGGCGACGACGCTCGCCGCTTCCTGACGGGCGGGCTGGTTCGAATCGAGATGCAGGAGGTTCTCGGGGATCTCCCGGCCGAGCTTCCTCATCGCCTGCGCCCAGAGCTTCCCGGCGCGGTAGGAGGAGCGGACCATCGGCCCGGCCATCACTGCGAGGAAGCCCATCTCCTCCGCGGCCCGGGACAGGTCCACGAACTGCTGGGGCTTGACCCAGCGGTCGATGGGGTGGTGCAGCTTCGAGGGCCGCATGTACTGGGTGATGGTGAGGATGTCGCAGCCGGCGTCGTGCAGACGCTGCATCGACTCGAGGATCTCGTCGTCCGTCTCTCCCATCCCGAGGATGAGGTTGGACTTCGTGATCATCCCGGCGTCCTTGCCCATCGAGATCACGTCCAGGGAGCGCTCGTAGCGGAAGGCGGGGCGGATCTGCTTGAAGATCCGCGGCACGGTCTCCAGGTTGTGCGCGAACACCTCGGGCTTCGACTCGAACACCTGCTGGAGATGCTCGCCGCGGCCCTTGATGTCATCGATCAGCAGCTCCACCCCGGTGCCGGGGTTCATCGCGTGGATCTGCTCGCAGGTGCGGGCGAACAGGCCCGCCGCGCCGTCGGCCAGATCATCGCGGGCCACGCCCGTGATGGTGGAGTAGCGCAGGCCCATCTCCTTCACGGAGGTCGCGACCTTGAACGGTTCCATGGGATCGACCGGCAGCGGCTTGCCGGTGGCGATGTTGCAGAAGTCGCAGCGGCGGGTGCAGGTGTCACCGCCGATGAGGAAGGTCGCCTCGCGATCCTCCCAGCATTCGAAGATGTTCGGGCAGCCCGCTTCCTCGCAGACGGTGTGCAGGCCCTGCCCGTGCACGCGCTTCTTCATCGCGGTGTACTCCGGCCCCATCACGGCGCGGGTCTTGATCCACTCCGGCTTGCGCTCGATCGGGACTTCGGCGTTCCGCGCCTCGACGCGCAGCATGCGACGGCCTTCGGGGGCGAGTGTCACCCTGATGCCTCCTCATATCGACGTTCTGCCGAGTCTATCGACCCGGCGCGGGCGGGGACGGCTCAGACGGGCCGGGGCGAGGTGCGGTGCGCCACGAGAGCGGTCATCGCCTCCGCCGCGATGTCGACCACGTCCGCCACCGCGATCCGGCGGCCGGCCTCCCGGCTCAGGCTCGTCACCCCGGCGTCGTCGATCCCGCAGGGGATCACGTTCTGGGCCCAGGAGAGCTCGTTCGCGCAGTTCAGGGCGAAGCCGTGCATGGTGGCGCGCTTGGAGACGCGCATCCCGATGGCGCACACCTTCCGCGCCTCCTCGCCCTCCGGCGCCACCCACACGCCGCTGCGTCCCTCCACGGGCGTCGTCGGCACCCCCACCTGGGCGCAGACGTCGATCAGGGTGTGCTCGAGCGCACGGACGAAGCCCACCACGTCGATCGGGACGGGCAGCTTGACCAGCGGGTAGCCCACCAGCTGCTGCGGCCCGTGCCAGGTGATCTTGCCGCCGCGGTCGATGTCCACCACCTCGGCGCCGTCCCGCGGCCGCTCGTGCTCCTCGGTGAGCTTGCCCGCGGTGTACACCGGCAGATGCTCCAGCAGCAGCAGGGTGTCGGGACGCTGCCCGGCGACCACCTCGGCGTGGAGCTCGCGCTGCAGGGCCCAGGCCGCGCGGTAGTCCACCGGCCCCGGGGGCAGGCCGAACTCCTCGTGCCGGTCCCCTCCGGGCACCGGCTCGCTGAAACCGAGGCGGATCACATCGAGCATCTGCTCAGGCTACTCCGGCGACGACCTGCGCGTTGTGGATAGCCGCGGGGTCGCCTGGGTGGGATGCGGTTCACTGCCGACATGGAGGAGTTCGAGGAGGAGAGGTTCACCTGCGGCGCCCTGTACCCGGCCCGGCGGGCGGAGCACGCCCGGCCGCCGTCGCCCGCCGGCCAGGAGGCGGGGGAGGCCCGGGTGCGCGGCGCGCGGGAGGAACAGCTGCTGGGTCCCGAGGCGCGGCCCCGGGCGCTGCGGCTGCGCGGTCTCGACATCGCCGAGCGGACGCGACTGCGGCAGGAGGCGCAGCTGCTCGCCGCCCTCGAGGTGGACGGCGTCGAGGCGGCGCCCGCCGTGCTCGAGGTGGAGGAGCAGGGCTACCTCCGCGAGACGACAGCCCTGATGGCCCGGTGCACCGGCCGACGGTCCGCGGAGCCGCTCACCCCGCCGACGGGCGAGCGGGAGGCCACGGCCCGCGCCCGGGAGCAGCTCGACGTGCTGCTCGACGCCCTCCACGAGCGCGGCTGGGTGCTGGGTGCCGGCCGAGGAGGAGGACTGGGCAGGCGCGCCGACGGCTCCGTGGTGGTGCTGGACCTGGAGGGCCTGCGCCAGGACGAGACGCTCGCGGCGCGCCGGGAGGACCGGCTCTGGGCGGACTCGGTGCTCGCCGACCAGGACCGGACGCTGCGGCGCTCCTCGCCCACCGCGGCGACGACGCCCGCCGAGCCGTCGGCCCTCGATGTGCCGCTCGCCGCGCCGGTGCCCGCCGAGCCCTCGGTGGCCGATCCGCCACCGCTTCCGCAGCCGCGACGACTCCGTCGACGCATCGACGACGTTCGGATCGCCCAGGAGGCGGAGGAGGAGGCGGCACCGCGGCGGGATCCCTACCGGGCGCGCGGCGGACCCGTCGGCGGCGCGGCGACCGCGGCCGCCGCACGCGGGCGTCGCGGCGCGGCATGTGCGCTGCAGGCCACGGCGGAGGTGCTGCGACGGCCCCGGCTGCGCCGGATCGCGCTTCTGAGCGGGACGGCGGTGCTGCTGGGCGGAGCGCTCGTGCTGCTCGGGGCGCACTGGGCGATGCCGGTCGGCGAGGACGAGCGGGCGGCGCCGTCGCCCGCGGCCGAGGAACACGCCGCGGCGCCCGAGATCACCGAGCCCTGGGAGCTGGCGGCCGAGCTCGCCGGTACCCGGCACGCCTATCTCACCGGCACCTCGCCGGTGGCGGCCTCCGTGGCCGGCAGCACTGCGCGGGAGGAGTCGAACCGCGTCCGCGCGGCGTACGCGGGCGTGACGGTGCGGGGCGGTGGTCCCGTGGTGCACGAGGCGGAGCTGCTCTCGCAGTCCGCCGAGGAGGGCACGGCGTCGCTGCGTGTGGTGAGCTCCGTCGCCGAGCACGAGACTGAGAGCGCCGACGGCACGGTGACCACGATCCCCGCCTCCGCGCCGGAGGCCGTGGTGCTGCACCTGGTCTGGTCGGGGAGCACCTGGCAGGTGCGCGAGGTGGGCGAGGAGGCGGGGACGGGCTGAGCCGCCCCGTCGGGCACCGCGAGGAGAACGACGATCCCCGCCCCCTCCCGGTGCGGGGAGGAGGCGGGGATCGGTGGATCCGGTGCGCGCCGGGTCAGCGGGTCAGCAGGTCACAGACCCAGCTCGCCCTCGAAGGCACCTTCCTCGAGCCGCTTCTTCATGAAGGTGAGGAAGCGGGCGGCGTCGCCCCCGTCGACCATCCGGTGGTCGTAGGAGAGGAACAGGTACATCATCGAGCGGATCGCGATGCTGTCGTCGCCCTCGGCGTTCTGCACCACGGCGGGACGCTTCGTGATGGTGCCGGTGCCCAGGATGCCCACCTGGGGCGCGGGCACGATCGGAGTGTCCCAGAGGGCGCCGCCCGAACCGGTGTTCGTGATCGTGAAGGTGGCGCCCTGCAGATCGTCCGGCACGAGCTTGTTGCCCTTGGCGCGGGACCCGAGATCGCCGATCTGGCGGGCCAGACCCGCCAGGTTCAGGTCCCCGGCGTTCTTGATCACCGGCACGACCAGGCCGCGCTCGGTGTCCGCGGCCATGCCGATGTTCTCGGAGCCGTGGTAGACGATCTTGTCGCCGTCGATGGTGGAGTTCAGCTGCGGGTAGGTCTTCAGACCCTCGATCGCGGCCATCATCAGGAACGGCAGGAACGTGAGCTTGGCGCCTTCACGGGCGGCGAACTCGTCCTTCGTGCGGGCACGCAGCTTCGCGATGCGGGTCACGTCGACCTCCACCGCGGTGGTCAGCTGCGCCATCTCATGGAGCGACTCCATCATGCGCTGGCCGATCACCTTGCGGATGCGCGGCATCTTCTCCTCGGTGCCGCGCTTCGAGGAGACCTCGACCGCGGGCGCGGCCGGAGCGGAGGCCGCGGCAGGAGCGGCGGCCGGCGCCGAGGCCGCGGACTTCTGCGCCTCGATCGCCTTCTGCACGTCCTGCTTGCGGATACGGCCGCCCAGGCCGGACCCGGACACGGAGGAGAGATCCACCCCGGCGTCCGCGGCCATCTTGCGCACCAGCGGGGTCACGTAGCCGGAGGACTCCGCCCCGGAGACCGCATCGGCGGCCTTCGGCGCAGGCGCGGCCGCCGGAGCGGACTCGGCCTTCGCGGGGGCAGCGGCCGCGAGCTTTTCCGCCGGTGCCTCCTGCTTCGGTGCCTCCTGCTTCGGCGCCTCCTGCGCGGCGGGCTTCTCCTCGGCCTTCGGCGCGGGAGCGGCCGGCTCCTCGGCGGGCGCGGCCGCGGCCTCGCCCGAGCCGATCACGGCGAGCACGGAGCCGACCTCGGCGTCCTCGTCCTCCTGGACGCGGATCTCGAGCAGGGTCCCGGCCACGGGGGAGGGGATCTCGGTGTCGACCTTGTCGGTCGAGACCTCGAGCAGCGGCTCGTCCACCTCGACGGTGTCGCCGACGCCCTTGAGCCAGCGGGTCACGGTGCCCTCGGTGACGGACTCGCCGAGCGCCGGCATCGTGACGTCCTCGCCGGAGGCCGCCTCGCCGGAGGAGGAGGCCTCGCTCCCGGAGGACTGCTGGGACTGCGCGGGCTCCTCGGTGGAGGGGGCGGTGGTCTCGTCGGACGCGAGATCCTCCGTCTCCTCGGCGGGCTCGTCGGCCTCGGCCGGCTCCTCGGCACCGGAGTCGTCAGCGCCGGAGCCCTCGGCACCGGAGCCGTCGCCGATGACGACGAGATCGGCGCCCACCTCGGCGTCCTCGTCCTCCTCGACCAGGATCTTCTCGATCGTCCCGGCCACGGGGGAGGGGATCTCGGTGTCGACCTTGTCGGTCGACACCTCGAGCAGCGGCTCGTCCACCTCGACGGTGTCGCCGACGCCCTTGAGCCAGCGGGTCACGGTGCCCTCGGTGACCGATTCACCGAGAGCTGGCATCTTCACGGTTTCAGACATGGGGTTCTCCTCCTGGGAAGGCTCAGGCGTGGGCGTGCAGCGGCTTGCCGGCGAGAGCGAGGGCGGCCTCGCCCATGGCCTCGTGCTGCGAGGGGTGGCCGTGGATGAGGGAGGCGACGTCCTCGGGGTAGGCCTCCCAGTTGACGATGAGCAGGGCCTCGCCCATCAGCTCCGAGGTGCGCGTGCCGATCATGTGGACGCCGATGATCGGGCCGTCCTTCTCGCGCACCAGCTTGATGAAGCCGGTGGTGCCGAGGATCTGGGACTTGCCGTTGCCGCCGAGGTTGTACTCGTAGGCCTCCACGGCGTCCTCGCCCAGCTGCTCCTTGGCCTGCTTCTCGGTGAGGCCCACCGAACCGAGCTCCGGCTCGCAGTAGGTGATGCGCTCGATGCCGGACTCGACGATCGGCGCGGGGTTCAGCCCGGCGATCCGCTCGGCCACGAAGATGCCCTGGGCGAAGCCGCGGTGGGCGAGCTGCAGGCCGGGGACGATGTCGCCCACGGCGTACACGCCGGGCACGTTGGTCTCGAGGGTCTCCTCGTGCGCGAGCACGAAGCCGCGATCCATCTCGATGCCCTGCTCCTCGTAGCCCATGCCGGAGGTGTTCGGGCCACGGCCCACGGCGACCAGCAGGTAGTCGCCCTCGAAGACCGTGCCGTCGGCCAGGGTGACCTTCACGCCGTCCTCGGTCTGCTCGGCCTTCTCGGTGAACACGCCCAGCGAGACGGCGATCCCGCGCTTCTTGTACGCGCGCTCGAGCGCCTTGGACAGCGCCTCGTCCTCGTTCGCCACCAGATGGGGCAGGCCCTCGACGATGGTCACCGACTCCGCGCCCAGCGACTTCCAGATCGAGGCGAACTCGACGCCGATCACACCGCCGCCCAGGATGATCGGGTTCTTCGGGACCTCGGCGAGCTGCAGGGCGGCCTCGGAGTCCAGGAAGCGGCCGCCCAGGTCGATGCCCGGCAGGGTCTTCGAGAAGGAGCCCGAGGCGAGGATGACGTTCTTGCCGGTGAGCGTGCGGGTGCCGGACTCGGTCTCGACCGTGACGGTGTTCGCGCCGGTGAGCTTCCCGAAGCCCTCCACGTACTCGACCTTGCGGGACTTCACCAGACCCTGCAGGCCCTTGTACAGGCGGCCGATGATCTTGTCCTTGAAGCCCAGCACCTTCGTGGCGTCGATGCCGTTCAGGGTGAGGTCCACGCCGGCGGCGCTCGCCTCGGACGGCGCGTCGGCGAGCTCGCCCACGTGCAGCAGCGCCTTGGTGGGGACGCAGCCGCGGTGCAGGCAGGTGCCACCGAGCTTGTCCTTCTCCACGAGCGCGATCTTCTGGCCGAGCTGGGCCCCGCGCAGCGCGGCCGCATAGCCGCCGCTGCCACCGCCCAGGATCACGACGTCGAACTGGTCAGTGGTTGTCTCCGCCACCTGTGTGCTCCTCGGTGTAAACGTGTACTCCGCGGCCCGCCCGGACCTGGATGGCCGACGGCGCCGCCTGCGTGTCCCATGCTAGGGCACCAGGCGGCGCCGGGCGGCCCGACCGCGCTGATCAGTCGGGGCGGAACGCGGCGAGCATCACGCTCAGGCCTCCGCGGCGACGTCCTCCAGCACCTGCAGCACGGTGCGCACGCTCATGCCGGTGGCTCCCTTGCCCATGTAGCCCAGCGGGGCGGAGGCGAAGCCGGGACCGGCGATGTCCAGGTGGGCCCACTCCGTCTCGCCCACGAACTCGGAGAGGAACACCCCGGCGGAGAGCGCTCCGCCGGGACGGTCGCCGATGTTGCGCAGGTCCGCGACCCGGCCGGTGAGGTCCGCGCGCAGCTCCGCGGGGAACGGCAGCGGCCAGAACGGCTCGCCCGAGGTGCCGGAGGCGGCCAGCACCCGCTCGCGGGCGCTCTCGGTGCCCATCACGGCGGCGGTGCGCTTGCCCAGCGCCACCACGGCGGCACCGGTGAGCGTGGCGACGTCCATCACCAGGTCGGGCTCGCCGGCCACGGCGTCCACCAGTGCGTCCGCCATCACCATCCGCCCCTCGGCGTCCGTGTTGAGCACCTCGACGGTGGTGCCGTTGCGCATCGTGACCACGTCGCCGGGGCGCTGTGCGCCGCCGCCGGGCATGTTCTCCGCGAGCGCGAGGAAGGTGGTGACCTTCACGTCCAGCCCCAGGCGCGCGGCGCCCACGGTCGCTCCGAGCACGGTGGCGGCACCGGTCATGTCCGAGGTCATGTCGTCCATGCCGGGGGCGGGCTTGAGCGAGATGCCGCCGGTGTCGAACGTGATGCCCTTGCCCACGAGCGCGACGGACCGAGTGGCGGAGGCGGGGGAGTACTCGAGGCGCACCAGGCGCGGCGGGCGGGTGGAGCCCTGGCCCACGCCGACGATGCCGCCGTAGCCGCCCGCCGCGAGCTCCTCCTCGTCGAGGACGGTCACGGTGACCGGCAGGCCGTCCACGGCCTCGCGGGCCCGCTGCGCGAAGGACTCGGGGTAGAGCAGGTTCGGGGGAGTGTTCACGAGATCGCGCACGGTGGTGACGATCCCGGCGAGCAGGTCAGCGCGCTCCACCGCGGCGCGGGCGGCGTCGGCGTCGGCGTCGGCGTCGGCGTCGGCCACCAGGCTGAGCGCGGACAGTGCGGGCTTGGGCGCGGAGGCGCCGGAGCCGGTCTTGTGCGCCACGAACGCGTAGGCGCCCAGTGCCGCGCCCTCGAGGGCGGCGGCGCGCTGCGCAGGGGTGCCCGTGGGCAGCGCCACCGCGGCGTGCTCCACGCCGGTGAGCGAGCGGGTGGCGGCGCCGAAGGCGAGGCGCAGATCCTCCGCGCTCACCGCGGAGAGATCCTCGTCACCCACGCCCACCAGCAGCAGCGAGCGCGCGGCGGCGAGGGAGAGGGAGGGGATGCGATACACGTCGCCGCGGCCGGCGGAGGCGTCGAGACCGGCGATGGCCTCGGAGATCTCCGGGGAGCCCGGGACGGTGGAGGGGGCGCCGTCGGCCCCCTTCACGAGGGGGAGCAGGAGGACGTCGACCTCGACGTCGCGCAGGGATGCTTCAGTCATGGAAATGGTGGGCATGGCCCTATCGTAGGGGCGGGCCGGACACGGTGTTCGCCCTGCGAGGAGGACGGAGCACTCATGACGGCGCTGAGCATCGTGGTGGCGGTGCTGGCCGGGCTCACGGCCGCGCTCGGCGGCTACTACGCGCTCCGGGAGCTGAACGCCGACCTCGTGCTGCTGGGCGGCGCCGCGCTCCTGGCGCTGTCCTGGGTCGTGCTGGGGGTCGCACTGGGGCTGCGGGACCTCGCCGGCGCCACACCCCCGGACCGGATCACCCTCTACGGCTATCTGCTCACCGCGCTGATGCTCGCCGTGGGCGGCGGCTGGGCGGGCCTGTTCGAGCGGAGCCGCTGGGGGAGCCTGGTGGTGGGCCTCACCGCCCTGGTCACGATCGTGCTCCTGATGCGGCTGCACCAGATCTGGCCGGGAGGCTTCGCATGAGCGCCCCGCGCCCCACCACCGATGCCCGGCCGACGCCCACCGGGCGCCGCAGTCGCGGCGTCGAGGTGGTGCTGATCGCGGCCTACGCGGTGTTCGCGCTCTCGGCCACCGCGCGCAGCCTGGTGCAGATGCTGCGCGACTTCTCCTTCGCCCCGGTCGCCTACGCGCTCTCCCTGCTCGCGGCGCTCACCTACATCGCCGTCACCGTGGCGCTGGTGCGCGGCGGTCGCCGCTCGCACACCGCACGGGCGCTGTGCACCGTCGAGCTGGTGGGCGTGCTGGTGGTGGGGACGCTCACGCTCGTGGATCCGGCGCTGTTCCCGGACGCGACGGTGTGGAGCGGTTTCGGGAGCGGGTACGGCTTCGTGCCCCTGCTGCTGCCCGTGATCGCGCTGCTGACGATGCGACGCGCCGGACCTCCGGCCTGAACCGGGCCGCTGCGACCGCGTACCGTAGCACCGTGACCACCATCGACGACCCGCGCCACGGCCTCTATCCCGTGCTGTTCCGGCACGCGCTCAGCCGGCTGGATCCGGAGCAGGCGCACCGCCTCACCGTGCGTGCCCTCGCCGCCGCGCACGCCCTCCCGGGAGGGCCCGCGGTGCTGCGCGCCCTCTTCCGCACCGCCGCCCCGAGGCGGGACGAGCACGGCGCCCGCGAGGTGCTGGGCCGCACGCACCGCAGTCCCCTGGGTCTCGCCGCCGGCTTCGACAAGGACGGCGAGGTGCCGCTCGCGCTGCTGGACCTCGGCTTCGGCCACGTCGAGGTGGGGACGGTGACCGCCACGGCCCAGCCCGGCAATCCGCGCCCCCGGTCCTTCCGCCTGGTCGCCGATCGGGCCCTGATCAACCGGATGGGCTTCAACAATCACGGCGCCGCCGCGCTCGCCAAGCGCCTGGCCCGCGCCCGCCGCACCGAACGCGGCCAGCGGGCCGTGATCGGCGTGAACATCGGCAAGTCCAAGGTGACCGCGCTCGAGGACGCCGCCGAGGACTACCGCTTCTCGGCGCGGCTGCTCGCGCCCTACGCCGACTACCTCGCCATCAACGTCTCCAGCCCCAACACCCCGGGGCTGCGGGACCTGCAGAGCGTGGAGATGCTCCGGCCGATCCTCGAGGCCGTGGTCGAGGAGGCGGCCAGTGCTCGTCGGCGGCTGCGTCGTGAGATCCCCGTGCTGGTCAAGATCGCCCCGGATCTCCACGACCAGGACGTGCTCGCCGTCGCCTCCTTGGTGGCCGAGGTGGGCCTGGCGGGCGTGATCGCCGCCAACACCACCATCTCCCGCCCGGAGGAGCTCGCGACAGAGCGCACCGTGATCGACCGCATCGGCGCCGGCGGGCTCTCCGGTCCGGTGCTGGCCGAGCGCTCCCGCGAGGTCCTGCGCCTGCTGCGCGCCTCGCTGCCGGCGGACTCGGTGATCATCAGCTGCGGCGGGATCACCACCGCCCAGGACGTGCGCCGCCGCCTCGCCGACGGCGCGGACCTCGTGCAGGGCTACACCGCGATGATCTACGAGGGGCCCTCCTGGCCCGGGCGGATCGCGCGCGAGCTCGCCCGGGACTGAGCGGCGCCCCGCGCCCCGCGCCGCCCGGCGGCGGGCGTCGGCCCGCCCGCCGCCGGGCTAGCCTGGAGGGATGGACGAGGACCTCTTCTCCCTCAGCGGCGACGCGCCCGCCCCGCGCACGCTGTCGGACCGCAACCGGGACCACCGCGCTCCGCTCGCGGTGCGGATGCGGCCCCGCTCGCTCGACGAGGTGGTGGGCCAGCACTCGGCGCTCGAGGCCGGCAGCCCGCTGCGCCGGCTGGTCTCCGGGGACGACTCCCGCACCGCCCCGGCCTCGGTGATCCTGTGGGGACCGCCCGGCACCGGCAAGACCACCCTCGCCTACGTGGTCGCGCAGTCCGGGGACCGCGAGTTCGTGGAGATCTCCGCGGTGCTCGCCGGGGTCAAGGACATCCGCGAGGTGGTGGACCAGGCCCGCTCCCGACTGCGCACCGTGGGGCGCGAGACCGTGCTGTTCGTGGACGAGGTGCACCGCTTCTCGAAGTCCCAGCAGGACGCCCTGCTGCCCAGCGTCGAGAACCGCTGGGTGACCCTCGTGGCCGCCACCACGGAGAACCCCTACTTCTCGGTGATCTCCCCGCTGCTGTCCCGCTCCATCGTGCTCACCCTCGAGTCGCTCGAGCGCGCGGACCTCGACCGCCTGGTGGACCGCGCCCTCGTGGAGGAGCGCGGACTCGACGGCGCCGTCACCCTCACCGAGGACGCCCGCGAGGCGCTGCTGCGCCTGGGCGGCGGGGACGCCCGCAAGATCCTCACCTCCCTCGAGGCGGCCGCCGCCGCCGCGCTGATGCGGGGCACGAGCGAGGTGGACGCCGCCGTGCTCTCGCAGGCCGTGAACCGCGCGGCGGTGCGCTACGACCGGGCCGGCGATCAGCACTACGACGTCACCAGCGCATTCATCAAGTCGATGCGGGGCAGCGACGTGGATGCGGCGCTGCACTACCTGGCCCGTATGATCGAGGCGGGGGAGGACCCGCGCTTCATCGCCCGGCGCGTGGTGATCGCCGCGGGCGAGGAGGTGGGCATGGCGGACCCCGCCGCGCTGCAGGTAGCGGTCGCCGCGATGCAGGCCGTGCAGATGCTGGGCATGCCCGAGGGGCGGATCCCGCTGGCCCAGGCGGTGGTGCACATCGCCACCGCGCCGAAGTCCAACGCCTCCTACCGCGCCCTGGACGCGGCCCTCGCGGACGTGCGCGCCGGGAAGGGGCAGGGCGTGCCCGCGCACTTGCGCGACGCCCACTACGCCGGGGCGTCGGCGCTGGGCCACGGCACCGACTACCTCTACGCGCACGACGCCCCGCACGGGGTGGTCGCCCAGCAGTACCCGCCGGACGACCTGGTGGGCGTGGACTACTACCGACCCACCACCCACGGCCACGAGGAGACCGCCTCCCGGCGGGTGGAGGCGCTGCGCCGCATCCTGCGCTCCGGCGACGGCGGCACGGGCCGCTGAGCACGGCCGTCGAGCGCGTGAGCGACCCCACAGGAGGTCGGGTGTGACCAGCGCCGTCGGTCGTGGACCCGGGGGAGGGCCTGCGGTATGCTCGGTCGCTGAATCCGCGGCTGCAAGACTGGATTCACCACACGCGAACAAGAGGTATACCTCGTGACCAACGTCACCCGTGCGCGCCGCCAGGCGCGTCTGTCCCGAGCCCTCGGGCTCCCGCTCACCCCGAAGTCGGTCAAGTACTTCGAGAAGCGCCCGTACCCCCCGGGCGAGCACGGTCGCGCCCGTCGGCGCACCGAGTCCGACTACGCCGTGCGCCTCAAGGAGAAGCAGCGTCTGCGCGCCCAGTACGGCCTGCGCGAGAAGCAGCTCCACCGCGCCTACCTGGACGCCAAGAAGGAGCCGGGCCTGACCGGCGAGAGCATGGTCGAGCTGCTGGAGATGCGTCTGGACGCGCTCGTGCTGCGCGCCGGGTTCGCCCGCACCACCCTCCAGGCCCGTCAGGCCGTCGTGCACCGCCACGTGCTGGTCGACGGCAAGCTGGTGGACCGTCCGTCCTTCCGCGTGAAGCCGGGCCAGACCATCCAGATCAAGCCCAAGTCCCAGGCAATGGAGCCGTTCCAGGTCGCCGCCGAGGGCGGGAACTCCGACGTCCTCGCGTCGGTCCCCTCGTACCTCTCCGTCGAGCTGCCCGAGCTGAAGGCCCAGCTCGTCGCGCGCCCCAAGCGCGCCGAGGTCCCCGTCACGGTCGACGTCCAGATGGTCGTCGAGTACTACGCGCGCTGACCTCTCCTCTCCGCGGCGCGACAGGCCCCGGCGGGTGTACTCCGGTACCCTGACCGGGGCCTTCGTGTCAGCACTTCCCGTCGGCCATCGACCGTCCGCCCCACGCACCCCCGCTGCGCCCGGTCCGCGCAGCCCCAGGAAGGACATCACGCTCCCATGCGCACCTCCGAGATCCATCGGCGCTTCCTCGCCCACTTCGAGAAGAAGGCGCACGAGGTCGTGCCCAGTGCCTCCCTGGTCTCGAACGATCCGTCGATCCTGTTCACGATCGCGGGCATGGTCCCCTTCATCCCGTACATCGTGGGCAGCGAGAAGGCGCCCTACGACCGTGCGGTGAGCGTGCAGAAGTGCATCCGCACCAACGACATCGAGAACGTGGGCCGCACCACCCGCCACGGCACCTTCTTCCAGATGGCGGGGAACTTCTCCTTCGGCGACTACTTCAAGGCCGGCGCGATCGACTTCTCCTGGGAGCTGCTCACCTCCTCGGTGGACGAGGGCGGCTACGGGCTCGATCCCGAGCGGCTGTGGATCACCCTGTGGGAGGAGGACCAGGAGTCCTACGACCACCTCACCGAGGTGATCGGCCTGGACCCCTCCCGCATCGTGCGCCTGCCCTGGGAGGAGAGTTGCTGGGACACGGGCCAGCCCGGCCCGGCCGGCTCCACCGGCGAGTGGTACTACGACCGCGGCCCCGAGTACGGCCCCGACGCGCCCACCGGGACCCTCCCGCAGTGGCCCGGCGACGAGCGCGCCGAGGACCGCTACCTCGAGATCTGGAACCTGGTGTTCGACCAGTTCCTGCGCGGCCCCGGCAAGGGCAAGGACTACCAGCTCCTCGGCGAGCTGGACCAGAAGGCGATCGACACGGGCCTGGGCGTGGAGCGCCTGGCCTACCTGCTGCAGGGCAAGCAGAACATGTACGAGATCGACCAGATCTTCCCGGTGATCGAGAAGGCGCAGGAGCTCTCCGGGCGCCGGTACGGCGCCGACGAGGAGGACGACGTGCGCCTGCGGATCGTGGGCGACCACGTGCGCAGCGCCCTGATGCTGGTGGGCGACGGCGTGCGCCCGGGCAACGAGGGTCGCGGCTACGTGCTGCGCCGCCTGATCCGCCGCGCGGTGCGCTCGATGCGCCTGCTGGGGCACACCGATCCCTCGATGCCGCACCTGCTGCCGATCTCCCTGCGCCTGATGGCGGAGTCCTACCCGGAGCTGGAGGCGCACGCGGAGCGCATCACCGAGGTGGTCTGCGCCGAGGAGGACGCGTTCCGCCGCACCCTCGAGACCGGCACCGCGCTCTTCGACCAGGTCGCGCGCTCCGCCACCGAGGGCGGCGGCCGGGTGCTCCCCGGCGACGAGGCGTTCAAGCTCCACGACACCTACGGCTTCCCGATCGACCTCACGATGGAGATGGCGGCCGAGGTGGGCCTGCAGGTGGACGCCGACGCGTTCCGCGCGGCGATGCAGGAGCAGCGCGAGCGCGCCCGTGCGGACGCGGCCGCGAAGAAGACCGGTCACACCGACACTGCCGTGTACAACCGCCTGCTCACCGAGCGCGGCGGCGAGGTGCCCTTCCTGGGCTACACGGAGGACACCGTCGCCACCACCGTCGAGTCGGTACTCGTGGACGGTGCGCTGGTCAACGCCGTCCAGGCGCCCGCGCAGGTGGAGGTGGTGCTCGCCTCCACCCCGTTCTACGCGGAGTCCGGCGGCCAGCTCGCCGACCAGGGCAGCATCGCGCTGACCGGCGGCGGACTCGTCGAGGTCGACGACGTGCAGAAGCCGGTGAGGGGGCTGATCGTGCACCGCGGCCGCCTGGTCGAGGGAGAGCTCGCCCAGGGCGTCTCCGCGATCGCCTCCATCGACCGCGACCGTCGCGGCGCGATCGCCCGCGCCCACACCGCCACCCACATGGTCCACGAGTCCCTCCGCGAGGAGCTGGGGGACAGCGCCACCCAGGCCGGCTCCGAGAACTCGCCGGGCCGCATGCGCTTCGACTTCCGCTACGGCCAGGCGGTGCCGAAGACGGTGCTCGAGCAGGTCGAGGGCCGGGTGAACACCCTCCTCCAGGAGGAGCTGACCGTCACCGATCAGCAGATGCCGATCGACGAGGCGCGGGCCCTCGGCGCGCAGGCCCTGTTCGGGGAGAAGTACGGCGACATCGTGCGCGTGGTCTCCATCGGCGGGGACTGGTCCCGCGAGCTGTGCGGCGGCACCCACGTGGCGACCACCGGCGCGCTCGGCACCGTGCAGCTGATGGGCGAGGCCTCGATCGGCAGCGGGGTGCGCCGCGTCGACGCGCTCGTCGGGCTCTCGGCGTACCGCCACCAGGCCACCTCCCACGCGCTGGTCTCCCAGCTCTCCGAGATGCTGAAGGTGGGCGGCCCGGAGGAGCTCCCGGAGCGGGTGCGCTCGCTCACCCAGCGACTGAAGGACATGGAGAAGCAAGTGGCCGCGCTGCGCGGCCAGCAGCTCCAGGCCCAGGCCGGCGCGCTGGTGGAGACCGCTGCCGACGTGGCGGGCGTGCGCCTGCTGGCCCACGACGCCGGCGAGGGCATCGCCGCCGGCGACCTGCGCACCCTCGCCCTCGACCTGCGCACCCGCCTCGGCGAGGACGCGCCCGTGGTGGTGGCCGTGGCCGGCCACGAGGACGGCCGCGCCGCGCTGGTGATCGCGACCAATGCCGCGGCCCGCGAGCGCGGTCATGCGGCCGGGGCGATCCTTAAGGGCGCCGCGGCCGCGATGGGCGGTCGCGGCGGCGGCAAGCCCGACCTCGCCCAGGGCGGCGGCGGCACCCCCGCCGAGATCCCGGCGGCGCTGGGCGCGGTGCGGGAGGCCCTGGCGGGGACGCCCACCGCATGAGCCCCGTCGACGACGGCGCCCCGGAGACGCCCGGCCTGCCCCGGGGCGCCCGCCTCGGGGTGGACGTGGGCGATGTCCGCGTGGGGCTCGCCCGCAGCGATCTGGACGGGATGATCGCCACCCCGGTCGAGACGCTCGAGCGCGGCACGGCCCTCGCCCGCGTCGTCGCCGAGGCGCGCGAGCTCGAGGCCCGTGTCATCATGGTCGGGCTGCCGCGCTCGCTGGACGGCTCCGAAGGGGCCGCCGCGCAGAAGGCGAGAGCCTTCGCGGGCGAGCTGGCGACGGCGCTGGCGGACGCCGACGAGGTCGTCGAGGTGCGGATGATCGACGAACGTCTCTCCACGGTGACCGCGCACCAGGCGCTGCACCGCTCCGGCCGGAAGGGCCGCAAGCACCGGGCCGTGGTGGACCAGGTCGCCGCGGTGATGATCCTGCAGCAGGCGCTCGATGCCGAGCGGGCCACCGGCGCCAGGGCGGGCGAGCGCGTGGAGCGCCCCGACGCACCGCCGCAGCCCGAGGACCCGACGAAGGAGGAGCCGCGATGAGCGACGAGGACGTCTCCTTCGACGAGCTCGCCGACCTGCAGGACGAGCCGGGCCCGCACCGCCGCGGGAAGCGGGGGCGCCGTCGCGCCCCCCGCCGCGGAGGATTCACCCGCCGCGTGCTGCCGGTGCTGCTGGTGCTGCTGGTGCTGGGCGGCCTCGGCGTGGGCGGGGTGCAGGGGTACCGCTGGATCACCGACAACATCAGCGTGGAGAGCGAGGCCGCGGACTTCGAGGGCCCCGGCCACGGCGAGGCCGTGGTGGAGGTGGCCCAGGGGGACACCGGCACCGACATCGCCGCCACGCTCGTGGACCAGGGCGTCATCAAGAGCACCGGCCCGTTCGTGAACATCTTCAGCAGCACGCCGGACGCCTCGTCGATCGAGCCGGGGATCTACAGCCTGCGCCTCGAGATGACCTCCGCGGACGCGCTGAACGCCCTGCTGGACTCCTCGAACCTCACCGGGCACCGGGTGATCATCCCCGAGGGCAAGCGGCTCACCGAGATCTGGGCGCAGCTCTCGGAGGAGACCGGCATCGAGGTGGAGGAGTTCGAGGACGCCGCGGAGGACTACACCTCCTACGGCATCCCCGAGAACGAGGCGGAGTCGCTCGAGGGCTACCTGTGGCCCGGCCGCTACGACATCTACGAGGACGCCACCGCCGAGGACGTCATCGCGATGATGTGGGAGCCGATGGAGGAGCAGCTCGTGGCCCGGGACATCCCCCGGGACCAGTGGCACGAGACCCTCACCATCGCCTCGCTGGCGGAGATGGAGGTGCGCCTGCCCGAGGACTACGGGAAGGTGGTGCGCACCATCCGCAACCGCCTCGAGGGCGCCGGCGCGGCCGACGGCGACCCCATGAAGCTCCAGTTCGATTCCACCGTGCACTACGCCAGCGGGAAGTCCGGCAGCGTCGCCACCTCGGACGAGGAGCGCAACACCGACAGCCCGTACAACACCTACCGCTACGAGGGACTGCCGCCGGGGCCGATCGCCGCGCCGGGCGAGCCGGCGCTCGACGCCGCTGTGGATCCGCCGGAGGGGGACTGGCTGTACTTCGTGAGCGTCAACACCGACACCGGCGAGACCAAGTTCGCCGAGACCTTCGCCGAGCACGAGAAGAACGTCGAGGAGTGGCAGGAATGGGAGCGGTCGCAGGGATGAGCGCACGTCGCTTCGCCGTGGTGGGTTCGCCCATCGCCCATTCGCTCTCCCCGCTGCTCCACCGCACGGCCTATGCGGCGCTCGGTGCGGCCGACGCCGCCTACACCCGGCACGAGGTGCGCGCCGGCGAGCTCGCGGGGTTCCTCGCCGAGGGACCCGGCGCCGCGCTGCAGGGCGTGAGCGTGACGATGCCCGGGAAGCCCGAGGCCTTCGCCCTCGCCGCCGAGGCCGACGAGACCAGTCGCGCGCTCGGGATCGCGAACACCCTGGTGCGCCGGGAGGACGGTCGCTGGCGCGCCGAGAACCACGACGTGCACGGCATCGTCGCGGCGCTGCGCGACCACGGCGCGCGGGAGCCCTCCACGGTGGGCGTGCTCGGCTCGGGCGCCACGGCGCTCAGCGCGGTCGCCGCGGCCGCCGAGCTCGGTGCGCGCACGGTGCTGCTCTCGGCCCGCAGCCCCGAGAAGCTGGCGCCGCTGGAGCGACTCGCCGAGGCGCGCGGGCTGCAGAGTCGGCGCGTGCCCTGGGGGCAGGAGCACGACGTGCTCGCGGCCGAGGCCGTGATCACCGCCCTGGCGGCGCCCGGAGCGGGCGACGTGGCACGCCGCTGGCGCGCCCTGTCCAGCCATCCCGTCCCGGGCGTGCTGCTGGACGTGCTCTACGACCCCTGGCCCGCGCCGGTGGCGGCCGTGGTCCAGGAGGCCGGGGGAGAGGTGGCCGACGGCCTGGAGATGCTGGTGCACCAGGCCGACATGCAGCTGCGGTCGATGCTCTCGGTGCCGGCCGCGCCGGTCGAGGAGATGCTCACCGCGGCGCGGCTCTCCCTGGGACGCGCCGCCGGGTCCCCGGCCGAGTGAGGCGCACGCCCTTGTCCGCAAGGGTAAAGCGTGAGTAAAGTGATCGGTGTCTCATGGGCCCTCGGGGCCCCACCATCGAGCACGAGGAACCCACCATGGACCTGGTACGGGAGAGTCGGCCCACACTCGTCGCGCCCCGCCCTGTGCGGCCGCAGCCGGAGAGCGCGACCGCGATGCTGCGACGCTGCACCGCCCTCGCCACCCGTGCCCGTGTGGAGCTGCTGAGCCCGCACCACCGTCCCGCCACGGCGGAGCTCACGGCACTGCTCGCCGAGATGGAGGGGTGGGGCGAGGCGGGCGCGGACGACCCCGATCCCACCATGATCGTGCTCGCCGCCGCCGCACTGCAGGACCTCGCCGAGCGACTGGGGGAGCCGGGCGCCGAGGGCCTCGCCGTCGGCGTGCACGAGGTGCTGGACGTGCTGCACGGGATGATGGCGGGCCGGATCGACGCCACCGCGTGATTGTGTTCACGTTTCCGCTGGCAGGGGCGCATTCGCTGCCGGTGCGCCGTCCAGGACGTGCTACTGTTCTACTCGTCGCAGAGGCGATCACCTGTCCGGGTGGCGGAATTGGTAGACGCGCTAGCTTGAGGTGCTAGTGCCCGCTTAAGGGCGTGGGGGTTCAAGTCCCCCCTCGGACACCGCAGGGGAACCCCGATCCAGCACTGGATCGGGGTTCTTCGTCATCCCCGGCCGTACGGCGCAGGGCCGGGCCGCGCCGCCGGCCCGTGGGAGAATCCGAGGCATGGTCCACGTCTTCCTGCACGAGCCGGCGATCGCCGGGAACACCGGCAACGCGATCCGGCTCGCGGCCGTCACCGGCGCCCACCTCCACCTCATCGAGCCCCTCGGCTTCGACCTCGAGGACGCGAAGCTGCGCCGCGCCGGCCTGGACTACCACGACCTCGCCGACGTGAGCATCCATCGCGACCTCGACGAGGCCCTCGCCGCCGTGCCCCGGGCGCGGGTGCTGGCCTTCACCGCGCACACCGAGGTGGGCTTCGGGGAGGTCGACTACGCCCGGGAGGACGTGCTGCTGTTCGGCACGGAGCCCACCGGCCTGCCCGAGGAGGTCCTCGCCCATCCGCGGATCACCGAGCGGGTGAGGATCCCGATGCGCCCGGCCCGTCGGTCGCTGAACCTCTCCAACGCCGTCGCGATCGCGGTGTACGAGGCGTGGCGCCAGCTCGGGTACGACGGGGCGGGCGCATGAGCGGCCGCGGGCCGCGCCCGCTGCCGTCCCGGCTGGAGCGGCGCAACGCCCTCTTCCAGCAGTGGCAGGCGCTGCTGACCAACCGCTCCAAGCGCACCCGCAGCGGGGAGATGCTGATCCAGGGCGTGCGCCCCCTCACGCAGGCGGTCGCGCACGGCATCGAGCTCCGCGCCCTGCTGAGCGACGGCCGGGACCAGCCGTCCCGGTGGGCGCAGGATCTGCTGCGCACGGCGCCCTGTCCGGTGGTCATGCTCGCGCCGGAGCTGATGGCCGAGCTGGGGGAGCGCGAGGACGGGCCGCCGGAGCTGCTGGCCCTGGCCGCCGTGCCCTCGGACTCGCTGTCCCGCCTCGACGAGGTCTCGCCACGGCTCGTGGTGGCGTTCGACCGTCCCGGCTCGCCGGGCAACGTCGGCTCGCTGGCCCGCACCGCCGACGCCCTGGGCGCCGACGCCCTGCTGCTCACCGGGCACAGCGCGGATGCCTGGGATCCCGCCGCGATCCGCGCCAGCACCGGCTCCCTCTTCGCGCTGCCCGTGCTGCGCGTGCCCTCGCCCCGCGACGTGGCGGAGTGGGTGGGGCGCCAGCGCGCGCAGGGCGAGGCGTGGACGGTGCTGGGCCTGGACGAGGCCGGCGGGCACGAGCTCGCGCAGGTGGACCTCACCGGGCCCACGCTGGTGGTGGTCGGCAACGAGACCGCCGGGATGAGCGCCGCCTGGCGCGAGGCCTGCGACGTGATCGCCGAGATCCCCATGACCGGCACCGCCTCCTCCCTCAACGCGGCGGTGGCCGGGTCGATCGCACTCTACGAGGCACGGCGCCAGCGGGGTGCCGCGCGGTCCTGACGCAGGGTCAGCCGGTCCCCAGCGCGCCCGCGACCAGCGGCGCGCCCAGCAGCCCGAGGAACGGGCCGGCCAGCAGCACGGGCCCCACGGCGAAGCGCACCCCGGGACGCCGCGTCACCGCCATCACGACCGCACCCAGCACCCCGCCCAGCAGGGCGATTCCCAGCAGGGCGGCGATCAGCACCTCGCCGCCGAGCGCGGTCGCCATCAGCACCACCACCGGGAGGGTCTTCGCATCGCCCATTCCGAGCAGGGCCGGGGAGAGCAGCGCGAGCAGGATCGCGCCGGCACCCAGCACCAGGGCGAGCACCGCGGCGGTGCGCAGGTCCTCCCGCAGCGCCGGGCGGGCGAGGGCGAGCAGCCCCAGGGCCAGCACCACCACCGCCGTGAGGATGCCCACCCAGCGGTTCGGCAGCCGGTGCTCGCGCCCGTCCACCCAGGCCAGCACCATCGCCGGCGGCAGGTAGCCCAGCAGCAGCACCGCGAGCAGGGCGACGGGGATCTCGGGCACGCCCCCATTGCACCAGATCCGCGGGCGGCGCGAGCGGCGCGGCGCCCGGCTGTGGACGGCCCCTCAGAGCGTGGACTGCACCCGGATGATCCGCCGGCGCATCCACACCTTCTTGCCGCCGCCGAGGTACAGCCGGGTGCGGGCGTGCTCCCAGCGCCCGTACTCGGCCTGCTCGGCCAGCTCGGCGCGGACCTGCGCCACCGTGGCGCCCCGCGGCACCGTGAGGATCTGGTACTCGTAGTCCTCCGCGCGCCGTCCCCGCTCCACCGGGAGGTCCCGGAACGACCGCGGATCGGTGACGTGCTGCACGCCGGCGACGAGTGCGGTGCGGGGTCGGATCACGGGTGTCCTCCTGAGCTCGGTGACCTGCCACGGCGTGCCCCGATCCGAGTCGCGCCGCGCTCTGTCCATTGTGCCGCTGTTCGCGGTACGGTCCACTCATGAACACGGATCCTCGCTCCGCTCTCGCTGCGCTGATCGCCGCCCTCGAACGCCACTACGAAGCCGCCGCGGCCTCGCGCGGCGACGACGACCCGGCTCTCGACGCCGCCACCGAGCAGCTCTCGACCGCCTTCGACGCCTACGACGACGCCCTCTTCGACGCCTACGACGTCGCCACCCCGCTGATCGTCTTCGACGCGGACGACGACGAGGACGAGGACGACGACTTCGACGATCTCGACGACTTCGACGACGACGAGGACGACGACTACGAGGACGAGGACGACGACTACGAGGAGGACGACCGGGACTGAGCCCCGGCGCCGTCCCGGGCCCTCCACGCGCCCGGGACCTCCACGTACTCTTCACCACTGCTCCGCTGCGCGGCGCCGGGCCCCGGGCCCGGCGCCGCGTACTCTGTGCGGGTCCGGTGGCCCCGCACGGCGGCGGCCCCGAGGTGCCGCACCCGTCGAGGAGAGTCCATGTCGTTCATCGAGGCGGTCGTCCTGGGTCTCGTCCAGGGGCTGACCGAGTTCCTCCCCATCTCCTCCAGCGCGCACGTGCGCGTGGTCGGGGAGCTCATGAATCCCGGGCAGGATCCGGGCGCGGCGTTCACCGCGATCATCCAGCTGGGCACCGAGACGGCGGTGCTGCTGTACTTCTGGGACGACATCACCCGCATCATCGGCCGCTGGTTCCGGGCGCTGGCCGGGAAGCTCCCGCACTCCGATCCGGACGTCCGCATGGGCTGGCTGGTG